>NZ_AP031500.1:2023931-2747862 GCF_042847215.1 Gilvimarinus japonicus
ACGCGAAGCGAGCAGATGGCAAGTTCGAGGGCGAAGCCCTGGTGCCACCAATACCTTCGAGCCCTGTTGGCGATCACAAGGGCAACCTTGATTTACTTGAACAAGCGTTTAAAGCGGAGTTTGCCGGCTTGATTGACGATCAGCTGATGCAGGTGTCGAGTAACGAGATGTGGCTGCAAGTAGAGCTGCGGGACAGTATTTTATTTTCATCCGGTAGCGCCGAGGTAAGTGATACCGCCCGCGAGATTTTTACCCGGGTCGCTGAGATTATTGCCGATGTCGATAATCCGGTTCAGATCGAAGGTTTTACCGATAATGTACCGATTCAAACCAGCCGCTACCCAAGCAACTGGGAGTTGTCCTCGGCGCGAGCGGCGGCGATTGTTAAGTGGCTTATTGATGCCGGTGTCGGGCCGAGTCGGTTAGCGGCAGTGGGTTATGGTAAGTATCAGCCAGTGGCCTCTAATGATAGCGCCGATGGTCGGGCACAAAACCGACGGGTGGCGATTATGATTGCCCGCGATCACCGAGTGCGCCCCCAAGCGGCGGCGCCCGAAGCGTCGGCTGGGGCGCAAACTACGGCGACTCGTTCCAGCGCCGGCAGTGCCGATATTAAACCGGTAGAACTGAACGGCGGCGAGCTACTTTACAGTAGCGATCCAGACTTACCCCGGACGAACGGTACGCCTTAATCTGATCTAACCCAGGGCGAGGCACGATACTTGCTCAAGGTTTGCTAATCAGAGCCGATTAACACTAGATTGACGCTATCGCTGTACTTGAGAGGATTTTGTGAAAATCTGGACCGTAGCAAACCAGAAAGGTGGTGTGGGTAAAACGACTACCAGTGTCGCGCTTGGCGGTTTAGCCGCCGAGCACGGGCGCGTATTGCTATTGGACCTCGACCCTCACGGTTCCTTGACCAGCTATTTCCGTCAAGATCCCGACACCCTGACCCGCAGTGCGTATACGTTATTTTCGGATCGTCAGCGTTTAAGTGAGCCCCAAGGCGGTGGCCGACGTTTTGTAAAATCCCTGATTTACGCGACCGACTACCCCAACCTTGAGGTTTTACCGGCGGCAACAGGTTTGGCAACCCTCGAGCGGCGATCCCTCGGGCCCGATGGTTTGGGGTTGGTCGTTAAACGAGCGCTGGCCTTGCTGGCTGACGATTACGACTTAGTGATTATCGATACGCCGCCACTGTTGGGCGTTTTAATGGTCAACGCACTCGCCGCGTGTGACGAGTTGCTTATTCCAGTGCAAACCGAGTTTCTCGCTCTTAAAGGCTTAGAGCGTATGGTTAATACGTTAAATATGATGGCAAAATCCAGCCGCCAAGGGCTTAATTACACCATAGTGCCGGCACTGTTTGATCGCAGAACCCAGGCCTCGGTAAGCACCATGCGGACGATTCGTTACGATTACCCCGAGCGCACGTGGCCGGGTAAGATCCCTGTGGATACCAAGTTTCGCGATGCCAGCAAAGCCGGGGTGCCGCCGAACTTATACGAGCCGCAAAGTCGCGGGGTCGAGGCGTATCGCTCGCTCTACAAGTGGTTGCGTCAGCGCGAGGTCACGCCCTCGACACAAGCGGCAGGCAGCGTAACCGCTGCAAAAGCGCCGGCAAGCAGAGGTGTACTATGACCGCGGGTGGCAATGATTTGTTACAGGGCTACATTGATGAGTTGCTGCGTGACGCGCCTGCACCAGCCCCCGGCTTAGAGGTAAAGCCTCAAGCCGCTACAGAGGAGTTGCGTTCACCCCCGACACCAGTCGCACCGCTGTTGGATGACGACGACCGCCGCGAGCAATTACAACAGCTGCTGTACAGCGCGCGCGCCTCGGTAACGCAGCATATGACGCCAGAGCCTGACACCGCGCCTGCGCCAACCGCTTTAAAAGAAACGCCCGCGCCAATCGCTACGCCGGATGTAGCGCCTTTGCCCCGCGCCACGCCCACCGCCGAGGTGGCCGTCAGTGAAACACCGGCGGCAGAACCCCAGGCGGTATTGGATGAAGCGCTGCAGTGGCATAAAAACGGTCGTCCGGGCTGGGCTCAGGAGCCCTTTGAAGTGCTCTTATTTACGGTCAGTGGTCTAACCTTGGCCGTGCCGCTTATCGCATTGGGGCAAATTCAACCGCTGACCGATGAGCTTACGCCGCTATTTGGCCAGGCTGATTGGTTTATGGGACTACAGCCCACCAGCTCGGGCAAAGTACGCACGGTGAATACCGCAAAATTTGTCATGCCTGAGCGCTACGATCCAAGTTTTGTTGAATCCGCCCAGTATGTGGTGTCCATTAACGGTGTGCCGTGGGGGCTAGCGGTGGATCGGGTAGAGCAACCCATGCGGCTCGCCCCGGACGACGTAAAGTGGCGTAGCTCTCGCTCCAAGCGGCCCTGGCTGGCCGGAACCGTTAAAGAGCATATGTGCGCACTGATCGATATACCGATGATGGGCAAACTTTTGACCGACGCCGATCGCAATAGCCGTAAATAGACGGTTTTACCCGCCTGGCTGTGCCAGAGTGTAGTAAACTTGGGTTAAGGGCGGGTTATCGCCTAGACTGAAGAAATTGGCAGCGCGGCCGATAGCGTCATAGTAAAGACTACTGTTAATAGGTAAAGGGTTTAACCGGTGCCGCTTAAGCGGGGCCACATTGAACAAGCGCCTAATATTCTTGTGCGAGGAGCAACCATGGCGAACAATGCCAATCAACAAAAAAACTCAGACGATGCGGTATTGCAATGGGTCACCTTTCGCCTAGACGGTGAAACCTATGGCATTAACGTTATGCAGGTTCAAGAGGTGCTGCGCTACTCAGAGATCGCCCCCGTGCCTGGCGCCCCCGCTTACGTTTTGGGGATTATTAACTTACGCGGCAATGTGGTGACGGTGATTGATACCCGCCACCGGTTTGCCTTGCCCGCCGGTGAGGTGACGGACAATACGCGCATCGTGATTATCGAGACCGACAGCCACGTTATTGGTATCTTGGTAGACAGTGTTGCCGAGGTGGTTTATTTGCGCGAGTCCGAAATCGAGATGGCCCCCAACGTTGGCAATGAAGAGAGCGCTAAGTTTATTCAGGGTGTTTGTCACAAAAACGATGAACTGCTGATTTTGATTGAGCTGAATAAGCTGCTCACCAATGAAGAGTGGGCCGAACTCGACGATATTTAAAGCAGTGCTGGGGTAGGGATGTAAAACTATGGGGGCGTTTGCCGGTGTCGCAACTGAGACCTTAATAGCCGCTGCTGTTGTTTTTGGCGTGGCGGTGTTCGCACTTTTATTGGCTTTTACGGCTTTGGTTAAAGTAAAGCGTGCACAGCAACAAAGCCAGCAGGCTCTGCAAAAGTTTGAACGCGAGTTGGCGCTACTGCAAAGTGGTGCCGTGGGTATGGGGCAGCGAATTCTGGCTATGGAATCGCAGAAAAACACCCAGATCGACACCGCAAGTGGTGACACTCGCCTTAAGCCTTACTCCGAGGCAACACATTTGTTATCGCTGGGCGTGGATCGTGACGAGGTCGCTAATCGCTGCGGCTTGTCGCGCGCCGAGGCATCATTGCTGGATGCCTTGCGCAGCAAACCGCAGTAAATAATTCGTCACGCCGGCTTTACTTTCCTATCGTATTTTCTTTTGGCAGACATTACCGCGATAACCTTGCGGGGCAACGCTACTGAGCGTTAAAACATTGCCCGGTTATATCGCGGCTGTCCTGTCCCATCAAATACAAATAGAGCGGCATATGATCCTCGGGGGTTTTAAGCTCGTTAGGATTTTCGGCCGGATAGGCAACGGCGCGCATGGCGGTGCGGGTGGCGCCTGGGTTGATGCTATTAGCGCGAATGCCGGTTACCCCTTCGAGCTCGTCGGCCAGCGTTTGCATAATGTTTTCTTGTGCCGCTTTACTGGCGGCGTAAGCGCCCCAGTAGGCACGACCTTGGCGACCAACGCTGGAGCCGGTAAAGACAATGGCAGCGTGCTCGGGTTTTTCTAATAGTGGCAACAGGGCTTGGGTCATCATGAACGGGGCGTTGACGTTTACCTGCATTAAGCGTTTCCAGGTGTCGGCGGTATAGTCGCGGATGGTGGTCCGGTCGCCCAGCTCTGAGGCGTTGTGCAATATACCGTCGAGCTGGCCAAACTCTTCATTTAGCGTGTCGCACATATCGCGGTAATCTTTTTCCGTGGCGCCTTCAAGGTTCATCGGGTAAATAGCGGGCTGCTTGTGACCGGCGGCCTCGATAGCGTCGTAGACTTGTTCTAGCTTGCTCATGGTGCGGCCCAGTAAGATCACGGTGGCGCCATGGGCGGCAAACGTCATTGCCGCTGTGCGGCCAATGCCATCGCCGGCACCGGTCACCAAAATAATTTTATCGGCTAATAAATCGGATGATGGTTGGTAGCCATCTGGCAGGGTATTTATGTTGGGATGGTTCATGCAGGTTGCTCAGCTGTTTGTCGCGCTTGAATCAATCGCGCAATTAATGGCGCTAACTCAAGGCTGTGATTGACGAGGTAATCGGCTTGCCAGTTTTTGGGGTCGTCGCCTTCATCGATGTAGCCATAGCCGCAGCCGATGGTGATAGCACCGGCGTGCCGGCCGCAGTCGATGTCGCGAATGTGATCACCGAGATAAATAATTTGACTGGGCTCGCACTCAAAGTGGCGCGCTGCAAATAATAGCGATTCAGGGTCGGGCTTGCGATGGGTGATGTTGTCGGGGCAAATCACGACCTCGGGCGCCGGTTTTAAAGCGAGCTTATCGAGTAGTGCCTGGGTGTATAGCTCGGGCTTGTTGGTGGCGATGCCCCAGCCTAAACCGCAGCGCTTAATATCGTGTAGCAGTTCAATAATACCGCTAAACGGCTGGGTATAAACCGCGATATGTTGCATGTACAGCTCTAGCAAGCGGCTGCGTAGTGGCGCAAACTCAGGGTCGCTCTCGGTGACATTAAAACCTAGCTCTATCAGTGCACGCGCGCCGTTAGAGACGGTGCGACGAATGGCTTCATCAGTAAGCTCGGGGAGTTGATGCTCGCGGCGCAGCTGGTTGAGCACAACGATAAAATCGCCGGCGGTGTCCAGCAGTGTGCCGTCAAGATCAAAAACGACGGCACGGATTGGCAGAGGATTGGGGCTCACGGTGTCTCCTGATTTCAATATTAGGCAGTCTCGGGGGCTTTACGAGTGCGGGCAATGTAGTTGACATCGACGTCGTGGGGCGCCAGTGAGAACTGTTTGCTGAGCGGGTTGTAGCGAATGCCGGCGATATCTTCAAGCTGTAACCCTGCGCGCCGGGCATAGCTGGCAAGCTCAGAGGGGCGAATAAATTTTTTGTAATCGTGGGTGCCTTTGGGCAGTAAACCCAATACATATTCGGCCCCAACCACGGCTAAACCCCACGCTTTAGGCGTGCGGTTAATGGTCGAAAAGTAAACCGTACCACCGGGTTTTACCAACGCCGCGCAAGCGGCAATCACCGAAGCGGGGTCGGGGACATGCTCCAGCATTTCCAGGCAGGTGACAATGTCGTAGCGGCCTGGTTGCTGGGCCGCGAGCTGCTCGGCGGTGCTGTGCAGGTAATCTACCTGCAGGCCGCCTTGCTTAGCGTGCTCGCGGGCGACCCTCAGCGGTGCTTCGCCCATGTCGATACCGGTAACGCGCGCGCCGCGTTGGGCTAGCGCTTCGGCCAAAATACCACCGCCACAACCAACGTCTAATAGCTCGCGCTCGGCGACCGGAGAGTGTTGGTCGATATAGTTGGCGCGCAGCGGGTTCATGCCGTGTAGAGGCTGAAACTCCCCCTCTAAGTCCCACCATTTGTCGGCTAATTGCTCAAACTTGGCGATTTCAGCCGCATCGGTATTTGGCGTGGCTTGGGGCTGCTCGGTATTGTCATGGGGTTGAGTCATAAATTACTCCGGTCTCAGCTGGACGGATTTTGTTGCGCAATTTTTTGCGCCCAGTGACGAGCTTTAATGGCGATGTCTCGCTCGTTGAGTGTTTGCAGGTGACCCGACAGCATCAGTGCCTTGCCCGCCACCCACAGGTGCGATGCCTTTACGGCGCGATTGTTATAAACCAGCGTGGCCGCCACATCATAGATGGGCTGGGCGCACAGATCGTCCAACTCAAAAGCGACGATATCGGCGGCCTTGCCGGGCTCCAGCGAGCCGGTAATGTCGTCGATACCCATAGCCTGCGCGCCTTTTAGGGTTGCCATAGTGAGTGCTTGATGAGCGTCTAGCGCTGCGGCATCACCGGCGACTGCTTTGGCGAGCAGGGCGGCGGTGTGCAGCTCGCCTAACATAGATAAATCATTGTTGCTGGCGGCGCCGTCGGTGCCCAGAGCGACATTAACCCCGGCGGCGGTGAGCTTGGCCACCGGCGCAAAACCGCTGGCGAGCTTAAGGTTTGATTCTGGGCAGTGAATAACATGGCTGCCGGTGCTGCTGAGCGTGGCAATATCGCTGTTGTCAACTTGGGTCATATGCACGCACTGGGCAAGAGGTGATAGTACACCCAGCTCGCGCAAGCGCTCTAGGGGGCGCTTGCCGTGCTGCTCAATAGAGGTGGCGACTTCTTGCGCGGTTTCGTGCACATGGATATGAATAGGCGCCTGTAGTTCGTGTGCCAGCACGGCAATACGCTTGAGTGGCTCATCGCTCACAGTGTAAGGGGCGTGGGGGCCAAAAGCGATGCGAATCAAGTCGTCGGCGCGGTAGTCGTCGTGCAGTGCGAGACCTTTGTTGATGTAGTCATCTGGGCCATCGCCCCAATTGGTAGCAAAGTCCAATACCGGAAACGCGATCTGCGCGCGCATGTGGGCGCGGCGGGTCACTTGGGCGGTTTGTTCGGGGTAAAAGTACATGTCGGCAAAGCAGCTGGTGCCGGACTTGATCATCTCGGCGAGCGCCAGCTCGGTGCCATCGCGCACAAAATCGGCGTCGACTAAGCGCGCCTCGGCGGGCCAGATATGCTCATTCAGCCAAGTGTCTAACGGTTGGTCGTCGGCAAAGCCGCGCAGCAGGGACATTGCCGTGTGACCGTGGGTGTTGATCAGGCCGGGCATCAGGACGTGGCGATCTAAGGTGAGGGTTTGTTCGGCACGGTAGCGTTTCTCGGCTTCGGCAATAGGCAGTAAGGCTTCGATCTGCTGCCCATTGACGATAATGGCACAGTCCTCGTATACGCGTCCGGCGGGGACGATCGGAATGATCCAGCGGGCTTTGATCATTAATCGAACGGCTTGCTGGTTGGGCATGGAGGCTCCTCGACGATGGCAATATCCTGATGGGCCACTGCTTGGCCCGTCGCGGCGCAGTATAACTCAAACCCTGCAGGTGGCGTGAGGCCCACACTTATACCGATGGCAGCCTAGCACACCTATACGTCTGATTTTATGGTAATATTACGCCCTTTAAGTCCACGCGAGACGCACTTGCGGGGCATACGTGTGTCGCGGGCGCCAACCCGGCTCTGACAGCAGTCAACACAATAAGGAAAGCGTTAATCCATGGGCGATTTAGCGAAAGAAGTATTACCCGTCAGTATCGAAGATGAGCTCAAGCAGTCTTACCTCGACTACGCCATGAGTGTGATCGTTGGCCGAGCACTTCCCGATGCTCGGGATGGTTTAAAGCCTGTTCACCGGCGCGTACTGTTTGCCATGAGTGAGCTGAATAACGATTGGAACAAAGCGTACAAAAAATCGGCTCGTGTGGTCGGTGATGTGATTGGTAAATACCATCCCCATGGCGACTCCGCCGTGTACGATACGATTGTTCGTATGGCGCAGCCATTCTCGTTGCGCTATATGCTGGTAGACGGTCAAGGTAACTTCGGTTCGGTCGATGGCGATAACGCCGCGGCGATGCGTTATACCGAAATCCGCATGGCGAAAATCTCGCACGAGCTGCTGGCCGATCTCGACAAAGAGACCGTCGATTTTATCCCCAACTACGATGGCACCGAGCAAATCCCCGATGTTTTGCCGACCCGAGTGCCCAACTTACTGGTGAACGGCTCCTCTGGTATCGCCGTGGGCATGGCCACCAATATCCCGCCGCACAACCTCACCGAGGTGGTGAAAGGTTGTTTGGCACTGATCGATAATGAAGACATCACCATCGACGAGCTGATGGAGATTATTCCCGGGCCTGACTTTCCTACGGGCGCCATTATTAATGGTCGCGCCGGTATTTTACAGGCGTATCGCACCGGTCGCGGGCGTATTTACATTCGCGCCCGAGCCGAGGTCGAGGTTAATAACAAGACGGGCCGCGAAACCATTATTATTCGCGAAATTCCATACCAGCTTAACAAGGCGCGTCTGATCGAGCGTATTGCCGAGCTGGTAAAAGAGAAAAAGATCGAAGGCATCAGCGAGCTGCGCGACGAGTCGGACAAAGACGGTTTGCGTGTGGTAATCGAAGTTAAACGCAATGAGTCGGGCGAGGTGTTGCTTAACAACCTCTACTCTCAGACGCAGCTGCAGAACGTGTTTGGTATTAATATTGTCGCCTTGGTCGACGGACAACCTAAAATATTAAACCTCAAAGAATTACTTGAGGCGTTTGTTCGCCACCGCCGTGAGGTGGTCACCCGGCGTACGGTTTACTTGCTGCGCAAAGCGCGCGAGCGCGGGCACATTCTCGAGGGCTTAGCGGTTGCGATTGCCAATATCGACGAAGTGATTGAGATGATCAAAAGCTCTCCGTCACCGGCAGAGGCCAAAGAGGGGCTAATTGCCCGTGGTTGGGATGCCGCCGAGATGGCACCGTTTTTAGAGCGCGCCGGCGAAGACGCCTGTCGCCCTGAAGATCTGCCGGATACCTTTGGTTTGCGCGATGGCAAATATTATTTGTCGCCGGCGCAGGCACAGGCCATTTTGGAATTGCGTCTGCACCGTTTAACCGGCATGGAGCACGACAAGCTGCTGGCCGAGTACAACGAAAAACTGCTGCAAATTGCCGAGTACTTAGAAATTTTAGGTAACTTCACCCGGCTAATGGAAGTGATTCGTGAAGAGCTGGAACTTATTGTTAAAGACTACGGCGATGAGCGTCGCACCGAGATTATGGCGTCGACGCTCGATTTGACTGAAGAAGATTTGATTAACGAAGAGCAGCGCGTCGTGACGCTCTCCCACGGTGGTTACGCTAAGAGTCAGCCGCTGGCCGATTACCAAGCGCAAAAACGCGGTGGTATGGGCAAGTCAGCGACATCGGTTAAAGACGAAGACTTTGTTGAGCACCTACTTATTGCCAGCACCCATGACACCATCTTGTGTTTTACCAGTGTCGGTAAAGTGTATTGGTTAAAGGTGTATCAAATTCCTGTTGCGGGCCGGCAATCTCGGGGGCGCCCGGTGGTAAATTTAATGCCGCTTGAGGCAGGCGAACGGGTCACCTCGATCTTGCCGGTGAAAGAGTTTGATGCCGATCACTTCGTCTTTATGGCGACCGAAAAAGGCACCGTTAAAAAGACACCGCTGGATCAGTTCTCGCGTCCGCGCAGTGTCGGTTTACGGGCAATCGCTTTAGACGAGGGCGACAACTTAGTCTATACCGCCATCACCAACGGCGAGCGAGATATTATTTTGTTTGCCTCTAACGGTAAGGCGGCACGCTTTAACGAATCGGCGGTGCGCAGCATGGGCCGTATTAGTCGCGGGGTGCGCGGTATCCGCATGGCTGACGACCAATCGGTTATCGGTATGGTAGTGCCTGTCGAGCACGGTAAAGTGCTCACCGTCAGTGAAAACGGCTACGGTAAACGCACCGACGTCGAAGAGTTTCCGGCTAAAGGTCGCGGTGGTCAGGGTGTTATTGCGATGACTGCCAGCGAGCGTAACGGCGCGCTCGTAGGCGCCGTGCAGGTGCTTGATGGCGAAGAGCTAATGCTGATTTCAGATCAGGGCACTTTGGTGCGCACCCGCGTTGATGAGGTATCGGTACTGAGCCGTAACACTCAAGGCGTGCGTCTTATTAAGCTGCGCGACAATGAACATATGAGTGGCGTCGCGCGCATTGAAGAGCCAGAAGAGGATGACACTGACGTTGAAGGCGAAGCCGCGTCGGATGAACCGGCAGCTGAGGAATAAGGCGTTATGAGCGATACCCACAACGAGCGCGAGCAACTGCTGGCGCTGCGTGATCGCATCGACGAAATCGACGCGACCATCGGCAAGCTTATTTCTGAACGCGCCGGCTGCGCGCAAAAAGTGGCCGAGGTAAAGTCGGCCAGCACTGAGGGCGATGTTTTGTTTTATCGGCCTGAGCGCGAGGCACAAGTATTGCGCAAGGCGATGGAGCGCAATGAAGGGCCGCTTAGTGATGAAGAGATGGCGCGCTTGTTTCGTGAAATTATGTCGGCGTGTTTGGCCTTGGAACGTCCCATTAAGGTGGCGTACCTAGGTCCTGAAGGTACGTTTACACAGCAGGCGGCGCAAAAACATTTTGGCGCTTCCGCCGTTGCCATGCCGTTTTCGGCAATCGATGAAGTTTTTCGCGAGGTCGAGGCCGGCGCTGTTAATTATGGCGTGGTACCGGTCGAGAATTCTACCGAAGGTGTGGTGAGTCATACCCTCGATAACTTTATGAATTCTAATTTAAAAATTTGCGGTGAGGTCGAGCTGCGGGTACATCATAATTTAATGGTGTCCTCTGTCACCGATGTTAAAAGCATCTCTCGTATCTATTCCCACGGACAATCGTTGGCACAGTGTCGCAAGTGGCTGGATGCACATTACCCCAAAGCCGAGCGAATTGCCGTGTCGAGCAACGCTGAAGCGGCCCGTCGTTTAAAGGGTGAGTGGAATGCGGCGGCTATAGCGCCAGAAAAAGCCGCCGAGCTATACGATTTACAGGTGGTTTCCGAGAAGATCGAAGATCAGCCGGACAACAGCACCCGCTTTTTAATTATCGGCACCCAAGCGGTTCCCGCCAGCGGCGTCGATAAAACCTCACTGTTAATTGCGATGCGCAATCAGCCCGGGGCACTGCACAATTTGTTGGCGCCGTTTCACGCTCACGATATCGATTTAACGCGGGTCGAAACCCGGCCTTCGCGCTCTGGTGTGTGGACTTACGTGTTTTTCGTGGACTTTACCGGGCATGTGGACGACCCCGTCATCCGCGCTACGTTAGACGAAGTCTCGGCACGAGTGTCCGACTTAAAAATTCTGGGTTCTTACCCCAAGGCCGTACTCTAGGGATGTCGGCCGTGTCGGAGCCCGAGTTTAAAGCGGTTGGAAAATTGGTGGTTATTGGCCTGGGGCTTATTGGCGGTAGCGTCAGTGCCGGTTTGCGCCAGCGCCATGCGTGCCAAGAGGCGATTGGCATTGTTCGCGATCAAGCAAACGCGGCATTAGCGCTAGAGCGCGGCGTGGTTGACCGCGCCTGTTTGTCACTGCAAGAAGTGGCGGCCGAGTTGGGCGAGGGCGATGTTATCTTTGTCGCTGTGCCCACACTGGCCATTGAGTCGGTATTGCGCGATATTCATGCGCTTGTCAGTCCAGAGGTTACCGTAACCGACGGCGCCAGCGTAAAAGGCAGTGTGCGTGAGGCGGCTATTGCCGCGTTTGGTGAAGTGCCCAGCAACTTAGTGTTGGGGCACCCGATTGCCGGCTCGGAGCAAAGCGGCGTTGCCGCAGCCAACCCCTCTTTATACCAAAAACACCGTGTTATTTTAACGCCCGAGCCGTCGACCGGCGCGGCGCATATCGCCAGAGTTACGGCTCTGTGGCAAGCGCTTGGCGCCGAGGTTTTGTCGATGTCGGTTAGCGAGCACGATGAGGTGCTGGGGGCGACCAGTCACTTGCCTCACGTTATCGCGTACTCGCTGGTTGACACCTTGGCGCACGATATTGGCAACCCCAACATCTTTCGTTACGCCGCGGGCGGGTTTCGTGATTTTACCCGTATTGCCTCCAGTGATCCGATTATGTGGCACGATATTATGCGCGCCAATCGTGGCGCTGTGCTTCACTCGCTGGATAAATTTGTCGATAACCTATTGCGTTTGCGTGACGGTATTGAGCGCGAAGACGGCGAGTATTTGCTGGGCGTATTTACCCGCGCTAAAGCGGCTCGAGATCACTTTACCCGGATGTTAGCCGGGCGCACTTTAAAAGACTCTGCAGCGTTAACGCCTATCAAATTTCGTGTCGTTGCAGGTGCGCCATTACAGGGCCGGTTACGCGTACCGGGCGACAAGTCGATCTCTCACCGCGCGATCATGCTCGGCTCGCTGGCAAACGGCAAAACTACGATTGCCGGATTATTGGAGAGCGAAGACTCGCTTGCCACGCTGCAGGCGTTTCGCGATATGGGCGTAGTGATTGACGGCGCTAACAATGACGCCACCGGTGAGGAGCGCGTGACCATTTACGGCGTCGGGCTGCACGGGCTTAAGGCACCACAAAAGCCGCTGTATTTGGGTAATGCCGGCACCAGCGCCCGATTGTTGTCCGGTATTCTGGCCGCACAAACCTTTAGCTCCACCATCACAGGTGATGCCTCTTTGTCGGCCAGGCCCATGGGGCGAATTATCGAACCGTTGAGCTCAATGGGTGCCAACATCCATTCGGAGTCAGAGAACCTGCCGTTGACGTTTGCCCCGGCTGAGCGCTTTGCCGCTATTGATTACCAGCTGCCACTGGCGAGCGCCCAGGTAAAATCTTGTTTGTTGCTGGCCGGTTTGTACGCTGATGGTGTCACACGGGTGCGGGAGTCTCAGGTAACGCGCGACCATACCGAGCGTATGTTGGGCGGTTTTGGCTGCCAGGTGACTCGCTGCGACGAGGGCTGGCTCGCCATTGATGGCGGCAGTGAGCTGCAGGCGTGCCATATTGATGTGCCAGGCGATTTCTCGTCAGCGGCATTTTTTATCGTCGCTGCGAGTATCACCCCAGGTTCGGATATTTTACTGGAACACGTTGGTGTAAATCCGTCGCGCACGGGTGCGCTGGACATCTTGCGCCTTATGGGCGCCGACATAGCGCTACTTAACGAAGATACGGCAGGCGGTGAACCCGTGGCCGATATTCGGGTGCGCTACCGCCAGTTACAGGGTATTAGCATACCGCCGGAGCTGGTTTCCCGAGCGATTGATGAGTTTCCCGCGCTGTTTGTCGCCGCCGCTAGTGCTCGGGGTGTCACCGAGCTCTCGGGTGCGGCGGAGCTGCGGGTAAAAGAAAGTGATCGGCTGGCGAATATGGCGGCCGGGCTAAAAGCGTTGGGCGTTAGCGTGGATACCCATGCCGATGGTTTGCGCATTACCGGCTCGGCCATGCAGGGCGCCGAGGTAGATTCGGCGGGCGACCACCGGGTTGCCATGGCCCTGGCGTTGACAGGATTGTGTTGCGACGGGGCGGTGACGGTTGATCACGCTGAGTGCATTGCCTCGTCGTTCCCGGGCTTTGTGGCGCAAGCCAAACAATTGGGCATAACCATAGAAGCAATTGATTGTTAACAAACCGTTAGAAAACCGCTACCGTTGCCAACGCTAGTGCTGGGTGGAGTGGATTAGTGAAATTCGTCCAGATCACCTATAATACGCGCCGCCGACACTGGGTCGGCCCCAAATTGACCAACAAATTGTGAGTGGCATGTCCGAGCAATACACACAGACGCACCTAAAACAGCTTGAAGCTGAAAGTATTCATATCATTCGCGAAGTCGCGGCTGAGTTTGATAACCCTGTTATGCTCTATTCGGTGGGCAAGGATTCTGCCGTAATGATGCACTTGGCCATGAAGGCCTTCGCACCGGGTAAACCGCCATTCCCCTTAATGCACGTAGACACGACCTGGAAGTTTCAGGAAATGATTGAGTTTCGTGACCAGCGTATTAAAGATCTCGGCTGGGATCTGCTGGTACACATCAATCAAGAAGGTGTCGATATGGGGGTTGGCCCATTCACCCACGGTAGCGCCAAGCATACCGACATCATGAAAACGCAATCTCTAAAGCAGGCGCTTAACAAATATAAGTTTGACGCCGCTTTTGGTGGCGCCCGTCGGGATGAAGAAAAATCGCGAGCCAAAGAGCGCGTTTACTCGTTCCGTGATCGCAATCACCGTTGGGATCCTAAAAATCAGCGCCCCGAGTTGTGGAATATTTATAACGGCCGGGTAGATAAAGGCGAAAGCATTCGCGTGTTCCCCCTGTCTAACTGGACTGAGCTGGATATCTGGCAGTACATCCATTTAGAAGGCATTCCTATCGTGCCCTTGTATTTTGCCGCTAAGCGGCCTGTGGTTGAGCGTGACGGCACCCTGATTATGGTCGACGATGACCGTATGCCGTTAGAGCCGGGCGAAGAGATCCAAGAGAAAATGGTTCGCTTTCGTACCCTTGGTTGTTATCCGCTGACCGGCGCGGTTGAGTCCGATGCGACAACGCTGCCTGAGATTATTCAGGAAATGTTGTTAACGACGACCTCCGAGCGTCAAGGGCGGGTGATTGATCATGACAGCTCCGGCTCGATGGAAAAGAAAAAGCAAGAAGGCTATTTCTAAGTAATAGCGGATAACGTATTTGCACTGAATCGGTGGCGCAGGGCGCGTCACCAATTTGTTAGGCACCGAAAACGCCAAAGGCTAAAAGTTTATGTCTCACCAATCAGAACTTATCGCTAGCGATATTGATGAGTATCTCGCTCAGCACGAGCGCAAAGAATTATTGCGTTTATTGACGTGCGGTAGCGTTGACGACGGTAAAAGCACACTAATCGGTCGCTTGCTGCACGACTCGAAAATGATTTATGAAGATCAGCTCGACGCCGTGCGCTCCGACAGCACAAAGCACGGTACGACAGGCAACACCGTCGATTTGGCGCTGCTGGTAGATGGTTTGCAAGCCGAGCGCGAGCAAGGTATTACCATTGATGTGGCCTACCGTTATTTCTCAACGGCTAAGCGCAAGTTTATTATCGCCGACACCCCGGGCCACGAGCAGTACACTCGCAATATGGCCACCGGCGCCTCGACCTGTGATTTGGCCGTCATTCTTATTGACGCCCGTTACGGCGTGGTGACGCAAACCCGTCGGCACAGCTATATTGCCTCTCTGTTGGGGGTTAAAAACATCGTCGTTGCCGTCAATAAAATGGACTTGCTGGATTTTGATGAGCAGGCGTTTATCAAAATTAAATCCGATTACTTGTCGTTTGCGCAAAAGCTTGGCATGGAAGACGTGCAGTTTGTGCCGATCTCGGCCCTTGATGGCGACAACGTGGTCAATGCATCAGAGCGCTCGGCGTGGTATACCGGCCCAACGTTAATGGAAATTTTGGAGTCGGTGCCGGTTACCGCCGATAAAAACTTCGATGACTTCCGTTTCCCGGTGCAGTATGTCAACCGTCCTAATTTAGATTTTCGTGGGTTTTGCGGCACAATTGCCTCTGGTGTGGTTAAGGTCGGCGATGCGGTTAAAGTGTTGCCTAACGGCACCAGCAGTACCGTAAAAGCAATTGTGACCTATGACGAGAACTTAGATCAGGCGTTTGCCGGGCAAGCGGTCACCCTGACCTTAGATGATGAAATTGACGTTAGCCGTGGCGATATGCTGGTGCTGGCTAATGATGAGGTCAAACAAACCAACAGCCTCAAAGCGCATGTTGTTTGGATGAACGCTAACGCCGGTAAAGTGGGCGATGAGTATTTGTTTAAGTTTGCCAGTCGTGTCATCAGTGGCCACTTTGATGGCCTCGATTATCAGATTGACGTAAACACCCAAGAGCATCATCCGACCACAGCCCTTGAGCTAAATGATATTGCGGTTGCCAACTTGGCATTGAGCCAAAATGTTATCGTTGATAATTATCAGCACAACCGTGCCACTGGTGCCTTTATTGTGATTGACCGACTGACAAATATCACTGTTGGCGCGGGTATGGTAATGGAAGCGCTCGATTACAATGCTGACACGCAAAACGCGAATTACAGCGAGTTTGAAGTCGAGCTAAACGCCTTGGTGCGCAAGCACTTTCCTCACTGGCAAGCGCGCGATATTAGTAAATTACTAAAGTGAGATAATCTGCTGGCGCCCGGCGCCGCTGGCTACCTTACGCGCGTTAAAGCGAGCCCCTGACCGGGCTCGCTTTTTTCGTTTTGGGTTTCTGAGCCAAGCGCTGAATGGATCGTGACACTTTATAAAAACATCAGTAACCGTTTGTTCAGGCGTAGCCTGACGTTAGTAGGCAGGGTGTTGCAGAGGCACTTTTGTCGAGGTTGTGACAGGGGCTTGAACCGTCGATGGCGTGCGGTGTTATGATGTTTATAGCCCAAATTTTCTGTTGCCCACCGTTTTTGGCCCGCCGCAATAAGGTATGTTTAGGCAATGCACGTTTGCTAAGCTACGGGTTTAGCTCTGACGTTTTGGGGGCAGGGCGCTAGCGTAAATTGTATGTTCAGCAAACAAACTTTGAGGAATCGCAATGACTAGTAACGCAAATACTCCAGCCTTTAAATTAGAGTGCCCCGAGTTGTGGCGCGAACAGTGCTTTTTTGCCGGAACCTGGTCTGCAGGTAGCTCTGGTGAATCCATTGAGGTGGTCAACCCGGCCACCGATGAAATCTTAGCTCGGGTTCCTAAGTTGTCAGCAAAGGACCTCGATCATGCATTAACGGCCGCCCACCAAGGTTTTATCTTCTGGCGCGGATTAAGCGCGCCAGAGCGAGCGGCTAAATTGCGCCGCTGGTTTGAGCTGATGCAAGAGCACAAAGAGGACTTAGCCCGCATCATGACTGCCGAGCAGGGCAAGCCCATCGCAGAGTCGCGTGGCGAAATCGATTATGCGGCGTCTTACATTGAATGGTTTGCCGAAGAGGCAAAGCGTGGCTACGGCGAGATGATTCCCGCATCAAAGCCGGGGCAGCATCTTTTGGTTAGGCCTGAGCCGATCGGGGTCAGCGTCGCGATCACTCCGTGGAACTTTCCCGCTGCGATGATTACCCGTAAAGCGGCGGCAGCGCTAGCGGCGGGTTGCTCAATGGTGGTCAAACCCGCCTCTATGACGCCCCTAAGTGCGCTGGCGCTGGCTTATTTGGCCCAGCAAGCAGGTATTGAAGAGTCGGTGTTTAGCGTTGTGACTGGCGACTCAGAGACGGTCGGTAAAGCCTTTACCGAATCGACACTGGTGAAAAAATTAAGTTTTACCGGTTCGACCTCCGTGGGGCGCAAATTAATGGCGCAGTGCGCGCCCAATTTACAAAAGCTCTCATTAGAGCTGGGCGGCAATGCGCCTTTTGTGGTGTTTGATGATGCAGATGTTGCCCTTGCGGTGAAGGGCGCCATTGGCTCTAAATTCAGAAACTCGGGCCAAACCTGTGTTTGTCCTAATCGCTTTTTGGTGCAGGCGGGTATTCACGATAAGTTTGTCGCAGCGCTAAAACACGCAATGAGTGAGTTAAAGGTCGGCGATGGTTTTGACGAGAGCGTTAAACAAACCTCCCTTATTAATGCCGGTGCCGTCGATAAAGTAAAGCGCCACTACGATGATGCTCTGGCAAAAGGGGCCGAGTGTGTGTTGGGCGATGTGCCGGGTAGCTTGCCGCATAATCGCGTCGCGCCGATTTTGCTGGTGGGGGTAACCCCTAAAATGCAGTTGTGGCAAGAAGAAACCTTTGGGCCAGTGGCGCCAATTATGAAATTTACCACCGAGCAAGAAGGCGTTGAGCTGGCCAACTCTACTCCTTTCGGTTTGGCGGCGTATTTTTATACCCAAGATGTAGATCGCTCTTGGCGCGTGGGCGAGGCACTGGAGTCTGGCATGGTGGGGGTTAACGAAGGCGGTATCTCTAACGCTATGGCACCCTTTGGCGGTGTCGATCAATCTGGCTTTGGCCGTGAGGGAGGGCGCCAGGGGATTCAAGAATATCAGCAACTTAAATACCTTTGCTATGGCCCGGCAAGGTCATAATAATCGGCAGCGGCGATGACCCGAACACAGCTGAATCAGCTGGAATTTAGTTTAGATATTAGTGCGGCGCAACTGGAGCGCTACTATCGCGGCAGGGTGCGAGAGGTGCTGGCTCATACCATCGATGGTCGCCGGGTGCGTTTTCCGCTGTCGTTGCTGCGGCCGTTTGTAAGCCACAGCGGCGTGCAGGGTTGGTTTCGGATTGTTTTTGATCAATCAATGCGCTGCGAGCGGCTCGAAAAAATCGACGTAGGGCGCTAATTTCAGTATCCTTGCCGCCGTTTTGACGTTTTTAGCGAGAAATTGCCATGTACACAGCTGTGCGCAACCTATTGTTCCGCCTCAACCCCGAAGCTTCACACGAACTTAGCCTTGAGTGCATTGGTGCAGGGGAGCGTTTGGGGATAACCCGGCTGCTAAGCAAAGTCCCCGACGATCCCGTCGAGGTGATGGGGCTGACCTTTCCCAACCCCATAGGCTTGGCGGCAGGGCTGGACAAAAATGGCGATTACTTTAACGCGCTCGGCTCGCTGGGTTTTGGTTTTGTCGAGATTGGCACCATCACGCCGCTATCGCAGCCGGGAAACCCTAAGCCGCGCCTGTTTCGGTTGACGGGTAATAACGCCATTATCAACCGCATGGGTTTTAACAATAAGGGCGTCGAGCACCTGGTGAATCAGGTGAAAACCCGTCGCTATGATGGTGTACTGGGTATTAATATTGGCAAAAATGCCAAAACTCCGGTCGAAAATGCGCTAAATGATTACCGTGTGTGTCTTCGTAAGGTCTACGCTTGGGCAGATTACATCACCGTCAATGTCTCATCGCCCAACACTCCGGGGCTGCGCAACCTGCAATTTGGTGAAAGCCTGACGGAGCTACTGGGTGGAATCAAACGTGAGCAGCGCAAGCTAGCGCAAGAGCAAGAGCGTTACGTGCCTATTGCCGTAAAAATTGCCCCCGATATGACAGAGTCCGAGATCGCATCCGTTGCTGAGACCTTGCTAGCATTAGAAATAGACGCGGTTATCGCCACGAACACCACGATCGGCCGCGAGGGAGTAGAGACCGACCCGCAGCACACCGAGGCGGGTGGTTTAAGCGGTGCACCGGTACGCGACAAAAGTACGGCAGTTATTGCCGCTCTGGCCAAGGTTTTGGGTGGCCGAATCCCTATTATCGGTGTCGGTGGTATCGATAGCGCCGATGCCGCAGTCGAAAAAATAGCCGCCGGTGCGAGCTTAGTGCAGATTTACTCGGGCTTTATATATAAAGGGCCTGCGTTAATTAAAGAGTGTGCCGAGGCGGTGGCGGCCTATAGACGCAATCCTCCAAAAAGTTAGGTGGCGGTCGAACGGGGTTAGGGTAAGTGCCGTGGCGTGTTGATCGGTTGGCTGAGCCTCGTGAGGACATAAAGGGTATACATTAAAAAGCCCGCACTAGGCGGGCTTGATCTGCGGGTGGCAGATCCTGAGTCTTATCACAATGAGCGTTTGTTCAAGTTTGTGTCATTCCAAGCTATGTTCAAATACGTCGTTGTCTCGGTGCCTCAGTGGTTAATGGAGGTTGCTCAGCTTTTGTACCTGCGCCGCGCGATTAAACCCGTCCCATTGATCGGTGCGCGATTCGCGCCAGCCGCTCATCCATTGCTGCCGTGTTAAGCCGGTTTCATGGGGGCAAATGCTTCTGGATCGCCCGTCAATACCGGCTTTGTAGCCTTTACCGAATGCTCGTTCAAGTTGATCACGTTTTTGGCGTTTCATGCTTTGCAATACCTCATCGGTTATAAACAGAGCGGGCCAGTTAGAGCACCGTTACGTGCTCATCGGCAGTTTAGTTGCCGCACTCGCCATGCTCGCGGGTTGTGTATGACAAATTGCGAAAACCACCATCTCCTTAGGTTTACGGCCGATATTGCTGTGTTGGCCTAGAGTTAAAGAGCCACTGCCGCACAACAGGTTTGCTATTGCTTTGGCGGTGGGGCCTTGATCAGTCAAGCGGTTTACTCGTCAAGCGTGGTGCGTCGCGGGCTGCCAATGGTTCTTACCTCCTTAGCGTGAACGCCGTTGGATACGATAGGCGCTTTAGCAAACTTAAGCGCTGCTAGCCTTTGACTTGGGGTGCGCGGCCTGTGCGCCGCTGTAGCGCGTATCCCCCGCGCTAATATCGCTGGGGGAGCCCTTGAGGCCATTGGTTGCAGGGCGCAAATCCCCTTGACGCTCACTCACTGAGTCGGGCGTCTCGCTTGGCGCATAGCGCCGTTTGGCTGATGTGCTTATCCGCCGTTGCCGGTAGGAATTTACCAACATGCGCTGTATGATTTTCAGCGGCGGATAGCCAGTACAACAAAATCCAGCCGCGCTGTGAACGAATTAATTTTTATAGCGGTAGACGTTAATAGATCGCAAGGGTCTTAACAAAACCGTCATTTTATGGAACCGCCGAGCGCATTGAATGTCTCGTCGGCCAAATAAACAGGCATAAAGCTTGTTTCTACTAGTGTTGAGATAGCGTAAGTCATGACTGCCGAAACCCAATTTTTTGCCACGTGCCCCAAAGGCTTAGAATCACTATTACTGGATGAACTGAAAGCTCTAGGGGCACAAGAGGTGCGTGAGACTGTGGCCGGGGTGTACTTTAGTGGCGATATAAAAAAAGCCTACGAGGTATGCTTGTGGTCGCGTCTGGCCAATAAAGTGCTTATGCCGTTAGTGCAAGAGCGCGCTGATACTGCCGACGACTTGTATCGTGTAGCGCGCGCGATTGATTGGCAGCAGTACCTAAAGCCCAGCGGCACTTTAATGGTCGACTTTTCAGGCGAGAACCGCAATATTCGCAACACGCAATTCGGTGCGGTAAAAATTAAAGATGCGGTGGTGGATTGTTTTCGCGACGATACTGGCGAGCGACCAGACGTTGCCAAACGCGACCCGGATTTACGCATTAACGCCCGGTTGTCACGGGGCAATATAACCATTGGCTTGGATCTATGTGGTGAGAGTTTGCACCGCCGTGGCTATCGTAAATCGCAAGGTGAGGCGCCACTAAAAGAAAATCTTGCCGCCGCTATTTTAATACGTGCCGGATGGGGCAAAGCCGACCACAATGAAGCGTTGCTTGACCCTATGTGTGGCTCGGGTACCTTTTTGATTGAAGCCGCTATGATAAGCGCCGATGTCGCACCGGGCTTGATGCGCTCGGGCTTTGCCTTTCAGCGCTGGCCCACCCACGATACTAATGCTTGGCAAGAGTTGCGCGAGCAAGCGCAATCGAGAAAACGCCATGGGCTTGAGCGTGAACTTCCGGAAATTCGCGGTTACGATGCTAACCTCGGCGTCATTCGCGCGGCAGAAGAAAATATAACCCGCGCCGGTTTTGACGACTGGTTGCGAGTAAGCCGTAAAGAGCTGCGCGAGTTTGTTAAGCCCACACATAAAGCCATGCCCCACGGCATTATTGTAACTAACCCACCTTACGGCGAGCGTTTGGGTGAAATCGAAGCGATGAAAAGTTTGTATCGTCACCTGGGCGAGCGAATGCGTGAGGAATTTACCGGCTGGCGTGCGGCGGTTTTTACCGGCAACCCCGAGCTGGGCAAACAGATGGGCGTGCGAGCACAAAAGAAGTACAAGCTGTTTAACGGCACGATCGCCAGCGAGCTATTAATGTTTGCGATTGAGCCGGAATACACGGTGCAAAACCGTGCCGCGCCAGTAGGGCCATCAGAACAACTTAACGAGCAAGGCGAAGTTGTATTGTCAAATGGTGCACAAATGCTGCTAAACCGTTTGCAAAAAAATGCCAAAAAACTTAAATCATGGCGTAAACGCAGTGGCGCAACCTGTTACCGCTTGTACGATGCGGATATGCCCGAGTACGCTTGTGCTATCGATGTTTACGAGGGGGTGGTTGACGGCACCAACACCATTCGCCGCCAAGTGCACGTACAAGAGTACCAGCCACCGCGCTCTATTGATGAAAAAGGCGCGGCAGAGCGCTTTAAAGAAATTGAAGCGGCGGTGCCTATTGCCTTGGATGTTGCTCCTGAATCGGTCAGTTTTAAACAGCGCCGGCGTAATCGCGGGGTTATGCAGTATGAAAAACTTCATGAAAAGCCCATGGGTGAATTGCTGCAAGTGCAAGAGGGTAATGCTCGGTTGCTGGTCAACCTGTGGCAGTACTTAGACTCCGGCCTGTTTTTAGATCATCGCCCCTTGCGC
Source organism: Gilvimarinus japonicus (assembly GCF_042847215.1). Classification (GTDB taxonomy): domain Bacteria; phylum Pseudomonadota; class Gammaproteobacteria; order Pseudomonadales; family Cellvibrionaceae; genus Gilvimarinus; species Gilvimarinus japonicus. The sequence continues at coordinate 2,046,095 of NZ_AP031500.1, forward strand.
TTGCGTATCGCCGCCGAGGCGAAAGGTAAACGCTTTTTAAACCTTTTTTGTTATACGGCGGCCGCCTCAGTACAGGCGGCATTAGGTGGTGCGCGCTTTACGTTGAGTGTGGACATGTCGCAAACCTACCTTAATTGGGCGAGTCGTAACTTGGCCATGAACGGTTTAAGCGAATCGCGCAACCGTTTAGAGAAAGCCGACTGTGTCGCCTGGTTAAAAAGCGCCGAGCAAAAATTTGATTTAATCATGCTTGATCCGCCTAGCTTTTCCAACTCGAAAAAAATGCTTGATGTGTTAGATGTTCAGCGCGACCACGTTAGCTTGATTCATCAGTCGATGAACCTACTAGACGAGGGCGGTGTGTTGTATTTTTCTAACAATCTGCGCAGCTTTAAACTCGATGAAGAAGCTTTGTCGGGCTACCAGATAGAAGACATATCAAAAGCGACTATCGATCAGGACTATTCACGCAATCAAAAAATTCATCAGTGCTGGCGTATTACCGCACTCTAGCAATTGGGCTAGGTAATACTATGTGGCTAAAACGCGGGGCAAACTACCTGTGGCGGCGCAACCCAATCACCCGGGTTGTGTATGCCCGCGCCGATCGCGGTTTAAAAATTATTGCGCTGAGCCTAATGCTGGTGCTTGCCACCGCATTGCCTTACGCCGCAGCCGTTACGTTGGGTTGGCTGACTAACGCACGGGCCGAGCTGGCGTGGCTATTTGCTTTAGGTGCAGCGGTAGCGCATGTGGGCTTTGTGGTGGGGTTATGGTTGTTAATATATGATCGCTTGTGGCGAAGGTAGGGCGCGCCTTTGGTGAGGCTCAGGCTATTTTATTACTGCTGACCTCGTCGCTATAGAGCATCGCCATCGGACTTACAATAGTCCAGCGTTCGATTTACTTTCCCACGGTCGCTGCGGGCGGACGAGTTACTTGTCGCGATGTGGCAAGCAATACCCGAGAACGCCCCTCGGCGCCCGGCATTATCTTCAGTGGGTGTATCAGCAGGTTCATATGCCGTGATAAATGTGGTGCTTATTGGCTTCATGATTTTGTCATTGGTGGGCGCTTGCTATCCTTTGCAAAGGTTGCCGGTTCTAATGCTCGAACTACTATGGAAGGCAATATGGTTATCCTTTTTTGTGCTGCCAATTCATTTGAACACTGCACTGGATGACTATGCTGCTGCAGTGGCGTTTGCCTGCACGGTTGGAGTTATTGAGATCGTTAGTTTTACCGTGGCGCTATATCTTTAATAATTTTTTTTGATGATGTATCGGAAAGATATCTTTAATAAATCACGGTTTAAATTAGTATTCTAAAGCATGGGTTGTGGATTAATCGTTTCCCGAGATCTGAAGTTAGATTGGGCATTCTTTTTGTTAGTTTGCTTTGCCAAAAAATAAAAGTAACTTTCTATAGGCGGCATCAAAAGCGTCTCAAAGCGCATTCAAGGGGCGCGTAACGCAGTGAGGCGCGGCTTAAACAAAAAAATCCCAGACAAGTCTGGGATTTTTTAACCGCTAAAACGCCATCTCAAGCGTTACCCGCAAGCTACGCGGCTCTAACGGATGGTAATGCACATCCTCAACTGGCGATGCTTCGCCAGCTAACTGCGAAGCATAGTAGTAATCAATATCGTGGTCGTCGCTATCTAGCAAATTAAGTACATCTAAGCTAAGCGTAAACGGCTTAAAGCGATAGCCCAGTTTAGCGTTTAGCAAAGTGCTGGCGTCTGAACTGACCTCATTGGTTTCTACTAATGGCCGTGGGCCAAAGTAACGTAGGCGCAAACTACCAAACACGCCGCTGGCGTAATCGGCGCTTACCCCAAGCTGTAAAACGTCCTCTACTGCCCCCGGTACATAGCGGCCCGGTTGCTCGTTAACAAACCGGGCGTGGGTGTAGGCGTACTCTAAATCCAGAGTCCAGTTATCGTTTAAGCGGTAGTAACCGGTAAGCTCTAGTCCCGCGCGTTCGGTTTTATCACTCGCTTCGGTGTTGCCGGCATCACCGACAAACAGTAACTCGCTGTCAAGCTCTAAATGCCAGAGCGCAGCGGAAATATTAATACGCTCGTTGAAGTTGGCGCGTAACCCCAGCTCGCTGCCAAAAGAGCGCACCAAGGGGTCTACGGCATCAATGGCGCTGCCGTCTGCCGGATCAATTTTAATCGTCGTGCCACGAGCATCGTTGGAGTGAAACCCGGTGCCGGCCGACAGATAGCCTTCCCAGTTTTGCGATAAACGGTACACGGCGCTGGCTTTAACCGATGCGATCCCGTCGTCTGCCGTACCGCTGTTGGGCGATAAGTTAATACCGGCGTTGTTGCTGCCAGCGCGATCATTGACATCAAAGTCGTAAAAGTCGTAGCGCAAGCCCAACACTGTTTTAAAGCGCTCGGTCCAGTTAATCTCGGTATCGGTAAAGGCTGCGATGCTGCTCTCGGTGATGCTATCGCTACGCACTGTCCCTAAACGTTGACGCGCTTGAGTGTGATATAGGCCTACCTCATTAATGTCATCAATACGTGTCTCTAGGCCATAACGATTATGAACATCTAGACCGCCCAGGGCCAGGTCGTGTTGGTACTGCAGTTTACCGCCAAATATTTGTCTCTCATCCACTTGCTCAAATTGATCGCCATTGATTGGGTCATCAAGAAAATATGTGAAATTTGACCAAAGGGTTAAATCGTAATCAATGACGTAGGCGCTGGCTAACCAGTTGTCGTTCTCCCAGCTAATATTGGCGCTGTAGCGTGAGGATTCGCCCCCGGTGGTGGTATCGATAGAGCCTAGCTCGTCAATCAAACCCGCATCAACCGCACGGGCCGGAATCTGATCTGCGCTGTTCCAGGCGTTGCTGTAACCCATCAGTCCCCAACTAAGGGTCCCACTGCCTAAGGTACGGGTGGCTTTAAGTTGACCGTTGTATTTGTCTAAATCTTCGTCGATATCCGTCCAGGGGCCCTGGTAACCGGTGGCTTCAAAGCCCCACATCAGTTCCGTCTCACCCGCATGAAATGAATCGGCAGCCAATAAACGATAGTACTCATCAGAGCCTGCGGTTAGTTTTAATTGGCCTTCATTAAAGTGGCTTTTGCTGTTAATAAAGCCGGCACCTGCACCACTAAAATCGCCAACGTCGGCGTAGTAAGGCCCTTTTTGATAACGCAGAGTGGCAATCAGCTCGGGGATCATAAAGTTTAGATCGGTATAGCCTTGGCCGTGACCGTGGCTACGCATATTGATGGGCATATCATCGTAAAAAGTGGCAAAGTCAGTGCCGTGATCCAGGTTAAAGCCGCGCAAAAAGTATTGGTTAGCTTTGCCGGTACCACTGTGTTGGGTGACTACCATCCCGGGAATCAGCTCCAATACCTCCCCCGAGCGCAACAGCGCGCGAGTTTCTATGTCACGCTGTGAGACAACGCCTTGTGAGGCCGATACACTCTCGCCAATGAGGTTGACCCGGTGGCCCGATACGGTGATTTCTTCCACTTCATGGGCGAACAACGGTAGTGCAATAGGCAATACAAGCAGGGGAGTTAGGCGGTGACAGTAGCGCGCGCGCCGTGGCTTTGATTGTGGCAGCATGAGGCATCCTTTTGTGGTTATTCAGTAAGTAGTACTATATTCGAGACTGATCTAAATACAGATCAACTGCGTATCTATAAATACCAACCACAAAATGATATTTTTATACATATCAGATACTTACGAGCCATTTTGGCCGTGTTTTAACAGGAGGCGAACACCGATTGCCAATCGGTGTTAACAAAACGATGGATCAGCCCGTAACCACCCAGCGCGAGCAACCTAACCGATGAAGCCGCGCTCGCAAAGCAATACCCTGCCACAACTAGGCGAGCTGGAGCTGGCATTAATGCGTGCGCTTTGGAACGCGCCAGGGCGCGACGCTAAAAGCCTGCAGTGTGAGCTGCCGATACGTTTAAAGAGCAGCTTAAATACAGTGCAATCGGCACTTGAGAGGCTGCACCGCAAAGATTTAATTGACCGTAACAAACAGGGGCGTGCCTATCTTTACCGCGCCAGTGTTGGGCGCGGTGAATTTTTAGGGCAGCTGATAGGTCGCGTTGTTAGCCAAGTGCACAGTGGCAGCATGACGCCGATATTGAGCGGGTTTGTGGATTTTGCCGATGAGATCGATCACCAATCACTCGATGAGCTTGAGCGGTTAATTAACGCGCGGCGCGGCAAGCGTAACGATGGCAGCCAAAGCGCCGCGAACGAAATGGTAACAGGCGAGGTAAGTACGAATCGCGACACGACCGGAGATCAATCGTGATATTGCTACTGGTAGGCTTTTTTATCTGGTTACTACTTTTGGCGCTATTGCGCTTGTGCGCGCCACTATTAGAACGTTGGCTCGACCAACTACACCCCAATGAGTCGAGTTTATTGCTGTTGGTTATTCTGACATTACCGTTACTGGCGGCTACGTTAATAACGTTAGAGTTAGCATCGCCAGCTTGGTCGCACTGGTTTATTGCCAGTCATTGTCATGAGCTGCGGCAATCCCTTGCCTGCGGTCAGCATGCGCCTATTACGCCACATATTCCGGTACTGCTCGCGATAGCATCGGTGTTGGCGGCCGGTCTTGTTGTTTGGTTACTCTACCGGCTGTGGCGCGCGCAAAAAACTTTAACGACTTTTATTGCCTTGGCCGATGCTCACGAAATTCGCGATGTTTATATTCTACCCAGCGACGCCCCTTTGGCTTTTACACTCGGTTACTGGCGGTCACGTATTTTCTTATCGCAAGGCTTGCTTGAGGTGTGTGACGAAAACAGCATTCGCAGCGTCATTGAGCACGAGCGGGCGCACCAATTGCGCCACGACAATTTGCGGCTGTTTGTGGCAAAGCTGGCCACGCTGCCTTTTTTTTGGGGAGTAGGGCGCTTGCTTGAGCGACTAGATTTGACCCATGAGCAAGCCTGCGACTGGTACGCGACCGGTACCCTAGAGGCCCATGAGGTGGCCGCCAGTATTGTCCAGATCGCGCGCCTGAATAGGGACTTTGCCGATGCTAAAAACCTTTACAGTGCGAGCTTTTTTTGTCGCAGCCATGTGCGCGAGCGCGTTAACGCACTCATTAAAAACGATTACCCACAGGATGCGGGATGGCGCCGTGCGTTAATCACCGGGGGTAGCACATTAATGGCTATAACGCTGTTGCTTGATCCTCTGCATCATTGGATTGAGTGGTTCTACTAACAGTTTGACGGTAGAGCTCTAGGTAGGCTCGTGCGCTTTTACCCCAGGCAAAATCTTGGCTCATGGCATTGTCTTGCAATTTGCGCCAGAGAAGCTTGTTGTCAAAGCACGTTAAAGCATGACGTAGTGCCTCGCTAAGCGCCGTAACTGACGCTTCAGAAAACAAAAAGCCGGTTTCGTCAACATTTACCAACGCACTCATGCTGGCGGCATCTATCGCATCCGAAAAATTCGAAAAGTTGACAATAGTATCGCGCAACCCGCCGACAAAATTGGCCACGGGTATCGTACCGTAGCGCTGGCTGTACATTTGATTAAGGCCACAGGGCTCAAACAGCGAGGGCATTAAAAAGATGTCACTTCCGGCCTCAATACGATGTGATAGACTCTCGTCATAGCCAATGGTCACCGACACCCGCTGTGGGTAGCGCGAGCGCAACTCTTGCAAAGCCGCCTCAAACTCTGGCTGCCCCGAGCCAATCACCACAAACTGACAGCGCGCCTGAGATAACAGCGCAGGTAACGCGCCTAGTATCAGGGCAACACCTTTTTGCTCTACTAAACGGCCAATAAACCCCACAAGCGCGACGGATTCATCTTCTGGCAAGCCCAGCTCACGCTGCAGCGCCAGTTTATTGTGAATTTTGCGTTTGATCGTCCGGCGGCTGTATGGCACGGCAAGGTAGGGATCGGCTCCAGGGTTCCAGGTATCGGTATCAATACCATTAACAATGCCGGTTAACTGGCGGGCGCGATTAACCAGTACGCCCTCTAGGCCGCAGCCAAACTGTTCGGTCTGAATCTCTTGGGCGTAGCTCGGGCTCACCGTCGTTATTGCATCGGCGTACACTAGCCCGGCTTTTAGAAATGAAAAGTTGCCCCAAAACTCTAATCGCTCGTAATGCCACCAGTGCTCGGGTAACTGTAAATCGACAAATGTTTGGTAATCAAAAATTCCCCGGTAAGCAAGGTTGTGAATCGTAAAGACAGAGGCGGGGGCATTTTGTTGGCCTGCCAACAGGGCGGGTACTAAACCGACTTGCCAATCGTGGCTGTGTACTACATCGGGCCGCCAGTGTAGACCGACCTTGTTTAAGGCGATGTGCTCGGCAACTTTACTAAACAGATAAAAACGGTAGGGGTTATCTGGCCAGTCAGTGCCAGAGTCGTCGCCGTACAAACTGCCTGCGCGATCAGAAAACTCGGGAATATCCACCAGCCACACCGGTACCCGGCTGCCGGGCAAGCGCGACTGCCACAATTTAACCGGCACTTGGTTAACCTCGAACTCACGCAGTAGCTTCAGCCCCTGCGGCCGGGCTTTTTCCAGTGTCGTTTTATAGGCAGGTAAGAGTAATCTAACCTGCACGCCCAAGCGCGCGAGTGCGCGAGGTAAGGCGCCGCCCACATCGCCTAAACCACCGGTTTTTGCCAGAGGGTACGCCTCCGAGCACGCAAACAGTACTTTCACACAAAGCTCCTTTAGATGTGTGGTTTACGACATTATGTGAGTTATCCGTTTTTGGCGCCGCCTTTAGGTCTTGCTGACGGCATTATACATCGCGACACTTAAGCACAATACCCGCCAGCGGTGGCAAGGTTAGCGAGAGTGAGTAGGGCATATTCATCCACGGCTCCGCGTCGGTAATCAAACCGTTGCCGTTACCCACATTGCTACCGCCGTAGTACGCCGAATCAGAGTTAAAAATCTCTTGATAGTGACCGGCGTCTGGTACGCCCACGCGGTAATCGTGTCGCGGAGTCGGGGTGAAGTTTAAAATAACAATAACGCGCTCGTGTTCACCTTGACGCACATAACTAATTACGGACTGGCGGTTATCGTGACAATCAATCCAGTCGAAGCCGCTGTCGCTATAACAGCGTTCGTGCAGCGCTGGTTGCGCGCGGTACAGTCCGTTTAAATCGGCAACCGATTGCTGTAACTGTTGGTGGCGCTCAAATTGCAACAACGGCCAATCCAGAGCGCGCTTATCGCTCCACTCGGACCATTGCGCAAATTCGCACCCCATAAATAATAATTTACTGCCGGGGTAGGTAAACTGATAGGTGTAAAGCAACCGTAAGTTAGCAAATTTTTGCCAGTCGTCGCCGGGCATTTTGTTAATCATGCTGCCTTTGCCATGTACGACTTCATCGTGACTAAAAGGCAGCTGAAAATTTTCGCTAAACGCGTACATCATGCCAAAGGTGAGGTTGTCGTGATGATACTGACGGTAAATCGGGTCTTTGTTCATAAACTGCAGTGAGTCATGCATCCAGCCCATGTTCCACTTTAGTGAAAACCCCAACCCTCCTAAGTACACTGGCCCGGAAACTTGCGGCCAGGCCGTGCTTTCTTCGGCAATCACTAACACGCCGGGGTGCTGGCCGTGGCACTGCACGTTTAGCTCGCGAACAAACTCAACCGCCTCTAAGTTTTCATTGCCACCGTAACGGTTGGGTACCCACTCGCCAGGCTCACGCGAATAATCGAGGTGAAGCATGGAGGCGACGGCGTCCACGCGCAAGCCATCAAGATGAAATTCATCCAGCCAAAATAGCGCGCTGGCGATCAAAAAGTTGCGCACCTCGTTGCGGCCGTAATTAAAAATTAGCGTGCCCCAATCTTTGTGTTCACCTAAGCGAATGTCGTCGTGCTCGTACAAGGCCGTGCCATCAAAGCGGGCAAGGGCGAAGGCATCTTTGGGGAAGTGCGCCGGCACCCAATCGAGAATAACGCCGATATTGTGATTGTGCAGATGGTTTACAAAGTAGCGAAAGTCATCCGGCGTACCAAAGCGGCTGGTGGGGGCAAAATAGCCAGTACTTTGGTAGCCCCAGGAATCGTCCAGCGGGTGCTCACCCACGGGTAAAATCTCGATATGAGTAAACCCTAAGGGGGTAATGTAGTCGACCAGGCGGTGGGCTAAATCGCGGTAGTTTAAAAACTGGTTGTCGTCGCTGCGCTGCCAGCTGCCCAAATGAACTTCATAGACGCTAAAAGGCCGCTGCTGCCAGTTCCATAAACGGCGCTCGTTCATCCATTTATCGTCGTTCCAGGGGTTTTCTTGAGCGGGACTGTAAACCTTGGCGGCGGTATTAGGCCGAACTTCAAAGTGGCGCCCATAGGGGTCGGTTTTAACGCTTACTGCGCCATTGTTGCGGGCGCGCAGCTCAAATTTATACACCGAGTTTAGTGCCAAACCGGGGATAAAAATCTCCCATACGCCACTACCACCGCGCGAGCGCATGGCATGGCAGCGGCCATCCCAACGGTTGAAGTCACCGACTACGCTGACGCGCTCGGCGCCTGGCGCCCAGGTGGCAAACAAAACCCCGGCTACGCCATCGATGGTTTTAGGGTGCGCACCTAAAACCTGGTGAATATTCCAGTTGCGCCCCTCGGCAAACAGGTGCAAATCGTAGTCGGATATTTGCGGCGCAAACCAGTAAGGGTCGTGTTGACTAAAGGCATTGTCGTATTCGTCGCGCCAATGCAACTGATAGGGGCGAGTGGGTCGTTCGGCCAAGTGCTCGAGCACATAAAAGTCGCTATTGGGCAGTTGGGTTAGCGCAACCCCGATGTCGTCCACCTCGGCCGTTACCGCGCCACGGGCGTGGGGCAGGTAAGCGACCAGCGTCCAGCTGCTTTTGTTAGCGCCGCTTACGGTGGCGGGCGAGCTTGTGCTTGGGTGTAAACCCAGCACCGTAAAGGGGTCGTGGCTTGTGGCTGCACTAATTCGTTGCATTTCGGTACTAAGCTGTAATCCTTTGGGGCGCGGCATAAGCTGCTTATTCCTTTTGCCAGTGGCTAAACACAAAACCGTAACACAGTTTAGTTATAGTTTTGGCTATTCGTGCCCACTGATTTAGCACGAGTAATAAAGTGGTTGCACTATTTATGACTAACAGCACGTTTGTAGCACGTTTGGTGCCACAGACTCATGGAACGACTACCCACATCCATTGTCAGCGACTATTGTTAGTACTCGTTATGGCAAAAACCATTGCGGCTACGTTAGGCATTTTAGTGTAACGTCGGCCCGTGACAGATCTGTGAGTTATGCACGCATACCAAAGTCAATTTACAGCATCCTATGGCACTCAACTTGCTATTAAATATTTCTGTCATATCCCGATAGGTGATCATGGACGACAACTAAGTCGTTATCGGAGCGATATAGACAGGCAACAACTACAAAGCTTACGGCCGGATACCGCCGAGAGCCAAGCGATTATCGTTAATCGCACCCTACACGGTGACACTTAAGCAAGGAGCAACACAGTATGACCAACCCCGCTTCAGGACGTTTTGTCAGTCGCTTAACCCGCGAAACCCTCGCGTTGGTATTGGCTGGCGGACAAGGCACAAGACTAAAAAATCTGACGGAATGGCGCGCGAAACCCTCGGTGCACTTTGGTGGCAAATTCCGCATTATCGACTTCCCATTATCCAACTGTGTTAACTCGGGCATTCGCCGCATCAGTGTATTAACACAGTACAAGTCACACTCACTTAACCGTCATATCCAGCGCGGCTGGGGGTTCTTAGGCGGCCAGATGGGGGAGTTTGTCGAGCTACTGCCGGCGCAGCAGCGCCTGGGTGAATCTTGGTACGCGGGCACCGCCGATGCGGTGCGTCAAAACCTAGACATTATTAAGCGCCACGATCCAAGTTATGTGTTGATCTTGGCGGGTGACCATGTTTATAAAATGGATTACGGCACCATGATTGGTGCCCACGTCGAAAGCGGTGCAGACATCACCGTCGGTTGTATCGAGGTCGCCAGTGAAACCGCCACCGCTTTTGGGGTCATGGATGTAGACACCGACTTCAATATTGTAAAGTTTACCGAAAAACCCCCCGAGCCGGAGCACATTCCGGGCAAGCCTGGCGTCTCTTTGGCATCCATGGGTATTTACGTCTTCTCAACTGACGTCTTGTTTGAAGAGCTAGAGCGCGACCAATTGTCCGAGGGCTCTTCCCACGACTTTGGCAAAGATATTATTCCCTCTCTGTTAAAAACCCACAAAGTTATTGCCTTCCCGTTTCAGGATCCTGTTAGCGGTGGCGAGGCCTACTGGCGCGATGTGGGTACAGTCGATGCGCTGTGGCAGTCAAATTTAGAATTAACCGGTATTACCCCGGAGCTTGATCTTTACGATTCAGAGTGGCCGATCTGGACTTACCAAGAGCACGTGCCACCCGCTAAATTTATTTTTGACGACACGGGCCGCCGCGGTATGGCGGTCGACTCAATGGTGGCTGGCGGCTGCATTGTCTCGGGCGCTATTGTGCGGCACTCGCTGCTGTTTCCTAGGGTGCGGGTCAACTCCTACGCCGAGGTGACCGATTCGGTATTGTTTCCCGGGGTCGAGATCGGCCGCAATTGCAATATCAAAAAGGCCCTGATTGACCGTGATTGCGTCATCCCCGAGGGCACCGAAATTGGCTTTGATGCAGTCGCCGACCGAGAACGTTTTTATGTTTCCCCCGGCGGGGTGGTACTAGTAACCCCCGCCATGCTGTCAGGAGACTAGCAATGAGTGGTGTACCCGAAACATCAGTGGTATTTTTGTGGCACATGCACCAGCCCGATTACCGCGACTGTTTAACTGGCGAATACTATTTTCCCTGGACGTATTTGCACGCGATTAAAGACTACACCGATATGGCCGCGCACCTGGAGAACAACCCCGGCAGTAAAGCGGTGTTTAACTATGTGCCGATTTTAATTGAGCAGCTGGTCGACTACGACCAGCAATTAAACGCCTACCTAACCAAAGGCGAGCTATTAAGCGACCCTTTGCTGGCGCTGCTTACCAACGCCGAGCGTCCCGAGCCGGGCAGCGAGCGCTTTGCCGATTTACTGCAAAAGTGTACTCGCGCCAATCGCGAGCGTATTATCGAACGGTTTAAGCCCTACCAGCACCTAATGGGTCTGTACGATAACGCGCAAGAAGTTGAAGGGGCCGATCGTTACTTTAATCAGCAATACCTAACCGACCTATGCGTTTGGTACCATCTGGGTTGGCTGGGCGAAACTGTCCGCCGCGATAACCCCATCATCGAGCGCCTGCAACAACAGTCGTTTAATTACACTGCCGATCACTGCCGTGACTTATTGCAAGTTATCTATAGCGCCATTAGCGGTATTATCCCAAGGCATAAAAAGCTGGCCGAATCCGGCCAGGCGGAGCTGATTACCAGCCCCTACGCACACCCGATTTTGCCGTTACTACTGGATTTTAACAGCACCCACGACGCTATGCCGGCGGCACCGCTGCCTAATTCGGGCGAGTACCCCGGAGGTGAGGCGCGGGCGCACTGGCAAATGCAAAAAGGGCTCGACGTTTTTAAGCAGCATTTTGGCAACATGCCAAAAGGATGTTGGGCATCCGAGGGGGCGTTAAGCGATGCGGCGTTAAAGGTGCTAAGCGAGCACGGCATACGTTGGACGGCCACCGGTGATTCGGTGCTGTTTAACAGTTTACAAAATAGTGCCAACAGCACGGCCGCAGACAAAATCAAAAGCGAGCCAGACACTCGTCACACCGCGTTTCAAGTGGGGGAGGGTGATGTACACGTGTTCTTTCGTGACGACGGGTTATCCGACAAAATCGGCTTTGAGTACGCCAACTGGCACGCCGATGACGCCGTAGGGGATTTTGTTCACCACCTAGAGAACATTGCCAAGGCCGCGCCGGCAGATAACCACACTGTCATTTCGATTATCATGGATGGTGAAAATGCTTGGGAGTATTACCCCGAAAACGCCTGGTACTTTATTGATGCGCTTTACAAAAAAATCGAGGCGCACCCTTACTTAACCACTCGCACTTACTCTGAGGTGCTTGAACTTGCCGATAACCAAGCGCCTTTAAACACCATACCCCTCGAACACTTGTGTGCCGGAAGCTGGGTTTACGGGACCTTTTCTACCTGGATCGGTGAGGCCGAAAAAAACCACGCGTGGGACATCCTGTGTGAGGTGAAGCGCGCTTACGATCAAGTTATAGACAGCGGCACACTTGACCAACAACAATCTGCCGAAGCCAGTTTGCAGCTTGCGTTGTGTGAAGGCTCCGACTGGTTTTGGTGGTTTGGTGATTACAACCCCTCAGATAGCGTAAAAGACTTTGACCGCTTGTACCGGCAACACGTTAGTAACCTCTATACGAGTTTAGGGTTAGTCCCGCCAAGCTCGCTCGACACGCCCATCAGCACCGGTAGCGGGGCGCCAGCCAACGGCGGCGTGATGCGTCAGGGGCACCAATAAATGACGGCCGCCACTCACTACCAACCGGCCGCTATTTTTAATGTCCGCACCGCTGGGGTATTACTGCACCCTAGCTCTTTGCCTGCGCGAGCAATTCACAACCGCCAGCCCAACGCCGGCAACCTGGGGGCGATGGCCGAAGAGTATTTAAACTTTTTAGCCCGCGCCTCGCTAACGGTGTGGCAAATGTTGCCCACCGGCCCCACCCACGATGACGGCTCGCCGTATCACTCTTGGTCAGCCTTGGCCGGCAACCCGGATTTAATTTGCCTCGAGCGTTTGTGCGAGTGGGGCTGGGTCGCGCCGGCTAAGCTTAAGGTTGAGGCCTCACCCGAGCCGCTGAGTAAAACCGAGCTGGCCCAATTGCGACAAATGGCCTGCAGCGCTTTTAACGACTTTATTACGTCGTCGGCGGGTAGCGCGGTTAAAAAAGACTTTGACACTTTTGTCGCCGAGCAACACTACTGGCTTGATGACTTCTCGCTGTTTTACGCCATTCGGGCACAAGAGCGTGGCGCCAGTTGGCACCATTGGCCCACGCCTTTACGCCTGCGTACCGACACCGCCCTTGCCGTGGTGCGCGAGCAGCGCCAAGACGATATTTTTCAGGCGCAGTTTGAGCAATTTGCGTTTTACTCTCAGTGGTGCCAATTGCGCGAACATGCCCGGCATTTGGGTATCGCGCTGTTTGGCGATATTCCTATCTTTGTGGCCAGCGACAGTGTCGACGTCTGGGCCAACCCCGATCAGTTTCAACTCGATCGTGAGGGCAAACCCACCAGCGTAGCCGGTGTACCACCAGATTACTTCTCCAAAACCGGGCAACACTGGGGCAACCCCCACTATGATTGGGCCGCCATGCAGGGCGACGGGTTTCAGTGGTGGAAAGATCGCCTGCGGCGTCAATTGGATCAGTTTGATTTAATTCGCATCGATCACTTTCGCGGCCTCAGCGCCTATTGGGAGATTCCCGCCGGCAGTGCCGACGCCAGCTCTGGCCGTTGGGTAGAGGCGCCAGGCGCGGCGCTACTAACCGCACTGTTTGCCGAGTTTGATGAGCTGCCCATCGTCGCCGAAAACTTAGGTTTAATCACCGCCGAGGTCGAACAACTGCGCACCGGCTTTGCGCTACCGGGCATGCTGGTATTGCAATTTGGCTTGGATGGCGAACCCAAAAATATTAACGCCCCGCACCATTGTGAGCCGATCAATATTATCTATACCGGCACCCATGATAACGACACCAGCTGTGGTTGGCTCGCCACGCTTAGTGCCGAGCAAAAACAGATGATTGCGGAGTATTTTGGCGTATCCACCAAGGCGGGGGAGCTTAGTCACTGGACACTGATTAAGTCCGCACTGCGCTCGGTGGCGCGCATGGCCATTGTCCCCATGCAAGATTGGCTGGCACTCGGGTCTGATGCGCGCATGAATACTCCCGGAACGTGCCACAACAACTGGGCCTGGCAGCTGCAGTGGAGCGCACTAACGGATGCGCTGGCTGATGAGATCGCCCGCGAGGTTAAACGCTACGACCGCACCGGTGACCCATTGCCCGAACTTGAATATATGCCTACATAACGATTGCACTGATGATTTCAAACCAAGAGGGAACGACCTATGGAGCACCGTTGTAGTCCGCGTTTAACAACCGACCTTAAAGTTCGCCTGCGCCACCAAAAACAACAGCGCAGTGGCCGTCTACTTAACTGCAGTACCCTAGGCTTTTATATCAGTACCGAGGGGCTCGAATACGCGCTCCACCAACGGGTAGCCGTTGACGTGGCCCTGCGGGATATCGATGGCAATGCCTACACGTTTGTGTTTGACGGTCGCGTGGTGCGCAAGGGCGAAAATTACATAGCACTAGAGCTCGAAGCGGCCCATGTCCCCACCCAGAGCGCGTTAAATTTTATCGACATTTTAAAACAGCTACAGGCACCTCGCGCCCAGCAGCGTCAGCTAGGCTAGTACCCTGAGTTGCGCCGCTAAGATATTTAGTTGACTAACGGGGTTTGGCTCCGTACTTTTCAACCGCCAAGGTGCCGCAACTATGCTAGATTATGGTCTAGTTAATTCGTAGGTCGCGACAGGGCTTGCGGGTTCCCCGAGCACGGATGATAGTAGATCACATTTATGGCATTTAGCACCTTGGCGGGCGTTGCTCGCGCTATACTCGTCAGCCTTTTTGCCCTGATAGCAGTTGCGGCAGGCTCAGCTAGGGTTCAGGCTCAAGAGTTTGATGCCTATGATCAGCTAGTCAGTGATTTTGTCGCACAATACCTTGCGCGCTCTATTGTTATCTCCGATGCGAATTTGATTACTTTGGGGATTGTCGATTTTGACCCTAACGAATTTGTCGATTTGGGCAACATCAATACCGGCGACGCAGAGACCTTAAAGCAACGCAGTTCACTCACCAGCTATGCCTTACCGTGGGTTGGTAAATGGCAAAGCGTCACAGATAAATGGCGTACCCGGGCCGTACTGCGGCTGTCTTACGTCGCCACCAAGCAAGAACTCGCCTTTGAAGACGACGTGCAAACATTAAACACCATGCGCGACACGACTTACATCGGCTACGCCGAAAATACGTGGGAGTACCGCGTTAATGATCACTGGCGTGCCAATCTTAGCCTGGGCTTAGACCTGCTGCATTACAACAATGATTTCACCTACCGAGAAGAAGCGCTAGAAGCGCTTAAGCCCTTGCTGGATGGCTCGTTATTTAACACCTCCTACGACGCCTGGATGCTCGACCCGGGTATCGCCATCAGTTACACCGGCAAGGTGTACGGGCACAAATGGGAGTACTCAGCCAACTACCGCTACGCGGTGGGGCGCACCTTTAACGTCGACTCACACGCGCAACGTGTCTCGCCCGAGGTTGGGCGCCTGAGTAATTCTTTGGTATTGCATTACGACACGCCTGATTTTTACAATCGGCGCAGTCAGGTACGGCTTTTAGCGCGCCGCATCGACCTAGACGCCGATGCCGTAGAGCCTATGGGCACCGATCACTATTTTGAGGTAGGCGCAGGTTGGCTTATCGAAACTAAGAACGACATTAGTTGGCTGCAGAATGTCGGCTTGGGTTTATCGCTTAACATCGATAGCGACTTAAGCGGCGGCAGCGTTGTTATTTTGTTTAACGAGTCGATGTAGCTCTGCGGGTAATCATCAATCACAGCCGCGGGATACTTCAATGCGTATCATTAGATATAAGTCCGTTCGTATATTCTAACCCCCGCATCAGGTGATCTAAGTTAGGCTCTGTTGCGTTTATAAACAATCGGTGTGATACCTACCGTTAACTCCGGGCAATACGCCCTTGGACACACCCGCCAACTCCTGTATATTTAGCCAGTCTTTTACGCTCAGGTGCAGTCTTTATGTCCTTCGATGCCATTAAAATCCGCGGCGCTCGGCAAAACAATCTCAAAAACCTCGATCTTGATATCCCCCTAGGGGAGATGGTCGTGGTGACCGGGGTAAGCGGCTCGGGTAAATCCACACTGGCCTTTGACACTATTTACGCCGAGGGCCAGCGGCGCTACGTCGAGACCTTTTCGGCTTATGCCCGGCAGTTTCTCGACCGCATGGATAAGCCGGCAGTCGACAGTATTGACGGCATTCCCCCGGCCATCGCCATCGAGCAGAGCAACACGGTGCGTACCTCGCGCTCCACCGTGGGCACCATGACCGAGCTTAACGACTATTTTAAGCTGCTGTTCGCCCGATTAGCGCATTTATATTGCGCCGGCTGTGGCCAAGCGGTAACCACAGATTCACCACAGAGTATTCTTGCAGCGCTTTACCAACAGTTACCAAGTGATCAGCGCTTGATGGTGTGTCTGCCCATCAACGTGCCCGAGCAGCTCAGCGATGACGATGTGTTGCAACTGCTTAACCAACAAGGTTATGCCCGTATCCACACGCGCGAAGGCAGCAGAGTCGAGGTAGTGCAAGACCGCCTGCGCTTAAACGAGGACAATCGATCACGCTTAACCGAGGCCCTAGAGGCCGCTCTGCATTATGGCAAAGGCCATGTACTGGTTTACCCCTTAAGCGATGACAAATCCGCTGGCAGTGCTTTGCGTTTTTCCAGCCACCACCATTGTCCTAGCTGCGACATTAGCTACCCCGAGCCCACGCCCGCGCAGTTCTCGTTTAACTCGCCCATTGGCGCGTGCGCCAGTTGCAAGGGTTTTGGCCGTATTATCGGGGTCGATTGGGGCTTAGTGGTGCCCGACGAGCGCAAAAGCTTAAAAGACGGCGCCATTAAACCTATCCAAACCCCAAGCTACGATGAAGTGCAGCGCGACCTTCTTAAATACGCCAAAAAGCGGGGCATACCCATCACCACCGCCTGGATGGATTTAACCGCCGAGCAGCGCCAGTGGGTGTTAGACGGCGAGGGCGATTGGAGCCAAGGGGTTTGGTACGGCATTCGCGAGTTTTTTACGTGGCTTGAGAGCAAAGCCTACAAAATGCACATACGGGTGTTGTTATCTAAATACCGCGCCTACACACCGTGCCAAAGTTGTGGCGGCGCTCGTTTAAAGCCAGATTCGCTCTGGTGGCGCATAGGCAATTTTGATGCCGCAGAGCAGGCGTTGGCGGGGCGCCCGCGCTTTAAGCCGGTGGGTGCCACACTGCCCGATAAAATCTTTAACCAGTTGCCCGGCTTAAACATTGCCGATGCGATGCGCTTGCCGCTGGCAAATGCACTGGAGTTTTTTAATGGTTTAAGTTGCCAAGAGGACAACCAAAAAAGCGGGTCGGTTGTTGATGAGGCCGCCGAATTACTGCTTAGCGAAATTCGTTCGCGCCTTGGGTATTTATGCGAGGTCGGGCTCGATTACTTAACCCTCGATCGCCAATCGCGCACCCTGAGTGGCGGCGAGGTGCAGCGCATTAACCTCACCACCGCGTTGGGTACCTCGCTGGTCAACACCTTGTTTGTGCTCGATGAACCCAGCACCGGTTTACATCCGCGCGACATCGGCCGTTTAGTGAATGTGCTGACGCGCCTGCGCGACGCGGGCAACTCGCTGTTGGTGGTCGAGCACGACCCGCAAGTAATTCTGGCCGCCGATCGTATTTTAGACATAGGTCCAGGGCCCGGTAAACGCGGCGGCAATATTGAATTTTTTGGTACACCGAGCGCATTATTAAAACGCAAAACGAATAGGACCGCGCGCTATCTAAGCGGCCTGGATCAAGTAGAAGCGGTAGCGCCAAACATCGAGCTAGGCGTCGCCGAAATGTCGCCGCAGTATTTAGCTAAAAGCCAGGCGGCCAGTGCCAGTTTACCGGCCCTAAAAAGTGCGCTGGGCTCAATAACCATTCGCGGCGCCTGCGAGCACAACCTTAAAAATATCGACGTGGAGATTCGGCTCGGGCAACTGGTGTGCTTAACCGGCGTGAGTGGTTCAGGCAAATCCACCTTAATGCGGCAAATATTGTATCCTGCATTACTTAAACACCACGGTGAGCAAACCGAAGCGCCGGGCGATCACAAGTCTATTTCAGGCCTCGCGAATATTGACCGTGCGGTTATGGTCGATCAAAGCCCCATCGGCAAAACCACTCGCAGTACGCCCGCCACTTACGTCGGTGCCTTTGACGCCATCCGTAAATTATTTGTCGCCGCGCCACTGGCCAAAGAGCGCGGCTACAAACCCGGCACTTTTAGCTTTAACTCGGGTAATGGCCGCTGTCCAAGCTGTCAGGGCAACGGGTTTGAACACGTCGAGATGCAGTTTTTAAGTGATGTTTACCTGCGCTGCCCCGAGTGTGATGGCAAACGCTTTAGGGGTGAAGTGTTAGAGGTAAAACTACTGCGCGATACTCACGCGATATCCATTGCCGATGCGTTGGATATGACTGTGGCCGAGGCGCTGATGTTTTTTGCTGATCGCCCCGAGGTATTGCGCAGCCTGCAACCGTTGGCCGATGTTGGGCTCGATTATGTGCAATTGGGGCAAGCCGTACCCACCTTAAGTGGCGGTGAGGCTCAGCGCTTAAAATTGGCCGGGCACTTAGCCACGACCCGCGCTAAAAGCCAAGAACATATTTTGTTTATGTTTGACGAGCCCACCACCGGCTTACACTTTGCCGATATCGCCACTTTGATGAGTGCGTTTAGGCAATTGCAAAACGCCGGCCATTCGCTGTTGATTATCGAGCACAACCTTGACGTTATCCGCAGCGCCGACTGGCTGATAG
The DNA here is from genome assembly GCF_042847215.1 of Gilvimarinus japonicus. Lineage (GTDB taxonomy): Bacteria > Pseudomonadota > Gammaproteobacteria > Pseudomonadales > Cellvibrionaceae > Gilvimarinus > Gilvimarinus japonicus. The sequence continues at coordinate 2,064,852 of NZ_AP031500.1, forward strand.
ACATCGGCCCCGAGGGTGGCGATGCCGGCGGGCAGCTGATAGGCGAGGGTACACCGGCGCAGTTTATCCAGTGGGCTAGCACCAATAGCAATAGCGGCTTTACCGCCCAGGCGTTGCACGATTACGAACAGTCATTAATGGCAGGCGCCAATTTAGCCGCTATCACTAAGTCCTCCAAGCAAAAGCGCACAGCCAGTGCCGTGCGTGAAATTAGCGTGCATCACGCCCGCGAGAACAACCTTAAAAATATTAATGTCAGTATCCCCCGCGATAAACTCACGATTATTTCTGGCGTAAGTGGTAGCGGTAAAAGCACCTTGGCGTTCGATCTTATTTTTGGCGAAGGCCAGCGGCGCTATTTAGAGTCGCTTAATGCCTATGCCCGGCAGTTTGTGCAGCCGGCCTCGCGCCCAGATGTAGACGCCATTTACGGCATTCCACCGGCCGTAGCTATCGAGCAGCGCACCAGTCGCGGGGGCCGCAAAAGCACCGTGGCAACCCTAACTGAAATTTATCACTATTTGCGCCTGCTGTACGTCAAGCTCGGCACGCAACATTGCCCCAGCTGCGATGTCGCCATTGAGCCGCAAACCCTCGATGCGATTGCCGCGCGCTTACAAAAAGACTACCGCGACAAAGAGGTCACCTTATTGGCGCCGATGGTTGTCGCTCGCAAAGGCATTTACCGCGAGCTGGCCCAATGGGCATCGGAGCGCGGTTATGAGCAACTGCGAGTCGACGGTGAATATCAACCTACCGCCGATTGGCCTAAGCTAGATCGTTATAAAGAGCACGACATTGAGCTTCCGCTGGCAACACTTAAAATCGCGCCACAAAATCATACGGCGTTGATCGATGCGCTGCAGCAAACTCTCAACCTTGGCAACGGTGTGGTTATAGTCGCGTCCGCCAATAAAAGTCGAGCCAAAGAGCGTTTGTTCTCGACTCAGCGGGCGTGCCCTAACTGTGGCTGCGGCTTCCCCGAGCTGGACCCTCGGTTGTTCTCGTACAATTCCAAACACGGTTGGTGTACCGGCTGTTTTGGCACCGGTAAAGTCATAGCCGGTTTTGATGAAGAGCAAACCGGCGAAGAGCGCACATGGCAATCCGATGAAGAAGGGGTTGAAAAAACCTGCCGCCAATGCGATGGCCAGCGTTTAAACCCCACTGCATTAGCGGTACGATTTCGCGATCGCTCTATTGCTCAGCTGGCCGCGTTACCGGTAGACGACGCCGAGAGTTGGTTTGGCAAACTTAAACTTAAAAGTAACGAGCAAGCCATTGCTCGCGATTTACTTACCGAGATGCACAGCCGACTGCATTTTTTGCAAAAAGTCGGTCTTAATTATTTATCCCTCGACCGCGCCGCGCCTACCTTAAGCGGCGGGGAGGCGCAGCGTATTCGCCTCGCGGCACAATTGGGTTCCAGCCTGCGGGGCGTGTGCTATGTGCTAGACGAACCGACTATTGGCCTGCATACGCGGGACAACCGCAAACTGATCGAGACCCTGCGCGAATTACAGCAACAGGGCAACACCGTCATCGTGGTCGAGCACGATGAAGACACCATGCGCGAGGCCGATCATTTAATTGATATGGGTCCACGGGCCGGTGTTAACGGCGGTGAGGTGGTGGCCTTTGGCAGCGTTGCTAAAATCATGAAGACCAAAGCATCACTCACCGGTCAAATGCTCGCCAACCCGCTGCGCCACCCTATGCCCGACTTGCGTAACATTGAGATGCGCAAATTATGGTCGCCCAAAAAGCTTAGCCTTGAAGGCGCCAGCCAAAATAATCTCGCCAACGTCAGTGTCGATATCCCCCTGCGGCAACTGGTGGCCATTACCGGCGTAAGCGGCAGTGGCAAAAGTACACTGGTGCGCGGCGTGCTGTACCCCAACGTTAAAACCGCCATCGCCAACGTGCGTAAAAAGAAACACAGCTGGCAAGGGGTTAACAGCATTAGCGGCTGGCAGGGCATCGACCGAGTTTTAGAGGTAGATCAAACCCCCATTGGCAAAACTCCACGCTCGTGCCCGGCTACCTACATCGGCATCTGGGATGCAATCCGCAAACTGTTTGCCGGCACAGTAGACGCGCGCCTGCGCGGTTACACCCCGGCACGTTTCTCGTTTAACGCCGGCGATGGCCGCTGCGACGGTTGCGGCGGGCAAGGCATGCAAAAAATCGAGATGAATTTTTTACCCGATGTTCGCGTACCCTGCGATGTTTGCCACGGCTGGCGCTTTAACGACGAAACTTTAAGTGTACGTTACAAGGGCAAACACATCGGTGATGTACTAGCCATGAACATCGACGAAGCTGCCGAGTTTTTCCAGCCCATCAACAAAGTCCACCACGCTTTATGTCTACTGCAAGACGTCGGCCTTGGTTATTTAACGCTGGGCCAACAAAGCCCGACGTTAAGTGGCGGCGAAGCCCAGCGCATTAAGCTGGTGGCCGAACTCGCCAAAGCGAACATGACCCCCGAAGACGCCAAGGGCCGGGTGAACCAACACAACTTGTATGTGCTGGATGAACCCACGGTGGGTTTGCATATGGCCGACGTGGATAAGCTTTTACATGTACTGCATCGCTTGGTGGATGCGGGTAATTCGGTGTTGGTGATTGAGCACAACTTAGATGTCGTCGCCGAGGCGGACTGGATTATTGATATGGGGCCAGAAGGTGGTTCTGGTGGGGGTAGGGTTGTGGCGCAGGGCACGCCGAGTACCGTTATTAAGCGCAAGCGGTCAGAGACTGGGAAGTATTTGGCGGAGGTGTTGAAGGGGGCCTAGCCGCTGGAGTGTTTGTGGTGCCGGCCTTGGGCTACGAGGCGCCCACCAAGTACGTCGCCATCAGACACCACAATACCGCCGTCATACCGACCTGGAGGCGGTATCTTGTGGCTTTGGATACTGCATAGTGCGCTTTGGTGCCAATCGAAAGCTATCTGGTTCTACCAACCTTGCTTGCCCTCAGTCGCCGGGCGGGCGAATTACTTCTTGTGATGCGACAAGAAGTAATCAAGAAACGCACCCCGGCGTCAGGCCCTTCGGGTACCCTCACTCCAGCAAATTTTTGAAGGCCACATCGACAGGCAGTCCCTAGCCTGACGATTGCTTGCGCACGCATCCATGCGTGCTTACCCTCAAAAATAGGCCTCCGTTCGGCTCAGTCGCAGGGGCCCAAAAGCGGCACTTCGTAGTAAACTAGACGCGTTCATTATTTGATCAGAAAGGTTTGGAAGCCTAAACGCTCAATAAAAATACCTTCGCGCACCCAGCCTCGCGAATATTATATGTTCATGTAGATTTCGCGGTGAAACCTGATTTACACTAGGTTTTCACAGGAATCTACGAAGAGCCACAAAAATTGGAGCCCATAATGGAAAGTCAATTTTTATATAAAGCTTGGGCCAACGAGAGAATTCTTGATGAGATCGAGAAGATCGACCAAGTAAAATATACGGACAATTTTTTGAAGGCGAAAAGACTTCTTAATCATACCCATGTCGTTGATAGAATATTTGTCGCACACTTAACTAATACATCCCACCCATATGCAGCAACTAATACTCAGGACACGCCATCTGTTAAGGATTTACGTCAATACGTGCGAAAAACAGATGAATGGCTGCTTCAGTTCTCAAGAAATGTTAGCTCCTCCGAGCTAAACAAGACGATAAGTTTTATTTTTACAGATGGTGATTTTGGGGAAATGTCAGTTCTGGATATCCTTAATCACCTGGTGATACATGGTGCTTATCATCGGGGGAATATTGGTATGTTATTAACTGACTGCGGCATTGCGATGCCAAGTGATACGTTTACTAGGTTTTTACATAATGCTGCGTCCACTGTTTAATCAAAACCTAGGGTCAATAGGGTCAGAGTCCTGAAAATAATATTTTTCAACGCTAAATCAACGACTGAGCCTGTCGGTTTGTCTACGGATAGAGTACCAATAATTATGATTTCAACAAACACTTACGGGAGTTTCAAATGAAAAGTACGTTACTGCTGTTGATTTTCATGTTGTCGACATCTGCGGTAACAGCTGCTGTCGATGAGTTCACTATGCCGTTAGGAATACCCATTGTGCCTGGTGCGCGACTGGCTATTAGTGATGCTTATGATGTCTCAGGTGGGTAGAGAGGAGTCGATAGCGAGGTTTGGCACTAAGGCGTCACGCCAAGATGTCATTGATTTTTATAGGGCGGCTTTGGAAGAGGCTGGATTTCAAATTTATTCATCGTCTAACTCTTAGTGCGGGTAAGGCACAAGCCCGCTTGACACGGAGCCAGACACTTTGCGCGCCTCACCTGGCGCGGGGTTGCTCTCTTCTGGCCAAGCTATATACTTTACCTAACAACTATAAAGCCCCAAACGAGTATTTGTATATGGAGCGCAACCTGTTACGCACACTAGGCGATAATACCCATGATTTGATTTACGCCAAGGACCTAAAGGGACGCTTTATTTATGGTAATGCCAAGCTGGCCCATATAGCCGGCATTGCGACTGCGGAAGAAATCATCGGTAAGACAGATTTTGATCTGTTTCCTCAGGCATTAGCTCAAGGGTATTACGACGATGACCAAGAGGTGATTCGCACCAATCAGCCTCTTATTGACCGCGAAGAGCTGATGCTTGATGCGGATACCGAGCAAACCCGCTGGCACTCAACGACCAAAATCCCGTTGCACGACGATAACGGCGACGTGATTGGCATTATGGGTATTACCCGCGATATAACCGCCAGAAAGCAGGCTGAGAAAAAGGCTCAGGAGCTTAACCTCGAGCTTGAACAACGAGTATTGCAGCGCACGCAAGAATTAGAGGCTATAAGCGATGCTTTAGCACACGAGCGCAACCTAATGCGTACGCTAGTGGACTTGCTGCCCGATAATATCTTCGCCAAAGACAGCCAGAGTCGGTTTTTATTGGCCAACCAAGCCATAGCACGCAGTATGGGCACCACCGTCGATGAACTGCTGGGTAAAAACGATTTTGATTTTTACCCGCAAGAGATGGCTCAAGGCTTTTTTGATGCGGAACAAGCCGTTATTCACAATGGTGAGCCGGTGCATCTAGAAGAGCCCTACATGAACCGGGAAAAGAACCAAATTAGCTGGGTTATGACCAGCAAAGTACCGGTCCGTAACAATAACGGCGAGGTTGTTGGTGTTGTGGGTATCGGCCGCGATATTACCGAGCGCCGCGCTACCGAAAAAGCCCTGCGCGAAGGCGAAGAGCGTTTTCGCAGCTTGACCGAGCTGTCATCAGACTGGTACTGGGAGCAAGATCAAAATCTAGCTTTCGTCAATTTAGCTGACCCAAACGGCAAGTCTGGCTACAGCCGATCCGATGTAGAAGGCAAAACCATCCAACAATTGCCCCACGCTGAGGTGCTCAGTGGCGATTGGAGCTCGCACGAGGAGAGCGTTGCCTCGCACTTGCCGTTTCGTGATTTAGAGTTGCAGGTGATGGCCACTCAAGGTCAGCGCCGCTACCTAACATTAAGCGGATTGCCTATTTTTGACAGCGCTGGCAATTTTGGCGGTTACCGGGGCATTGGCCGCGACATTACTGAGCGTAAAACGGCCGAGGCTCGCACCCACCACCTGGCCACGCACGATAGCCTGACCGACCTGCCCAACCGTACCATGTTTTTCGAGATGCTGGACTTGGCCATTGAGTCTGCCCGCCGTAATCAGCGCAAGCTAGCGGTACTGTTTGTGGATTTGGACCGCTTTAAAAATATCAACGATACACTCGGACACGATGCGGGCGATATTTTGCTTACGGAGATGTCTGCCAGGCTCTCGCAGAGTCTTCGCTCTTGCGATGTGGTGGCTCGTTTAGGTGGTGATGAGTTTGCTATTTTGGTACAGGAGATCAACACGCCGGAGCAAATTGCTACCGTTGCACGCAAAGTGCTGAGCGCGGCGGTAAGCCCAGTAATGGTGTTGGGGCAGGAGTGTCGCGTCACGGCTAGTGTAGGGGTGAGCATTTACCCGGTTGACGCCGAAGACACACAGACTCTGATGAAGAATGCCGACATTGCCATGTATCGCGCCAAAGACGAAGGGAAAAACACCTACCAATTTTACTCGGCTGATATTAAAGCCCGCTCGTTAGAGCGGCTAGTACTGGAAAACAACCTGCGATTAGCCTTGGAGCGGGACGAGTTTTTTTTGCAGTACCAAGCGAAGCGCGATCTACAAACTGGCGAAATCGCCGGTGTAGAGGCGCTGGTGCGCTGGCAGCACCCCGAGCTCGGAGTGGTGCCGCCCAATCAGTTTATTCCGCTGGCCGAAGAAACCGGGTTGATCGTGCTAATTGGCCGCTGGGTGTTACAAACCGCCTGCGCCCAAAGTGTGGCGTGGCAACAGCAAGGCTTTCCGCCTATTTGTATGGCGGTTAATTTATCCGTCAGGCAGTTTTTTGATGAGCACTTAATAGATGACGTTGCCGCGGCATTAAAAGAGTCGGGTATTCGCCCTGAGCTACTGGAAATGGAAATAACCGAAGGCATGGTCATGCAAGATGCCGAGCGAGCCATTCATATTTTGCAGTCCATCAAAAACCTTGGCGTACGCCTCGCTATTGATGATTTTGGCGTTGGTTATTCGTCACTGGCGCAAATCAAACGTTTCCCCATTGACACACTAAAAGTCGACCGCTCGTTTATCCGTGATTTGCCCCAGAATGCAGAGGATCGGGCCATTGCTGAGGCGATAATCGCCATGGGCAGAACCCTTAGCCTAACCGTTATTGCCGAAGGGGTAGAAACCATCGAGCAAGAAAGCTTTTTACGCGACCACGCCTGTGACCAGTCACAGGGGTTTTATTTTAGTCGTCCGATTTCGTCCGGTGATTTTTCCGAGCTGATGCGCGAGCAAATTGAGCATCCGCGAGATTATCCCGCGAATAAAAGCATTAAGGATGAATAGGGGGTTAAGGCGCTTTTTTACAACTTAACCCTTTTTTACATTTTTCGTGCACCTTTAAATTTCTCTTAATGAGGTGCCGATCCAAGGCTGCAAGAAATTGAATCAATCTTTTAGCAAGGATCGCGCTGGGTGGGTTAAAAACAAGATGCCGGCCCCCATAGTGATGACACATTCATTTTCCCTCGAAAGAAGGCTGTTGCTTTTTCGCTCGGTAAAGCCCTAGAGTTTTGATGACCAAGATTTGGTCTTCTAAGAGCAGGTATGATTACAGTTGAGTTGTCAGCGCAGCCTGAGTGTTTTATGTTGTGGTGGCTGGATAATTTACAATGCACAATAACATTAAGGCAGTTTTATGAAGAGTCCTCTGCTTTCATTGAGTCTTTGCTTGGCGGTTTGTGGGGGTTGCACCACCAACGATGTTGCAACAAATCTGTTTTGCGGAAAAGTTCACACCAAAGTTGATGAGAATATGAACAGCTGTGAAGGAAGGGTTGATTCTGTCATTGAGCGAACCAAAGAAAACACCAAGAAACCGGATCCAAGGTCCCAATAAGTGTTGTTAAGAAGAGTGTGACTTGTAGAGTAATGGTTATTACAAATTTATTAATTTCAGGGTGAGTTGATTGCTTTTTTGGCAATCCGCCAGACGGTAGATCAGCAATAAGTTTGATGAACGAAAACGGATATATACCAAATAAGAATGAGCGTTCGATGCACCTTAGTTGAAGTGACGAGCTAAACTTTAGACAATCTCACAATGCTTTGGCCTACGCATTTTCGATGTCTGAGAAAACGCATAAACCTGAGGAAGTTAACAAGAGGATGGGCGCTCGGTACAGTGACGGGCTTATTTACCCGTGGGGTATTACAAGCTATTTAAATGAGTCTGGCAACCAAGCTCGAAACGGAGTCGAAGTTGGTAATATAAACGTAGACGCGAACTGCCTGGTGTTTAGCATAGGACGGGTCCAATTTTGCGGTGTATCGCCTAATTTACCCACCTCTTACTAGCCGACTCATTGGATACTATGAATTATTAAATACCACCTTCAGAAGGATTTTATTGTCTGCCGGTACTGCGTTGGAGTTACCCCGAATATCTGCTTAAACCGCTCGGAAAAACGCGCTGGAGATTCATAACCGCTAGCGAGCGCGGCTTCTGTAACCGTGCAGCCTTTTTGCATTACGGTTAGGCTGTAGCCCATTCGGATATCTGCCAAGATTTGACGAAACGGATAGCCTTCTGTTTTTAAGCGCCGGTGCAGGGTAGCCCGGCTTACGCCCAATGCTTGGGCCGCTTTTTCTAGTGAATGCTCCGCGCCTGGTTCGGCCATCAGATATCGGCTAACCCGATCACGCCAGGTCATTTTATTACCGGGAAACAGCAGACCTAGTGCTCCCGTATCGTGCAGTTGTGCCAGCAGGGCCATCGCGAGATGTTGTTGAGTGGCTTCGGCTAGCTGGTGTTCTGTGCCATTAACCAGTGCATCAAAGCAGAAGGTCAAGCTTGCATCGCTAAAAAGGCAAGGGGCTTTTTCTGTGAGGGTTACGTTGGCGAGCCAGTCCGCTGGTGGCTGCACCAAAAATGACAAGGTGACTGACTCGAACCCCGTTGCGCCGGGCTCGTTTACAAAGGTAAGCGACTGGCCTGCGGGGAGGGCAAGCCAGCGCTCTGGTGTAACCTCTACACGCTCACCACGCCACAGTAGCAACTTGGAGCCGCGCAGCACCCGCACCAGTGTGGGTGCCGGTATATATACGTTGCGCAAAGGCTGTTGCCGCTGTCCTTTATAGTGGCTGACATATACGACGTTACGACTTTCCATAAAGTTAGCGGGCGTAGGTCGCCGTGAGGGTGTCTTTCGCTATTACTGCGTTATTGAGCATGTAGCCGACAATCGCCGCTGGGGTGTCGGCATTCACATCCAATTTATCGGTGTTCAACGCCCACACGGTGAACTGATAGCGGTGCATACCGTGACCAGGAGGCGGGCAAGCTCCGCCGAAGCCGGGCGTACCATAGTCGGTTTCTACTTCCAGCCCCTGCTTCAACTTTCCGGAAACGCCAGTGGGCAGCTCGCTGGTGTTAGCCGGAAGGTTCACCACGAGCCAGTGCCACCAACCACTGCCGGTTGGCGCGTCTGGGTCATAGGCGGTAATGGAGATGCTTTTTGTGCCCTCAGGCAGGTTTAGCCATTTAAGGTGAGGCGAGATATTATCGCCGGCGCAGCCAAAGCCATTAAACTCCTGCGCCTTACTTAGCAGGCGGCCTTCGTGCATATCATTACTACTCAGCTCCAGTGCTTGGGTACTCACGGCAATACCGACCAGCAACGCAAATAAGCTAAAACGTTTCATCGCTACATCCTTTTTGTTAATGGGTTAATGAGATGAAATCTTACAGGATTGGGCTGAAATAGTACTATCAATTAGTCTCAACATCTTTGAATTTATTTATTTTTTGATACTTTGTGTAAGCAGGTCGTGAAGAATATGGGATTCAAAGAGGTTGTTGAGCCGTGAGGTCCGTTCCTAAACTGCTATGAAGATTCGCCCCAATCAATTGAATGGTTAGAGGAAAGAAATTTAGGGGGCAGGGTGTCGGGAGTATTAATGCAACACTCAAACAATCTGAGCAATCACCAAATATACATATAGCTCACGCTAACACTGTCAAAATCGCCGGCGATTTTTGACTCTATGGCGGTGCTGGCGGCGAAACGGATGGCGTGATGCCGGTTAAGGGGGTGCAATAACGTCAGTCCGGCGCGAGAGTTTTGCAGTTCGGCTTGCTCGGCACTTTCGCCGACGGTGGCGGCGCCGCCTTGATACCAGTTGGCGTCTAAAGAGAACCAGGTACCGTTTTTTACCACATGAACTAGGTGAAACTCAGACGAAAGAACAGGCTTTTGAGTACGGGTTTTGCCCTGATAATCGTCGTTATCTTCATAAAACCAGGTGCCGACTTCACCTTCAAACAACCAGCCGTGGCTGATTGGAACAATAAAGCCCAAGGCGGGTTTTACGGCCCAGCGATTGGTTCCGGCGTTAAACAGTCTGTCGCCGTCGTAGTCCCCGGTGGGAATACTAACCAGCAGGCTGGCACCTATTATTGGCTCAGGGTCTGCCACCAGCTCCCGAAACGCTTTGCCATCCATACTGGGGGCGCCCAATAGGTTAATGGCAAAGCGCGCGCGGGCGTCAGCGGATGCGCTGATGGAGCGCTCTCTAAACTCACCGTTAACCATCGCCGAGGCATCGCCTTGTACCAGTGGGTAATTTAATTGCAGGCTGGCAGTGCGATCAAACAAGCCAAAAGTTCGCTGATAGGTCAGTGAAAGGAAGTCCAGAGTGGCCTCGGCGCCTTCTATAGGCACTGAGGCATCGACGAGCACCTCACCTTGCGAGTGCTGATAGCTCATTACCACCACATTGGTACCCGTTGGTGCGGGCCAATAGGCTCTCGGTGCCAACTCTTGTGCCTTGGTTTGGGCCGCAAAAATCGAAATCAGCAGTATAAAAATCACATCCTTGAGAGGGCGCCGCATGGATCAAGCCTGTTGTAAGAGGTCAGTTACAGTATAGCTATGCCTGCAGGAAATTAAATATTTGTTAGCAAAATAAAGCTGACATAAAAACGATCCCTTGACGGCTATACAATAAGTGTCGTTTTGAATGTGGCCGTCAACGCCACTAGATTCCGCTCGCCGAAAATTTGTATACCGCCTGTCGCTCTTGGTAGCAGAGACCCTACGAGCTGGCCGCAGAGCCTGACATGTTTTGGTCCGTGGCTTTGGCGGGCTCATTAACACGATTGATGATTAAGCACTGCGTATAAAGGCTTGCATTACAACCATCAACAATCTTTTTATATGTCATTGCAAAGGGATAAGCGTTAAGTCTTTGCCGGGCTTTAATACGACTTTAACCAAATAACGATAAATGTCGCGATCGAGCAGCGCCTCGTTATTTGACGTTGCTTTAAGTTGCTCCCAATCCGGCTCTCCTGTGCCATGTGCGGATGCTAACAGACACCAGTTATCGAGCAAAAAGGCTGTGTGTGGCGACTCGTTATCATTCGGATTCTGTTGTTCAACTATTGCCACGGGACCCCGATAAGGCCAAGCTTTTAGGGCCTCGCTGCCTAGTGCATCCATTAACGCTGTGTTGTGTTGCAGTATCGACCAATCGTTAGTACATAAACCTTTGCAGCGCTTTAGTTGCCGGCTCATACAAGGGCCGCGTAAAGGCCCTGGGGTGGTTACTACACAATCACACAGACCAAACGCTTTAGCGGTATTTGTGAGCGTCTCTCGCGCCTTTTTTTGCCCAGCAAACAAGCCATACATTTTACTTGTGCGCGCTGCTGCGTGAACATCGATAATTTCTGGGCGCAGCAAGCCTTGTTGGTCTTCGTGCAGCTGTATGGTATAGAGCGTGCTAAGGCGGCGTAGGCGGCGGTTGTAAAGAGGCTGGTGCGTCTTGATCTGTTGTGACTCAAGTAATAGGGCGCTTAACTCACCAGTGGTGCTGTCGGTTCTAATGTCACGTATTTGCTGACACATGGCCATCGCTTTAGCGCTGGCGCGGTCGGCGTTGAAGTGCGATAAAACACGCGAGCGAATGTTAATGCTCTTACCTACGTATAACAGATTGTTGTTTTCGCCGTAAAAATAGTAAACCCCCGGGCCCGTAGGAAGCTGTTCTATAATCGCAGGTTCGAGTCCCGGCGGCAAACTCGGCCGCCGGGTTTGCGCTTGCACCGCGGTCATAAACGTTTCGCCGGGTTTGTCATCAGCGGCGATACGTAAAAACTGATAGGTGGCGCGCGCATCGGCCAGCGCCCGGTGTCGAGCATCTGTGTTGATACCAAAGCGCTGGATGATAGCCTCAAGCCCGTGGCGTTTATGTTCAGGGTAAAGCGCGCGCGACAGTTTTACTGTGCACAATAATTCAAGCGACAGCGGATAACCTAATTCGGCAAAGGCGTTGCGTATAAATCCGTAGTCAAAGCGCACATTGTGCGCGACAAACGTTTTACTTTGCAGGCGCGTAACAATTTCTTTGGCCACTTGCTCAAAACGCGGTGCGCTGGCCACCATCTCGTTAGTGATGCCGGTTAAGCTTTGAATCATCTTAGGTATCGGTACGAGCGGATTAATCAATGTGCTCCATTCACGCACGCCGCGCTCGTCAATTTCGATAATAGCAATTTCGGTAATTCGATCGCGGGTAACGCTACCACCTGTCGTTTCGATGTCGACAATGGCCAGCGGGCGATCCAGGCCGGGGAAGGGCGTAGCGATATTATGGTCTGACAAATAGCCTCCGGGAGTGAGTATATTGCGATATTACATTAGCACGATCACAAGACAGATCGCATGCCCATCGCCTAAGCGGCGCTCCATTTAGTCTTGTAGGCTGCCTTCTGCGCTGCTTAGCTTCTACCGGTAACAGCAAGCTTGCCATGGGTTCAGAACGCTGTCCGCAGGTGAGCTTGTGTTCAAAAAGACAATATCTTTAAGGGCTACAAAACTAAAAAGGTCTTCATATTGGTATACCAAAGTATCTATTTTTTACTGATTCTCTATGAAAATCGTTTTATAGAGCAATAAAATTCGCGGGATATGCTTTTATTGGTGGGTTTTCAGTACGGGGTCACAATATCGGTTGATATATTGGTTTACATATTGGTGGCCTATGATCTATCTTTTGTTCACTGTTTTGGTAAGCCTTGCATGGCTAAAGGTCAGCTCAGCAAACCAAGCATTAGACGCCAGGGTGACGGGCCGAGCTGCGAATGCGCAGAAGCCTTGATGAGCTCTCTGGATCGTCTGCGAATAATAACGTTGCTAAACGCAAAGCCCAACGCCCGCCATCAGGCAGCATTGTGCGAATCTTCTGGCGGGCGGTGTAAGGCGCGTATGTTCGCGAGCAGTAGCGCCCCAAAGGCGTAATGACATGACATAAAACCGATAAATTAAATTCATGCAATACCGCAAATAGCTCTAACTCGACTTTTACATTCACGGTTTTTGCCTCGGCAGATAAATTCACCGTGTTTTAGCGAGTAGAGACTTTCACTGGAGAACGATGATGAAATGTCTTACAAGTAGTTCTGTTTTTGTCTTAAGTATGTTGGCTGCGTCCGCCCACGCGGTCAGTATCGGCAACCCAGGCTTTGAAAATAGCTTTGAGGGCTGGGTCGATGACGATCCCTCTGCGATTTCGAGTGATGCTTATTCAGGCAGTAAATCGGCAAAAATCACCGGCAGCGCAGGGCGGGTCGACCAGCAAGTTTCACTCAGTGCCAACACCAGCTATCGCCTTACGGCTTACGTATTGGATAGCGGCACCGTCGGCGTCAACATAAACGGTGCTGTTTTCGATGTGGACTCGGATAGCGAAGACTGGGCAAAAGTAGAGGTAGACTTTAACTCTGGCTCGAACACATCAGCTGAAATATTTGCCAAGTACCACAATGGAACGGGTCGGTTTGATGATTTCTCACTGGTAGAGGTGGGTGGCTCTAACTCCTCTTCGTCCTCATCGTCCTCATCATCGTCATCAGCGGGAGCAGGAAATTGTAACAATTCAATAAACCTGAACATTGCTGGTGCCAGTGATGATGGCTCCAACGATGGCAATGGCCCTGGCAATGCCATTGACGGCAGTTTGTCTAGCCGCTGGTCTTCGCAGGGTAATGGCAAAGCCATTACTTTAGACCTTGGTGGTTTAAGTACGGTGACAGAGCTGCAAACCGCGTGGTTTAAAGGCGATCAGCGCACCCAAACATTTGATGTGGCTGTGTCAGAAAACGGCAACAACTGGAGTACCGTTTTGTATAACGTTGATTCTCAAGGCAGTGCAAACCTTGAGTCGCTCGCAATTGCTGATGTCGCTGCCCGCTACGTAAGAATTACCGGTTACGGCAATACGGCAAACGCTTGGAACAGCTTGCTTGAGGCGGATGTGTACGGCTGTGGTGATGCCGACACGGGAAGCTCAAGTAGTACCAGCTCGAGCAGCAGTTCTAGCAGCTCCAGCAGTACTGGTGGCTCGGGCAATGATATTCCATCGTCAATTACAGACGGGAGCTTATTTGACTTAGAAGGCGAAGACCCCGATCCATTGGTAAACAGCAGCACTTTACGCTTTGTGCCGCTAGAGGCCCGTGTTACGACCCCAAACGGTAACGGCTGGCGCCACGAGTACAAAATAAAATCCGGTCTCCGGATTGCCATGACAGACACTTATGAGTTGTTTGAGGCAGACATTAAAGTGGAAATGTCCGACGGTGGTAAGACAATTGTTGCGCAGCATCATGCCAGCGACACTGGAACTATCATGAAGCTTTATGTGTCAGATTCGTCGGAATCAGGGTTTGATGATAGCGTCGCCGGTAATGGTATATTCGATGTCTACGTGCGCTTGCGCAATACCAGTGGCAATGAAGAGAAGTACGCACTGGGAACGATCCAGAGCGGCGACACCTTCGACTTAAAGGTGGTGAACGATTATGGCGATGTACACGTCTATGCGATGGGCAACTCGTTTGGCATTCCGGTAGAAGACGATTCCGCGTCTTACTTTAAGTTTGGTAATTACCTGCAGTCTCAAGACACCTCAAATAACGAAGACTGTGGCGAGTCTGGTGACTCTGACTCCTTCGAGCAGTGCTTCGAAGAGCTTGGCATTACTGAATCTACGGTTACCATGACCAATGTGAGTTACGAGCGTATTGAAAACTAAGTAAAACCAACGCTTTATTAAATCAGTGTCACGCAGCCCGCTCATACTTTTATGAGTGGGCTTTTTTGCGTTTTCGTATTTTGGGTGGGGATTGGTTTTGGCTGTTTCAAACACGATAATACGTGAGTCTCGGCACCGCGCTTGTGCGATGCGCTAGCGATCGCTTGCCTCAGTCTCTGCGGTAGAGTTAAAGCTATTGCACCGGCCATACTCGCTTTATTGCCGTTAGCTGAGACGAGAGGCAAGAAGTACGCCCAATCTACGGCTACCTTCCCCAGCCTCTGCGCGATAGCCTGGGGCCTCCTTTTTTGATGTGTTACGCTTTAAATACCATTAAAAAGTTGGAATGGTTGTTAAACATTATATAGATTAGAATAAGTTGTGCCTTTGTCCATCAATAAATACTAAGGATGTATGCTTTTGAGCCCCCGAACCAATAACTATTTAGAGAGAGCGGCCGAATACGGAAAAAACATCACTTACGATCGTCCGGCCAGCGGGCAGATTTATGGCTTTATTCGGGATGCAATAGTGAGTATGGAGCTTTTGCCAGGGCAGATGATATCGGAAACCGCGCTTGCCGCTAAGTTTGGCGTAAGTCGGACGCCGGTAAGAGAGGCTTTGATCAAGCTGGCTAACTTGGGCTTTGTCGATGTGCTACCCCAGCGAGGCACTTATGTTTCTCGGTTTAGTATGGAAAAAATTCTCGAAGCGCGTTTTATCCGCGAAGCTTTAGAGGTATCCGTTGTCAGTTATCTTGCCGAAAATACTTGCGATGATCTGGTGAGCGCCGCTGAGGCGATTATCAGGGAACAAAAAGTTGCGGCAGAGGCCGATAATGCGCTGTTATTTCAACAGTTGGATGATGAGTTTCATCAAATGTTGGCAGGTCATACTGGCCACCAGCGTGTCGCTGAAAAAATAGAAGAAGAAAAAGCCCACATGGACAGGGTGCGCAACTTAAGCTTGCACATGAGCGGGCAATATAATCGTGTGCTTACCCAACACAAAGCCATTGTACGAGCCATTAAAATGGGCAAAAAGGAAGAGGCGATAACGGCTATGAGTGTTCACCTGAGAGAGATATACAAAGTGCTGGCAACGTTACCAAAAGACCACCCAGAGTATTTTCAATAGCCAAACCTTTGATTGTGATAAAAAAAGCGCCCCGCAGTAGCGGGGCAAAGCAGCAAGCCGTGCCAGGAGAGCACTGTGAGAAACAGAGGGTGCCGGCGAGCGGCACCTTACGTTAGTTAGAAAGAGGCGCGCACACCTAAGGTATAGGTAGTGCCCGGGTAGTAAACATTGTAAGACTGAGAATCCTCCAACACGCCGTCACCGGCAAAGCGCGTAGAAAGCGGCTCGTTGTTCAGGTTGTAGGCGTCAAAGGTTAAGGTTACATCGTTATCTTGCATAACGGGCAAACGGTAGCTGGCCGACACATCCACTTGCGAGCGATCGCGCGTTTCCACGTCTTGCCCCCACGAGTTAAACGCTACCGCGCCTTCCTGGTGATACAGGGTTACGCGCGCCTGAAATGCATCGTTTTCGTAATAGCCGGTTACGTTGTACGAGTCCGCCACACCGGTAATTTCGGCACCTTCGGGCGAGTCGTCCTCGATTTTGTTGGCACTGGCATTAAAGCCCAACCCTTCAATTAGAAAATCCAGTGGCTGAACCCAGATTAATTCAAAGCCTTTCAGGGTGCTGGCCTCGCGAGTGTTTACCCGGGTAATGACTTGCACGGTGCAGTTAGGGCTACAAATTGCTTCTGCCTCTAACTGAGTGGGTGTCAGCTCATTAAGATCAACCC
The DNA here is from genome assembly GCF_042847215.1 of Gilvimarinus japonicus. Classification (GTDB taxonomy): domain Bacteria; phylum Pseudomonadota; class Gammaproteobacteria; order Pseudomonadales; family Cellvibrionaceae; genus Gilvimarinus; species Gilvimarinus japonicus. The sequence goes on from NZ_AP031500.1 coordinate 2,081,375, forward strand.
CGTACTGCCCCAGGTTGTCCAGATTTTCTAAAATGGTGTCCTGATACGTAAACCCGGTGATGTCTTTGTTGTAGTAGGTTAAACCAACATAGCCCAACTCACTAAAATACCATTCACCACCAATATCAAAGTTGGTGGATTCAAACGGCGCAAGCCCCGGGTTACCCACACGTACCACATCGATACCAGAGCCATCCCACTGCGCGCCAGGGAACATATCACTGGGGTTGGCACGGGTCAGGCTGCGTGACGCACTGGTGCGCAGCTTAACGTCATCGGTTAAATCATACACAGCGCTAAAAGAGGGCAGTATACGGTCGTAACTTTCGTTGGTAGCACCGGTTTGGTCTTCGACGTATTGGTCGGTCTTTAACGCACGCACACCGCTGTTGGTACGCAGAATACGGCCGGCCACTTCTGTTTCGGTATTAAACTCTAAATACAGTGCGGTGACCTCTTCGGTGATATCGGTTAGGTTTTGCTGCTCTTCTTGCCACTGGTCAAAGCCAATTAGATCTTTCATAGCTGACCAATCAGTAGCACCAAAACTTTGTACGCCGTTCCAACCGTCGATGTTAGAGCCAAAATTAACAGTCCGGATATAGCTCTCAATATTATTGCTGAGTTCAGCTGTCGCCCCTGAGCCCTCAAGGTACTCGGCCATTGTGACAGAGCCGTCAGCATTACCGTCGTACTCCATACCAAACACTGGCAGGAAGGTTTGTCGGGTGGATTCTATTTCATCGTGATGGATACCGAATTTAAAGCCGTTGCGATCCGGATCTTCACCGTACTCAAAATCAACATGAAAACCTTTGGTGCTGGTTTCACGCTCGGTGTGGCTGGCGCGAATCCGGTCTTCCCCGTCATGGGTTGTGTAATTGGCGTAATCACTTGTGCTGCCATAATTGACAGAGGGCACAATGCCATCATTGGCGTACTCAAGCGTAGTCGAGGCGCCAAACATTAAGCCGTAGGGGTTGTAACGAGAAAACTCCGAGTCGGTAAAGCTGGCCGATGCCGCCATCGAAAAGCTGTCGGATATTTGCCAGTCGACACTGGGCATAATACTGGTAAAGGTGGTTTCTTCGTCGTAATCCTGCGAGCCAATCCAAGGCGAGGTGCCATAAAAAGTGCCTGAAACCACCTGGTTTTTACTGTCCAGTTGAATATCAGAGGGGATCGGCTGATACACATAGTTGCGACGATAAAAGTGAGATATTTCATCCCGGGTATATTCGTTGGCTGTGTCGGCACTCAAAAAGTCTAACGCCGCCGTAATATCGTCGTTGGGCGTGTACTCTAAAGACACCAACGCCGAGACGCTGTCTTTCTTGCCATTGGTTGACACCATGCGCCCGATGTAAGGCAGCTGCATCGCGTCAAACGTTGACTGCTGACCACTAATATCGATGACATCACCGGCATTAACGCCCGGATGGGCAGCGGCGTAGTCGGCCGACGCAATATTGGAGTAACGTAATCCGTCGCCACTGCCATCGGCGCAGGCATTGCTACCCGGCTCACCCAGACAAGCGCCTTGCAAGACATTGCCGATAACTTCATAACCGTCAACACCATGGTCATTCGATTGCGCCACCACGCTCGCTAACACCCCATACGTCTCATTAGAGAAACTGTAGGTGAGTGAGCCTTTGGGGCTGGTTGAACTGGTCGCTTCTTTATAAATGCCGTCCACACCTACATTGAGTGTGTGGCCTTCGCCTAAGTCTGACGGACGCAGTGTTTTCATATTTACGTAGCCCGACACACCGCCTTCAATTTGTTTCGCCGTCGCCGTTTTATTAACGGTTAGGCTTTTAAACAACTCGGGCGGGAAGATATCCAAACTTACCTGACGACCATCGCTACCGTTTTGATTCATATCACCCATAGAGGCAACCGACATGGAGTTGCCGTTTAATACCACCTTGGTAAAAGAGGGGCCCAAGCCGCGAACGGATATTTGCTGGCCTTCACCGGTCACCTCGCGGTTGATATTTACACCGGGAATACGGCTTAAGGATTCTGCCAGGTTTTGGCTTGGCATTTTACCAATGTCGTCCGAGAACACCTCGTCCGAGAAACCAACCGAATCCCGTTTTGCCATGGTCGAATTTAAAAGGCTGCCGCGATAGCCTGTAATAACCACCTCTTCAATAGCGGCGCCGTTTTCAGGTACGTCGGTATTTTGTGCCATGGCGGCGGTCGAGCTGGCAATCAGAAGGCTTAGCAGTCCGAGTTTTGAATGCTTAAACTGTGGTTTGTTAGGCATGAACCCAATCCTCTTGTCATTAATAAATTATTGTTATCACCTGTTCTAGCTTTTTGTAGGTGCTGCGGTCATCTTGGCCACTAGTATACAAGTTGTAGCTTGGGGTGATATTAGCCCTGGAAAATCTTTGTGTCAAATGGACTATAAGAAAAAGTGTGACGCAATCGGGCAACGTAAGCAGGCTGTTTGTCGACTAATTGATGCTTTGCGAAGTAATGCGCCACTCTAAGGTCCGCGCTTGTCCGCCGCACAGCACAAATTTACTGTAGGCATTAGGTCACAGTGCGCACCAAGAAACGCGCACGAGTGGCCGCGCCAGAATTGCGTTGGACGTAAAAGAGGGTTTTGTTAGTCGCTGTTGGCGGTCATGTGTAAAGTAATGGTCATGCTAGGTAAGCAAATGCGGGGCGGTGCGGCAGCCGTCGATTTGCCCCAGATAAAATGGCAAACAGTGTTTTAAGCTGCTCCTGTTGGGCCTCTTGTGTTGTTCAAGTGGGCTTAGGGGTTAAGCGCGCCATTCAGCCATTGCAAGAACTGAGGGTAGGGTAGAGCGCCCGCCTGTTGCGCAATGGCCTGACCATCGTGAAAAACCATTAACGTGGGGATGCTACGAATACCAAATTGGGCGGATGTTTGTTGTGCCAACTCGGTGTTTATTTTGATGAATCTCGCAACTGGCTCTAAGCCGCTCGCCGCGCGGGCAAAAGCGGGGGCAAAGGTTTTGCAGGGGCCGCACCATTCGGCCCAAAAGTCTACCACGAGGGGTAGTTGCTCATTGTGAAGCCAGCGGCTGAACTGTGCATCATCGGCTGCTATTGGTTGCGCTGCGAACACGGAATTGCGGCACTTGCCACACTTTGGACTGTCATTAAGGCGGGTCTCGTCGACACGGTTGGCGGTTAAGCAGTGCGAGCATAACGTTTGGATGATTGCCATAATGGCCCCCTAAAAAATAATGTTGCGAGTATATCAAGAATTACCTTTTAGGTCGCAAGGACTATATTTGCCTATTGGCTTTAAGCTTACAGGCAAAAAAGCCGCACCTTAAAAGGTGCGGCCTTGGGTTTTACTTTGGTGGTAGCGAGTTTATTGCAGCAACACTCTGTAGCCCCAGGGTTCAATATCGAGCGTGCTATTCGTTTCTAATTTAACAGTATTGCCGTTGGAGAAATCTTGATATTGGCCGGTAAACAATTGCTCGTCAAAATCAACTGTGACTGGCATGTCTGAAAAGTTGAATACACCAAAGACTTTATCTTTATCATTTTGCCTAACAAAGCTAAATACCTTATCTGGTATAGAGTTTGGTACTTTAATCATGGTTGCACCCCAGTGGCCGTTCCAGAGTGCGGTGTTGTCTTTCTTTAACGCAAATAAACGTTGGTACAACTCGCCCATTGGGTCTTTTTTCCACTGGATTGGGTCGCGTTTGAAAAACTCTAAACGCTTATTGTTACCGGCTTCTTGGCCGTTGTATATCAGCGGCATTCCCTCGCCGATCACAGATAGAACGGCTACCGACTCTAAAGCCTCACCAAACAACTCTCGGTCAGTGCCATCCCAAGAGTTTTTGTCATGGTTGGTGACAAACGTCATGCGGTAACTGTCTTTAGGGTAAAACTTTTCGTTCCAGGCGTAGTAGCCGGCCAGCTCACCTAGGCTCGCTTTGCCCTTGGCAAGATCGTGCATGATCTCCCACCAAGACCACGCATAAGAAGCATCAAAAGCGTGTTCGTGCATATCACGAGACTCCCACTCGGCCAACATAAATACGGGTTTTATCTGGCGCAACTCTGCACTTACATTGTTCCAGAAGTCGAGGGGAACAAAGCCCGCAGCATCACACCGATAGCCATCAATACCTACCTCTTTAACCCAATACTTTAGTGCCGAGCTCATGTACTGGCGTAGTTCGGGAGAGCGGTAATCAAGGTCGATAATGTCGAACCAATCAAACCAAGGAGTCGGGTGGACGTCACCTTTGTAATCTTTTGCGTACCATTCGGGATGCTCTTGCCGAATAACATTGTCCCACGCGGTATGATTTGCCACCCAGTCAATAATGACGTACATGCCAAGCTGGTGTGCTTCGTCAACAAAATATTTAAAGTCCGTCAGCGTGCCAAATTCAGGATTTACCGCAAAGTAATCTTTAACCGCGTAGGGACTACCTAGCTCACCTTTACGGTTTTGCTCGCCAATAGGGTGAATCGGCATCAGCCAGATAATGTCAGTGCCCAGTGCTTTAACACGGGGCAGCTCTTTTGCCGCCGCGCGAAATGTACCCTCTTGCGTGAACTGACGCGTGTTAATCTGATAAATACTGGCATTTTTGGTCCAGTCTTGGTGTTCAAATTTAATATAGGGTTGGGGCTGGTAACGGCTAAGATCTTGATTGCTAGTGTGCGGCAATGGCGCACTGCAGCCGTTAAGGACAAGCACTGCAGCCAAGACTGTGCAGGAGAAAAGCTGGAAACATTTCATAATCGTACGTCTTTATTAGAGTGTTAACGATGAGATCCGACAGGGCGAGTTTATCGTTAATCTATTTTAAGTTCGTAATGAATACGTATGTAAATGGAGGGCGCTAGGGTGAGGTGACAGCGTGTGTGTTTGTCGGTACATAGTGCTGCCCCCTTAAGGTAGCGTGATTCTTTTGTGGTTTTCAGTCTAAATTTGTAACCGGATACACATGGTAGACCTGAGGTAAGCGATATTGCGCACGCCATAAATAGTGATATTTAAGTGCATTCCCGTTTTATGACGTAGTTCTACACATTGTAAAGAAAATGCAGTAGACTAAAAATGTAACCGGTTGCAAAATCTAATAAAAGACAATATCGGAGTCATCATATGCTTAAATTTCATCGCTACCTCAAACGCATAATGGCCGCAATGGCGGCCGCAGCTCTGTGCAGCTCCGCCTACGCGGGGTTTTATACCGATGGCGCCACCTTAAAAGATGGCAATGGCAACCCCTTTGTTATGCGCGGGGTTAATGTTCCTCACGCATGGTTTAGCAGCCAAACCAGCCAATCGCTGGCCGATATATCCGCCACAGGTGCAAACTCTGTGCGCGTCGTGTTATCCAGCGGCTCTCGCTGGAGCCGCACGAGTGCCAGCGACGTGCAAGCTATTATTGATACCTGCAAAGCCAACAATTTAATCGCGGTGTTGGAAGTGCATGATACAACCGGTTACGGCGAACAGGCCGGAGCCCAAACACTTTCTGGTGCCGTTGACTACTGGCTGGATATTGCCAGCGTCCTACAGGGCGAGGAAGATTATGTCATTATTAACATTGGCAACGAGCCGTTTGGTAATGGTGCCAGTGCCTCCGAGTGGATCAACGGTCACGCTAACGCCATTAATCGCCTGCGCAGTGCTGGCTTAACTCACACGTTGATGGTGGATGCGCCAAACTGGGGGCAGGATTGGCAAGGGTTAATGCGCGCTAATGCCCCAGCGGTACTCAGTGCAGATGTAGATAACAACGTGGTTTTTAGCGTCCACATGTATCAGGTGTATGACACCGCCAACAAGGTACAAAGCTATATCAATGGATTCGTGAGCGATGGTTTACCACTAGTCGTCGGGGAGTTTGCCGCTGATCACTTTACAGAAGACGTGGCCGAAGGCGCTATTTTACAAACCGCACAAAATGCCGGAGTGGGCTATTTAGGTTGGTCGTGGTCAGGCAATAGCAGTGATCTTACCTCGCTCGATATCGTGGAAAACTTTAACCCGAGCAATTTAACAAGCTGGGGGCAAACACTCATCAATGGCGCCAATGGTATAGCGGCCACATCGGCGACGGCCAGCGTGTACAGCGGTGGCAATAGTAACAATGGAGGCAACAACAATGGCGGTAATGCGAGTTGCGGGACGCAAGATGGCAACCCAATTTGTTGCGATGTTAACTCCGACCCTGACGGCGATGGCTGGGGCTGGGAAAACAATCAAAGCTGCGTTGTAACAAATAGCAGCAATAACAGTAATAACAACCCCGCCTGCGGTACACAAGATGGCACACCCATCTGCTGTGACGCGAATTCTGATCCTGACGGTGACGGCTGGGGTTGGGAGAACGAGCAATCATGCGTTGCCGTTAGCACTGGCGATAATAGTAGCAGTGGTGGCAGTTGTGACTGGCACGGTTCGATTTATCCCGTGTGTCAAAATACGTCGTCTGGATGGGGCTGGGAGAGTGATCAAAGCTGCATTTCACAAATGACGTGCGACTCGCAATAGCGAGTTAACAAGGCATCGTTGCGCTTTCATTCTGTCAATATGACAGCGCGACGCAGCCTTCTATACATTTAAATAACGCTTACCGCTGGCTTTATCGAGACATTCTGGAAGTTCACATCCGTGGCTTTAGCTGAGTGTCGTAAAAGAGCTATAAAACAATCAATACGCCAGACAACACAAGCAGTCCAAGCGTGGCGCTAACGACGCCAATTTTGGTAAGCCACGGCGGCCGGGTTTCGATCATCCAGCACATACAACTTTCGCCCGGCGCCAAGGCCGGCGATAATCGCCACCATGCCAATCAAACCCAGAAAAATTCCGGTCACTTGCCAGCCGTGAAATATATCGTGCAAAACACCGGTCAATAGCGGCCCAAATGCGGCAAGGGTATAGCCGACTCCTTGCGCCATACCGGACAAGCGCGCGGCCGTATCGGCATCGCGCGCCCTGACCGCTAACAGTGTTAACGCCATACTAAAGGTGCCGCCTTGGCCAAGGCCTAACACAACGGCCGATAACCACAGTAAGCTTAGCGGCGCGTATATGCAGCCGGCCAAGCCTAACAACGTCAGCGATACCACCAGCACAATCATAAACCGCTGGTCGCGCATGTGGCTGGCAATCCAGGGCGCGGCAATGGCGGTAATTACCTGGACCATAATTGACACTGATAACGCCAACCCGGCGGTAACGGCATCGACCCCTCGATCTTGTAAGATGGTCGGCAACCAGCCAAATACGGTGTACGCCAGTGCCGATTGCAGCCCCATGTAAATAGTCACTTGCCACGCTAACGAATCGCGGTACAAAGATTTTTTCGGGGCGCTAACAGACTTGGGAAAGTGCTTGGCGCCTTGCTGTGACCACCAAACAAGTGCGGCAATAGCGGCGGGCACCAGCCAAAAGCCTAGGGCAGGGCGCCAGTCATTGCTAAACAACAACCGCAATGGCTCGGTAGCGCCGGCCGCAATCGATGCTCCAAAACACAGTACCGCCGTATAAAGTCCGGTAAGCAAACTGACTGAATTGGGGAAGTCGCGCTTAACGATTCCGGGGAGAAGAACTCCCATGACTCCGATGCAAGCCCCCGCTGTCGCCGAGCCTACAAACAAACCTGTGACACCCAAATAGGGGCGGGCCAGAAGTGACAGCGCCAGTAGCGCCACCGCCAGCAATACGGTTCGCTCCATGCCTAACCGGCGAGCCACAAGAGGCGCCAAAGGCGCCGCCAGCCCTAAAAACAAGACCGGCAGGGTGGTGAGCACGCCCTGACCCGTGGTGGTTAGCGCCAGATCCTCACCGATGCGCCGCAGCACAGGTGAAACACTGGTTAACGCCGGGCGCAAATTCAGCGCCACCAACATCAATCCGAGTAAGGTTAACAACATGTGCCTAACAGGAGAGGCGGCAGGGGGTGTCATGACAATGATTCCAGCACAGTACCAGCGTATCGAGTTACTCAATACACCCAAAAAGAAGCACAATTATACAGGCCATTGCTACCGGGAAGAGAAAAGAAAGGAAAAGGCCTTAAACTCATTCAATTTTACTGGAACACTCCTTGCTCACAACCTCTCGCTGAGGTTTGTTACGGGGCTATTTGGAGTGCACGCAGACCACATCAAATTTACTGGCCCAGCCGCTGACGTCGAGACACCAACGTTTGCGTGCTTGTGCGGCGCTTGCTTACTTAATGGCGCTGCACGTTCTCTGAGCCCCGCTCGCACCACAAGACTGAAACCTGTGCGGAAGTTACAAACTCGGCTAGTGAGATTGAAAATTGTACAAGCGAAATATGATGTTGGTAAAAATGGATCAACACCCACTAACTATTTGGAGTGCTTATGAACCGCGACGATAAAAAGGCCAGTGGCTCTTCAGGCGCCGTCGGCGTCTGGCCGAGACGCGATTTTCTCAAAGGTGTCGGCCTTGCCGCGGGCGCTGCAGCTACCACGTCGGCCTCGGCGGCGGCGACGGCATCTCAACAGATCGAGCACTCATCAGCCACACCCACCCAGCGTGAAATCACGCTCACCATTAACAAACAAAAAATAACTCAGCCTATCGATAACCGCACCACACTGGTCGATCTGTTACGCGAGCACCTGGCCATGACCGGCACCAAAAAAGGCTGTGACCACGGCACTTGTGGGGCTTGTACCGTGCACGTCAATGGTCAACGGGTGTTGTCTTGTTTAACACTGGCGGCCACCATCGATGGCGCTGACGTTACTACCATTGAGGGGCTCGCCGACGGCGACGAGCTGCACCCAATGCAAGAGGCTTTTTTACGCTGCGATGGCTATCAGTGCGGTTACTGTACCCCTGGACAAATTATGTCGGGCGTAGCTTGTATTGAGGAAGGGCACGCGAACGGATCGGCCGAAGAAACTCGCGAATGGATGAGCGGCAACTTGTGCCGCTGCAGCGCCTACCCGAATATTTTAGCCGCCGTTAGACAAACCTCCGGCGCCGAGCCTGCCAGCGACCCTTCGGAGCAATCCTCATGATTCCCTTTGACTATCACAATGCGCAAACCGTAAAAGAGGCGGCCGCACTTATCGATCACCGCTCAGTGCAAGCCATCGCCGGGGGCACCACCCTGATCGATCTCATGAAGCTTAATGTATTAACACCGGCCTCCTTAGTGCATGTACGCGACGCGCTACCCTCGGGTGTGTCATCTGACGAGCAAACGTTACACATTGGCGCCGCAACGACGATGGCTGAGCTTGCCGATGCCGAAAAAGGGGGAAGAGCGTTTCCCGTCATCCGTCAATCACTTATCCTGGCCGCGTCGCCGCAAATACGCAACATGGCCACCATTGGCGGCAACCTCCTTCAGCGCACACGGTCGCCTTACTACCGTCACCCCGATATGCCCATTGACGGTCATGCCATAACAAACCATGGCGAGGACGTGGACACCGCAATGCTCGCCGTGCTTGGCAATAGTGGCCGGCTGGTAGGAATGTATCCCGGCGACTTTGCCATCAGTGCCGTCGCTTTTGATGCGCAGCTGGAGCTAAGCAACGGTGAGACAAATCGCCGCGTCAATGCGCGTGAGTTTTATCAAGTGCCGCAGCAAAAAGAGTTTCAGTACTCAACCAAACTAAAACCCAATGAAGTGATAACCGGCGTTATTTTTCCAGTATCGGCCAGCTTAAAAAACAGTTACTACTTTAAAATTCGCGACCGAAGCAGCTACGCCTTTGCACTCGCCAGCGCGGCGGTCGGGTTGGACATACAAAACGGAATAATCCGCCGCGCCAACGTCGGTATCGGCGGGCTGGGCTCCATCCCTTGGCACAGCTCAGCGGCAGAGCAAGCCTTAACGGGCCAAGCCCCCACTGATGACGTGTTTCGCGCGGCAGCGCAAGCGGCACTTGCCAGTGCGCAACCGCCTGCAGGGCTAGAGTACAAGGTGACACTCGCCCAGCGCACGCTGGAGCGCGCGTTGCAAACCCTACGTGATGACGGGCCATTGGATGATGACGCACTCTGGGCCATGCAACACGGCCGCTCAGACACGCAACCAACGCAACGGGGAGCATAGACATGACGTTTAAATCCATCGACTACAGCGGCCCCGTCGGCAAATCGCTGGTACGTAAAAGCGGCCGGGAGAAAGTCACCGGCGCTGCAACTTTTACCGCCGAGCACCAACCAGACAAGATGCTGCATGCGGTAGCCGTTACCAGCAATATCGCACGCGGTAAAATCAAATCTATCGACACCCGTGCGGCAAAAAACCTCCCGGGCGTGCGTGCAATATTACTGCCCGACAACGTACCGTCCTTTAAGCGTATTAAAACCTTTAATGACTCTGGCATGAAGCATTCATTGGCCAGTAACGTTTTCCCGGCGGCCGAGACAGAGATATTTTACGCCGGCCAATACGTGGCTGCCGTGATCGCCGATACCTTTGAGACTGCGCGTGATGCCGCACTGCTGGTGAAGGTTACGTATGACACCCAATCACATGTCACCAACATCGATAACGCACCGGCAAACGAGCGTCCGGAAAGCCTCATGGGTGCACCCGCCGTTATTACCAAAGGCGAGGACGCGCAACAGGCATGGCAAGCAAGTACCGTGAAAGTCGACGCGGATTATCGGCTCTATGGCAACCATCACAACCCTATTGAACCACATGCCACCATTGCGCACTTTGGCAAAAAGAACGGTAAACCTTTTTTAACCGTTTACGATACCACGCAAAGCTTAGCCCCGGGGCAGGCTACTTATGCAGCACTATTTGACCTTGCCCCCGAGCAGGTACAAGTCATATGCCCCTATGTGGGCGGAGCGTTTGGCTCCAAAGGCGCCATGTGGCCACAGTCGGTATTAGCCTGTTTATGTGCAAAGCTGGTTGATGTGCCGGTCAAACTAGTGGCAACCCGGCAACAAATGTACGGCGGGACAGGGCACCGCTCTCCTTTTCGCCAGCGTGTGGCCCTTGGCGCCGATAAAGACGGAAACATTCAGTCCATCATTCACAGCGGTATCGCCAGTACATCGCGCAAAGACGTTTACAACGAAGCCTTTACCATGGCGACCCGGATGATGTATCGCACAGAGTCACTGCACTTAGAGCAGAGCCGCTGCAGGCTAGACACTCAGTTGCCCACCTTTATGCGCGCGCCGCCAGAAACACCCGGCTTGTACGCGCTGGAAGCTACAGTGGATGAGCTGGCAACAGAATTAGCAATGGACCCAATCGAGCTACGCATTAAAAACGAGCCAGAGGTGGACCAGCACACCGGCAAACCGTTTAGCAGCCGCTTATTAGTCGACTGCCTGCGTCAAGGGGCAGAGCGCTTTGGTTGGCGCAATCGCTCCGCCAAGCCGCGCAGCCAAAAAGATGGCCACTGGTTAATTGGCATGGGCGTCGCGTCAGCCACGTATCCGCACAATGTGTTTCCCACCCAGGTAGACGTAACCCTAAATGAAAATGGTACGGCGGACATCGCCTGTTGCACGCAAGAGCTAGGTACTGGCACTCGCACCGCACAAAGCCAACTCGCGGCCGACATGCTTGGCTTACCGATTAAAAAAGTGAACATGCGCTTAGGCGATACCGCATTACCGCCGGGCGGAATCTCTGGCGGCAGCGCGACGACGGCAAGTGTCGGCGGCGCGATTCGCAATGCCGTCGAAAAACTAAAAGAACAGCTATTGACCCTTGCACAGCAGCAAGATGAATTTAAAAACGCATCCCTCGATGATATCCATTTTGTCCAAGGAGCCGTAACGGACGGCCAAACACGGTTGCCCATGGAAGATTTACTAGAGCAAGCCGGCAAACCGAACCTTACGGCTCGCGGTAGCTTTAAAGGCCCAGAGGAACAAAAGTATTCAGCTCACTCATACGGTGCAACGTTTGTTGAAGTTGCGGTGGATGAGGCGCTGGGGTTAGTCCGAGTACGTCGTATGCTGGGTTGTTACGCCTGCGGTACTATTCTTAATGCCCGCACCGGGCGCAGCCAGTTTATTGGCGGGATGGTTATGGGGCTTGGCCACGCACTGCAAGAGGCCACCCATTGGGATCATCGCTATGGCCGAATCACCAACGATAACTTAGCCGAATACCACATACCCGTGAACGCCGATGTGCCCGATATCGATGTAATGTGGATCGACACCCCGGACTTTAACGCATCGCCCATCGGTGCCAAAGGTATCGGCGAAATAGGCATCACCGGGGTGGCCGCCGCAGTAAGCAATGCAATCTACAACGCCACCGGCAAACGTTTGCGACAATTGCCCATAACCCCAGAAATGGTCATGAGCTGACAGCACTTTACCGAATGACGGATGGGCAGGAGTAGCTATGCAGCTCGTCCGGCGCTCGACTAAAAGAGGTATTCTGGGGGGGCGTCGGTGTAAGCAGGGGATTCAGAGAGACTGTATAATAAACTCAAAACATTGAGTAATATTCAACAATGGCCTCAAAAAATAGTTACAGCGAGTTACTCGCATTCGTCGAAATAGCACGGGAGGGTAGCTTTACCCGCGCCGCCGCGAAGATGGGAATTTCCACATCAGCACTCAGCCATGCCATTCGAGCGCTGGAAACACGTTTGGAAGTTCGCCTACTAACTCGCACTACCCGCAGCGTCTCGACCACCGAGGCGGGCGAGCGTCTGTACCAGCGGATCGCCCCGCACTTTGATGAAATTGATTTAGGCCTGGAGGCCGTGCGCGAGCAGCGTGAAAAACCTGCCGGCACGGTACGTATTACCACCGCCGAGCACGCCGCCAACAGCATTATCTGGCCCAAACTTGCAAAAATTTTACCCCTATACCCGGACATTACCGTTGAAGTCTCGGTAAACTTTGCCCGTACAGACATCGCCGCCGAGCGTTTTGACGCGGGTGTTCGGCTGGGAGATGAACTGGATAAAGACATGATCGCGGTGCGTATTGGGCCCGATCAACGCATTGCCGTCGTGGGCTCGCCGGAGTATTTTGCCAAACACCCGAAACCTACCACCCCTTACCAGCTGACCGAGCACAATTGCATCAACCTTCGCCTGCCCACCCATGGCGGACTTCTACCGTGGGTTTTTGATGATAAAGATCGACGAGAATTCAAGGTGAAGGTCTCCGGGCAGTGGATTTACAACAGTGTCAGCCCCATTGTGCGCGCGGCGCTGGCCGGACAGGGCCTAGCCTATGTACCGGAGGATACCATACTGGAGCATATAAAAGCCGGGCGATTGGTGCGTACACTAGACGAGTGGTGTATACCCTATACCGGTTATCACCTTTACTATCCCAGCCGAAAACAAGCCTCTGGTGCGTTTCCCATCATTGTCGAGGCGTTACGCCACAAAGAATAACCCTACATAAAGTGGCTTTTCGGCATTGATGAGTTTTACTCAACAAGGCATCCCTATTTTTGATCTTGTCTGTTATCACCTTGGCTTCTACTATCACTTAAACGTTTTACAAGGAGCCATGGTGCTACCACGACGGCAATTATTAACACGGCTGATGTCGCTACCCCTATTAAGCACACTGGGTACTCTGGCCAGCAAAACCACTGCTTTGCCTGACGCAAAGCCACGCCAAAGCACCACGTTAATCGCCTACTTTACTCGCTCGGGTAACACACGGGTGGTGGCCGAGCAGCTTGCACGAACGCTCGACGCCGACTTGTTTGTGATTGCGCCCGCAACACCATACCCCGCTGATTACGAGGCCAATGTCGAGCAAGCCCGCCGTGAACGAGATGCAGGCTATCAACCGCCACTCGAGCAACGGGTTCCCGGTTTCAGTGGTTATGAGCGGGTATTTATCGGGTTTCCGATCTGGGGGATGACCGCACCACCGGCAATTCGATCATTTCTGACGCAGCATGATTTAACCGATAAAACACTGGTGCCTTTTATTACGCACGGTAAATACGGTTTGGGCGACAGCGTGTCCGTGCTTAAGCAGCTCGCACCTCGGGCAACGATTCTTGATGCTTATTCACAAGAATGCGACCAAGAAAGAGATACCATGAATCAGGTAAATTCATGGCTCTCCAGGTTGAGTGCCAACTCCAACCAACACGAACCTACCCATGCAAAATCTTGATAAACACGTTATTTCTCAGGCGCTGCAATGGCTGCATAACGGTGAGCCGATTTGGCTGTGCACCGTACTCGCCACCTTTGGCTCGTCACCGCGCGAGCCCGGCTCGTTAATGGCCGCTACACCCGATGGCCAGCACGTGGGTTCACTCTCGGGTGGGTGCGTAGAAGAGGACTTCTTACAGCAGCTGGGTGACGGGCGCTTTCAAAAGCCGGTCGAGCGAATTCGCTACGGCGCCGAAGGTAATATGGGCAACAATCAGGTCACCTTACCCTGTGGCGGCAGCCTGGATGTATTAATAGAAAAGCTCGCGCCCACACCTGAGCATATTGCACATCTGCAAAACCTATTGGCGACCCTTGATGGGCAAGCGGTTAAAACACGCCGGGTGATGCTCGATGATTCAAAAGAAAGTAGCGGCGCATTATTACTGCACGAAAAACCTCAAAGCGAGCGCGTCTGGCTAGACCCGGATGAGCGCTTTGTGGATATCCGGGTGGGGCCGGTATCGCGCCTGATTATTGCCGGCGTCTCAAGCGTGTCTACCTATTGCGCCGAGTTTGCCTTGGCAATGGGGTTTGAAGTGATCGTTTGCGACCCGCGCGAAGAGGCCTGGGCTAATGTTAACGTTCCGGGAATACGCGCCGAATACGTGCTCCCCTCACTGTTTATCGCCGCGCCCGACACCTGCCACCGCGCGACAGCTATTGTTGGTTTAACCCACGATCCTCGAATCGATGACTTAGCCGTAATGGAAGCTATCCGCACCCCGGCTTTTTATATTGGTGTGATGGGCTCTCATAAAACCTCACAAGCTCGTGCCGAGCGGTTACAACGTACCGGCGGCTTAACGGCAAAAGACATCGCGCGCATTCACATGCCTATTGGTTTGGCGCTTGGCAGCAAAACGCCCGCCGAAATCGCACTGGCAATTATGGCCGACATACTGCGAGTGCAACGGGGTAAAGCGCGTCATGAGCTTTGATCAACGGGCCACTCACAGCGACCACTTAGTAGCGCTCATCGTCGCGGCGGGGTTTTCATACCGCTTTGGCAGCGCCGATAAACGATCCGCCAAGCTCGATAAACATCAGACGTTACTGGCTGCGAGCTACGCCAGTGCGGCACGTTTTTTTACCAACTGCCGCGTGCTTATTCGTGACGATGATGATATCCGCGCACTGGGTCTGGCGCCGGAGACGCCGGTGTGCCGCACACAGCATGCCCGACAGGGGCAGGGGGCCAGTATGGCAGACGGCTTTAAGGCACTGCTAACGGATGATGCACTAGCCAATGTTCAGAGCGCCGCGGTTTGGCTCGGCGACATACCTCATATTACCCCAAACACCTTGACGCAATTGTCTTGTAAAGCAAACGCAGACAATATTATTCGGCCAATCTGGGCCGATCAAATAGGCCACCCCGTGTTTTTTGGTCGCCGCTTTTGGCCCGAGCTTGCCGAGCTGCACGGCGATAAGGGCGCCGCGAAAATAATCAAACATTATCACGCGACTTACCAAACAATTGCGGTAGAGGATTCAGGAGTATGCCGCGATATTGATATACAGGACGACTTTAAAAGCTTGCAACTTCAATTAGCGTCAACCAGAGGAACACGCTATGCCAACTTACACCGTGACGATTAATAGACAACAAAGAAACATCGAGGCCGATGCCGATACACCTTTACTGTGGGTGCTGCGTGACGAACTCCAGTTGGTGGGCACTAAATTTGGTTGCGGTATCGCTCAATGTGGCGCCTGTACAGTTCACGTTAACGGCAGTGCCGTCAGATCTTGTTCGTTTCCTATTTCAGCGATCGGCGAGAGTAAAGTAACAACGATTGAAGGTTTGTCGGAGAACGGGGATCATCCGGTGCAACAGGCATGGCTAGAACACGATGTGGCGCAGTGCGGTTACTGCCAGGCCGGCCAAATCATGTCGGCTGCTGCACTACTGGCGCAAAACGCCAACCCCGATGACGCGGCCATCAACAACGCCATGTCAGGCAACATTTGCCGCTGCGGTACCTATGGGCGTATTAAATCAGCCATCAAAACAGCCGCTAAAAGCTAGGGGGCACAGATGAACAGCGCAACAGGAAACCTTGCAAATAAAATAAAGACCTCGCTAGGCCGTCGCCGCTTTTTACAGGCCAGTGCCGCCGCCGGCGGTGGTTTAATGATTAATTTTAGCTGGGGCGTTGCGCCCACCGGTGCCGGTGATGCGGCGGCCGGAATGGTTCCCGATCAACCCTTCGAGCTTAACGCCTACTTGTTGATCGCCTCATCAGGCGAAATTACCGCCATGGTGCCGAACCCGGAATTTGGCCAAAACTTAATAACCTCTATGCCTATGATTTTGGCAGAAGAATTGGACGCTGACTGGCAAAGCATTACCGCCAAACAAGCCAACTATGATGCCCGTGCCTACGAGCGACAATTCACCGGTGGCAGCCAATCTATACGTCGCGCCTGGCAAAGTCTACGCATGGCTGGGGCCAGCGCAAGGCATATGTTAATACAAGCCGCCGCGCAGCAGTGGCAAGTACCTGCTGGCGAAATTATCGCTAAAAATAGTACGTTAACCCACACTAAAAGCGACAAACAGAGCAGTTACGGTGCGATGGCAGCCGCCGCATCGCAAATGCCCACGCCGGACGAAGTCAGCTTAAAAGACAAAAGCAGTTTTGAGTTGATTGGTAAGTCACGTCACAATCAAGAAGGGCAAAAAATCGTTACCGGCCAGCCACTGTTTGGCATTGACTATCAAGCCGAGGGCATGAAAATCGCCATGATCGAACACCCACCGGCTTTTGGTCAGACCGTAGAATCTGCCAATCTCGACGAGATCAAGAAAATGCCGGGCATTGTAGATGCCTTTATTTTTGAGTCAATAAGCCCCGAACAGCAAAAAAACTATTTTGACACCAACGCCTTTCCACGCTTGATTGCCATAGTTGGCGAAAAAACCTGGCAGGTTATGAAAGCCAAAAAAGCGTTAAAGCCGCAGTGGAAAAACCTTCCCTCTCGTACGGAAACCATGAACGTCTTCGGCCGCGAGGTGAGTGTGACCACCCCCGGGGGACTGGAAAACACCACTGATCATCGAAAGAAAATGGACCGGGCTTTGGCGAGTAAGCTGGATACTCTGCGCGAGGATGGTGACGTGAAAAGCGCCTTTGATTCGGCGGAAACCGTCATAGAGCGGACTTATCATGCACCCTATCTGGCTCACAACACTCTGGAGCCGATGAACTTCTTCGCACAAATCAATGGTGACGGAGTGCATGTGGCAGGCCCTTTACAGGCACCGGTGTTTATTCAAGACACACTGGCGAGTCGTTTGAGTATTGCGAAAGAGAAAGTCCACATCGAATTCACCCGTATGGGCGGCGGTTTTGGTCGGCGCGCCTACTCGCACTATTTAGTCGAGGCCGCCGTCATCGCAAAACAGGTAAAGGCACCTGTGAAACTGATTTATTCCCGTGAAGACGATATGACCATGGGCATCTATCGCCCGAGCTATACGGTGCGTATTAAAGCCGCTTTAGACAAAGACAAAAAACTCGTCGCTTATCAGGTAAAAGGTGTGGGCCTGTCCGAGCACTGCGTGCATGAAAATCGGTTTCCCGCCGGCGCGGTCGATAATTACCTGGCGGAGGCAAAGGCCATTGACTCCAATATCACCACTGGAGCTTTTCGTGCCCCGCGCTCGAACTTTATGGCGTCAGCCGAGCAATCGTTCTTAGACGAGCTAGCTGAGGCCGCCGGTGTAGACCCTATCGACTTTCGCCTAGCTCTGCTTGATCGAGCAAAAAACAACCCAGTGGGCGACAACAACGACTATGATCCGGCGCGTTATGCCGGCGTACTAAAGCTGGTACGCGAAAAGTCTGGCTGGGACGCCATGCCCGGCACAACCCACAAGGGTGTCGCAGCGTATTTTTGTCACAACTCTTACGCCGCACAGGTTATTACCGTTAAGCAAGGGGAGGGCGAGCCTAAAGTAGATAAGGTATACAGCGCGCTCGATTGCGGCATCGTCGTCAATAAAGATTCCGCCATCAATATGGTCGAGGGTGCCGTTATTGATGGTATAGGCAATGCCTTGTTTGGTGAGATGACGTTTACCGACGGCGTACCAGATAAGAAAAATTTTGACCGCTATCGCATCATTCGCATAAACGAAATCCCCGACAATATTGATGTCCACTTTGTCGAAAACTCAATAGACCCAACCGGACTGGGTGAGCCGCCATTCCCACCGGTATTCCCGGCGCTGGCCAATGCCCTTTACCAACTGCTAGGCGAGCGGCAGTACCTGCAACCTTACGCAAAACGACATCAGGCCTCATAGAGCCCTCAGGAGCATTCGATTTCCCGTGATACCTTCTGCTGACGATGCGGCTCCTGCGGTGATTAGCTTTTCGGCTAAGGCCGAAGCAACTGGCATATTCACCCTAACGGTCAATACGTAGTTGCTATTGAAGGGGGAGGGCAAACGCGACAATGGGGCACGCCTAAGCGAGCAGTCCGCGCAAGGCGCGCAAAAACTTCTCAACACCATTCATTAAACACTGTAAATTTTCCATGAGCGAAACATCTATGTCCGAATCTTTATCCTCTCCCCTAAAGCGTATCAGTGCATTAGATGCGCTGCGTGGCTTTGCCTTACTTGGCATTATTGTTATGCATATGCTGCAACAATTTGGCTACAGACTGGCCCCGTCAGCGGAGGAGATCCTTCCTTATCCACACATGGATGCCGCGGTGCAGTGGATAGGAAGTAATCTCGTCATGGGCCGCTTTATCAATATTTTTGCTTTTCTATTTGGCATGAGCTTGTTTATTCAAATGGATAAGGCTGCCCAAAAAGGCATAGATTTTCGTGGTCGTTTTGTGTGGCGAATGCTGCTTTTAATGTTTTTCGGCCTGCTGTGCCATTCCTTTTACAGCGTTGAAATTATTTCTGTTTATGGGCTGTTTGGCATACTCCTACTAACACTTTACCGGGTAAAGTCATGGGTATTGCTGCTATTGTGTGCCGCACTCGTCTTGGGAGCGCCTCGCATCGCTCAGGTCTACCATCACAACCAACAACTTCCCGAGCAGGCGAGCCTAACGGAGCGCGCTACCGACACTGAGCCACAGGCGAGAAGATCTCCGCCCGAGCACATCGCCAACCCTTCTTTTATCAATTCAGCTAAGCACAACTATGCCGAACGTTTAGAGGGAAAGCTTAACTACCAGTTTGGCTTTATTGGCAGAGGCTACGTGACCTTCGCGTTGTTTATTTTGGGGTTATTGGTAGGGCGCAGCCGGTTCCTGGAACGAGCGCAGTACCACAGAAGGCAACTACTACTGATATTTCTGGGCTTCACCGCGGCCACAGCCGCCATAACCGCATTGCACGCAGTAATGCCTGAGCAAAACACACGCGTGTTTTTTAGGGCCGAGGGCGTCCATTTGTCAGGAGGGCTTGTTCTGGCTCAGACGCTTAATGACCTCAGTTTAATCACATTTTCAGGCGCTCTGGTAAGTGGCTTCCTCGCACTTTACTACTCCGAGCGCATCAGCCGTTATCTGCAATTACTCGCGCCTTATGGCAGGGTGGCCCTGACCAATTACATTATGCAGGGAGTGATCGGCTGTATCTTGTTTGCTCCTTGGGCGCTGGGCTATACCTTTAGCGCTTGGGGGGCATTCGCTCTCGTCATTCTGGGGTTAGTAATTTATATCGCTCAGGGTATTTTTAGCTATATATGGCTTAAACACTATTTATACGGCCCCCTAGAGTGGTTGTGGCGCAGCGGAACGTATTTATCAATTCAGCCCTTTTCGAGAAAGAAGCTCAATCGGTAACAATTCATGCGCTCCAGAAGATGACTGGCCTAAAACACTCCAAAACAATAAGGTGTTCGAGTTAAGTAGCGTTAGAGACAACGATGTAATCGAGTATTAAAACTATTGGCATCGCCGCTAAAGGCAATGCCAATAGTCCGCTCATGCCTTTAACCGTAAGCACCGGCCGAGTAGGTTAACTCATAGCTATGGCTGTAAATTTCTAAAATATTGCCAAAAGGGTCTTCCATATAAACCATGCGGTAGGGCTTCTCGCCGGGGAAATATTCACGCACTGGCATTCTTTGCTTACCGCCGGCGGCGACAATTTTCTCGGCTAAACCTTCTACGTCTGGGTCTTGCACACAAAAGTGAAACACCCCTGTTTTCCAATATTCAAAATTATTGTCCGGCTTCTCGGCGTTGTTAAACTGAAATATCTCAACGCCGATACGATCCCCGGTCGACAGGTGTGCAATTTTAAGCAAGCCCCAGCCCGCGCCGAACACATCGGTACACATAACCCCTACGGCGCTATCGTCTTCTTCAATAGTGGTTGGGGGCATAATCAGGTACCAACCTAATACGTCGGTATAAAATTTTACGGCGGCTTCCAGGTCAGTGACCGATAAACCGATATGAGAAAAGCTGCGGGGGTAGGTCATGCCGACTCTCCAAATTTGGTGGTTAGGAATAAAGTAACCTAAGCTTAGGCTCAATAAGCTATAATGAAAACCATCAACCACTTATAGCCTTGATAAGTTATTTTTATGCTGAATCCGCAATGGCTCCGCTCCTTTACTGTACTTGCTGAGGTGGGTAGCTTTACCCGTACCGCAGAGCAGTTAAAACTCACTCAAGCGGCCGTTAGCCAGCACATCAACCATTTGGAGCAACAGCTCGGCCCTTTGTTGATTCGCCGTACCCGCCAGATAGACCTCACGCCGGCCGGACACTCTTTGTTGGCATACTGTGCTGAACTAGAACAAGCAGGGCAGCGACTAACGTTGCGATTGTCCGGTGGGGAGCAAAGTAAAGGGCAGGTGAGCCTAGTTACTCCGGGTAGTAGCGGTTTGTTTTTATACCCGCTATTGCTAGAGCTACAAAGCGCACATCCTGGACTTGCGATTCATCACAAGTTTGCTCCCGATACCGATGTACTAAACGCGGTTTTAAACAACGAGTATGAAATTGGTTTGCTCAGCACTAAACCTGACAATCCACACGTAGCGGTAAGCCACTTTGCACAAGAGCCGCTTGAACTCGTGACCCCAGCGGGGGCTACTGTCAACTCGTGGCAAGATTTACAGCGGCTTGGCTTTATTGATCACCCCGACGGGCGCAGTATGGCAACCCGTATACTGAGCCGTGCCTACCCAAATGCCGGGGGTATTCGCGATATACCAGTGCATGGGTTTATTAACCAAGTCGGATTGATTCTCGAGCCAGTGGCGCGTGGCCTAGGCTTTACCGTGTTACCCAGATACGCACGCAAAGCGTTTGTCCGTAACGAAGCGATAAGTGTGGCGGAATTTGATTACACAGCTATGGATACGCTATGGTTAATTCATCGCGCCGAATGGCCGTTATCGGCAAGAGCCAAATACGCACTCGATCACTTAAAACAAAAGCTTGTTAATATGGAGCTTATGTAAAAAATAGGCACCAAGTGTTGATTTATTCAGGCTAAACACATCACATACTGAGTTTAGGACACTGTTATGGCGGTATTAAAAGTCTGTGCATTGATCGCCCTTAGTGTTTTAGTGGGGTGCTCCAGTACGACTGTTCACCTACACGCCAAAAACCTTCCCGACGTTGAGCAGGAAGCCATTCGCGCAGGTCTTGAAGCGCGAGGCTTCTCGGTCAAAATGCGAGATAATGAGCCGCCGTCTAACAATAACGCTATTCTTTATTATCCCCACGACGGCATTGACGCCGACTTGCAAGCAATCGATGCGGTATTAGACGCGAACGGGTTATGGGCTGAACACAATTACTCCGTCTACACTGATAAGCTTGGCAAACACGAATACACCGCAGGCAATATTGGGCTCTACCTTGTGCCCGAAGGCGTCACTACCAATGCATCAACGAGCAACAGGGTTAGAGCTGTCTTTCCCATAACGGTAACCGATTTTGAGTTTGTCAGTACCGACTGTGACACGGAGTACGTGTATGAGCTGTTTGAAGATGGCAGTCTAGTCGCCAGCGATTTTAGCTTGCCGATCGGCAAGGCCAAACTGGCAGCTCTGGAGTGGAGGGAAACCTCGGATGAGATCACACTTTCTAACAGTGGTGAGCAGTTCAAGTACTCTAAAACCGAATCTTATAAAGAGTATGCGAACCTCGATAGCGATCATGTCATTACTTACAACATCACCTTGCAACCGTTAGGGTACTACCGGGTACCGTACGGTTGCACGTTCAAAAGTACTTTTTCCGAGGCTTATTAATAATAAGCTTAGCGTTTAGCACTGAACTCGCGGCAAAAGCACGCTAGTACAGTGGCGACTCTCTTTCTATTTGATCAAAAATAATCGTTAGCTCTTTAGCGGCCGCGTCAATTTCCGAGATGTTTTGGCTGTGTAAAATTTGCTCAAAGTTTCCCAGCATATCTTTTATGTACTCCCGCAGGCCTCCAAGAGCGAGTTCGTAAAGGCGCTCGCCGCGGGCAACTAATAAAGCATTGTGCTCGTTCTCGCGCGGATGAATCTTAAGGGACTCAAGCTCGGCGAGCCGGGTTTTAATCTCCGCTTCCGTTAAGGTTCCAGGGTTACCTTCGATAATCGCTTGCTGCTTATCGCCGGTTGACGTGACCTCTGCCTCTACCTGCAGTAAGCCGCTAATGTCATAGGTAAAGCGAATTTCTACCGACTCTTCTCCGGCAGCGGCAGGAGGCACGGCCAAAGAGAGTTCGCCGAGTTTGATGTTATCTTTTACTAACCGCGCTTCGCCTTGATATATCACGATATGTAGTGTGGTTTGATTGTCGCGCACGGTCACCAGACGGTCCATTCGACTTACGGGGACCGGGCTGTTGCGATCAATAATAGGATGAAACAATTCGCCACTATCAAAAAATCCCTGTTCATTCACTACACCAACGCCTAGGGTGTAAGGCGCAACATCCGTCAAAACCACCTCAGATAGCGAGGCATCCCCCTCAATTAAGGCGGCCTGAATTGCAGCGCCAAGGGCGACTGTCTCATCGGGGTTGATGTGCGACTGAGGAATTTTACCCAGCATTTTTGACACCATCGAGCGAATTGCTGGCATACGCGATGCGCCGCCTACCAACACCACCGCGTCTAAGTCATCGCCTTGCAAATTGGCGTCGCGGAGTGATCGCTCTAGAGGGAATCTAAGGCGGCGCAGTAAATCCACACAGCAGGTCTCAATAGAATCGCGAGTTAGTGTCAGTTGGAGGGGCTCTTCACCCACAAAAAATTCTATGCAGGCATTGTGTTCGGTGGAGAGCTGCTTCATGGCCTGTTCGCATTGTGATCGCAACTGAGCGATCTGTTTTGCAGACAAGTCAGAGCGCACAATATCTTTCTTCTGTAAAAAATGACTGAGCAATGCGTCGACAAAGTCTTCGCCGCCCAAGCGGTTATCTCCAGCTGTTGCATTGACCTGCATGACGCCATCAAATAACTCGAGAATTGACACATCAAACGTACCGCCACCGATATCAAATATCAAAAAGGTCGTATCGTCTTCGTTGTTGTGTAGTCCGTAAGCAATAGCGGCTGCGGTTGGCTCATTGATTAGGCGCTTAACCTCAATTCCCGCCAGGCGCCCGGCATCTCTCGTTGCCTTGCGTTGTGCATCACTAAAATAGGCCGGCACGCTGATGACGGCACTGTCAATTTTCTCTGTTAAATGTGTCTGGGCATCGGCGATTAGACTTTTTAAGAGTAGGGCAGAGAGCTCCTCAGCGCGAAACTTTTTAGCGCCCAGCGTAAACTCCTTGTCGGTACCCATATATCGTTTGAACTCCGACACCGTCAGGTTGGGGTGCGTAATTAAACGGTGCTTGGCAATGTCGCCCACAATAATACGCTGCTGATCGTCGAGCCCTACAACCGACGGCGTCATGGTTTTATTTAATGCATTTCGTATTAGCTTTGCCTCGCCAGTTTCGGCGATCCAGTAGGCAACTAAGCTGTTTGTTGTACCAAGGTCTATACCAATTAAGGCCATGTCGTCCCCTGACTATATAAGAGTGATAAGTTTTAAATACGCAAAAGAGGTTACAAATGACACTAACGTGCCAAACAGGAAAATAGTGAATCCCTTTTTAGCGATAAAGTCCGATACTCTCTCGGGCAAATAATCCATTAATGCTAAACATACATTGACAGAAACAAACCCCAAAATTAATGCGTAACCTCCAAGGTGTGGATTTTGCTCTTCAAAACCCAGCAGTACAAAGCTAAATGAGTATATGGCACTGGCCCAAATCAGTAACAGTAAGCCCTGAACACCAAACCTCAAAAAACCGAGCAGTAGGGCGAACGCAACCAGCGCCAAGGTCAGCTCTTGCATCTCCAGCGTCGATGTGTGGCGATAGCAATACACAGATAATACAAAGGCAATTGAAATGGCAACATTGGTGCTGCGTTTTTCTTTTAGGCTGTTCCAGCGCTGCGCAAGGCTCTGTCGGTAACGATGATAAAGTCGATCTAACGCCCATACTGCCACAGAGGTAACACCCCAGAGGCTCAAAGTAAGATAGGGCTGATAAGCCTCTAACGAGGCGCTTGTTGTCCATGGCATTAAGAAAAATTGAACAGCAAGTGCCACGACGATATGAATGACCGAGAACCGAGTTTTCTCCAACTGGACGCGCCACCAGTGAAAACTATCGGTATCGAGCTCGGGGCACATGTCGCGGTCAACCGCGTGCGCAAACTGGCGGGTAAAAACCCGAGTGGGGCGGTTATGCAGCCCCAGAAAACGCATAAACTCAAAATACCGCGGACGGTAATTTCCGAGTAAAAGCTTGGAGGCCGGAAGCTCTTCTCCGCGACCTTGGCTAGGCTGAAGAATCAGACGATTATAATAGTGGCGATAGGTATTTAAACGTGCCGCAAGGTAGCCCAGTTTGGCGCGCTTATCCGGGTCTGAGTGTTGCTCTTCAAACCACCTAAATTCCATTGCCGCCGACTGGACAAGCGCATAGGGCATGTCGACACCGCGATACGAACAAAGTCCGTTGGCGAGCATGACTTCAAAATATGACCGGGTTTTTAAGTGAAGTAATCGGGTCCCTTCGATGAGGGATTCAAAATAGGCGAGCTTAGCGTCGGCAGATGGCAAATTAAATAAATGCGAAGCCAGCGCGCTGGCTTCGTCATGTGCAGTCTGCTCTTGTTGCTGGCGCAGATGCACGGCCTGCGCCGTGGCTGCGTCAGCATCAGCAGAGCCGTCCCGTTCCCGAAGGTTATGGGCCATTTGTTTCGCAATATCCCGGTGCGTTGATGGCGATGGCCGCTCTGGCGGTGAATGTCGCGATTCTGTGGATTCTGTCGTGACGGTGCTATTACTCTGATTGTGCGGTTCAGCCGTCATACGTTTGCACTGGCTTCGCGCCCAATCAAACGCCTCGCGCAAGCGCTGATAACCATCGGGATCTTGATCTGGGCGGATTTGCTTTAAAAGACGAGAATAAGCGGCCTTGACAACTTTTTGGTCGTTGGTGGGCGAGATCTCGAGAATAGTCCAATAGTTCAAATGTGTGCTTCCTTACCTTACCGGGGTACCAACGTAATGTGCTGCTGCTTATTGTATTTGCACCTAATAATGCCAAGGCTCGATTTTAACCAAAATTTGCCGAATGCCAACCCCGGCATTCAAAACCTATTATGCGCATAATGTATATTATGTTAAATCGTATATCTTCAGTCCTACAGCAGCCCACGTGGTTATCACAAGCTCAGCTTATGCACTCTCATTAACGGCACCCCTCCCTGACGGCAGCATAGCGAGTTTTTGTTAATTACATCAAACAACGATAGTGGTTATCACTCGTATTATTGGTAGAATACCGTCTTTGCCGCTTTATATTTATACAAGAACACTCACCAACACAGGGATGATGCCACGTGGGACTACTCAGCAAATCGAAAAAACGCAAACATTACACCTGTGACTTCAAGCGCCAGACATTGGCACTGCTCGACAGCGGCTTGACGCCCGCCGAGGTAGCGCGACAACAGAATATTCGCGAGTCTAACATTTACCGCTGGCGGCGCGAGTTTATGGTGCATAGCATTGATGCGATAGACGCCTTACGAAGTGAGCTCAAACGACTCCGGCAAGAAAACACGCAACTGAAAAACCGTATCAAGCGGTGTGACAAGTCGCTAACCGAGGCGCTTTAAGGGTAACCCCTCACGCCCCACAATATCGCGACCTGCACGGGCGCTGTGCACTGGGTAACGAGATGCCAATAACGGATGTTCAACCGCGTCAAAAAGTGCCGTTTCTAGGCCGATGACACTTGCACCCGTGTGGTAGTCCGGCGTTATACTCAAGCAACTGATCGCAATACCTTTCTTTTCGTCACAATCGCGACAGATACTCACATTACACTCAACAGGGGCTGTCTTACGAGTTTGATTGGCTTGCCGATTGCTTGGCAGTTGGAGGCGATCCCTTCCCGCCCGCAACAGCCGACGCTTGCGGCGCCAACCCGTGATCGATGACTCGCACAGACCATTCCGTGTATTGACGACAGAAGAGATGTAAATGAAACGGCAAAACGAGACACTAGAGCGCATTTATCGCGAGATAAAAACGGTTATTCTGGCGCGCCAGCACCCGGTTACCGGGCTGCTGCCCGCCAGCACCGCATCAACCCATCACGGCGATTACACCGACGCCTGGGTACGGGACAACGTCTATTCGATTATTAGTGTCTGGGCGTTGAGTATCGCCATGGATCGCGCTGGACAAAAAAACCGCTGCGATTTGCTGCAGCAATCCACCATTAAGCTGATGCGTGGTTTGTTGCAATCTATGATGCGCCAAGCGGAGAAAGTCGAAAAGTTTAAACACACCCTCGACCCCTTTGATTCGCTCCACGCCAAATACGACACAGCGACGGGCTTACCCGTGGTGGCCGATGACGCCTGGGGACACTTGCAGATCGACGCGACCTCGATTTTTTTGCTAATGCTCGCACAGATGTCGGCCACAGGTTTGCGTATTGTCTGCACCGGCAGCGAAGTCGATTTTGTACAAAATTTGGTCTATTACATATCCAGCGCTTACCGGACCCCGGACTTTGGTATTTGGGAGCGTGGCAATAAAATCAACAACGGTCTAACTGAGATAAACGCCAGCTCTGTGGGTATGGCTAAAGCGGCTTTGCAAGCACTGGATGGTCTGAATTTATTTGGCCCACACGCCACCCGTCGCGCGGTTATCCATGTAGTACCCGACGCGGTATCGTTGGCACGTAATACGTTGGGCGCCCTGCTCCCGCGTGAGTCTTTGTCTAAAGAAGTCGATAGCGCGCTGTTATCGGTGATTGGTTTTCCCGCGTTTGCGGTGGGCCGGGTCGAGCTACTGACCAAAACACGCGACACTATTTTATCCAAGCTCGGTGGCAATTACGGTTGTAAACGATTCTTGTGGGATGGCCACCAAACCGTAATCGAGGAAAATTCGCGGCTTTATTACGAACATTCCGAGCTGGCCGAATTTGAACATATCGAATCGGAATGGCCGTTGTTTTATACCTACTTGTACATCAACGCCCTGTTTGATGAACTGGGCACCACGGCGGCTCACTACCGCAAAAAAATCGAATCTTTGATGGTGACCAAAGACGGTATTGGCTTGATACCTGAGCTCTATTACTTAGAGCAGGAACACGTTGCCGCCGAGAAGAAACAACCTCGCTCGCAACCTAGGCAACCCAATGAGAACATTCCGCTGGTATGGGCGCAAAGCCTCTACTATACCGGTTTGCTCTTAGATGAAGGCTACCTCAACACCGAAGACCTAGATCCGCTGTATATCCGGCGCCGCTCGACGCGCTTTTCTCAGGCCCAAATCGCTCTGGTGGTACTGGCCGAAAGCGATCAAGTTAAAAGCACCCTGGCTAAAAATGGAGTCATTGCCGAGTCGCTGGAGGATATTAAACCCATCACTGTGCTAACAGCGCCGCATTTAGTGGAGGTTTACACCCGCGTTGGCGCCAACGATGCGTTAGGTCTAACCGGTCGGCCGCGCCGGCGCTTACAAAGCTTGGCGACATCGCATACATTTCGCATCAACAATAAATCGTGTCTGTGTTTGTCTTGGTTACAAAGCGAAGAAAACGATTACCGTTTGTTTGATGCCGAGTTTTTTACCGAGTGCTTAATCTCTGAGATCAACCATATTCGCAAGCACTGGATTGACCCGGAGGTGGCGGTATTTACTCTTAAAATTAGCGCCGACTTATGCGCCGTACCCAATGCAGACGTGTTGTTTAAAGCACTCAAAGACTTGCAGTTGCGCACGACTCACGAGCATGTCGGCAACGCATCGGCAAGTTTGGCGCTGCGCGCTTCGCGCGCGACTAAATTTGCGTTGCCCGACATTTGTTTAACGCCCATCAAAACACAGCACACGCCGGTAATAACTGAGCTGCCGTTTAGCAATCAACAGTTAACGGCGAGCGCCCGTCAGCTTATGGAATGCGTTAACAGCGATGATCCTAATACGCTTACTCAGGCGTTTGAGAACGCCATGACCGGGCGCAACTTAAGCGACATCGCCAGTGACGATGGCACCCTGAGCTTGCGCGAAATGTTTACCGCGTTGTCTCATTATGCCCAGCAGACCAACCGCTGGGCGCTCGCGCGTATCTGCTTTGCGTATTTGCAACACGGCCATAATGATCTGGCCAACAGCCTTACCTTACTGGCGGCGCGCCACTTAAAAATCACCATTGGTGAGGATAACGACAGTGAGCTGACCATTAGCTCGCAACTAACCAATGATGAGATTATCGACGGTTTGGTTAAGGTTTTATCGCACCCGTTAGAGCGCGCCCTTGCGCAAGAGGCCATCATCGCCATCGGCGGCTTACTGCGCACCCGACCCTACTTATTTGAGGGGCTGCGCTCTATTGCGCTGCACAATTTTATTTTACTGTGCTCGCACTACGATAACGAAGCGCTCTCCCCCATTGAGTGGCTCGCCACTCAGTCACCATCGTACCTCTACAACAAACTGCGCAAAGTACTCGACTCTCAGCGCAAAGTGTTTTCCCAGGGCGTTAACCATAGCTTTCATTTGGGCCACGAGCAGTCGTCCTTACTGCAAGGGAGTGACGCCATTGCCGCCAACGCGGTGGGCGCCGATTGGTTTGAGTGGCGCCTGGCAAGAGGTTTTATTACGCGTTTTGACGACGAGTTTTTACAGGCTATTTGGCAGAGCTTGGCGAGTGCCAATACATTAGTGTTTGGCGACAGTGACAGCGATGAATACTCGCTTGATTGCGAGCTGATCCGCAGTTCTATGACCTCTGGCGAGGAGAGCTTTGCCCAGCTTATCGACCACTTAACCCAGTCGTTACACCCGAGCTATTACAAAAGTGCGGTGGTAGAGGCGTTGCATTGCTTCACGCTATTTTGCCAAAACAATCCTAAGGCTTTCTTTGACCGACCGGTAGTTTTTAGCCGCTTGCTTGAAGAAGCCGCGAGGCTTTGGTCCGAGGCAACGGAGGGGCTTTGTGGCAATAATCGCAACATCGATTTGCTGCTGCAGCAGTCGCCCCGCGTGCTGCAAGATTACATGATGCAAGCGCTGGCCAGCGAGGCGGACACCGCCCCGTCACCCGACCCACTTGCCACTACGGAATAATATGGATGGCCGGTTGGCCAGCGGCGGTCACGGGGCTACAATGCCTGCCTTATTGATGCCACGTTTAGGTAATTGCCGCTGACATGCTCGACCAACCTCAGGTAGTAGAACTCCCGTACCAGCGCGATAGCGTGGTTTTTTTTACCGCGCTAAAATCCCTGCCCGACCCCATTTGGCTCGACAGTTGCCAGCCCATGAGCCAACAAGGCCGCTACGATATTCTCGCAGCGGCCCCCCACAGTCGGGTTACCACGCGGGGCGATATCACCACGATCGTGCGGCACGGCGACACCAGCCAAAGCCAGGAAGACCCTTTTAGGCTGCTCGAGCAACTGTTGCCCACGCCGTGCGAAGCCGCTGTGCTCGATGGCGAAGCACTCCCGTTTTGTGGCGGTGCTCTGGGCTATTTTGGCTACGATCTAGGCCGCCGGCTGGAGTCAATTCCGGCTCACGCCGAGGCAGATTTGTCGCTGCCCGATATGCACTTTGGCCTTTATTCGTGGGCGGTAATTAGTGATCACCAACGGCAAAAAAGTGTGTTGGTGGCACAGCCTGAGGTGGACACCCGCCCTGTTTTGGCGCGTCTTACCGCCCAGCATGACTTAAAGTTAATTCTAGAATACGACAGTAAATCGCTTAATATCAGTGACTTCGAAGGATGTTCTGATAAACAGCATTACTTTCAAAAATTCGATAGTATCCAAAAGCACATCCTAGAGGGCGACTGCTACCAAGTTAACTTTGCCCAGCGCTTCAGCGCCACTTACCAAGGCGACCCACTCGCCGGCTATCTGGCATTGCGCGCCCAACTGCCCTCACCTTTTGCCGGCTATGTGCCCTTAGAAAACGGCGCATTGCTGTGTTTATCGCCCGAGCGGTTTATCGCCTGTGACGATGGCATCGCAACCACCAGCCCCATCAAAGGGACGATCGCGAGAGGCTGCACACCGGAGGAAGATAAAAAACATCAGGTAACACTGAGCAACAGCGATAAAGATCGCGCCGAAAACCTGATGATTGTCGATTTGCTGCGTAACGATTTAAGCAAGACCTGCCGTGAGGTGAAAACCCCGGCACTGTTTGAGCTACAGAGTTTTGCCAACGTTCACCATTTGGTCAGCACCATCACCGGCCGCCTGCGCACCGGGGTTAGCTCTCTGGATGTATTGCGCGCGGCGTTTCCCGGCGGCTCGATTACCGGTGCGCCAAAGGTGCGCGCCATGAGCATCATTGATGAGCTTGAGCCCTATCGACGCGGCCCCTACTGCGGCAGCCTTGGGTATATTAGCGCCTGCGGGCGCATGGACAGCAATATTGCGATTCGCACGGTTATCTGCGACCAGGGGCAGATGCACTGTTACGGTGGCGGCGGCATTGTGGCTGATTCCGATGCCGAGAGTGAATATCAAGAGAGCATCACCAAGGTGGCATTACTGCTGCGCACCTTGGAGCGGGAGTTTGGCAGGCTATAAGCCACTTACCACTAAGCTGTTTACCAGATGGCGCTGGCGATCAGCAATAATAAGGCGCCTATCACCACCCACTTGCCAGCATAGTAAGCCGTACGGTTTTTGCGCTTGATAGACTTTAGTAGTTTTTGATAGCCCAGCAAGCCCTTGCCCAACTTATTGCCAATACCTGAGTTAGTCGCGTCGACATTATCGATCATAAAAAGACGGTTAAAAAAGCGACCAAAATACCAATACCCTTTTTGCACAAAACCGAGTTTAAGGGGGCGATCAATGTCCGTCATTAAAATAATACGTGGCGTATCAGTCTCGTTATAAGCCGAGTGCAGGTAAGTCTCGTCAAAAATAATACTGTCGCCATCGCGCCAAACGTAGTGAAAATCATCCACTTGCAAACCGCATTTGTCGCTATTGGGGGTACTCAAACCCAAAGAGTAGCGCAAGGTGTAGGCAAATGGGTCGTGGTGCTGGTTGAGTTTTTTACCGGGGTTTAATACCGCAAACAGCGCCAAGTTTAAGTAAGGGACCTGCTCTAACAGTGCCATCGTTTTGGGCGCCAAGTCGTAGGCCGAGGGAATTCGGTGGTCATAGAGTTTTAAGTAAAAACTGGTCCAGCGGTTATCTTTGTAAAAGCTGCTGGCGGGCAGGTCTTCTTTGGCAGTAATGTTGCCACCTTCGTACAGGGCCAGCGCCTCGTCGCGAATTACCTCCCAGTTATCTTGAATAATCGCCAACTCAGGGAAGTTCTCGATACTAACGCGCGGCGTGGTGGGCACTTTAGACAAGCCGTAAGCCGGCAAGTTAAAAGGCACCATAAAGGTCGAGAAATCAGACAATTGCCGAGTTAAAGGAAAGGTTGCCCGGTTGCGCGTACGCACAAACACAATGCACAGAATATAAACAACGATTAACCCAATAATTACCGCCATACCGACCTCATAGTTGACCGCCAGCTCCTCGCTATTAGCGGCTGGGGCTGCGTATCATACTCAAAACCACGCCCGCGACCAACTCTATTGCTCCGTTGAGGGCGCCTGACTTTTAAGCAGCGCCTGCCGCTCACGTTCGTACTCTTGGTAACTTACCGAGCTTTGTTCGCGACACTCTGCTTGCTGACTGAGCGGTAATTTGCCGCAGTCCCAGCGCGACTCATTGCGAGCACTCTCGTACACCGCTTGTTTGGTGCAGGCTGCTTGCACCGCGACTAGCAACGTTAACAAAGCCGCACTCTTTAACCTACTCACTGTTAATCTCCTTCGAATTCAATGACATGGTGTGCTTTAACGCTCAATGCTGAAAGTTTAGCCAACCCGGGTAAATCTACCAAAGCTACCGCAAAGGCGGCTCCCACCAAGATGGCCTCAACGCCCTTTATTAGCTCGACGGTAGCTTCTGCCGTGCCTCCCGTAGCGATCAAATCATCCACCAATAGCACCCGCTCGCCCGCGTGTATCGCATCGGTATGAATATGCAGAGTATTCTCACCATACTCCAACGTGTAAGCGGCCGCGCGAGTGGCCCTTGGTAGCTTGCCCGGCTTGCGGGCCAACACCAAACCACAGCCAAGCTCTAGGGCCATAGCGGCGCCAAACACAAACCCTCGCGCCTCGATGGCGACGATTTTATCAATGCCCGAGTCGCGGTATGGCTCGCACATTAGCCGTATAGTTTCACGCAGCGCCTCCGGTACTTGCAGCAAGCTGGTTACATCGCGAAAATTAATGCCTGGCTTGGGGTAATCAGGGATCGTGGTAATCGTTGCTTTGAGCTGGTCGATATTCATTGGGGTACCGGTCTCGCTTCGGGTTAACAGTTAAGGGTGGCGGGCCGTTAAGCATAGCGCACGGCGGGGAGATACTGTAATATGCGCGGCCACTCCATACTTCACGCAATGGCGAGCATTCGCATCTGCGTACCGGTCACACCACAGGATTTACCACCTATGAGTTTTACCCAGTTGGGCCTATCCGCCCCAATCCTTAAAGCCATTGATGAAAAAGGCTATACCGAGCCGTCGCCTATTCAGGCGCAAGCAATACCGGCGGTATTGTCGGGCCGTGACGTGATGGCGGCGGCGCAAACGGGAACGGGTAAAACCGCAGGCTTTACTCTGCCGATCCTGGAAAAGCTCAGCCAAGGTAAATCAGCCGGTGCCAACCAAGCCCGCGTGCTGGTGCTTACCCCCACCCGTGAGCTGGCCGCCCAGGTGAGCGAGAGCGTTGCCACCTACGGCAAATACTTGCAGTTGCGCTCTACCGTTGTGTTTGGCGGCGTTAAGATCAACCCGCAAATGATGAAGCTGCGCGGCGGCGTCGACGTATTAGTCGCCACCCCCGGTCGCCTGCTGGATTTGTACAATCAGCGCGCCGTTAAGTTTGACCACTTAGAAGTGCTGGTGCTGGACGAAGCGGACCGTATGCTGGATATGGGGTTTATCCACGATATTAAGAAGATCTTGGCGGTGCTACCCAAAAAACGGCAGAACTTGTTGTTTTCGGCCACATTCTCTGAGGAGATTCGCGCCCTAGCCAAAGGCTTGGTGCACGAGCCGGTGGAAATATCCGTGACCCCACGCAACCGCACAGCGCCCACGGTTAAGCAGTGGATATGCCCGGTGGACAAAAAGCAAAAACCCGACTTGTTAATCCGCCTGATTATGGATAACCAATGGGAGCAAGTGCTGGTGTTTAGCCGCACCAAACACGGCGCCAACAAGCTTACCAAGCAGCTCGAGGCGGCACATATTCGCGCTGCCGCGATTCATGGCAACAAAAGTCAGGGCGCGCGTACCAAAGCGCTGGCCGACTTTAAAGCAGGCGCGATCCGGGTATTGGTTGCGACGGACATTGCCGCTCGCGGACTAGATATTGACCAACTACCGCAAGTGGTAAACTTTGATCTGCCAAACGTCCCGGAAGATTACGTTCACCGTATCGGCCGTACCGGTCGCGCGGGCTCGACAGGACAAGCAGTATCGCTGGTAAGTGCCGACGAGTTTAAGCAGCTAAGCGATATCGAGCACCTGACCAAAACCTTACTGGACCGCCAGATTGTCGATGGTTTTGAGCCAACCCACGACGTGCCCGAGTCTAGCTTGACGCGCCGCGCTCCCAAGCCCAAAAAACCTCAGGGGGCAGCCCCTAAGCGCCCAGGCGGTGGTCGCCAGCGCCGTGACGGCTCACCTCGCAGCGGCAAACCCGGTGGCGGGCGATCCGGCGCAGGTAAAAATGTTGAAGCGAAAAGCGGCCCTTTTGCCAAGAAAAAAGCACCGGCTAATCGTTCACCCCGGCCCAGCGGTAATCGTTAATTAACTAAAACACCCGCTTGGTGGCGGCCATGACGGTGCCACTAAGCGATTTAGCCAGCAAGTTTATTTGGTGACGCGTCGCGCCCGAAAGCTGCGTCCTTTGAGTTTTCCGGCGGATAACTTACGCAACGCTTCATCACTCGCTTTGCGCCTTACCGCGACAAACGCACTTTGATCAAAGATTTGAATTTTACCCACGTCGGTGCCGGCAATGCCGTCAGCGCCGGTGAGCGCGCCCAAGATATCACCCGGCCGTACTTTCTGCTTTTTACCACCATCAATCTGTAGGGTTATCATTGGCGGCAAATAGCTTGAGCTATCGCCACCGGCGCCGGGTAACGGCTCGCAGTGATACTCCTGCCCGGCATACTGGCCGATACGCGCAACCTTAAACGCCTCTTTCTCGCCTACCAAAGTGACCGCTAAGCCGCTATTGCCCGCGCGGCCAGTACGGCCAATACGGTGTACGTGTACTTCGCTATCGCGCGCGGGCTGGTAATTGATCACCGCATCCAACGCATCGATATCCAAGCCTCGCGCCGCGACGTCCGTCGCCACCAATACGGTTAAGCTTTTGTTGGCAAACATCACCAGCGTCCGGTCGCGATCGCGCTGCTCTAAATCGCCGTGTAATGCTGCCGCGCTAAAGCCTTTGTTACGCAATAGCTCGGCCAATGCCGCAGTTTCACGTTTGGTATTGCAAAAAATGACCGCCGAGTCTGGCCGGTGATCGCGCAACAGCTGCATGACCGCCTGATCGCGGTTTGCGTCGTTAATACTGTAAAAATGCTGCTCGATACTTGAGGTGTCGTGTGTACTTTTAACGGTGACCATCACCGGGTCGCGCATAACGCGACTGGCCACTTTGGCAATTGTGTCTGGGTAAGTGGCGCTAAACAGTAGCGTTTGACGGCTGACAGGAATTTCAGCGACGATCTCATCCAACGTTTCGGCAAAGCCCATATCGAGCATGCGATCGGCTTCGTCCAGCACCAGCGAGTGGACTTCAGAGAGCTGCAAATTGCCCTTTCGCAAGTGATCGGAAATGCGTCCCGGCGTGCCCACCACAATGTGCGCGCCGTGCGCCAGAGAGCCCACCTGAGGGCCAAATGGCATACCACCGCACAGGGTCAGTACTTTAATATTGTGGATACTGCGGGCCAGCTTACGAATCTCTTTGGCGACTTGATCGGCCAGTTCGCGCGTCGGGCACAACACCAGCGATTGTACGGCAAAGCGTTTAACGTTTAGTCGCGCCAGTAAGCCCAGCGCAAAGGCCACTGTTTTACCCGAGCCGGTTTTACCCTGAGCGATAACATCTTTACCCGCCAGCACGGGGGGCAAGCTTTCGGCCTGAATCGCCGTCATGGCGCTGTAGCCCAGCGAGGCAACGCTCTGCAGCAGCTCGGGGCGCAGCGCTAGGCTGGAAAATTTCAATTCTTGCAATGCATTTACCTATCAATTCGTTTGCGTTGTGCGCTGGCGCGTCAATTATAGACTCGAGATTTACTGCGCAACCCAAAACAGACCGGCAATAAAAAAGGGCAGGACAAATGCCCTACCCTTTTTTTACCTACCCTTTTAGAGCAAGTAGCTGCCGTGGCAGCGAGTCTTTAGACTCAGAGGTCTGAGACTTCGAAATCTAAGCCTTACAGGCCTACGATGTTCTCAGCCTGAGGACCTTTTTGGCCTTGAGTTACGGTGAACTCAACTTTTTGGCCTTCGGTCAAGGTTTTAAAACCTGAACCAACAATAGCGCTGAAGTGGGCAAAAACGTCTGGACCAGATTCTTGCTCGATAAAGCCAAAACCTTTTGCTTCGTTAAACCACTTAACGGTACCTGTTGTAGTAGACATAGTGTCAATCCTGTTCAATCAATGAGTAAGCCTCTTATGAGGCGGTTGTGCGCTAAAAGTGTTGCTATTACTTATGACTAAACGGACCAGAACTAAAGGCGTACCGATACTTTGGTGTGGCATAAATATAGGACTTACTTTCAAGCAATATCGAGTATATACCCCTGCTTAGCCTTGTCAACTATAAATATGCTTGTAATTTAGCACAGCGCAAAAGGTTGCAAATTCGTTACACATTAGGGGTTTAAAGTTAAGCTTGGCGGCGCTCACGCACCTGTAAAACGCAATAAATTCCACCAAGTACTAAGGCGCCGCTAAGGATCAGGCGAAGGCTTAACGCCTCGCCCACAAACCACACCCCGCCGAGCGCTGCCAGCACCGGAACTGACAGCTGTACAACGCCGGCCTGCGTTACTTTGAGCCCAGCCAGTGCCCGGTACCAAATGGCATACCCCAGTGCCGAGGTGACACTGCCGGAGGCCAAAGCCAGCCACACCCCAGCGGTATTGAACCGCAACGGCTGATCGGGCAAAAATACGGGAACCACCAGTAGCAACCCCAGTAGCGGCAAGGCTCGCATAAAGTTTCCCCATGTGGCTAATAACGGCGCGCCCGCATCGCGCCCGGCCAGACTGTATAGCGCCCAACCAGCGCCCGCCAACGCCATTAACAAAGCGCCAGGCAAATTGGGGCGCGTCGCACCGGGCAGCAATAGCAGCAGCAAACCAACCAATGCCAGCATCAGCCCGGCGATCTCGGCAAGCTGTAACCGGTGGCCTGCCCGCAAAGCTGCAAACAACATAACCAGCTGCACGACGCCAAACAGAATAAGAGCGCCAACGCCGGTATCGAGCTGCACGTAGGCGTAAGAGAACCCCAACAAATACACAAACAGAGCAGCCGCACCGCCCCAGGATCCCGCCATGGGCGGCAAGCGGCGCTCTCGCCAAAGTACAATCAGTAACAGAGTGACGGCGCCACTAAGCAAGCGGATCGCACTGAAGCTTGCAGGGTCAATTATGGCCGAGCTGTCGGGCGACAAAGCGAGCCGGCACAGCACAGAGTTGCCCGCAAACGCCAACATGGCCAACAAGGTAGTGCCTATTACGGAGGGAGACATAAAACCTACCACTAGAGCAAACGGCCAAGCTTACACGAAGCGGCGTCGGCCCAATAGAGGCGAGCTGCAAACTAGGTTAACCGCTTAGCGATCGCCTATATATTGCTGGATGTTAACATCGACGATTTGCACCGGCGACAGGTACTCTCGGGCGTATTTTAGGTACACCCCGCTGGTTAAGAACAGCTCGAACACCGCGCCATCAATATGCCCTCGATCCACCATTCCCGCCATAATATCGATGGCCGCGGCAATGGATTTCGCCTCTTTGTAGGGGCGATCAGCAGCGGTTAACGCCTCAAAAATGTCGGCGACAACCAATACCTTTTCGGGCACCGACAACTGATCGCCTTTTAGCTTTCTGGGGTAGCCGGTGCCGTTTACCGCCTCGTGATGGGTCGAGGCATAGCGCGGTACGCGCGCCAACTCGGGCGGGAAAGGCAAGCGATCGAGCATTCTTATGGTGCTAATCATGTGCTCGTTAATTTTAAAGCGCTCTTCTCGCGTTAAAGTGCCACGTGCGATCGACAAGTTGTACAGCTCGCCACGGTTGTACAGGTACTCGGGAACCTCCATATCGATCTCTAAATGCGGTTCATAATCCACACTGCGGGTACGCAAGACAATATGCTCGGGCCTGTCGTCAAGCAGCGTCTCGGTAGCGGGCAGCTCTTGAGGGGCGCGCTCAACACGCGCTTGCTCGGCGGCACTAATACCCAAGTTGCGATCAAAATGGCGCTGCCACGTTTGCGCGCCAATTTGCGTCAACCGGTCGATGTCGTCCTGATCCATAAATTCGCCGCCAATATTCGCCTTGGCAACAAACGCAAAGTCCTCGTGCAACTGTGCTACGCGTGCATCACGCTGCGCTTGCAGCTCGACTTCGCTATACAGGCCCTTCGCCCGCGCCTGCCAATAGTCAATCTCGGCATCGCGCAAAAGCACTTCAAACCGGGTCCGCACCTCGTGAATACGATTGTAGATCGTCTCTAACTTTACGGATTTATCGACAACATACTCGGGGACGGTAATTTTTCCGCAATCGTGCAGCCATGCCGCAATTTTAAATTCTCGCCATTGCTCTTTATTCTTAAACTGAAAATCGGCAAAAGCGGGCGCCGATGAGGCGTGTGCAGCATCCGCTAACATTAACCCAAGCTCGGGCACGCGGGCGCAATGACCACCGGTATAGGGAGACTTCTCGTCAATCGCCTCCGCAATAAGTTGGATAAAAGAGTCCATTAGCGTGCGTTGGATCTCCTCGTGCGCGCAAATGGAATCGGCCATATTGGTCATAGAGATGGCCAGCTCATTTAACTCCGTAACTCGTGAGCGAGTATAAATGACTTGATCAAAGCGGCGCTCTTTGACCAGATTGCTTTTTTCTGCAAGCGCTAAAATCGGCCTTACAATTGGCCGCGCCAAAAGCCATACGAATGGCAGTAATAACAATAAACACAACGCGGTAATCCATATCGCCGTACGAACCCGATTCAACGTGCTGGCCAGAACCTCTTTAACCGGAATGACGGCGGCAAAGTAGCTCTGTTTTCCCGCGCCTGAATCTATCGGGGTAATAAGCACAAAGTGATCAACGCCGTGCACTTTTCGTTTAATCATTTTTTCTTTTAAACGCACCTCTTGCCCTACCCCAAGTAAAAACGGGTACGGAACGCGGGCAAGATCGCTATCAGGGTTAGCGTCACTTCCGAGCCATTTATTTTCGAGCTGCAACCACTCGTCGTCTGTGACTGACATCAAGGCCAAATTAATCAGCCCTAAAAGTCGCTCTTGCGATGGGTGAACCGCTAAATAGAGCGTTTGGGGCAGTCTCTGATCGGTTAGCTGGGGACCAAACTGCAAGCTGTTTAAAAATAATTTTCCTGCCGTATGGCGTAATACGGCGTCGTAATCAATGGTGGCATCCGCGCGACCAGACTGTACTGCCAATAATGCCTCTTGGGTGTCCTCGACCTCCACAATATTCTTTACACCTATGCTCTGACGTAAAAAGTGAGTGATAGTCCAGCCGCTAGGGGCCGCCACTTTTAACGACTTAAGATCCATCAAGTTGGTAATGGACGCGCTACCGGGCTTACTCACCACGGCGTAAGGCAGCTCAGCTAAAGCATCACTAAAAAGCCCTAAACGTCGGTTGGCGCTAGAGGAAAACAGCGGTTGCAAGACATCCAGCTCGCCAGCAGAAAACTTCTCGACTAACTCCTCCCATCGGTAGCCATTGATGAACTGCAGGTTTAATTGAAGTTTCTGTGCCAATAGCCGCAACAGGTCAATACTATAACCTTTTGGGCGACCCGCCTCTGAAAAATCGATGGGAGCCCAATCGAGCTCATTTGAGACCCGTATTGGCCCTAGTGAATCAAGGTAGGCGCGGTCGCGCTTGCTTAACGAAATCGGCGCAGTGTTGGAGTTGCTGCTGCTATTGCCACTGAGCAAATTGGACCCGAGCACCTCCCCCGAGTCATCGTAAACAAAAAGCTCCGCGTTATCGCCTAAGTTTTGATCGCGTAGGTATTGCGAAAAAGACTGTAGAGTAATGTCGATGCCTAAAACGACATCGCTATCAGGAAAGCGAACCGAATAAGTTTGTCCTGGTGCTTGGATATATTGAAATACATAAGGCTCCGACTTTAAAACCTCAACGCTGGTTGATTCATTAAACCACCGCCGTTGCCGTACATCATAACGGCTGGGCTCTTGCCTTTCGGCACGCAGGTTAAAATCTTTGTCGAAGTAGTAAAACTCGCGAATACGGCCTTGCGCTGACTCTCGAACCCGATTGACCAACCAGCGGTCATCCTTAGTCGCTTTAACCGCGCTGCGAAGTGAGGCATCGGTATCTAAATTGACCACCTCAAAGAAATCGCCGTTAGGAAAGCCAAGGTATATGCTGTAAAAAAGCTCATTGTTACCGAGCACCTCAGCAAACAAGTTGCGGACCTTGGCGACCTCGGAGGGGGAGTCAACTTTTAATAGAGATGGATAGCGGGTCAATAATGAGCTGACCTGCTCTGCGCGGCGCTCGATGGCTTCGATAAAGCCCCCGGCGCTTACGGCCGCCTTTTGATACCGCTCTACCCCATGCTCGATCGCCATTTGGCGACTGAAATAATATTGCAAGGATATCGCGCATGCCGCCGTTAGCAAGACGGCTAAGGCAACCAAAGCCAGTACGATAACCCGAATGGACAATGTAAAATGCGATGACTTTTTAGATTGCATGACGGCGGCGTTCCTTTTGGCCGTGCTCTGTGTAAAGCAATAATAGCGGCTTTTAACGTCAAGCGTTAGGGTAAAATCAACACCACAGCCTTAAACATAGCCATGAAACGTAAACCTGCCCAAAACACCAAGGCCTACCCCTTTGAGGGTAGACCTTGGCAGATGCGAGACGGGCTACATCTTCCAGCTCACTTTAACGCCTGCCGTACGTGGTAGCCCCCACACACCGTAACCCCAGTCGCTACCTAGGGTATTTTGGTACGTGAAGTACTCTTCGTCGGTGGCGTTTTTGACAAACGCCTCGACCGTTAGCCGCTCAGAGGCTGATAACCAACTAACTTTCGCGTTGGCGATCCCGTACGCACTATGTTTAGAGTAAGGATCGTTTTCAATTTGTAGGTAATGATCATCTTGCCACGCGTAATCCGCTTGCAGCGCAATTTCACCGGCATCGCCCAAGGGAATATAGTAGCGCCCCACAAGATTATAAGTAAGTGCGGGTGCCGAAGGCAGTTCGTTACCATCCAAGGTATACTCATCGCCTGCCACAAGAAAAATCTGATCCGAATCGAACTCAGTTTTTAGCAGCCCCAAACCACCAATTAGCTCAAAGTTATCACTTACCTGTGCGGTAACTTCAAACTCGGCGCCGGTACCGGTCACATCCCCTGCGTTAGTGATTACGCTACCGTCTGCCACTGTCAAAAATACCTGCGCCTGATAGCCTTCGACCTCGTAAGTAAAGGCGGCGGCATTAAGTTTGATACGGCCATCGGCAAAGCTGGTTTTGTAGCCGAGCTCTAAATTAGTAACATCCTCCGAGCTGACCGGTAGTGTAGCCTCGACAGAGGCGTTGTAGCTGCCCGAAAAACCGCCACTTTTAAAACCCGTAGACAAACTTACGTAGGCTAGCGAATAATCTGTAGGGCGCCAGTCTAGACCAATACGACCGGTAATAGCGTCGTCGCTAAAGTCACGAGTTACATCAATCTCATCGTAAAATGAAGGGCCAGAGTCTTGCACAAAATCGCGGTCCTCCTCGGTATAGCGTGCCCCCAGAATTAAAGTCCACTCGGGGAGAATGTCGTATTCATATTGGCCAAATACAGCCCAAGACTCAGAGTCAAGCGAGACAATCTCCTGGTGCCACAAACCATCAGCGGTAGTGGGCGCCTGAGTCATTAAGCCGCGATCGTCTTTGTAGTAATATACGCCACCGACCCATTTGCTGGCGTTAGTGCTGCCGTTTAAACGCAGCTCCTGCGTGTATTGCTCGGCATCAACACTATACTGCTCATCAAAAAACACAACTTCGGTGCCATCACCGTCATCTTGGAGAAATTTATCCAGCTCTTCATAAGCGGTAATGGAGGTGACAGTGAAAGGGTCAAGCTCCCAGTCTAGCGTTGCAGAAATCCCAAAGGTATCGATTGTTGTTTGCAAACCATCTTTAGCACCACTGGCAACATGCTCAGGATCAAACTGGCCGTTAACGGCCTCGGCCCCGGTCATCTCAAAACTGTTGCTGGTGCACAGACCATTTTGAATTCGATCAATCGAGCAAGTCGCCGCGCCCTCCCCTACGGATTCAAGATAGCCCATGTGAGCAAAACCCACGGACTGTTGATCAGCTTCGCTGCCATGAATATTTAACAACAAACCTGCGTCTGCATTTAAATCGATATCAAGTTGCGCCCGGTAACCAAAGCTATCGGTGTCATTAAGCTTTTCCCC
The DNA here is from genome assembly GCF_042847215.1 of Gilvimarinus japonicus. GTDB lineage: Bacteria > Pseudomonadota > Gammaproteobacteria > Pseudomonadales > Cellvibrionaceae > Gilvimarinus > Gilvimarinus japonicus. The sequence goes on from NZ_AP031500.1 coordinate 2,123,924, forward strand.
GGTAACAGTGTTGGTTTGCCAGCCGTCATTATCTGTTTTTTTAAGTGCGACACGGCCGCGTACACTATCGCTTAATGGGCCACTCAGCATGCCCTCGACAACCGTCTCGTCGTAGCTTCCGTAACTGATGCTGGCGCTGGCATCCAGTGTGTCGGTAGGTTTTCTCGATATGTAATGCACCAGGCCGCCAGTTGTGTTTCTACCATACAGAGTCCCCTGCGGGCCACGCAAAACCTCTACCCGTTGTAGGTCAAACAGCTGAATGGCTGAACCCGCCGGGTTGCCACGATAGACGTCGTCAACATAAATAGAAACCGGTGACTCCCAAGAGTCGGAAAAGTTAACCAGACTAATGCCGCGTAAACTAACAGAGGGGCTAGATGCTTCACCGAATATGGCAAAGAAGTTCATGTTGGGCACTTGCTGAGTGATATCCAACCCCTCTTCAAAGCCCATTTTTTCAATGGCATCGCCAGAAAACGCGCTAACCGCAACCGATACATCTTGCAAGTCCTGCTCGCGCTTTTGCGCCGTGATCAGCACTTCCTCAATAACCGACTGAGCGGCAAATGATGGCGATACTAACAAACTACTACTGACAAATAATGAGCCTAACAAAACCTGCTTAGGCAAATACCCGCGTCGAAACTTTTTGCCAGGTTGATTCGTTTTTTCCATGTGTTACTCCTTTTTATGCGTGGCAACGCGTCCTCCATGAATCCCTCTTTTGATTGTTATTAGCAAGACAGCTTGAGAAAACGTCGTTTAAAAAATCCGTTAAACGGACTCTCGCTAATAAGCGATCTCTCACTTTTGCTTTTTTACCATAGCAGTTAACACTAACCGCGGACAGGGCGAAATCAAATTGACACATTATTCATTTTTTTCGTCAATGCATTAAAACGGGGCACATTCTTTACGCCCATAAAAAAACCGGCCAAGTGGCCGGTTATTTAGATGCGCCTTGCTTTGCAATAAGCAGTAATTAAAGCGTTAAATCGCGATTACTCGCTTTAAGAAACTCATGCTTCAGTGCCTCATAAGTGTGCGCAGCGGGAAACTGCGGAAACTCATCGATAACATTCTGCGGGGCATGAAACAGGATGCCGGCATCAGCTTCGCCGAGCATCGTAGTATCGTTGTAGGAATCTCCGGCGGCAATAATCCGGTAGTACAAGGTTTTTAAGGCGAGCACTGATTGACGCTTAGGGTCTTTTTGGCGCAAATGGTAATTAATTACCTTACCCTTTTCGTCGGTTTCTAAGCGGTGGCACAACAGTGTCGGGAACCCTAATTGACGCATCAGCGGTTGCGAAAACTCGTAAAAAGTGTCCGACAAAATAATGACCTGAAAGCGCTCGCGCAGCCAATCGACAAACTCAACCGCGCCTTCGAGGGGCTCTAGAGTTGCGATGACCTCCTGAATTTCATTAAGGCCGAGGTTGTTCTCCTCCAGAATTTTCAGGCGTTGACGCATCAAAACGTCGTAATCGGGAATATCACGGGTCGTTGCTTTTAGCGCCTCGATACCGGTTTTCTCTGCAAATTTAATCCAAATTTCAGGGACCAAAACCCCTTCAAGATCCAAGCACGCGATTTCCACTAGCCGCCTCCAGCATACAGTCAAAGAAAAAACGCGAATCTAACCCGTCACGCGCATAAAAGCAATTGAGTACGATGGGTTTTCACGTGGAACATAGTACGATTTTACAAGGCGACAACCCTAGATATAACCAAAACATACCGGACATCGTCCCCCTTAGCCGCCTACAACTCAGTAATTATGCGGACAAAAATCCTACATGTAGTGTCAATAGCTATGCAGACACCATAGGTGTGGTTATTTTTAAATCTTTTCGGGCGAGTTTTGCACACTGTTCCACGCAGTGGTAATCATTGGTTATAAGTTAATGCTTGAGCGCTATTGGGCAGCTGTTAAAGGCTCTGGTATCCTTCGCTGCATTAAAAGACTCACAACAAACAGGTAGTCCCCTTGGGCAACTGCCTGCAACCGAGATGTAAATAAAGGCCAGCACATGAGCGAAAGCATTGATATCGTCAACGTCGAGACCGAACTGCAAGGGCAAAGCCCCTACCGTATTATGCGCTACGCGCTTGAGCAGTTTGAAAATATAGCGATCTCCTTTAGTGGTGCCGAAGATGTGGCCCTGATCGATATGGCAAGCCGTATTCGCCCCGACCTCCAAGTGTTTTGCCTTGATACCGGCCGCTTACACGCCGAAACCTACCAATTTATCGAGACAGTGCGAAAACATTACGGCATTGATATTGACGTTATCTCGCCCGATGGCGAGGCAGTGCGCGCGCTGGTAAAAGAAAAAGGTCTGTTTAGTTTTTACCAAGATACGCACAAAGAATGCTGCGGTATTCGCAAAATTGCCCCTCTACGCAAGAAATTGTTAGAGGTAGACGCGTGGATTACCGGACAACGTAAAGATCAAAGCCCCGGTACCCGCGCCGACATCCCGGTCATACAGGATGATTTAGCGTTTGCTCGCCCCGGCGCGAAATTAACCAAGTTTAATCCGCTGGCAAACTGGAGCTCAGAGGAGGTCTGGAATTATATTCGCATGTACGAGGCGCCCTACAATCCATTGCATGATCGGGGATATATTTCCATCGGCTGTGAACCCTGCACCCGCCCTGTCGGCCCAGGTCAGCACGAGCGCGAAGGCCGTTGGTGGTGGGAAGAAGCCACCAAAAAAGAGTGCGGCTTGCACGCCAACAACATCTCAGACGGTGATAACAGTGACCTTAGTCATAATGTCAGCAGCTTAACCGAGAGGCCTTAACTCTGTGACGATAACCATGGTCAAAAAAGTACTCGCCGACGGCTCGCCTTGCCGTAAATGTGCTGACGTCATGGCTAAGCTTGAGCAAAGCGGCCATATCGAGCGTATTGATAAGATTGTGATTGCCGATGAGACCGACCCAAACAGTGAGGGCATGAAGCTAGCGCGCGAATATAACGTAGACCGCGCGCCGTTTTTTATTGTGCAAGAAGATAACCGCGCCGCAAAAATCTACACGGTCTACTACAAGTTAGTGCTAGAGGTTCTAGATGCCTAACCGGGGCAACTAACCCCGGTGCCGGCCAAGCCACAATAGCCGTTGGGGTTTTTCGCCAAATACTGTTGGTGATAAGTTTCGGCATAATAAAACTCGACACCGACCTTTATTTCTGTGGTGATATCGCCCCGCCCTGCCGCTGTAAGCGCGTCCTGGTAGGCTTGCCGACTTTGCTCTGCAGCGGCGCGTTGCGCCTCACTGGAAAGGTACAGGCCCGAGCGATACTGAGTGCCACTGTCGTTGCCCTGTCGCATACCCTGAGTGGGGTCGTGAGCCTCCCAGAACACTTTAAGCAACGCTTCAAAGCTCACCTTGGCAGGGTCAAACACCACCAGCACAACTTCGTTATGCCCAGTCATGCCGCTGCAAACCTCTTCATAGGTCGGGTTTGGCGTGTACCCTCCGGCATACCCGACCGCAGTGGTGTAAACGCCGGCCGTTTGCCAAAACAAACGTTCAGCGCCCCAAAAGCAACCAAGTCCGACCACCAGTTGTTCATATCCGGCAGGAAACGGCGGTTTGATACTGGTGCCGTTTACCGCGTGTGTCGGCGATACGGTGATAGGTTGGTCACGTCCGGGTAGTGCATTTTCAGGTGACGGCATTATCGATTTTTGGCGATTTTGAAACACGGCAATCCTCCAAAAGAAATTGTTTTTTAGCTGACGGGTTGTTAATCAACACGCACGAGGTAGCGCCCACGAGAACGCCCGGCGCGCATACTAGCAAGCACATCGGGAACCTGCTCGAGGGTGATTTCTTCACACATGCTTCTAAGCGATGCAGGTTTAAGATCGGTCGCGAGATGCAGCCACAACTTACGTTTATAATCGTTGGCTTGCTCGGCCGAATCCACACCCAGCAACGCGACCCCCCGTAAAATAAACGGATACACGGTTGCCGCAAAGTCCGCGCCGGAAGCCAAGCCACACGCTGCTACGGCACCCTCGCGCTCGGTCGCTTTAATAATATTAAACAGCGCATCGCCGCCCAAGGTGTCGATCGCGCAGTCCCACTGGGGTTTTAACAGCGCTTTCTTGTTGGCTTCTAGCCATTCGGCCGATGAAATCACCTCGGTTGCCCCCAGCGCCCTTAAGCTATCGTGCGCCTGGGTTTTACCGCTCATGGCAATGACTTGAAAGCCAAGCTTTGCCGCCATCGCGGTGGCAAGCGAGCCAACCCCACCCGATGCCCCACTAACCAGCAAGCGGGTATCGCTAATGGCTTTATGCTGCAGGCGCGCCAGCTTATCGAGACACATGGCGGCGGTGAGCCCCGCGGTACCAAAGATCATTGCCTCAGGTAAATCTAACTGCGGTGGGCACGGACACACCCACTGCAGCGGCACGCGGCAATACTGAGCCAGGCCGCCGGGGGTATTCATGCCAAAATCGTAACCGCTGATAAGCACCCGGTCGCCCGGCCGATACTGATTGGTACTGTCTGAGACGACTTCTCCGGCGGCGTCAATGCCGGGCGTATGAGGAAAGTTACGGCTAACGCCCGGCTTGCCGATGGCACCCAGCGCGTCTTTGTAGTTTAAATCGCTGTAATGCACACGAACCAGAATATCGCCATCTGGCAACGTGCTTGCAGGAACTGACTCAACGGCGACACTAAAGTCGTTATCGTCGCCACGATGAATTCTAAGGGCACGGTAATCTTGCATAGCGGTTCTCTCTCGCGATTAAGGTCCATCGTTAAGCCGCCGCCAGCACTAAGTTTTGTGCCTCATGCCCAAAGCTCTTACTTGACCCAGGGTAAGGGTCAAGTAAAGCGTTAGCTTAAAACCAACGCTTTGGTTGCATACGGGTAATCCAACGACTAAACAAACGGTCTACTGAGCTCTCGGCAGCTATGCCGAGACGTTCGGGTAATGACTTTTTGTGGGTAAACTCTACGGCAAAAATATCGGTGTCGGGGTATTGGGACCACAAATAGCCATCACTGGTTTGAATGTGATCAATCAGCTGCATCTCTAGCGCCTTAGAACCATACCAGATTTCACCGGTGGCTACTTTATCGACATCGACAGCGGGCCGATGTTCACCAACAAACGCCTTAAATAGCACATGGGTTTGCTCTAAGTCGTCAGTAAACTTTTCACGCCCCTTCTCAGTGTTTTCACCAAACATGGTTACCGTGCGTTTGTATTCGCCGGCGGTAAACATCTCGTAATCAATATCGTTCTTTTTTAGCAGACGGTGGAAGTTAGGCAGCTGCGCGACCACACCTATCGAGCCAAGTACGGCAAATGGCGCTGCGACAATTTTGTCGGCCACACAAGCCATCATATAGCCACCGCTGGCCGCGACTTTGTCGACACAAACCGTTAACGGTATGTTGCGCTCAGTAATACGCGTCAGCTGGCTCGCTGCCAGACCGTAACTGTGCACCATGCCCCCACCACTTTCGAGCTTTACCACAACTTCATCGCGCTCGGTTGCGACACCTAAGATCGCGGTAATTTCCTCGCGTAAACTGCCATTGGCCGACGCTTTAATATCGCCATCAAAATTTAAAACAAACAAGCGTTTTGGTGTGTTGGCCGCCTCTTCGATCGCTTTGCTGTCGGCGTTTTTTTGTTCTCGCTTTTTGTCTTTTTGCAGTAATTTTTCTTTTTTCTTTTTAAGTTTTTGCTCTAACTTAATAGCCGCCGAATCAAGTACCTCAGCTTTAATAATGTCAGAGTACTCATCGTAAGTGTCATTGAGCTTAGTAACTTCAATGTGGCCTTTATCTGAGCCTCGGCCGCGCTGCTTGCTGCTCACAATAAGCGCTAAAACAATAGCAAAAGCCACCACAATGGTGACGGCTTTTGCTAAAAACATTCCGTAATCTGCTAAAAATTCCAAAAACTTTACTCCCCAAATCAATCGTGTTTGTCTTTCTCAGTGTTATTAACCTACGCGTTAGCGCCAAGTGCCCACAGCCTCGCGCGCGGAGTCATTCATGGGGCGCGTAACCAGGCCGGTGCCCGATAAACTCACCTCAAATAAAGCGCCATCTGCCATGGGCAAATAAGTAGCACTGCCGTACACCGCATCGACAATAGGCAAGGCATCTCTGCCTTCGCGCAACCAGCGCCATACGTCGACGCCATAACGGCTTTCGTGAAACGAGTATACGGTTCGGTCGGCGTTGCGCTCTTGCTCTAATGAGTAGTAGCGGCCACTGAGACGATCAAGCCGATACCCCGGTTTGACGCCCCAATTAGCGACAATACCAGTCCACTTAATGATGCGCGCGTCTAGCTGCCATTGATCGCCGGCAATTTGGTACTTTTGCTCATTGCCTTCTTCGTCGGCAACGGTCACATTGAACAGCGCATCTTTAACCTTTTCGAAACTTAAAGTGGCCACCATATGCTCTTTTTGTATTTGCCGATAACTAAAAATATCCAAAGCGACAAAAGCAAACAAAACCGCCAGCCCTAGCAGTGCTAAGCCAAACATGCCGCGCAACCAGCCAAGCACCCATGAGTCCTTAAACAGCAATTTGGCCGCCGAATAGGCCACGAGCAGGCAGCACAGCGCCGCCGCAACCGCAATTACGCTATAAACCATAGTGACTGGCCTCCTTTAGCCAATACGCTAGCGGGCTTTATCATCCGCTGACATCTCACAGCGTTGTACAAAACCATCGATGAGTTGACGTGCTATCGTCCCGACGGGCGGCACCTTGGGCAAATCACGATAGTGATACCAGTGCGCCTCTTTAATTTCATCCGGCTGCGGCACAATACTACCGCTATCGTAGTGGGCGTAAAAACCCAGCATTAATTGTGCGGGAAACGGCCAGCTCTGACTGTTCATATAGGTGAGCTGAGTGACGTTTAAGCCAACCTCCTCCTGCACTTCTCTGACGACGGTTTGTTCGATTCTCTCGCCCGCCTCAACAAACCCTGCCAGTGCGGTATAGGTGCCGGTACGCGAACGCTGGTGCTGAGCCAACAGGCAGTATTCACCCTTGGTGACCAAGACAATGATACAGGGAGTTTGGGCCGGGTAATAACGAATATGGCAAACCGCGCAAATACGTACGAGCTCGCCTTTGGCCAGTAGCTCTGACTGCGGCGCGGGCAGCTCGGCACCGCAACAAGAACAAAACCGATGACGTTGCCACCAGTGTCCAACCTGTAGCGCCCGACTCGCCCAAAACAGAGCGCCGGAGTCAAGCTCATCAAGCAGCTCCCGGAGGCTGATCCAGTGCTCTTTCGCTAACCATTCTGGTGCATCTGAAAGTGCAATCCAGTGCTTTGCCGCGCTGTCGGTTTCGGGCAAATCGATCCGAAAGCACGCACTAGTGCCGCCAGGCTTTACCTGACTAGGCCGGCCCGCGGGCAGCCATAGCTGGCCGCCGCTAACCGGCCAGTAGTAATCAGTGGCAGCAGCGCTATTCAGGCTCACAACTATCGCGGCCCTCTCATGGGGCGACGGGGTAGCCTAGCGCTTGTAAGCTTTCTTCGGCGATTTGCAACACACTGGTATCGGCACCCTTCTCCGATTTAATCGCGTCCAAGTAGTACTCAAGGCTAATCACGGCATCGGCAAAGGTTTCTAGCAAATGCTGCACTGCGGGCAACTGCTCGCCGCCCAGCAGTGCCTCGTTGACAAACGCCTCGCACGCGGCGACCACTTTAGCGGCGCGAGGCAGCGCCAACACTAACATTCCACCGCGCACGGTAGAGAGTGTTGAAGAGACGTTTTTGATGTGGCCTATGTCGTAGTTAGACTCTGAATAGCTATTAAGCGCACGCTTGATCATCGCCAGACCCGACTCGGCCTCCTCGATCACCAGCGTTTCGGCCTCGTGAATTTGGCTGTTCGACAAAACCTCTTCGCGGGATAACGCATTGAGCGCTGCCAGCTTTTCTTCTGACAGGTTCATTCGCGCCAAGCCACTTACGGTGCTTTCGATATACAGTAGTGTGTCGGCAACACCGAGCAGGTCATCGGGGCTGGCCTCGATAGTTTCATTTTGCCAGCCGGATATTTTTTCAATTTCTGTACGTAACGAGTTGCTGGGGGCCACCAGACCGACCACCGATAGTATTTCGGCAATCTTTTTTAACGTTTCGGGTAACTCGGGGGTCTCTTTAAGCATCTCGATACCGCCCTGAGCGGCGCGCTCTAAGATGTTTTTACTTGCGCGTAACTCCTCCTGGAGCACGGCAGTCATGGAGGTTACCGTGGTAGCACTGGGTCCTTTTAGGTATTCCTGTTCTCGTAGCAGCTCTACCTCACTATACGCCAGCCGACTGACGTTATAGGCTTTTAAAATCGCATCTGTTTTAGAGCTGTCGCGATGCGCCAGCGCCACCAAATAAACCAACTCTTTTAACAGCGCTGGGGCAGCAGCGCGATCTAGCACCGCATCGCCTTCAAACTGCACCCGCTTGAACTCGCGGTCGATGGCGCCTAGCAGCATCTTGCGTGACTTATTAAGCTGCAGTTTACCTTCGGCAATGGCGCCAATCATCTCGGCGCCCACCCACCACAGTTGGGCCATGGGGCGACCAGCTGTGACGCTATCGAGGCGCTCTAAGGCGCGCACCATCATCCCCAGAGAAGGCTTTACTTGCTTGCCTTGTAACACACTAAGCATGGCCACCTGATACATATGGCGGATGCGGCGGACAAAGTGGCGAAAGTCTTCGGGGATATCGGCGGCGGGCTGCTCGGGTCGCTGGCAGTGCTCTAAATCGACTTGAAAATAGTAGCTCATGGGCAGCAGCGGCTCGCGCCGTGCCGCGCGCAAGTCGTTAATATGGGGAATCAAGAGTACCGCCATACTGCGGCCTGTCTGGGTGCAGTACTCTAAATAACGCGGCAGGATAAAAAACACCGAGGTGATGCGTTCAAGTTTTTCGTGAGTTGCGGCGCCATCGCCCAAGGGGATATCGGTAATATGTTCAACCAGCTCGCTCGCCAGGGTGTCAACGCCCCTCAGCTGAAGTAGATTTAAAGTGCCGCGAATTTGTTTAATGTCATCAATGCAGTTTTGCAGCAACTCACCATCGTTAGGGTCGCTGGCAAAGCGCTCAAGCCGATTGGCCGCCGACTCAATAGTCGCCACCAGCTCATTTTGCACTAGCTTTAAAGAGGAGGGGTTAAAACGCTCAGCGGTGTCTGTAGTCACTGTTATTTTCCTGCTGGTATGGGTCGATCCGAACACTCCGGCGCGGATAGCTCTTTTTGTGTACAACCAATGCATTAATGCTGTAAAGATAGAATCTACATTAACTTATTACAAAACTCTAAGGCAATCCAATTAAGTACTCAACCTTTGCGAGCAGATGCCAAAGCTGTCGCATTTATGGGCGCATTGACCGCTTAATCGTTACCCGGGGCGACCTCACCCAGAGCTTCGCCCGTCGATAACCACAAACACTGACCATCACTGGCGCTATTAATGGCGGCGAGCTTCTCTTGATGCCGCACCAGCTCTTGCTCGTCAGCGCGCAGCACTGGCAACGGCCGACGACCACTGTCTAAACGTTTAATCTCGGAGCCTGACGCCTCTTCCCCGCCGTCACTGCCATCGCCACCACCCAGCATAAGCGCCGTTTGGCCACCAGTCATAAGTAAATAAACGTCGGCAAGGATCTCGGCATCCAGCAAAGCGCCGTGCAGCTCGCGCTGTGAGTTGTCGACCCCATAGCGCTTACACAACGCATCCAGGCTGTTTTTCTGACCGGGATGCTTGCCGCGCGCCAGCATCAGCGAGTCGACGATGCTGTTGTTTAAGGCAATAGTGTTGTGGCGCGCGTCCATACGGCGCAGCTCGGCATCGATAAAGCCAATATCAAAGGGCGCATTGTGAATAACCAGTTCAGCGCCGGCGATAAACGCTAAAAAATCCTCGCGTATTTGCGCAAATACCGGCTTGTCAGCCAGCATCTCGTTGCTGATACCATGCACCTCCATCGCCCCTGCGTCGATCTCACGCTCAGGATTGATGTACTGATGATAGTGTTTTCCCGTCAGTTTGCGGTTGACGACCTCGACACAACCGATCTCGATAATACGGTGCCCTTGCGTGGCCTCAAGGCCTGTCGTCTCGGTATCGAGTACGATTTGGCGGGTGACGGTATTGTCTGATGTGCTCATAATAACCTGCTAAAAATAAAGGGGATTTACCGCCGCGGCGCCATTAGCGCAACTCGTCAATACCGCGATTGGCCAGCTGATCCGCGCGCTCGTTCTCGGCGTGACCGCTATGGCCTTTTACCCAGCGCCAATCTATTTTGTGGCGATTACTTTGTTCATCCAGAGCCTGCCATAAATCGACGTTTTTTACCGGTTGCTTAGAGGCGGTGCGCCACCCTTTGCGCTTCCAGCCTGCGAGCCACTCGGTAATGCCTTTGCGCACATATTGCGAGTCGGTTGTTAACACTACCTCACAGGCCTCTGTAAGTGCCTTGAGGCCTTCAATGGCCGCCGTCAGCTCCATACGATTATTGGTGGTGTCACGTTCGCCACCACACAACTCTTTCTCTTGTCCTTCAAAGCGCAACAATGCCCCCCAGCCCCCTGGCCCGGGGTTTCCACGACAGGCGCCATCTGTATATATTTCTATTTTTTTCAATTAGTTACCATTACTTGTTAATGTTTTTTATGATCGCTCAACACGCTTTTTAAATGTTTCTGCTGTGAGGTGGAGCTTGTTGTACGCGTTGCGTCGCGCCCGACTTTACTGGGCACCGAGGCGGCACTAAAGCCTCGCAGTTCAACATTGTTCCAGCGTGGCTTGAGTGGCAATACGGCTGGCACATCTTTGCGCACGGTCACAGCGTAATAATTGCCCCAAGGCGCTCCGATACGCCGCAACCAGGACTCAATGCTGCGCTGGTTGTTTTTAGAGCGGGGCCAAAATTGGCCGCGGGTTACGCTAACCGGCACTAAATCCAGCAGTTTGCACCAGTCGTGTAAACGACCCCAGCGCAGGCTCTGGTGGCCACCCTCAGGCGCATTGCCAAACCAGCTGCGCAAAAAGCGCAAAGCGCCGCCAAGGCTCCAAGGATTAAAGCCGATAATAACAATATGACCACGGGCAATGGTTGCTCGGGCCACCTCGGCCAATAGTTGGTGGGGGGTTTGGCTAAAATCCAGCACGTGGTGCAGCACAAACACATCCACCGACTCAGGCGCTAGCGGCAACCGACCATAGTCGCAGCAGCCGGCCTCTGCACCGCCAGGCTGTGCGCAAGGGTTGAGCGCAAAGGTATGGGCAATGCGGCTATTACCGGTTAAGCGCAACCCACGGCCCACGCTAAGTTGGCACAAATGATACCCGAACAGGCAAGCAAGTGCTTGATCAATATCATCTTTTTCACACGCCAATAGCGCTTGCCCCGGCGCTGAGGCGAACCAATCGGTCAACGCTGGTACCGCCTCGGCTGCTGGCCGAACGTCGCGACGCGACTTGATGTTTTCTTTTACCCGCTCGAGCATGTGCACCTCCACGGTATGATCTCGCCTCTTTAGCCTGATAAAATACCAGTATTCGTCAGTGCAAAGAAGCCAACCGGAGTGAGAGTATGCAGATTTATGGCCTACCGGCACTTGAGACAAATTATTTTTGGCTGTTACAGCCAGACCCTAAAAGCTCAGATGCCTATATATTTGACCCGGGCGATGCCGCGCCCGTGCTCGCCGCGCTCAAACAACGCGAACTCACTCTGGCAGGTATTGTACTCACCCACCACCACTGGGATCACACAGACGGCATCGACGAGCTACTCGAACACCACCAAGTGCCGGTTTACGGCCCACACAGCACGCGCATCCCGCAGGTGACGCAGCCATTGGCGGAGGGAGATACCCTTGAACTTGGCGGCACCCAGTGGCGTATTCTGGCCACACCCGGCCACACTCTCGACCATATCGTTTACTACCGGCCCGACGCCAAACCCAACGGTGTGCTGATTGCCGGTGACACACTTTTTGCCGGTGGCTGTGGCCGAATGTTTGAAGGCGACCCCGAGCGGTTTCAGCAGTCTTTGGATAAGCTCGCACAGTTACCCGCTAATACCACCCTGTATTGCTCCCACGAGTACACCGTGGCCAACTTGGTATTTGCCCAAGCCGTCGAGCCCGAAAACCCCGATATTGCCGCGCGACTTAACAGTGCGCGCAAAAAGCGCGAGCAGCACCAGCCAACCGTTCCCAGCACGATTGCCCTAGAACTTGCCACCAACCCCTTTTTACGGTGCACGCAGGCCCCGGTGGTAGCCAGCGCCAGCGAATACAGCGGCTGCTCGCAAGACTCCGCCGCCGATGTATTCGCAGTCTTAAGGCGCTGGAAAGACGGTTTCTAAGCCAATTGACCCAGAAGAGCCAAACCCCTAGAATCGGCTGAATTTCGCGCGAATAATAGGATGTTAGCAAGCGTGAACCATTTACGCTAAAACGCTAAAGTGACTCAATGACTGCTGTATCTCGTATTGCCCTACTGTGCTTATTTTCAGTGATTTTAAACGGATGCAGCAGCATCCTCGCCGAAAACGACGACTTTCAAGAACCTATTGGCGCAGACGATGAGGCGCCGGAAGAAACCCAGCCGGTAGCCGTTAGCGCACCCCCTATTGCCGCTCCCAAGCCCGCCCCTGCCGAGCTAACGCTGCTCGATCGCATGACGGCCGGCTTTGTTTTGTCTGAGCTAGATCACAAACGTATCAATCAATATGAGAGCTGGTACGCAAGCCACCCAGAATACATAGACCGCGTATTTGAGCGCGGCCAACGCTACCTTTACTACATTGTTCAACGCCTAGAAGAGGAAGGCCTGCCATTAGAAATAGCCCTGCTGCCTGTGGTGGAAAGCGCCTTCGACCCATTTGCCTACTCTCACGCGACCGCTGCAGGTATGTGGCAGTTTATGTCTGGCACCGCCGGCGATTACGGCTTAAAAGAAAACTGGTGGTACGACGGTCGACGCGATGTAGTGGCCTCAACCAACGCTGCCATTAGCTACTTAAAGCGAATGCACTCGCTGTTCGACGGTGACTGGCTGTTGGCCCTGGCCGCTTACAACACCGGACAAGGCCGTTTGGCGCGCGCCATCAGGGCTAATAAACGCGCGGGTAAACCTACTGACTTTTGGTCGCTCAAGCTCCCGCGCGAAACCCAGGCGTACGTCCCACAACTGCTGGCGCTCTCTCAAGTAGTGGCAAACCCTAAACACTACAAAATTACCTTACCTGAGATCTCCAACGCACCCTATTTTGTCGCTATCGATATCGGCTCGCAGCTCGATTTAGCCCAAGCCGCTGAGCTGGCCGACATCACAATGGAGGAGCTCTACCTATTAAACCCCGGCTTTAACCGCTGGGCGACGGACCCGGCCGGCCCGCACCGGCTGCTGATACCCAGCACACACGCCGAAAGCTTTACTGCGGCATTGGCCGGAGTGGAGCCATCCCAACGCATCAGTTGGGAGCGGTACAAAATTCGTTCGGGTGACAGTCTTATCCGCATTGCCAACAACCACAACACCAGTGTAGAGGCCCTTAAAAGCGCTAATCAGTTGCGCTCGTCGCGCATTCGCGCCGGCGATGTATTGCTGATTCCAACGGCCAGCGCTGGTGCCGATTACTACGAGCTGAGCGCGATCCAGCGCCAACTCGGCACCCAAAGCCGATCTAAGAGCACTAGCGGCGAGAAAATCAGCTACACCGTGCGCAAGGGCGATAGCTTTTGGCGAATTGCCAATAACCATCAAGTCAGTGTCAGCTCGTTGGCGCGCTGGAACGGCATGTCGCCGCGCGACACCATTAAACCTGGGCAAAAGCTGGTGGTGTGGAGCAAAAATGTTAAGGACCAAACCGGCGATGACGATGCTGTGGTGCGCAAGCTATCCTACAAAGTAAGAAACGGCGATTCGTTGGCGCGGATTGCCAGTCGCTTTAACGTCAGCATTAAAGATATTACCCGCTGGAACAAAGTATCGACTAAAAAATACATTCACCCCGGCCAGCAACTTACCCTATTTGTTGACGTTACAAAGGGTCATTAGCTGCCGCTAGTAAGGCTTTAGAATAGGGGTGCTGCGGCTGGTTAAATATACGCTCGGCAGCGCCCTGCTCTACCACCTTGCCATCTTTCATAATCATAATGCGATGGCTCATGGAGCGTACGACGCTGAGGTCGTGACTGATAAACAAATAGGATAAACCGTACTCGCGCTGCAGTCGCTGCAACAAATCAACAATGTCTTTTTGCACCGAACGGTCCAGTGCCGAGGTCGGCTCATCAAGCACCAACAAGCGTGGTTTTAACACCAGCGCGCGAGCAATAGCGATACGCTGACGTTGACCACCGGAAAACTCGTTGGGGTAACGGTGGCGCAATTCAGGATCGAGCTGAACCTCGCGCATCGCGTCAATCACGCGCGCTTCCAATTCTGTTTTACTATAACGCTCGTGTACTTTTAACCCCTCAGCGATAATTTGCAGCACTGACATTCGCGGGCTCAAGCTGGCGAACGGGTCCTGAAATATCATCTGAATATGACGTCGTAAAGGTTTCATTTGCTTGGCGCTAAGGTGCAATAAGTTACGCGAGGCGTTTTCGCCAGCAAGAGTAAAGTGCACGTCACCCTCACACTTAATCAGCTGCAACACAGAGCGCCCTAATGTGGTTTTACCTGAGCCACTCTCGCCCACAATGCCCAGAGTTTCGCCTTCAGCCAATGTAAAACTAATATCATCTACGGCTTTAACGTAGTGCTTTACTCGCCGCAACAACCCTGTACTAACACCAAACCAAGTACGCAAATGATCGACCGTTAATAACGGGTTAGCTTGTGCAAGTGGCGCTGGCGGTGCGCCCGGCTCTGCCGCCAGCAGCTGCCGGGCATAGTCGGTTTTAGGGTTATCAAACACCTCGGCGGTTGCGCCACGCTCTAAAAGCTCACCGCGACGCATAATCATCACTCTGTCTGCCAACTTGCGTACGATCCCCAAGTCATGGGTAATAAACAACACCGACATCCCCAACTCTTTTTGCAGACGCTTTAAAAGACGTAAAATTTGCGCCTGTACGGTTACATCGAGAGCGGTGGTCGGCTCATCGGCAATCAGTAAGTCCGGCTCGTTTATCAGCGCCATAGCGATCATCACACGCTGGCGCTCACCGCCACTTAATTCGTGCGGAAGCGCACTCAAGCGTTGCTCGGCATTGCGAATCTCAACTCTTTGCAACCACTCCAGCACTTTAGGGCGCGCTGCCGCGCGCTTTGTACCTTTGTGTAAATACAGCGATTCAGACAACTGCTTTTCAATGCTCTGCAGCGGATTTAAACTCGTCATCGGCTCCTGAAAGATCATTCCAATAGAGCCACCGCGAATCCGATTTAGATGTCGCTCGTCCGCGCGCAACAAATCGTGCCCAGCAAACGATATTTGCCCCGAGTCATACCGCACAGCGCTGGGGTTGAGTAAGCGCAAAATAGACTGCGCAGTAACGGACTTACCCGAGCCGCTCTCACCCACCAGTGCCAACACTTCACCGGGTAAAACATCAAAACTAACATCGCGTACCGCAGGTGTCGCATCGGTCGCCCCATGGAAGGTTAAGGTAAGGTTGGTAATACTAAGTAAAGGCTGATTCATAATCGCTCTAGCGAGTGCGGTTAGGGTCAACGGCATCTCGTACCGCCTCGCCCACAAACACTAACAAGGTTAATAATAACGATAAAACCACAAACACCGACAGTCCGATCCAAGGCGCGTGCAAATTATTTTTTCCCTGACTCACCATCTCCCCGAGGGATGCAGAGCCCGGTGGCAAACCAAAACCGAGAAAATCCAAAGCGGTTAGACTGGTCACACCACCCACCAGCAAAAACGGAATAAAGGTAATGGTGGCCACCATCGCGTTGGGCAACAAATGGCGCCACATTATCGCAGCATTTGAAACGCCCATGGAGCGCGCCGCCAACACATACTCAAAGTTTCTCGCGCGTAAAAATTCTGCCCGTACCACGCCCACTAAAGACATCCAGCCAAACAGCAACAAGATCGTCAATAAAATCCAAAAGCTGGGTGACACCATACTGGCAATAATAATTAGCACAAACAGGGTTGGCACACTCGACCAAACCTCTAAAAATCGCTGCCCCACCAAATCCACTTTCCCGCCATAAAAGCCCTGAATCGCGCCTACCGCGATCCCTACCACAGAGGTAGCCAAGGTTAAAAACAGCCCAAAAATAACAGAAATACGGAATCCATAAATAAGACGCGCCAAAATATCACGGCCAAGATCATCGGTACCTAACCAGTTTTCAACGCTAGGCGGGCTGGGAGCGGGAGTCGGCAGATTTTAATTAATAGCACGATAATCAAAGCGGATCGGCGGCCAAAGCATCCAGCCTGAGTCATTGATGAGTTCGGCGATATAGTCGTCCCGGTAGTCGGCCGCGACATCAAAATCACCGCCAAAGTCCAATTCGGAATACTCTTTAACAACTGGAAAGTACCACTCGCCCTCGTGCTGTATAATAAGCGGAACATTATTCGCCAGCACATCCGCTAATAAGCTTGCGCCAAATAAGGCCAGAAATATCCACAAGCTGTAATTGCCGCGACGATTATTTTTAAACCGGCGCCAGCGCTCACGATTAATAGGGCTTAAATTCATGAAACTCATGCCTTAACGGGACTCAAAGTCTATGCGTGGATCAACCCAGGTGTAGGCAAGATCGCTGATAATACCAATGAGCAACCCTAAAAGACTAAAGATATACAAGGTGCCAAACATTACCGGGTAATCACGCTGCAACGTAGACTCAAAGCCCAGCAGCCCAAGCCCTTCGAGGGAAAAAATCACCTCAATCAGCAACGAGCCGGTAAAAAACATGCTGATAAAGGTCGCCGGGAACCCAGCAATAATAATCAGCATGGCATTGCGAAACACGTGTTTGTACAAAATACGCCGTTCGCCCGCGCCTTTGGCGCGAGCGGTAATTACATATTGTTTATTGATTTCATCGAGAAAAGAATTTTTAGTTAGCATTGTGAGCGTGGCAAAGCCACCCACCACTAACGCCAGAACTGGCAATGTTAAATGCCAAAAATAATCACCTATTTTTTGATACCAAGTCAGCTCAGAAAAGTTGGACGACACTAGCCCTCTCAGCGGAAACCAGTCTAAATAACTGCCGCCGGCAAAGACAATAATCAGCAAAATAGCAAACAAAAAGCCCGGTATCGCATTGCCTATCACGACTGCCCAACTGGTCCAAACATCAAAAGGCTGATGATGTTTAATGGCTTTACGAATCCCCAATGGAATAGAGATAAAGTAAATAATAAGCGTGCTCCACAAGCCCAGAGAAATAGAGACCGGCAAGCGCTCTACAATCAACCCTAGCACAGTATTGGCTTTAAACAGGCTATCGCCAAAATCAAAGCTTAAGTAATCACCCAGCATCGTAAAGTAGCGCTCAAACAAAGGCTTATCGAAGCCAAACTGCTGTTCGATTTCGGCAATCACCTCAGGGTCTAAGCCACGGCCCGCGCGGGACTCCTGGTTCTGCCGAGCTAAGCCTCCGGCGTCAGAATCGCCGGCATTGCCGGTAACACGCTCTAAGCTCGCCCCGCCCATACCCAGCATGTTGGCGATAGCTTGATCGACCGGACCGCCGGGAGCTGCCTGTATAATAAAAAAGTTTAAAGTGATAATCGCCAGCAATGTGGGAATAATTAACAACAGCCGGCGAACAATATATGCGCCCAAATCTAACGACCTCTATTACCAATGCTAATTTGGCTTCTTACCTAACGATTCTGCTTTATCTGGGTCGTACCACCAGCTATCAAGACCAATGGCGTATTTGGGGCGGGTATCTGGGCGCGAAAATTTATTCCAATGGGCGATACGAAAACTTTTAGAGTGCCACTGAGGAATGACATAATAGTTCCACAACGCTACTCGGTCAAAAACATGGCCTAGCGCTAAAAGACGCTCTTCATCTTCTTGAGACGCTTCAATCTTCTCTAATAAATCATCAATCACAGGATTACTCACACCCGCTTGATTGTAAGTCGAATCCATATAGTCAGTGTGCCAACGTAGTTTCATATTCGATGATGGGTACGGCATTGCGCTATAGCCCTGTGGAGTCATATCAAAATCGCGCGAGCGCAAACGATTGAGGTATTGAGTCGTGTCCACCATACGGACACTAACATCAATGCCCACTCGTTCGAGATTGCGTTTAAAAGGCAGAACCACTCGCTCCATGGATGGAGAGTAAAGCAATATCTCAAAGGAAAATGGCTTGTCTGTTTTAGTATTGACTAGCTTTTTATCTTTAAGCTCCCACCCGGCCTCTTTAAGTAAGCGCAGTGCTTGGCGCATTTCATTGCGAATATTGCCATCGCCCTTGGTTTTATTCGGACGCCAAACATCACTAAAAACCTCTTTAGGCAGCTGATCCCTGTACTTAGAGAGTATCTCCAGTTCTAACCCATCGGGCTTACCCTGCGCCTTATAGGGGGTATTTTCAAAATAGCTAGTGTTGCGTGTATACGATGAATAGAAGAGGTTTTTATTCAACCACTCAAAATCCAATAGATAATTTAACGCCTCGCGAACACGACGATCTTTAAACGGTTCTCGCTGGATGTTAAACACAAACGCCTGCATAGGCTGAGGAATCTTATGCTGTAACTCTTCTTTTATAATATTGCCATTTTTAACGGCTGGAACGTCGTAGCCTTCGGCCCACTGTTTAGCAACATTTTCTCGACGAAAGTCAAACTCACCCGCCTTAAAGGCCTCTAATGCCACCGTATCATCACGGTAATAATCGTAGCGAATACGTTTAAAGTTTTGCTGCCCTTTACGGCTAGGCAAATCTGCAGCCCAATATTCGTCGATTAGCTCATAGGTGGCAAACTGCCCCATCTTGTAATCGACTACTCTATAAGCACCACTACCTAAAGGTGGCTCATTGAGTGGCTCACTAAGGTCTCGGTCCGCCCAATATTGTTTGGGTAAAATATTAAAACTCGCCAACCCAGCTATGTAATCTCGATTGCTCTTCGAAAATATAAACTTGACCTTATGAGGACTTAGCGCCGTAACGTTTTTCACGTCTTTATAGTAGTTTTTAACAAAGGATACACCTTGATCCATAAACTTGTTAAAACTAAACACCACATCATCAGCAGTGATAGCCGTGCCATCTTGAAAGCGCGCCTCAGGGTTTAAATTAAACGCGACCCACGTGTAATCTTCGGGGTACTCAATGCTCTCGGCTATTAAGGGATACAAAACCCCTATCTCATCGTCGCTGTCGACCATTAGTGTGTCATAAAACGCTTCGCTGTTAACTTCGGCATCGCCGCGAGAGGCATAGCGATTGAAGCTGTCATAAGTACCAATCGTCGCGAGAACCAACTCTCCCCCTTTGGGGGCCTCGGGGTTTACATAGTCAAAATGGCTGAAATCGGCCGGATACTTCGCCTCGCCATGGTCGGCGAACGCGTGAGACTTAATTACCTTAACACTGTTAGCGCCACCTTCGGAGTCGGCGGCAAACACCGCACAAGCCGCAAAGCTTAATGTCAGCGAGACTAATACGTTTCTCAGAAACTTCATGGTGCACTACTCCGTACTAATATTCGCGTTTGGGGTCAACTCGTCTGCGTCAGGCGCACCAGAGTACATTATCAGGGCGATTTACGATGCGAATTTGGACAACAGAAAAACGATTTTGTTAAGGGCCCACATCACCACTTACAACGCGAAGTGAGGGGCCCGGAGCCATTGAGTGTAGCGAGGCGCTGGCGCGCTGACAATAGCCTCGACTAGGTTCGTCTAACGGAGGGGTAAATCTGCCCAGAAGACAGACACTAGGCTGCATAAATGCTAGTATTGGGGTGACGGCAGCCAACTTGAATGCCTGTTATAATGCGGTTACACGATAAAAAGACCCAAGACATGACGGCCACACTCCTAACTGAAGATCAGCGAGACTGCCTGCAGGAAATAGCCAATGTCGCTATGGGGCAGTCGGCCGACCATTTGGCGCGCCTGTTGGACGTTTTTGTGGTTCTCTCCATTCCGAGCGTCAGCCTGCTCACACCCAATGATATCGCCATGATGCTGCAATCGCTTCAAAGCGAGGATGGCGATGGCCAAGAGCTAGCCGGCGTCTGCCAAGGGTTTATTGGCGGTGGTATCGCCGGCGAGGCACTACTGATTTTCAATGGTACCGATTACCGGGATTTAGCCACCCTGCTCCGCTATGACGCCAATGCCGGCGCCAGTGCCCGCAGCGAGCTACTCATGGACACCACCAACGTCCTTGGTGGCGCTTGCTTACACAGTCTTGCCAAACAGCTGGATACTCAGTTTAGCCTGGGCCCCCCGATTTTACTGGGCGAGCACTTCGATTTAACGGAAACCCTGAAGAAGCGTGAAATCAATTGGCATAATGCTCTCGTTATCGAGATCAATTACACTATTGAGGATCATAAGGTAAATTGCGACCTGTTATTGGTGATCAGTGAAAACTGCATTGACGGGCTACTTGAGAAACTCAATTACCTGATCGAATAATACGGGCGAGCTGAGCTATGGCGGATACAAAAGACGACTTGAGCCACTTTCTCAAGGACGTTCACTGGCTGTTAGACATTCTGCAGAATATCGATGTCGGACTTGTGGTGCTTGACGCGCAGTACAATGTCGCTCTGTGGAACCAGTTTATGCAAAACCACAGTGGCCAAGCCCCCGAGCACGTACTGGGCAACAGTCTGTTTAGTATCTTCCCCGAGCTGTCCGAAGATTGGTTTCGCCGCAAGGCGGAGCCGGTTTTTGTACTGCAAAGTGCCGCTTTCACCACCTGGGAGCAACGTCCCCACCTGTTTCGGTTTCCCCATTACCGGCCCATTACTGGCAGTGCCGGCTATATGTATCAAAACACCACAATTATCCCCCTGATTGATACGCACGGGGAGGTTGAGCATATATGCTTGATCGTCTACGACGTAACCGACACTGCAATGAACAAACTTGCACAAATTGAGGCAAACAACCGCCTGCAGGGCTTAAGTCGTATTGACCACTTAACTGGGTTATTCAATCGCGGGCACTGGGAGCACTGTTTAACACAAGAGTACAAACGCTTTGACCGGTATCACATTTCCTGCTCGTTAGTGCTGTTTGATATCGACCACTTTAAAGTCGTTAACGACACCTACGGTCACACGGTGGGTGATGACGTTATCCGTTGCGTCAGCGAGTGCCTGCGCGCGCAATTGCGCGAAACGGATATCGCGGGGCGTTACGGTGGCGAAGAATTTGGTGTTATTTTGACTAACACAGATACCGACGGCGCCCTTGAGTTTGCCGAGCGTTTACGCAAAGCGGTCGAGGCGCAGTCGATTACCACCGCCACTACCGACGTTAAAATTACCATTAGCCTCGGGGTCCAACAGCTTAGCGAAACTATTTGCTCGACCCAGAACTGGCTAGAGGGCGCCGATAAAGCGCTCTACTTCTGCAAAGAAAACGGCCGCAACCGCTCCCACGCCAGCGAATAGCCCCGGCTACACCCCTCTAAAGGCGCTTAACGCCAACAAAAGTAACGTACAAAAAAGCCGGCACCATTGGCGCCGGCTTTAGAGAGTATGGCCTAATAATATTAGATACTATTACCGCTCAATATCAGCGGTTTCTTCTAGGTACTGCTGATAAGAAGCAAAGTCGGCATTGCCGAGCAAGCTTGCCAAGCTCTGACTTACAGACGCTTTCTCGGTGTCTGGTATATCCTCTTGCGGCACGTTAACAGCACTTAAGACGACGACGGAGTACTCGCCATTGGCACCAAATCCATCGACACTCACACCGTCGGCTGACGGGTGCGCCATGCTAAAGGCAAACTCGACAACCCCTCTGGGCTGCTCCATATTGCCACGCTCAACAGCCTCCAATGAGGTTACCTCAAGCGCCTCGGTTTCGGCCAACTGGGCTAAGTCGGCGCCCTCCAAGAGGCGACTCTGCAATGATTTGCCTTTTTCTGCCAGCAGATTCGCGGCCTGCTCTTCTCGTAAAGTCGTTGCGATTTGATCACTCACCTCGCCCAAAGGCTTAACAAAGCTTGGCTCATGGGCGATCTTTTTCACCACAACCACACGATCTGGCGCCAGCTCGATAACCTCACTGGCGTTATCGTGGGTTAACACCTCTTCGCTAAACGCCGCTTTGGCAACGGCAGGCGACGCGCTAATACCATTGCCGCCGCTGCGTGCAAAAAGCTCACTTTGGGCGACTTTAACATTCAGCTGCTCAGCGACATTAGCCAGGCTTTCAGCGTTGTAAGACAAATCTTCAAGCTGATCAAGTAGCTCGATAAAGCGAGCCTCGGCGGCGGTGCGCTTGGCCTGCTCTGCCAGCTGCTCCTTCTGCTCGGCAAAGCTCGTGGGCTCGCCACCGCTTTCTTCCAGAAGCTTGATAAAGTGAGTGCCGGCATCGGTCGTAACCGGACCTGAGACCTCACCAACAGACAACCCGGCCAAAGCCTCTTCAAAGTCTTCAGGGAATGCATCACCACCAGAAACACCCAGATCGCCGCCGCTATCCTTAGACCCTAAATCGTCCGAGTACTCGGCAGCCAGCTCGGCGAAGTCGGCGTTGCTGTTAAGCTTGGCCTGAACCTCGGCAATTTTTTCATCGCTCGGATCTTCGAGCAAAATGTGTGCGGCATGGCGTTCAACTGAAGGCGCAAAATCTTCAATATTTTCTTCGTACTGTGTACGCAGCTCAGCCTCGTCAACACTTTCATTTGCCGCCAGTTCATCAACACTTAAGTCAATGTATTCGACAGCCACCTTCTCAGGAACCGTAAAGCGCTCGCTGTTTTGTTGGTAATACTGCTCGATCTCAGCTTCGCTAACATCAATGCTTTCCATTAATTTTTCAGCATTAAACGTGACAAAGCTAAAGTCGCGGGTTTGATTGTTCAGCTCAATTAAGTACTGAAGCTCCGCGTCCGTAACAAAATTAGTGCCTGATACACCGCTTGCCAGTTGATTAACCGTTAAGTCGCGAGTCAACTCACGCTTGTAGGATGCCGGGGTATAAGCCAGCATGCGCAGCGATTGTTGGTAGCGGTCTGGATCAAACTCACCGTCGAGGTTCTGAAACGCGGGGATCGACGTAATCACACTGTTTAAGCGCGCATCCGAAACCGTCATGCCGGCCTCTTGGGCGGCTTGCGTCAATAAGGTGCGGCGCACTAGGTTTTCAATAGCAGGCTCTCGCAAGTTCTCACTGCTGAGAAAATCCTCGGGCACCGAATCGCCAAAGCGGCTGCGCAACTGTTGTTTTTGCTGCTCGATTGCGCGAGTCACTTCAGTCTCGGTAATATCCTGACCGTTAATGGTCAATACGGTTTGCGAGGTATTCGTGCTAGAAAAGAGAGCTTCGGCTCCCGAGAGCGCGAAGATAATCACCAGCAAACCGACTAAGATTCCGGCGACAACTCCTTTAGAGTTATCGCGCATTGTTTGTAACATGTCCAGCTCCTGAACGGGGGCAGTTTTATGTCTGCACACAAATATTTATGTCGGTACACAAAAAAGGCGCATCTTGGATGCGCCTTTTAAACGTTAGGGTTTCTTTTAAAACGCTAACGTGGCTTCAATTAAACTAAAACTTGGCTTAATTGACAGCGTCTTTCAGAGCCTTACCGGCTTTAAAGCTAGGCACTTTCGCAGCAGCGATCTGAATTTCAGCGCCGGTTTGCGGATTGCGCCCGGTGCGTGCGGCACGATCTTTTACAGAAAAAGTACCAAACCCTACTAGCACAACTTGATCACCTTTTTTCAGTGAGTCAGTAACGCCATCAACAACGGCATCCAGTGCACGTCCCGCAGCAGCTTTAGAGATATCCGCAGATGCGGCGATGGCTTCGATCAGCTCAGTTTTATTCACGTTAAACCCCTTTAATAAATTTCCAGAACTAGCGTTTATAGTTGTGCAGTGCTTATTGATGGATGGCATCAACGACTCACCGGACTTAGTCCCGCACCACCACTTCTGTTGAACTGCGATTTATACCAAGTGGCTCCGGTCGGGTCAAGGCTGGGCTGCGACAATCGCCGTAAGTATCCCAGTTTTGTCTGCTATTTGAGCAAAAGCAGAGTTTCTGGGCCCAGGCGAGTAATTTTAGAGCGCAATCAAGTTACTCAAAGTAACAACCCATAGAGCCGAATTAACACACTAATGTGTGTTAATTCGGTTGCCATTTTCCGACTGCTCAGCCTTTTGCTCCAACGCCTGGTACTCTTCATCACTCAGTGGCGTCGGTGTATGCTGTAAGGCGATTTGCAGCACCTCGTCAATCCATTTAACCGGGCGTATCGTTAAATCCGCCTTAATGTTGTCGGGAATTTCCTTAAGATCACGCTCGTTATCCGCTGGAATCACAACAGTTTTAATGCCACCACGGTGAGCGGCCAGCAACTTCTCTTTTAGGCCGCCAATACGCAGTACCTCACCGCGCAGGGTAATCTCGCCGGTCATGGCCACATCAGCTCTAACGGGAATAGAGGTCAGCACAGACACCAAGGCCGTGCACATCCCCACCCCGGCACTGGGGCCATCTTTAGGCGTTGCCCCCTCTGGCACATGAATATGAATGTCCATTTTTTCGTGGTAATCCGGCGCGACTCCCAACACTTGCGCACGCGAGCGAACCACGGTTAACGCCGCCTGGATAGACTCCTGCATGACATCACCGAGCGAGCCGGTTTTTATCACTCGACCCTTACCTTTTACCGCCGTAGACTCAATGGTTAGCAGCTCCCCGCCAACTTGGGTCCAGGCAAGTCCCGTTACCTGACCGATCTGATCATCGTTTTCAGCTCGGCCAAAATCAAATTTACGCACACCCAGTAAATCTTCCAACGCATCAACGGTAATGGTGTCGGTGGTCTTATCGGCCGCCCGAACGTGCTTGGTCACGACTTTACGAGCCAGCTTGGCAACTTCGCGGTCCAGCCCACGAACCCCGGCTTCACGCGTGTAATAGCGGATTATGTCGCGAATAACGTCATCATCCACCGCCATTTCACCCTCTTTTAGGCCATTGGCTTTCACTTGCTTGGGAATCAGGTACTTTTTGGCAATATTCAGCTTTTCTTCTTCGGTATAACCGGGAATCCGGATGACCTCCATCCGGTCCAGCAATGGGCCGGGGATATTCATCGAGTTTGAGGTGCAGACAAACATCACGTCGGAAAGATCGTAATCAACCTCAAGGTAGTGATCGTTGAAGTGGTTGTTCTGCTCCGGGTCCAGCACCTCTAACAGCGCTGAGGCTGGATCACCGCGGTTGTCCATGCCCATCTTGTCGACTTCGTCGAGCAAAAACAGTGGGTTTTTAACCCCGGCCTTGGCCATTTTTTGCACTAACTTGCCTGGCAAAGAACCAATGTAAGTGCGGCGATGGCCGCGAATTTCTGCCTCATCACGCACACCACCCAGCGCCATACGCACAAATTTGCGGTTGGTTGCGCGAGCGATAGATTCGCCCAAGGAGGTTTTACCAACCCCCGGAGGGCCCACCAGACACAAGATAGGGCCTTTGATTTTTTTAACGCGTTTTTGTACTGCCAGGTACTCGAGAATACGCTCTTTAACCTCTTCGAGACCGTGGTGATCTTTTTCGAGCACTGCCTCGGCCCGGGCGAGATCGTGGCGCACTTTACTGCGTTTTTTCCAAGGGACCTTGATCATCCAGTCGATATAGGCCCGCAGCACCGAGGCCTCGGCGGACATCGGCGACATCATTTTTAACTTGCCAAGTTCGGCGCGAGTTTTCTCTTGGGCTTCTTCCGACATTCCGCTGTCGGCAATTTTTTGCTCCAGCTCGTCAACCTCGTTGACCTCTTCGCCCATATCGCCCAGCTCTTTCTGAATCGCCTTCATTTGCTCATTCAGGTAGTACTCGCGCTGGCTTTTTTCCATCTGTTTTTTAACGCGGCCGCGAATTTTCTTCTCGACCTGCAGCAGGTCGATTTGCCCATCCATCAGCTCGAGCAAACTTTCAATTCGCTCGCGAACGCCGGTAAGCTCAAGTACCGCTTGTTTTTGCTCCAACTCAAGCGCCATATGCGCGGCAACCGTATCGGCAAAGCGGCTCGGATCATCAATACCGCTCAGCGAGCTCATCACCTCCGACGACACCTTGCGCGACAAACTGACATATTGCTCAAAATGGTCGCGCGCGGTTTTAATCAACGCCTCGGCGTCTTCACTGGCCAAGGCTTCCTCGGCAAAGACGCTCACGGCAACGCGGTAGTGGCCGTCTTCCTCTTCAGCATTATCGATAGACACCCGCTCGCCGCCTTCAACCAACACTTTGACGGTGCCGTCGGGCAGTTTGAGTAGCTGTAGGATTGTGGCAAGCGTGCCTACTTGGTATAGATCGCTTGGGGTTGGGTCGTCATCAGTAGGACTTTTTTGTGCCACTAAGACGATCTGCTTGTCAGCGCGCATTGCGCTCTCAAGCGCTTCGATAGACTTTTGCCGACCGACAAACAGGGGAATCACCATGTGCGGATAGACTACGACATCCCGCAACGGCAACAAGGGTAAATCGGAGTTCTTTGATACTTGCTCATTCTGGTCCATAGAGACCCCCTAATGGTCTGGTTACAACGGGCTTATTAGCCTTACACCTTAAGATTGGGGTCGAGCGGGAGAAATTACAAGACAGGAGGGAATAAAAACGCAAATAGGGTACTAAAAGTACCCTATTTGCGCAGTTTTACAGCAGTTTAGCTACGAAACTCAGTCTTCTTTGGCGACCTTGCTGGGAGCGGGCTCTTGGTTTTCATACACCAGTAAAGGCTCAGATTCGCCTTTAATCACGCTCTCATCAACCACCACTTTCTTAACACTTTCCTCTGAAGGAATGCGGTACATGGTGTCCAGCAAGACAGACTCCATAATTGAGCGCAAGCCGCGGGCACCGGTTTTGCGATCCATAGCCTTTTGCGCCACAGCCTCCAATGCATCACGGCGGAAGTCCAGCTCAACCCCTTCCATATCAAACAAGCGTTGATACTGCTTGGTTAAAGCGTTTTTCGGCTCAGCAAGAATCTGCACTAAGGCTTCATTGTCCAGCTCGTCTAGCGTTGCGATAACAGGCAAGCGCCCTACAAACTCAGGGATCAAGCCGTAGCGCACTAAATCTTCTGGCTCGAGCTCGTGCAGAGTGTCGCCAAAGCTCTTGTCATCGTTTTTGCTTTTAACTTCAGCGCCAAAACCGATACCGCCACGCTCTGAACGGTCGCGAATCACTTTATCCAAGCCCGCAAATGCGCCGCCACAGATAAACAGGATATTACCGGTATCAACCTGCAAAAACTCCTGCTGCGGATGTTTGCGCCCACCTTGAGGCGGCACGGATGCTACGGTGCCCTCAATAAGCTTCAAAAGCGCTTGCTGCACACCCTCACCCGAGACATCACGGGTAATGGAGGGGTTGTCCGACTTACGAGAGATCTTATCGATCTCATCGATGTAAACGATACCCTGCTGCGCTTTCTCGACATCGTAGTCGCATTTTTGCAGTAGCTTTTGAATGATGTTTTCAACGTCTTCGCCGACATAGCCTGCTTCGGTCAAGGTCGTCGCATCGGCAATGGTAAAGGGCACATTTAACAGGCGCGCTAGGGTTTCGGCCAGCAGTGTTTTACCACTACCGGTGGGGCCCACCAGCAAAATATTACTTTTACCCAATTCAACGGCGTCTTTCTCTTTGCCTTTGGCGCCACCAACGCGCAAGCGTTTGTAGTGGTTATACACTGCCACAGCCAATACTTTTTTAGCCGGTTGTTGGCCAATAACGTACTGATCGAGAATGCCAGAAATCTCAGCCGGCTTAGGCAGTTTTTCCGACTGACCCTCTGCAGCGGTTTCTTGGATTTCTTCGCGAATAATGTCGTTACACAGATCGACACACTCGTCACATATAAACACAGAGGGCCCCGCAATTAACTTGCGAACCTCGTGCTGGCTCTTACCGCAAAACGAGCAATACAAAAGCTTACCGTTTTTGTCGCCGCTATCACCGGTGTGATCGGTCATTAAACCACTCCCATTCTTAACCTATGGAGTAAAGATGCAGTCTTTACCCTAAATTTTCAAGCCCCAGCAGGTAAATCAACCGAGACTGCAATACTCTACTGGGATGAATTAAGTCTCAACCCGGCTCGAGACAACGGAATCGACAATGCCGTACTCTTT
Organism: Gilvimarinus japonicus; assembly: GCF_042847215.1. Lineage (GTDB taxonomy): Bacteria > Pseudomonadota > Gammaproteobacteria > Pseudomonadales > Cellvibrionaceae > Gilvimarinus > Gilvimarinus japonicus. The sequence goes on from NZ_AP031500.1 coordinate 2,152,291, forward strand.
TGCCTCATCCGCTGACATAAACTTATCACGCTCGGTGTCCAGCTCTATTTGCTCTAGCTTCTGACCGCTGTGATTGGCCAAAATTTGGTTCAACCGCTCGCGAATCTTAAGGATCTCTTGGGCGTGGATATGGATATCCGACGCCTGACCCTGAGCACCACCACTGGGCTGGTGAATCATCACCCGCGAGTTAGGCAAGCAGTAACGCTTACCTTTGGCGCCCGATGCCAGTAAAAAAGCACCCATAGAGCAAGCCTGCCCCATGCACATTGTGCTCACATCTGGCTTGATAAACTGCATGGTGTCGTAAATGGACATGCCTGCTGTTACCGAGCCACCGGGCGAGTTAATGTACAAGTGAATGTCTTTATCTGGATTTTCCGCCTCTAGGAAAAGCAACTGGGCGCACACCAGATTGGCCATATGATCTTCTACCTGGCCGGTTAAAAAAATCACACGCTCCTTTAAAAGGCGCGAGTAGATATCGTACGAGCGCTCTCCCCGAGCGGTTTGCTCGACAACCATTGGCACTAAGCCGCTGGCGGTGATCTCTTGAGTACTACGATCTGATTGCGGGTAGGACATTGTGCTTCATACCTTCTTCTGAAAATGTCACAAACACGGCGCGAAGCCGCCATTAAACCGAGATAGTGGGAGCTTAACCTGTGACGGGACTGTTTGCCAGCGCCGTAAGAGAATTGGGAGGGAGAGTGGCCGCGAAACGAGCGTTTCGCGGCATTTTTGTCCAAAAAGCGTTATTTTTCGGCTTTTGGCTGCATGATCTCGTCATAGGTGGCAGTCGCTTCAGTTACGTCTGCCTTTTCGAGAATATACTCGACAACCTGGTCTTCCAGTACCGCCGACTCAATACCGGCCAACATTTGACGCTGGCTGTAATAATAGTCGATAACCTCTTGCGGCTCTTCGTAAGTACCGGCAATCTCTTCAACCATGCTACGTACAGCTTTGGCCTCTGGTTTGATGTTGGCAGATTTTACAACTTCGCCGACAATCAAGCCCAGCGCAACGCGGCGTTTGGCCTCTTCTTCAAACATGCTGTCAGGCAGCATTGATTTTGCATCAAACCCCTCGGGCTGCTTACCAAAGCGCTGCATCATTTGATTGCGCAGCACATCAATTTCGTTGCCAACCAACGCTTTGGGCAGGTCAACCTCATGGCTCTCGATCAATTGATCCATAACCTGAGACTTTACCTTACCTTTTAGCGCGTTCTTCAGCTCGCGCTCCATATTGGCCTTAACTTCCTTCTGGAAGGCCTTAATTCCGCCCTTTTCCAGACCAAAGGTTTGGAAGAAAGGTTTTTTCAGCTCTGGTAAGGTTTGCTCTGAGACGCTATTTACTTTAATTGCAAATTCGACGTCAGCACCTTTAAGATCTTCCGACTGATAGTCTTCCGGGAAGGTGACCTTAATGGTTTTCTCATCGCCGGCTTTCATGCCCACGATGCCGTCTTCAAAACCAGGGATCATGGAGTTTGAGCCCAACACTAAGTTGTGGCCCTGCGCCTTACCGCCTTCGAACTCTTCACCGTCTTTGGTGCCAGTAAAATCAATATTTACCTGATCGCCATCGGCGCTAGCACGCTTAACGACTTCGTATGTCGCTTGATGCTTGCGCAGGGTTTCGATCATGTTGTCGATATCTTCGTCGGTAATCTCAGCGGACTCGCGAGTCACTTTGAAGCCCGAGATATCGCCCAGCGTAACCTCTGGGTACACCTCAAAGGTGGCAACAAACTCTAAGTCTTGCCCTTCGCCCATTTGCTTGGGCTGAATGCTTGGCTGACCGGCAGGTTTCACGTCTTCTTTTTGTGCGGCTTCGTAGAAAGAGCGGCTAATGACTTCGCCCACAACTTCTTGGCGAACACCAGCGCCGTAGCGCTGCTTAACGATTTTCATGGGGACTTTGCCCTTGCGAAAACCGTTAATGCGAATGTTTTTAGCGGCATCTTTCAGGCGCTTTTCAATTTCGCCTTCTACGGTATCGGCGGGTACGCCGATGGTCAGACGACGCTCTAAGCCAGAAGTCGTTTCGATTGAAACCTGCATATTTTCCTCGTGAAATAACGTCGATGTCTCTCACATCGGTTAAAAAACGCCGCCGTCCTAGATCACTAAGAGCGGCGGCGTATTCTCTTTCATTGTTTGGTGCGGTCGGAGAGACTCGAACTCTCACACCTTGCGGCACCAGAACCTAAATCTGGCGTGTCTACCAATTTCACCACGACCGCGTCGCCCAATGGCGCATTTCGCAAAACCCGCCTTTAACCGCAAGCTGTTGATTTACATCTAAAAAACCAACAAGGCCAAAGACTGTCTGCGAGAAGGGTGGTGATTCTGCCACAGTCCTCGACGAGGTTCAACTAGCGAATTCAATCATTTTCATTGCTTGGGCTTAGCAATAAGCGTCACGGCACCTATTTCTAACCGAATCCTAGTGCCCTGACGGGCCCGCGCGGGTATTAACATCGCCTGTTCGGCGCCAAGCAAACGTTGATCGACCGATTGCTCGCCGGAAACCGCCATTACCAACTGATAGGTATCGGCACCAGCCAGCACATAACTGCCCGCTTTAGGGGCCCTAAGGCGCCATACTTCAAAATCATCAAAATCGACAATCTGCTCGCGAATAATGGCACCTTCCTCGTCCTGAAAAGCGCAGATGGCAGGTTGAGGCGGGCACGCCACATCGATTTTAGCCAGTGCAGCATCAGTATCCCACTCAACCTGAGTTAACACTTTTTGCGCAAACGCTAAAATCTTGCGCTCGTAAACAGGGGTTTGGAACTCTACCGTGCGCACCCCATGCAGCAGTGAATGAGGGGTATAACACGGCACTTTAACCACGTCCCCCACTACCAAAGGCAACACTTGGGTAAAACTGTCCATATACTGGCGTCGCGCTTGCTCCTGTTGCTGCAAGTCCAAATCAATATGCCGCATCCAGTAGCGCACCTGAGAGGGACTTACCGGGGTGTTTACCTCTATGCCTTCAGCTTGCTTGACGATGTCGAGTCTGGCGTCAATTTGTCGGCGCACCTGTTCATAATCAGAAACAGCGTTCCGGTACGCCGCCTTAAAACTAGCATCGTCGCCAAACTCGGCGCGCTTGGCCGGGCAAAAACCAAACCGAATTCCCCCCACACCATCGGGCCAGGCTGTTTTGTCGACATGGGTGACGACATACACCTCTTGCTTGCGCTCATGCATCTCAAAATACAGGTCGCCAAACACTTCGTCGGGTAACGGATCGAGAATTTTTAATAAAGTTAATTCTTGCGGCCGATCACAGGCAAAACGCCCGGGCAATAGTGACAGCAACCAAGGCAGTGGTGTGCTCAAGCGATCATTCCCCACCCCTGCCTGGCCGCGCACTTCGATACCGGTATACCAAACCTCCCGTCCCCAAGGCTTGGGGATAGCTACCGGAACTAGGGCTACCGCACCGGCTAAATCGAGCACCGGCGCGCCGAGCGTTTGCGCGAGGTGAGATAAGGTAACGCTATCGGACCAATCGCGTACCACGCGCAAGGCATCGTCCGTTGCAAGGCAAATAAACCCCTGTAAATTATCGACAGCACCGCTCACTACGGCCAGCAAGGTTTGCGTTTTTGGCTCTGGCAAATAATAAGCATGATGCTCAAACTGCAGCGCTAGCAGCTTATTAGCCGCTAGTTGCTGGACGCTGTTAGCCAAAAAGGTGTCTAGGTTTAAAGCAGAGTAAATCTTCAAGCGCGGCAATCTCCAAGCAGCGTTTTGCTACAGATGCAGGAGGGCAGCATCTGCAGCGAGCATTACGGGCGGCCTATTCTAACAGAGGTAGCCGCTCGCAAGCTTACAAACCTAAGCTTCCGCTAAACCCGCTCGATAACGGTCGCGATACCCTGCCCCAAACCAATGCACATGGTTGCCAACCCAATTGAGGCATCGCGTGACTCAAGCACGCTGAGCAAAGAGCCGGTAATGCGAGTGCCGGAGCAGCCAAACGGATGCCCCAAGGCAATAGCGCCGCCGTGGACGTTTACGCGCTCATCCATTTGCGGCAAAAAGTCTAAGTCTTTTAGTACCGGTAGCGCTTGCGCCGCAAAAGCCTCATTAAGCTCGACATAGTCAATGTCGGCGGTTGTAAGCCCTGCCATTTTAAGAGCCTTGCGACTGGCGGGTACTGGCCCGTAACCCATAATAGACGGGTCGACCCCGGCCACCGCTTGCGAACGTACTCGCGCCCGCGGGGTTAGCCCGAGACTCGCGGCGCGCTCGGCCGACATCACCAGCATGGCGGAGGCGCCATCGGACAATTGCGATGAACTGCCAGCCGTTACTTTGCCATTAACAGGATCAAACACCGGCTTAAGCGCCGCCAGCCCCTCTAATGTGGTGTCGGCGCGAATCGTTTCGTCTGCGGCAATCATCGCTGGCACGCCATCTGCGGTATGCCCGGCAACAGGAATAATCTCGCAGTCAAACTCGCCAGTGTCTCGCGCTTTAGCCGCTAACAGATGTGAACGCAAAGAAAGTTTATCCATCGCGTCACGTTCAATGCCGTGCAACTGGGCGAGGTATTCCGCCGTCAGCCCCATATTACCCGCGGCTTTGGCCACACTTAACCCCAGCAGCGGGTTTGGGTCCATTGCCTCGTACATAGGCAAGTGCCCCAAGTGCTCAACCCCTCCAACAAGGTACACATCGCCAAGCCCCGCCTGAATATTGGCGCTGGCGGAGTGCAAAGCCGCCATTGACGAGCCACACAAGCGATTAACGGTTTGTGCCGGTATTGAGTGATCCAGCCCAGCCAGTAACACAATATAGCGGGCGATGTTAAAAGCTTGCTCTTCGCGCTGCAGCACGCAACCCCAAATTAAGTCGTCAATTTCCGACGGGTCCAACGCAGTATTTCGGGCAAGCAAGCCACGCACCAGCGCCGCCGAGATGTCGTCGGCACGCGAGTGTCGGAAGCACCCGCCTTTTGAGCGCCCCATCGCACTGCGCGCAAAGTCAACAATGACGGGATCTCTCGGTTGTAAACGTGATGATGAAACAAATTGTGTAGTCACCGGGAGCCTCCTTAGTGGCTTGGGTTTAATGTGGCACTAGTGGCGGCTGAGCCATAAAAACTTGCGCCCTGCTCGGCCAGCTCTGACATCATGGGCTCGGTTTGATACAAAGGCCCATACTGACGTAACGTGTTGAGTTGTTCGCAAAACTGACGCACCCCAATACTGTCTACCCAACGCAATACACCACCGCGATGGGCCGGGAAGCCCAGACCGTAAATCATCGCCATATCGGCTTCGGCTACCGACCCGACAATACCCTCTTGCAAGGTGCGGCAAAGCTCGTTTACCAGCGGCGCCATCATACGCAAGACAATGGTTTCGTCATCGGGCTTAGCCGTCGATTGTATATTGAGCATTTGCACGGCATCCGGGTTGGGTGTTTTTTGCGGACGGCCGCGCTTGTCTTTTTCATAGCAATAAAACCCTTTGCCGCCTTTTTGCCCCAACAAGCCTGCCTGATACAAAATAGTGGTTGGCGAGGGGTTAGTCCTGCCCATACGCTCGGGAAACGCGTTAGCCATAGTCGCCTCAGCGTGTTCGGCGGTATCCAGCCCCACCACATCAAGCAAGTGTGCCGGCCCCATTGGCCAACCCCAACGCACCATGGCAGCATCGATATGGGTAAAGTCCACACCGTCATCAAGTAGAGCGGCAAAGCCCGCAAAATAGGCAAACAGAACCCGGTTTACTAAGAAGCCAGCGCAATCATTAACCACGACCGCTTTTTTGCCCAGTGCACCGGCACACTCAACCGCGCGCGCAACGGTATCGTCCGAGGTTTTTGCGCCGCGAATCACTTCTACCAACGGCATGGCGTGCACTGGGTTAAAAAAATGCAGACCGCAAAACTGCTCTGGCCGTGTTAATGCCGTTGCCAATTCCGTAATAGAAATAGTCGACGTATTAGAACTCAACACTGCCGTCGCTGGCAGCTGCGCTTCCACGTCAGCCAGCACGGTTTTTTTAACCGCAATATTTTCCACTACCGCTTCAACCACCACGTCCGCCGTAGCCAGCGGCTGGTCGTTAAGCGTTGGTTGAATACGCGTTAGCGCCTCTGCCAGCGCTGCCACCGACATTTTACCTTTTTCAACTCGACGCCCCAGAACGCTGGCAGCTTCTTGCAAGCCTAAATCGATGCCTTTCTGGTTGATATCTTTAAGGGCGACCGGCAAGCCTTTTAGTGCCGACTGGCAGGCGATACCCCCACCCATAATACCGGCACCTACCACCGCGAGCTTAGCGGTTTTAACGGACGCCTTGGCCTGCCACTGACGCGCTTTTTTAGAGAGCGCTTGATCGGCGATAAACAAACCGCTTAAGGCTTTTGCGGTATCCGTTTGAGCCACCTGTATAAAATACGCCAGCTCCGATTCTGCCGCCTCGAGCGCGGATTTTGTCGCCGCCTCTCGAATCGCCTCCAGCGCAGCCAAGGGGGCGGGATAATGCCTGCCGGCTTTTTGCGCGATAAAGGCTTTAGCCGATTCAAAGGCAAGACCCGACTCAATAGGGTTTAGTGCCAATGGCTGATTTTTTTGTTGGCGACGCAATTCGTAATCCATCTCGCCCTGTGCGCAGCGGCGCAACAATTCAGCTGCGCAACCACGCAGCTCGTCTTGCGCCACTACGGCGTCGAGTACATGGGCTTTTAGTGCATCAGCGGCGCTGGCCTCTTTCGCGGTGGCAATCCATTCAAGCGCAGTATCTAAACCGGCAATGCGAAGTAGACGTACGGTACCGCCCCAACCGGGAATAATACCCAGACGAGTTTCGGGCAAACCAATACGAGCGCCCGTATCCGCGACTCGGTAGTCACACGCCAACGCCATCTCAAGGCCACCACCAAGGGCGAGCTTATTGATGACCGCCACAGTGGCAAATGGAAGCGACTGCAGGCGCTGAAAGTTTTGTATGTTGGGCGTAAGGTGTGCGGCGATTGCTTCGCCACCCGACGAAAACACATCGGTAAATTCCTTGATATCGGCTCCCGCCAAAAACGAATCTTTACCGCTGACAATCATCAGTCCCGACAACTCGGCGTGCTCCAGTACGTCTAGCACCTGGCTAAGCTCGGCTATCGCTTTGCGGCTAAAAACATTAACGGGAGAGTCTGGCGTATTGATTTCCAGCTCAGCAATACCAGCCTTGCGCGTTAGTGTAAAAATATCACCTTGATACATAATGTGCCTCATCATTGACTGCGGCGTTGGTTGTTATGACTTTTTGTTACATTTTTTGCTTACAGCGCTGGCGACACTTCAGTCGCGACGATTATTTGCGCCGAGTTAAACTCCGATAGATTTTTCAACCTACAGGGAGTATAGGCTGCCAAATAGAAAGCTTCCCCGGGTGCCAACTCTTTTATTTGCGCCCCAATCGTCATTTGAATATCCCCTTGAGACACCCAGCCTGACTGATCAAAGGGGCTCATTAGCGGTGTTTCACCAGTATCGGTTTGCGGATCAAAGTAAAAGTGCTTGAGTGTTGCTTTTCGGGTCGGAAGGTTCTCGCCAACCACTTGCATAAAGCCGTAAGGTTTTTCATGCTTAAACATATTGTGCTGATTAAAAAAAACATCCCCCGCACTGCCATCCACTGACGCAAAAAAGTGTGATAGCGACATGGGGATGCCGCCTAGTACCTTCTCAAGTGATTGCACGCTAGGGCTTACCTGGCCCTGCTCGATCATAGAGATACTACTGTTGGTAACCCCTGCTCGCTTTGCCAGCTCGCGCTGTGACAAGCCGTTGGCCTCTCGTATTTCTTTGAGCCTGCGTCCCAGTGCAACCGCTTGTGACGAATGGGCCATACCGCCTCCTTACGCGTTTAAATGCGGCCGTTTAGAACGACGTTCGACGATACGTGCGATAGCGCGGATACCAAAAGTTGGCCTCGACTTTTTCGGTAATCAATGCTTCCGGCACAGGCATAGCAACCTCATCGGCAATCGCTTGTTTAAACACCGCTTGGGCGATGGTGACACTCACCTGACGAATATCAGCCAGTGCCGGCAACAGCGAACCACGACCATCGCGAGCCAACGGCGACAGCTCGGCCAGCGCCCGAGATGCGGCGAGCATCATGGTATCGGTAATGCGTGTCGCTTTAGCGGCAATAACGCCCAGCCCTACCCCTGGAAATATATAGCTGTTATTACACTGCGCAATATCGTAGCGCACCCCGGCAATATCCACTGGCGCAAACGGGCTGCCGGTCGCGACAATCGCACGCCCTCCTGTCCAACGCAGAATATCAACAGGCTGCCCTTCCACTTTTGAGGTAGGATTCGACAAAGGTAGGATAATCGGCCGCTCGCAATGCGTTTGCATCGAGTCCACCAACAGTTTATTGAATAGCCCCGGCTGCCCCGATACCCCCACCAATACGGTTGGCTGAGCATTGCGTACCACATCGAGTAAAGAAATTTGCCCCGTCTTGTCGTTCAGCCAATGGGCCAAACTGGTACCGGTTTTACAAAACTCTTCCTGAAACGGTAATAAACCTTGGGAGGTGTCAGTTAACAGCCCCTCGCGGTTAACCAAAAATATTCGCGCCAGCGCCTGCTCTCGAGTTAAACCCTCGGCTTGCATTTGCACGGCGATCTGATCGGCAATACCGCAGCCGGCTGAGCCTGCACCGGCAAAAACAATAACCTGCTCGGAGAGTTTTTCTTGTTTGGTATGGCACGCGGCCAGCAAAGTACCCACGGTCACCGATGCGGTTCCCTGTACGTCGTCGTTAAAACAACACATGTGATCGCGGTATTTATGCAGCAGCGGCGTCGCATGAGTTTGCGCAAAATCCTCAAACTGTAGCAGCGCATTGGGCCAGCGCACCTTAACCGCCTGAATAAACTGATCAACGAACTCATAGTATTCGTTATCGGCGATACGCTCGTGTCGCCAACCCATATACATGGGGTCATTTATTAGCTGCTTGTTGTTGCAGCCTACATCCAATACCACGGGCAATGTGTAGGCCGGGCTAATACCACCGCAAGCGGTGTAGAGCGCAAGCTTGCCGATGGGAATCCCCATGCCGCCAATTCCTTGGTCACCAAGCCCTAAAATGCGCTCACCATCGGTCACCACGATAACTTTTACATTGTGCTTGGTGGCATTTTGTAAAATATCATCAAGTCGGTCACGATCGGCGTAAGAGACAAACAAACCGCGTTTGCGTCGGTATATTTTGGAAAATTGCTCGCACGCCTGCCCCACCGTGGGCGTATAAATCAGCGGCATGACCTCTTCGAGATGTTCGGTGACCAAACGGTAATACAGAGTTTCGTTGGTGTCTTGAATATTGCGCAAATAGATATGCTTATCAATATCCGACTTAAAAGAGCAAAGCTGCTGGTAAGCGCGCGTTTTTTGCTCTTCAATGGTTTCGATTTGGTAAGGCAGCAACCCTTCTAGATTAAATTGCTCACGCTCTTGGCGGCTGAACGCGCTACCTTTGTTTAACAGTGGCGCCTCTAACAGCGCCGGCCCCGCAAAGGGGATGTAAATTGGTCTGGTATTCACAGAATCACCCGCATCTCGTCCATTTTGTGCCGGGGCCTGCGGCCCTTACGTTTTAGCGTTATCAACCTTAGCGGCTCGTAACACCTCTTCGCCGGCATCGTTCATCAACCTCAGAATACCATGCTGAATGCGAACATTGTGAGTTCCAGGGAGCGCCGCCAACAATCTCGCCTCTTGATCGTTCAACGCTGGGATGCACAGCATCCGCGTCGCACCCAACGGCTCTTGGATCGTCAGCCGGTCTTGGGTTAATTGGTAATCACCAAAAAATCGGTTGCAGCTGGCGTTGCCATTGATTTTCCCGTCGTCGGTAAACTGCAGCCGAGCCGGGCTGTAATCAATGACGCCTCGCCCCGCGATGTACTCCACCATCCACTCGCCCTTTAACGACACAGCCTGGTTCGTGGACACTGAGGTGGCCGGGGCATTAGAGAGTGCACAGCCGGCCATTAATCCAACCGCTACAACGGAAACAAACAACGACAAACGAAGCAACATAGTAGTACCTGCCAAGCGACGAAATATGATTATTATTTGCGCAGCACAGGGCGACACAAATAGCCTATTACCGAGTCTAGACCAACAATCAAAAGAACAATTCCCTAGGCTCTATTAATCTCAGCACCCCAGACACAAAAACGCCAGGCATCACCTGGCGTTTTTGTGCTCAATTAACTAACGTCCCATACCTGGCGGCAAGCCACCACCAGGGGGCATGCCGCCACCACCGCCGGGCATCATTCCGCCCAAGCCGCGCATCATTTTGGTCATGCCGCCGCCTTTCATTTTCTTCATCATTTTTGCCATCTGCTTGTGCTGTTTAAGCAGACGGTTCAGGTCTTGTATCTGAGTGCCCGACCCCTGAGTGATACGGCGTTTACGCGAGCTGTTCAGGTCATCGGGGTGGCGTCGTTCCCACGGCGTCATTGAGCCGATTAACGCATCCATCATCTTAAACTGCTTGCCCATATCGGCTTGTTGCGCCATCTGAGCCATATTGCCCATACCGGGTAGTTTATCCATCAAACCGGTTAAACCGCCCATATCCTGCATTTGTTGCAGCTGATCACGCAAGTCATTTAAGTCAAAACGTTTGCCTTTGGTGACTTTCTGCACCAAGCGCTCGGCTTTATCGCGGTCAATTTTGCGCTCAGCATCTTCGATCAGCGACATCATGTCGCCCATACCCAAAATGCGCGACGCAATACGATCTGGATGGAAGGGCTCTAGGGCATCAACTTTTTCGCCCATACCCAAAAATTTAATCGGTTTGCCGGTTACCTGACGCACCGACAAGGCCGCCCCGCCCCGGGCGTCACCATCGGCTTTCGTTAAGATCACGCCAGTCAGCGGCAACGCATCATTAAAAGCTTTGGCGGTGTTAACCGCATCCTGGCCAATCATGGCGTCAATCACAAACAGGGTTTCTATGGGGTTTGCGACTTGATGAAGCTCTTGAATCTCGGCCATTAGGGTTTCATCGATATGCAAGCGCCCAGCAGTATCGACCAGCAAGACATCGTAAAACTGACGTTTGGCATGATCTATCGCACTGCGTGCAATATCGGCAGGCTTGTCTTCGGTGGTCGAAGGAAAACACTCTACGCCCACTTCTGTGGCCAGCGTTTGCAGCTGGGCGATCGCCGCCGGACGATATACGTCCGCGCTGACAACCAACACTTTCTTTTTTTGCCGCTCGGTCAGAAACTTAGCCAACTTAGCCACAGAGGTGGTTTTACCCGCCCCTTGTAAGCCCGCCATTAAAATCACTGCTGGGGGCTGCACTGCGAGGTTGAGCGACTCATTGGCTTCGCCCATCATCTCAACCAGCTCAGACTCGACAATTTTTAGAAATTGCTGGCCCGGATTGAGCGCTTTGCCCACTTGCGTGCCAAGCGCGCGCGAGCGTACCCGACCGACAAAATCCTTCACCACTGGCAGGGCCACGTCAGCCTCCAGTAGCGCTTTGCGAACTTCGCGCAATGTCGCCTGAATATTATCGTCGGTCAGGCGAGCCTTACCGGTGATTTTTTTAAACGTACCTGACAGTCGATCTTGCAGATTTTCAAACATAATGACACTGGTGCCTATTATCTGGCGGTGCGCAACGGCTGACCGCATAAGACTTTGATCATGAGGGCGCCTTAACGCCCTACACCTATTTACACGTTGCCTGCGGTACGACCGCACGGGCGAAAAGGCGGCATTATACCGTGTTAAATCGGGCCCCGTCTCGCGTCGGGCGACAGAATAACCGCTCAGGGCGATTGATTCTCATTTGTAGGCTTCTCTTACGCCCGCGCATGTGACACACTTTCGACCCTAGGTATGCGGCGTATACTGCCCAGAGAACGGTGCCGCCAAAGCACCGCACCGACCACATCGGCAACACTATACTTTAAAGGATTCTGCTCACGCATGTCAGCGCTCGACATCAATCTAATCGCCGTCGCTCTCTATTTGCTGGCGGCCGGCTATCTTTTTATTTCGCTTTGGCGCCAGCACCCCATACGGCGCCAATCCCTCTATTTGCTTACCGCATTGGCGTTAATCGCACACGGCACCGGTTGTGCCAAGCTGATCATCCAGCCTCAGGGGTTAGCGTTAAACTTATTCCCCATGCTGTCGCTTATATTTTGTACCGTCAACATCGTGGTATTGCTCAGCGCAGCCCGCAAACCCTTACACAACCTATTTATATTGCTGTTCCCGCTGACGATTGTAGCGATCGTTAGCAGCCTGCTACCGGTAAACAATAACGCGTTACTGCCCCTAACCCTTGGTTTGGCATCACACGTGCTGCTTTCGATTCTCGCCTACAGCTTGTTAACCATTGCCACCCTGCAAGCACTGTTTCTGGCCTTTCAAAATCACCGTCTTAAGCATAAGCGCTCCCTAGGGCCCAGCGGTTTGCTCCCGCCGCTACAAACCATGGAGTCTTTGCTGTTTGAGCTCCTGTGGGCCGGGCAATTACTGTTAACCGGGGCTATCGTGTCGGGTGTGATTTTTCTCGATGACCTCTTTGCCCAGCACGTTGTTCACAAAACCGTCTTCACCTTGCTAGCATGGCTAATTTACAGCATTCTGCTTTGGGGGCGACACAGCTTAGGGTGGCGCGGCTACACTGCGATTCGCTGGGCTTTAGTCGGCTTTATCATGCTCATGCTGGCGTATTTTGGCAGTAAAATCGTACTCGAGTTTATACTCGATATTTAACAGTTCAGGCGATCTTGCTCTGTCAGTTGCGAATTGACGCGAACTGCTGCAAGATAGCCTGCCGAACGGCAATATAGGCACTACATCTCCTTGAACGACATACCCTTAGAACTATTGTTTGGGATTCTCCTAGGGCTACTCGTGCTCTCAGGCTTTTTCTCCAGCTCCGAAACCGCGATGATGGCCATTAACCGCTATCGCCTAAAGCACTTAAGCAAAAAAGGCGACAAGGGTGCTCAGCGCGTCGAGCTACTACTGCGGCGTCCCGATCGCCTGATCGGCCTGATCCTAATTGGCAACAATCTCGCCAACAACTTTGCCGCGGCCCTTACCACCGTTATTGCGATTCGTCTGATGGGCGATTCTGGCGTTGCCGTGGGGGGCTTTTTGCTTACCTTGGTTATGTTGGTATTCGCCGAGGTAACCCCCAAAACCGTCGCCACCCTTTACCCCGAGCGCATATCCTTTTTTGCCAGCCTGATTTTGCGGCCCTTAGCGTTTATTTTGGCCCCTGCGGTTATGCTGGTTAACAGTATTGCCAACGGCGTCACCAAGTTGTTTGGCATCGATAAAGCTCACACCCACATTGAACATTTAGCACCTGAGGAGTTGCGCACCGTGGTGGACGAGGCCGGCGCGCTCATTCCCGATCAACACCAGGGCATGCTGTTAAATATTCTCGACCTCGAGAAATCTACCGTCGAAGACATCATGATTCCGCGCAACGAAGTCGAAGGGCTTGATCTCGATGACGACGTTAGCACCTTGCTCCACAAAATACGCACATCAGAGTACACAAGGCTGCCGATCTACCGTGGCGATTTGAACGAGGTTGCGGGTATCTTGCACCTTAGAAACTCTGCCCGCTTTTTAAACGGTGATGATAGCGCCATTAGCAAAGCAGACTTCCAGACTCACGCCGACGAGCCCTACTTTGTCCCCGAATCAACGCCACTGCACACCCAGCTGATGAACTTTCAGCAGCAAAAGTGTCGTATCGCGTTGGTTGTTAACGAATACGGCGAGGTTCAAGGGATTGTTACGCTAGAGGATTTACTCGAAGAGATTGTGGGCGACTTTACGACTAACGTCGCCGAGGATGAAGATCAAGACATCATCCCTCAAGAGAATGGCTGGTATCAAATTCACGGTGGGACTTTTATTCGTGATATCAACCGAACGCTGGAGTGGGCACTGCCCATTGACGGCCCCAAAACTCTCAACGGGCTCGCCATGGAGTACTTAGAAAGCATTCCCGATGGCAATATTAGCTTTACGCTAGAACACTATTTGTTTGAGACCGTCGAGATTACCGACAAAATGGTGGCCTGGTTTAACGTTAAGATGGATGAAAAAATCCAGTAGCGTTAGCAATACAGCACAAACTTAATCGTCTCGCCGGTTAAGCTTGTGCAAAACCCATCCTGTCAAAGCGGCCAAGCCCAACAGGCACAGCAGTAAGACAGCAACCACTGCCATATAACCTAACAGCTGCCCCCAGCTGACCCCCCAGCCGTAAACAGCCAGTGCCATAAAGCACGCGCACGACAAAAAGCTAGCGGCTCCAAGTCGGCGATAGCGACCAAGACGCCTAAACATCAAAAAAACCTGTAACAGCGCGCAGCGGTACATCAATCATCATTTGCCCCAGAATGTTGCAGTTGTTGTGTGTTGTACAGCTGCGTCGCGCCATCGAGATCCACAGCATTAACCACTTGCCGATAACCGAGCTGCTCTAACGATTCTTTCGCAATTTCGGCGCGGCGACCACTGCGACAATAAAGTACGACTTGTACGTCTTTGTCCGGTGCGTACTCGGCAACCTGATCGGCGATCACCTCGTGAGGAATATTGACCGCCACCGGCAAATGACCCTCAGCGAACTCATCCGCCGTGCGCACATCTATCCAAACCGTCTCCGGTGCAGCGGCGCTATGCAATGAGACTAGCATCAACGCCGTGAGCGCCAAAACTCTCACTAAGCTCTTAGGACCAAACTGACAAAAAGTCATGCTGAGCTCCTCTTGCTACCAATAAACAACTCAAGCGTCGCGACGCCATTTAGTGCCCTCAGCCGAATCTTCCAGCAAAATGCCTGCAGCCAACAACTGATCGCGCACTTCATCGGCGCGGGCAAAATTTTTGTCGCGCTTGGCCTGCGCCCGCTCGGCGATTAACGCCTCAACGGTCTCGGCAGCAAGGTCACTCTCCCCTGCCGACTGCAAAAAATCATCAGGGGCACTACCAAACAGACCAAGCAACTGACCCATGGCCTTTAGCTCTGCCACTAATGGTTCTGCCTCTTGTTTGCCTTTGGCAGAGTTTAGCGCTCGCACCAGGTCAAACATAACCGCCAGCGCAACTCGGGTATTAAAATCATCGTTCATTGCCGCAACAAACTTTTTATAAAACTCGTTGCCGGCCAACTCTTCTAAGCTCGTGGCCGCTACAGATTCATACCCGCGCAGCGCATTGTACAAACGATCGAGGCCCGCTTTTGCTTCAACGAGATTCTCTTCAGAGTAATTAATGGGGCTGCGGTAGTGACTGCTAATCAACAAATAGCGCACTACCTCGGCGTGGTACTGTTTTAGCACATCGCGAATGGTGAAAAAGTTGCCCAGGGATTTAGACATCTTTTCACCATCCAAGCGTACAGCGCCGGCGTGCATCCAATAATTTGCATACTGGCAACCGTTGGCTGCTTCGCTTTGGGCAATTTCGTTTTCGTGGTGCGGAAAAGGCAAATCTGGGCCGCCGCCATGAATATCAAAGTGAGCCCCAAGGCACGCTTTGCTCATGGCCGAACACTCAATATGCCAGCCGGGACGACCGCGACCAAACGGCGAAATCCAGCCTACATCTGCCTCAGCGGCAAACTTCCACAACGCAAAATCACGAGGATCTTCTTTAGCAGAATCCACTTCAACCCGCGCGCCCGCTAACAGTTGTTCCGGGTCTTTATTCGTGAGCTTGCCGTAATCGGCAAAGCGACTAACCCGGTAGTAGACATCGCCGTTGCTCGCGCTATAGGCATAACCTTTCTCGATCAAGGTTTCGATCATCGCGATAATATCGTCGATATGCGCAGTAGCACGAGGCTCGGTATCGGGTGGCAAAATGCCAAGTGCGCGCTCATCCTCGTGCATAAACTCAATGTAGCGAGAGGTTAAATCGGTATAGCGTTCACCATTATCCGCCGCGCGATCAATAATTTTATCGTCGATGTCAGTAATATTGCGCACGTAGTTGACGTTCCACTGCTGTGAGCGCAAAAAACGGCTCATCACATCAAAGGCAACGAGCACCCGAGCATGACCGATATGACAGTAATCGTACACGGTAATACCGCAGACATAGAGCCCAATTTTGCCGGGCTCACGCGGTTCAAACACTTCTTTTTTACCGGACAAGGTACTGTAAATCGTTAAGCTCATAACTTTGTTTCTCTAAAACTTTTTAAGAATAACCTTGGCAAACAACGCTTAGCTTTGTTGCGAAATTTTTGCCCAGCTATCACGCAAGCTAATGGTTCGGTTAAATACGACAGCGCCGTCTTTACTGTAGTGGGCATCGAGGCAAAAATACCCCTCGCGTTCGAATTGGTACGCCGACTCGGGCGCCGCATCGCGCAGCGAGACCTCAGCTTTAGCCCCTTTTAACACCTGCAAGCTTTCAGGGTTAATGGCCGCTAAAAAGTCTGTACCGCCAGCGCCCGGCGACTCTTCGTTAAACAAGCGATCGTAAAGCCTGACTTCGCAATCGATATGCTCCTCGGCAGAGACCCAGTGGATAACACCTTTGGGTTTTACGCCATCTTCCGGGTCGGTACCGATAGTGTTTGCAATAACTCGAGCTTTAACCTCTACGATCTCGCCCGCTTCGTTTTTAACGGCTTCGTCTGCTTCAATCACGTAAGCGTTGCGCAACCGGACACGTTTACCTATCACCAAGCGCTTGTATTTTTTGTTCGCTTCTTCGCGAAAGTCTTCAACATCGATAAACACGGTTTTAGCAAACGGCAACTCCCGTTCTGCCAAGTCGTCACGATTAGGGTGTCCTGGCGCAATCAAGCGTTCGACTTTGTCGTCGGGGTAATTGGTTAGGGTAACCTTTAACGGGCGCAACACACACATTGCGCGCGGCGCACGTTTATCCAGATCATCGCGCACGCAATACTCCAACATGCCAACATCCACCACACTGTCGGAGCGAGTCACGCCAATGCGCTCACAAAAGTTGCGCAGCGATTGTGCCGTGTAACCGCGGCGGCGCATACCAGAGATCGTCGGCATGCGCGGATCATCCCAGCCATCAACGTGATGTTCGTCTACCAACTGACGCAATTTACGTTTACTGGTAACAGTGTAATTTAAATTCAGACGCGCAAACTCGTACTGTTTGGGCTTAGCAGGCACCGATAAGTTCGCGATAAACCATTCGTACAAGGGGCGATGATCTTCAAACTCTAATGTACAAATCGAATGGGTAACGCCTTCGATTGCATCGCTTTGACCGTGAGCAAAGTCGTAAGAAGGGTAAATACACCATTTATCGCCCGTGTGATGATGACGTACTTTTTTAATGCGGTAGATAACCGGATCGCGCAAATTAATATTGGGCGCCGCCATATCAATTTTAGCCCGCAATGAGCAGCTGCCCTCCTCTAGCTCGCCTGCGCGCATTTGCTCAAACAGGGCTAAGTTCTCCTCCACGCTGCGATCGCGATAAGGGCTATTTTTTCCGGGCTCGGTTAAAGTGCCGCGATGCTCGCGAGCTTGATCGGGGCTTAAATCACAGACGTAGGCTTTACCTGCTTTAATAAGCTCCACCGCCCAGCCGTGCAGCTGATCGAAATAATCTGACGTAAAGCGAATGTCACCATCCCACTCAAACCCCAGCCAAGAGACGTCGCGCTTAATAGACTCGACGTATTCATCGCTCTCTTTTTCAGGGTTGGTATCGTCAAACCGCAAATTGCACACACCGCCAAACTGTTTGGCAACGCCAAAGTTTAGACAAATTGATTTGGCGTGGCCGATGTGTAAATAGCCATTGGGCTCCGGCGGAAAACGCGTCACAACACCTTGCACATTGCCTTCATCGAGGTCTTTGCGAAGTATATTCTGAATAAAGTGTGACGGCTTTTCGGCCTTTACAGAGACGTTTTCGGTGGTTTCAGTCATGCTGATTAACAATCCAGTTAGCAAGCGAGAGGGCCGGCACAGCCGGCTATTAAGATATAACTATTGTAATGCTTGGCAGCGGTATTGCCTACTGCTCTAGCGCGCCGGGCGAGACCGTCGAGCGATAACCCTCGCGGCGCTGTATTTGATAGTGGCGCACTGCGTCGTTGTGCGCCTCAAGCGTGTCAGAAAACACATGGGTTCCGTCGCCTTTGGCGACAAAGTACAGCTCACTACCCGGGTCTGGGTGCATACTGGCGTAAACCGCCTGAGCGCCAGGCAGCGCAATCGGCGTTGGCGGTAAACCGCGAATGACGTAGGTATTGTAGGGTGTTGGGCGCGTTAAGTCGGCGCGACCGATTTTGCCCTGATAGGCATCGCCCATACCGTAGATAACCGTAGGGTCGGTCTGCAGGCGCATATTGTTTTCCAGCCGCCTGACAAACACACCGGCTATTTTGCGCCGCTCCCACGATGCGCCCGTCTCACGCTCGACAATCGACGCCATAATCAACGCCTCATAGGGTGTTTGATATGGCAGACCAACATCGCGTCCCGGCCAAAGTTCGTCTAAAGTTTGACGCATTTTGCGGTAGGCTCGCTGCAATATCGCGACATCGGTAGTGCCACCGTTGTAATGATAGGTATCGGGGAAAAACCAGCCCTCGGGGTGCTCAATAGGCAAATCTAACATCGCCAGCTGTGCCTCTGGGCTCTGCCCGGCCAACTGCGAGTCGATTCGCTCCGACTCAGCCAGCGCTTGTACCGCCTGGGCAAAGGTCCAGCCCTCAATCAAGGTCACGGTATAACTGACGACGTTGCCGGTATTTAACATCTTCATGAATTGTCGCGGCGTCATGCCCGGCTCTAACAAATAGTCACCGGCGCGCACTTCACTTTGGCCACTCAGGCGCGCGTAAAACGTCAATACTTGCGGGTGTTTAAGAATTCCCTGCCCGGCCAAATCCGATGCGGCGCCACTCAGGCTCCCGCCCGATTTAAGTTGATAGTGCAGCCCATCTTCTGGCAGCGCCATGGGCTCGGCGTACCACTGTTTAAAATATTGCAGCGCCCCCAAAGCGGACACCAACAAGGCTAGCAACGCGAGCAAAATCAACCGTTTTATTAAACCAACCGCCAAATGAATCATTGACCACTACCCTTGCCCTGCAAAAAGTCACTCAGTGCCGCACTCAGTCGGAGTACATTATTGTGATGTGAAAACTGATGTAAAGTCCCGGCGTCATCCTCGATCGCCGCTACCGGTCGAACCCCACGATTACTGTTACACAGCATTACTTCTTCTGCGCTATAGACCGCATCCAAACTCAATGGCGCCACGTTTACACGAACACCGCAGCGCGGGGCTAACTCGTCCAGCACGAGCTGGCGCATGACACCGGCAACGCCGGACTCATCCAATACCGGAGTGTGCCAACAGCCTTTACGATAAATAAACACATTGTGCGAAGTCGCCTCAATCACATTGGCGCGGTCGTCCAACATTAGGCCCTCATCAAACGTGTTGTCTTGCCACTCAGCCCGGGCCAGCACGTTCTCTAACCGGTTGAGATGTTTATGACCGGCCAACACACGATTGCGCCCCAGACGCATACGACAAACCTTAAGCCGAGCAGGCGTCGGCCGTGCCGTTAACAGTTCGAGATTGTCGGGTTGCACCATCAACACGATTGTCGGCGCGACTCGGTGCGGCTGCTGATACCCGCGCCCGCCCACGCCGCGAGTTAGAATGAGCTTAAACGTCCCCTGACGGATATTCTGCTCGCGCAATAGCGCCAAGGCCGTATCAACCCAAGACTCCAGCTGCTTGGTGTTTAGTTCAATGGCAAAAACGGCACTGCTCGCCAACAACCGCTGCAAGTGTCTCGACCACAGTGGAATGCGCCCGTTATGCAACCGGCACGTTTCAAACAGGCCGTCGCCATACGCTAAACCACGATCAAGCGCAGAGAGCTGATGATCCAGCTCTCCGTTAACCCAAATTAAAGGGGATGTTGGTGTCGACATGACTATCGAGGCTCTAGGCCCCGCCGCAGATACATCGAGGGCGAATTAGTTGCGCAACTTAGAGAACAACAGCGATCCATTGGTGCCACCAAAACCAAACGAGTTGCTCAAAACCGCCTGGATTGGCCGCTCTTGCGCGGTGTGCGGCACAAGATTGAGGTCGCAGCCCTCATCGGGGTTGTCGAGATTGATCGTCGGCGGCGCCACCTGATCGCGAATCGCCAGGGTGCTAAAAATCGCCTCGACCGCACCAGCGGCCCCTAGCAAGTGACCAATCATAGATTTGGTTGAGCTAACCGCCACTTGGTCAACGGCCGATTTCATGACGGATTTTACCGCCTGGCATTCGGCTTTATCACCAGCCTGAGTCGAGGTGCCGTGGGCGTTAATGTAGTTGATCGAGGCCAGATCGATACCGGCATCGTCAATAGCATTCTGCATGGACAGTGCCGCCCCGGCGCCATCTTCAGGTGGCGAGGTCATATGATAAGCGTCACCACTCATGCCAAAGCCAATCAGCTCGGCGTAAATGTTCGCGCCGCGCGCCCGCGCATGCTCGTACTCTTCGAGCACCATAACCCCGGCGCCATCCCCCAGAACAAAACCATCGCGGTCTTTATCCCAAGGGCGACTGGCCGCTTGTGGGTCATCGTTGCGGGTAGACAGCGCGCGCGCCGCCGCAAAGCCGCCAAGCCCTACCGGCGTGGTAGCCATCTCGGCGCCACCGGCAAGCATGACGTCAGCGTCGCCATACATAATAGAGCGCGCCGCTAAACCGATGCAGTGAGTACCGGTGGTACAAGCGGTGGTAACCGCCAGGTTTGGCCCGCGCAAACCGTAATGAATTGAGAGGTTGCCGGCGATCATATTGATGATCGCGCCGGGAACAAAAAACGGCGACATGCGTCGCGGCCCTTTATGCTCAACGATTAGCGCGCCATCTTCTATGGTGCCAATGCCGCCAATGCCAGAGCCAATCGACACGCCCATGCGAGCGCCGTTTTGCTCAGTGACTTCGAGACCCGAGTCGCGCATTGCCTGAATACCCGCCACCATTCCGAACTGAATAAACGGGTCCATTTTGCGAGCATCTTTTGCCGAGAAGTAGCCCTCAACCGAAAAATCTTTGACGGAGGCGGAAAAGCGCGCACTGAAAGCAGAGGCGTCAAACTGGGTGATAGGCGCAACACCACTGCGCCCGGCAAGGATTCCATCCCAGGTATCCGCCACGGTGTTACCCAGCGGACTGACCATACCCAAGCCTGTTACTACTACTCTCTTACGCGACACGTGATTTTCTCTCCCCCACAACGGACTTATACGCCATCGACCTTAGGCCCCAGCGTACCCAAAACCCCAAAGAAAAAGCCGTACTATTTCTCAATAATACGGCTTTCGCGAAACCTGCTACCAAACGTGTTGCAGATTAGGCCAAATTGGCATTGATGTAATCGATGGCCAACTGAACTGTGGTGATCTTTTCGGCTTCTTCATCTGGAATTTCGGTCTCGAATTCTTCTTCCAGAGCCATCACCAACTCTACGGTGTCCAGAGAATCCGCGCCTAAATCTTCAACGAAAGAAGCTTCGTTCTTCACTTCGTCTTCTTTAACGCCCAGTTGCTCAGCAACGATTTTTTTTACGCGTTCTTCAATGCTGCTCATGATCTAATTCAACTCCTAATAGGTAGTATCGACGAAACCGTCATGTTCAGAACCATTTGACGGTTCCAGATTTTCTACGGCGAAATCGATGCGCATTTTACATCTATTTTTGCCGCGTTGTAACGCATAAGACAAAATTTCTTTATCTTTTTGCCCTTTTTCTTTTTAAAACAGTCAGTTACAGACCGCTTTAATTCATATACATGCCGCCATTGACGTGTATTGTCTCACCCGAAACGTAAGCGCCAGCGTCAGAGGCCAAAAATCCAACAACTGCGGCGATTTCCTCAGGCTTACCTAAGCGCCCCAGCGGAATCTTACTTAGCAGCTGAGCTTTTTGCTCGTCGGGCAATATACGCGTCATATCAGTATCAATAAAGCCAGGCGCGACAGTGTTTACTGTAATACCGCGCGAGCCAACCTCAGCCGCCAATGAGCGAGCAAAACCTGCCGCCCCCGCTTTGGTTGCCGCGTAGTTAGACTGGCCAGCATTGCCCATGGCCCCCACTACCGAGCCGACATTAATAATCCGGCCCCAGCGACTTTTCATCATGCCGCGAAGCACCGCTTTACTGAGCCGGTAAACAGCACTGAGATTAGTGTTAACAACATCAAACCACTCTTCATCAGACATCCGCATCAACAGATTGTCTTTAGTAATGCCTGCGTTATTCACTAATATCAGGGGTACACCATACTCCTGTTGGACGTCCTTCAAAAGCCCTGCAACCGAATCGGCATCTGTTACGTTTAACACTTTGCCAACACCATTCAGACCTTGCTCGTTAAAACGCTCGGTAATGGCCGCCGCGCCCTTTTCGCTAGTAGCCGTACCAACAACGGTAGCACCGGCACGGGCCAACTGCTCGGCAATCGCCGCACCGATTCCGCGACTTGCACCGGTAACCAATGCGACCTTGTTATCTGTAGTCATATCCTTCTCGCCTTTTGAGATTTACTAATGTTGCGCCACTGCCGCCGCCAGCTCGGCAGGGTTTTCAATAGAGCTGGCGCTTAATGATTTGTTAATGCGCTTTGCCAGGCCAGCCAACACTTTGCCGGGGCCACACTCGATTAAGGTTTCGACTCCCGCGTTCGCCAGCGTATTAACACAATCAACCCATAATACCGGGCTGTATATTTGCTCGATCATGAGCGCTTTGATTTTCGCCGGATCACTTTCAGTGCGCGCGTGCACATTGTGCACAACCGCAATTTGAGGCGCATGAAACTCCACCTCTTCGACCCAAGTGGCTAGACCGTCGGCGGCCGGACGCATTAATTCGGTATGAAACGGCGCACTCACCGGCAGGGCCAGCGCACGCTTGGCGCCCGCCTCTTTACAAGCCGCCATAGCGCGCTCGACGGCTGCATTGTGCCCGGCGATCACCACTTGCCCTGGAGAGTTAAAGTTAACGGCCGCCACAATCTCGCCATCGGCCGCCGATGCACAGGCGGCCAAAACTGCGTCATCGGCAAGACCGATAATTGCCGCCATAGCACCCTGACCCGCCGGTACGGCCTCTTGCATTAGCTTGCCCCGCTGACGCACTAAAGCAACGGCATCGGCAAATGAAACAACACCAGCACAAACTAATGCCGACCACTCACCCAAGCTATGGCCTGCCAAAAGTGCGGGCTTAGCACCACCGCACTGCTCCCATACTCGCCAAATCGCAACGCTAGCTGTTAACAGTAGCGGCTGAGTGCACTCAGTCAAATTGATTTCTTCTTGCGTGCCATTTTGTACGCGATCCCAAAGGTCGTAGCCAAGCACGTCGGATGCTTCGGCAAAGGTCTGCTGCACAATCGGATACTCCGCCGCCAGCGGCTCCAACATACCAATTTGCTGTGAACCTTGCCCCGGAAATACAAACGCCAAGTTATCTGTGGCCATAATCGTTAACTCTTCCAATCTGATTAAACAAATTCGTTAGGCCGCACTCATTGCGCGTGCCATTTTTTCAGTCGATTTAAAGCGTGCTTGCTCGTAGGCGAGATGCAGCGCGTGGACTGTCGCCATCGTCGAGGCTCCGCCATGGCTTTTAATAACCGCTCCGGCAAGACCCGCCAATATCGCGCCATTATAAGCATCCGGGTTCAACTCTGCTCGCCAGCGACGAATCAGAGGCCACATTAGTGGCGCCGCCAGCCGACCAAAACCGCTTGTAAAGCTCTCCTCGATACGGCCGGCAATCAAGCGCGCGACCCCCTCACTGGCCTTAAGAGCAATATTGCCGCTAAAACCGTCGCAGACAATCACGTGCACGTGACCACTGTATATCGCATCGGCCTCAACAAAACCCGCGTACTCAAAATCTTCGGCTTGCGCCAGCAGTTTGGCCGCCTCCCGGATAATCGCCGTACCCTTGCCGGCCTCGGTGCCAATATTCAGTAGCGCCGCTTTGGGGGCTACGACACCGCTAGCGCGCGCCAACACACCACCCATTTTGGCAAACTGCAATAACTGAGCGCTGCTGCAGTGGACATTAGCGCCCAGATCCAACATCAAAGTAACGCCTGAGCGCACCGGCATCGCCTTGCAAATTGCCGGCACCTCAACCCCCGCCAACATGCCAATCAAACGTCGACTAATCAACATTAACGCGCCGGTGTTGCCCGCACTAACGCAGGCATCGGCGCGTTTGTCTGCCACCGCCAACAAGGTTTGCCACATAGATGTGTCACTGCCCTGGCGCAACGCCTGACGCGGATCGGCATCCATCGCCACCGCAGCTGATGTATCGATAAAGTCAATATTAGAGGGAACAGAGGTATGAAGCTCTCGCTCCATTGCAGTGCGCTCACCAAACAATAACAAATGAGCATCGGGAGAGGTGCGAGCAAACTCAATTGCCGCGGGGATAGCAACGCGGGGACCGAAGTCCCCGCTCATAGCATCTACAGCTAGTCGTATTGGCTCAGACAATGGAGAATCGTCTTGTCGCTAATACTTACTCGTCAGATGCGATGTCGATCACTTTGCGACCACGGTAAAAACCGTCGGCGCTGACGTGATGACGAAGGTGTTTTTCACCACTGGTTGGATCAACAGACAAGGTCGGCCCAGTCAACGCATCGTGTGAACGACGCATACCGCGCTTGGAACGAGTCTTCTTACTTTTCTGTACGGCCATGATATAACTCCTATATAACAAAAAACTGAAGCTGGGGCGCCTCAAAGAAAACTATAAACAACAAGCCTTCTATTTTTTCGGCGTTCCTTTAAGTTGCTCCAGAACTTGAAACGGGTTTTGTTTCGGTTGCTCTTGAGCCCCTGTCTCGGGCGCTTTGCTAACAAAGTGCTCGGAGGGTACACATGCGTGATCGTGATAAGCGACCGGAGGTAGACTTAACAGCAGCTCTTCTTCGACAACATCGTAGAACTCTGCCGGGCCTTCCTCGGCGATCCAAGGATCGCGATCACGCGGTAAGGTTTTTGCCTGCTCTTCATCCCAGACAATGCCGAGATTAACCGCACACACCAAGGGCACACGAACCGTATCCAAGCAGCGCTGACAGGTTAACCCCACCTCGCCCTCGATACTGCCCTGCACCACTCGCTTGCGCTCTTCATCTATCTTAAACGACAGAACAACCGCAAACCTTGCATTCTCATCTGCCACCGCTGAGGTCAATCTAGGCAGCTGTTTTAAATCAACAAAACCCGAGATCTCAATGCCCTGCTGAGCATATTTTCGCGGATCGCCCTGACGTGGCAGCGGCTGACTAAAGGGTGGCTGAGACATAAGCGCGCAATGATAGGGATCGAAACCGCATCTGTCAAAGAAAAATAACCCTCCAACCCCACTATTTTCAGGCTTGCGGGCAAAACCGGCTGACATTTTACGAGTAGCGCTCAATTTGCGGTACCATGCGCAACCGTAACCACAAGACTTGCCGCCTTCCTTTGTATAAATGCGTAGGCGTGCAGGCGCCCAACAAAACAAAACGGCGACGCTCTACTCTTTATAGACAGGCAATATAGGATTACAGACAAATGCAGCCAATCGTCCTTGCCTCCAGCTCTCCATACCGGCAGGCACTGCTCCGCCGGCTAGGTCTCGATTTTGTCGCCGCCGCGCCCAACATCGATGAAACACCACTCGCCAATGAGGCGCCTGAGGCACTAGCCAGGCGACTGGCCAGCGGCAAAGCTCGCGCCCTTAAAGACAGACACAGCAACGCGCTTATTATTGGCTCAGATCAAGTCGCCTGGGCCGACGGAGAGCGGCTCGGCAAACCCGGCACCTTTGCCAACGCATTAGCGCAGCTACAGCGCTCACGCGGCAAAACCGTCACCTTTTATACCGGGCTTTGCCTTTACGACAGCGCCACTGGTAATGAGCAACTGGCGGTCGAACTTTACCAGGCCAGCTTCCGCGACCTGACAGACACCCAGCTTCGCAACTACCTAATCCGCGAGCAGCCCTACGACTGCGCAGGCAGCTTTAAGTGTGAAGGACTGGGAATTACCTTATTTGAATCACTGGCAGGAGACGACCCCAACACGCTTATCGGGCTGCCGCTGATTCGCCTCACCAGCATGCTCCGCAAAGCGGGCATCGACCCACTGGCAAACGCGACCTGAACGCCACCCTATTACAAACTGCCGGCACCTAGCGCTGCCACGCTAAAATCTCAGAAAAGCAATCCATACAAAGCGCCGGCTCATAGGGGTGCAAACGCTCGGCGGCGTGGGCCCCATAACTCACGGCTATACGCGGCATCTCGGCGCGACGCGCCATCTCCATGTCGTACTCAGTGTCACCCACCATAACAGCCTGACTCGCCTGCGTGCCAAATTGCAGTAACAGCTCGTGCAGCATCTGCGGATCGGGCTTAGATGCCGTTTCATCGGCGCAGCGGCTGGCATGAAAATACCCATCAAGCTTTAACCGGGTGAGCACCCGATCCAAGCCTCGCCGACTTTTACCGGTAGCCACCGCCAACTGATGCCCCTCTTGTCGCAATGCCTCTAAGGAGTCCATCACGCGCGGATAAAACTGCGCAGGCTCCGCCTGATCAATCGCCAAAAAATGTTCACTATAAAGCGCTCGCAAGCGCTCGGCAGTTGCCGCATCAATCTCGGGGTACAGCACCCGCAACGCTTCGGGCAACCCCAAGCCGATAATATTACGCACATCGTCGCGCTCGGGGCGCTGCCAACCCAAATCCTCTGCGGCACGCTGCATCGCCGTAACGATAGTGCCGGTCGAGTCACTTAACGTGCCGTCCCAATCAAATATATACAGCAACCTTTATTACTCCCCACTTTTACCCAACACACTCTTACAACACGTTAAACATTACGTTTTAACCTTCGAGCTTTTGCGACTCAAGCAATTGCAATACGCCGGCAAGGTCAGCCGACAAAGGCGCCTCCACGCGAGTAACATCCGAGGCGCCCGGCAGCACAAACATCAGGGCGCTGGCGTGCAAAAAATGCCGCTTAAGCCCGAGCTTTTGCGCCTCACGGTTAGCACCATCATCGCCGTACTTTTCATCCCCCAGCAACGGGCACTGCTTAAACTGAGCGTGCACCCGAATCTGGTGAGTGCGACCGGTTACCGGGCGCGCCTCAAGTAGCGTGTAATCGCGGTAGCGCTGTACCACCGAAAACTCGGTAATACTGGGCTTGCCCTCGGGGTGAATCTTGACGATACGCTCCAGACCGCTGCTTTGCTCTAGCTTTAATAAAGGAGCACTAACGCGGGACACCCGCTTGGGCCAGCCCCCCAAAGCCAAAGCCTGATAAATTTTAGTAATGCCGCCACGACCGGCTGTTTTATCGCGTAGCGCTTGCTGTAAATGCCGCAGGTAGCTGCGTTTTTTGGCGATCATGATGCAGCCAGAGGTGTCTCGGTCGAGCCGGTGAACCAACTCAAGGTAGCGCGCATCTGGCCGCATTTGGCGCAACGCCTCAATCAACCCCAGGTCGACCCCACTGCCGCCATGTACTGCTAGGCCCGGCGGCTTATTAACCACCAACAAGCCGTCGTCCTCATAAATTATCGCCGCCTCCAGGGCTCGCCCCAACCCTTGACTGAGCTGCTTTGGGGGCGCCTTTTTGGCCACTTTAAGCGGCGGCAAACGCACCACATCCCCCGCGTGCAAACGGTAATCGGCCTTTACACGGCCTTTATTGACACGCACCTCGCCCTTGCGCAACAACTTATACACGTGAGTGCGCGGCACCCCTTTAAGGCGCGCGACCAGATAGTTATCGATGCGCTGACCCGACTGGTCAGCGTCGACCTCCAAATACTGGACTTGAGAAAAACGCTCGTCGAGATCGAACGCTATTGTAGACTGGTTATTCATGGGCGGCATAATAACAGCAAACCGCGGGCCACCGGTACTGTGGCCCGCAATTTGATTTGCCGGGTATTGCTTTAGCTGTTATATTCGAGCCTGCTGGGACAGGCAGGTTTCCGGACATAGCGTTTTAGGCGTGTCGCGAGGGAATACCGCTGCCAGCTAAGGCTCTGTTTTAAAACACAAAATGTGTACAGAACCGGCAAAATGATGAAGGGTGTGACGCGCGCCCTGATCGGGAACATAAGACCCCGATCCCGCGCGAGCACCGGAACCATTGCGCAGCAAGCGCAATGCGACTGATCCGCTG
Source organism: Gilvimarinus japonicus (assembly GCF_042847215.1). Classification (GTDB taxonomy): domain Bacteria; phylum Pseudomonadota; class Gammaproteobacteria; order Pseudomonadales; family Cellvibrionaceae; genus Gilvimarinus; species Gilvimarinus japonicus. The sequence continues at coordinate 2,180,615 of NZ_AP031500.1, forward strand.
AATGTGTTTTGTAACTTGAATACCAAGCTCTTGCTGGCAGAAGTTAAACCATGAGACCGGCCCTAACGAGCAACTGCTCGCGGCCCAAAAGATAGACTCATAGAGCGACTCTTAGTGTTGATGGTAAAAACGGCAATATCTGCCCTAACTGCGACAACTAGCTGCGATACGCAGACTGCGCTAAACAGCCTAAATTAGGCGTTACCGGGTAAACCCGGGCAAAAACTGGTAAATACGGGTTAACGATTAATATTGACATTTCGACCCCACGACAGCCACCAGGCTCGGGGCGACGACGAAGTTCAATAAGCATCAGACAACCGCTGACGCGAGCAGAATGTAGCGCGCAGTCTATAGGGTTGTGCAAGACACAGGAGCGTTGACAGTCGCGTGGGCACGCTGCGCCCAACGAAAAGACTAGGAAACGCATGAAAAGAATGCTTATTAATGCAACCCAACCTGAAGAGTTGCGTGTTGCGCTGGTTGATGGCCAATGGCTGTACGACCTTGACATCGAAAACCGTAATCGCGAGCAAAAAAAGGCCAACATCTACAAAGGCCGCATCACCCGAGTGGAACCCAGCCTTGAGGCTGCGTTTGTCGACTACGGCGCCGAGCGCCACGGCTTTTTGCCCCTCAAAGAAATATCCCGCGAATATTTCAGCAAATCCCCCAACGACAGTGAAGGCCGCGTCAAAATTAAAGACGTGGTTAAAGAAGGCACTGAAGTTATTGTTCAAGTCGATAAAGAAGAGCGCGGCAACAAAGGCGCGGCTTTAACGACCTTTATTAGCCTGGCCGGCCGTTACTTGGTACTGATGCCAAACAATCCTCGCGCCGGCGGTATTTCCCGTCGCATCGAAGGTGAAGATCGCGCCGAGCTGCGCGACGCACTCAGCCAAGTTACCATCCCCAACGGCATGGGCATCATTATTCGCACCGCCGGTGTTGGCCGCAGCGCCGAAGAACTGCAATGGGATTTAAACTACCTATTGCAATTGTGGGAGTCGATCGATAAAGGCGCCCAAGATGCCAAAGCTCCGGCGTTTTTGTTTCAAGAAAGCAACGTTATTATTCGCGCGATTCGCGATTACCTGCGTCAAGATGTCGGCGAAGTCATTGTCGACAACAAAGAATCTTTTGAGCTTGCCTCAGGCTTTATCGGCCAGGTGATGCCCAACTTTGGCAGTCGCGTAAAACTGTACGAAGACGATATTCCTCTGTTTAATCGCTACCAAATCGAAAGCCAAATCGAAACCGCATTCCAACGCGAAGTGAAGTTGCCGTCGGGCGGCTCAATCGTCATTGATGTGACCGAGGCCTTGGTCTCCATCGACATCAACTCTTCGCGTGCCACCAAAGGCGGTGACATCGAAGAAACCGCCACCCAAACCAACCTTGAAGCGGCCGATGAAATCGCCCGCCAGCTGCGCTTGCGCGACATGGGCGGTCTGGTGGTGATTGACTTTATCGATATGCAATCGAGCCGCAACCAACGCGAAGTCGAAAACCGCATTCGCGATGCACTGGCAATGGATCGCGCTCGAGTACAAATTGGCCGCATCTCACGTTTTGGCTTGCTAGAAATGTCGCGCCAGCGTTTGCGCCCATCCCTTGGCGAAGTGCACTCAAAAGTGTGTCCACGCTGTAACGGCCAAGGCACCATTCGCGGTACTCGCTCTTTGGCACTGTCTATTTTGCGCTTGGTGGAAGACGAAGCACAAAAAGAGCGCAGCGCCGAGATTCGCGCTATTGCCCCCACCTCGGTCGCGACTTACCTGCTCAACGAAAAACGTAAAACGATTTTCAACATTGAGCAGCGCAACAGCACTCGCGTGGTTGTGGTACCCAACGCTGAGATGACGACGCCGCACTTTGAAGTTCAACGCTTGCGCGATGACGACGAAGGCACACTGGAAACCAGCTACAAAATTGTTGCCACCGAAGAGCACGTCGAGCCCGAAACCATCACCGATGAAGCGCCGGTTAAATTGCCACAACCACTGGTTAAGCCTACGGCTCCGCTGCAGCAAGCGCCAACGCCCGAAGTAAAACCCGAGCCAGGCCTCATCAAGCGTTTGATCAGCTGGCTACAAGAGGTGTTTGACTCGGAAGACGAAAACGATAAGAGCAACACCAAAGGCAAGGGCCAGCAACGCAAAGGCGGCGATCAGCGCAACGACCGCAACCGCTCATCGCAAAACCGCAACCGTCGTGGCGGCAAACGTCGCAACGGCACACGCGACGACGAGCGCGACAACCAAGGCAAGAAGTCGCAAAAAGATACCGGCAATAAGCGCAAAAACAACGAGCCGAAAGACGACAGCTCCGAGCCGCGCGGCAACAAAGATAGCAACAACGCAAACGACAGCAACAACAGCAATGAGCGCGGCGAGTCTCGCAACGGTCGCGGCCGACGCGGACGCAACAGAAATCGCAACCGCAACCGCAGTAACGACGACAGCCCTCGCGCACAGCAGCAAGAAGAATCGACGTCTGAGCAAAGCGTTAAAAGCAACACTGAAAACACGCCCGCAAAAGACGGAAATTCCGACGAGCAACGTCCGCCCAAGCGCCCTGCAGGCCGTCGCCGTGGCAACCAACGTCGCCGTCGCCGCGATACTGACGGTGAGCAGAACACGCAAACCAGCGAGCAGAGCGACGAGTCGCAGGCAAGCAACGGCAACCAAGCAAGTGCCAAAAACGGCGCCGAGGCTAGTGTTACCCGCGAGCCGGCCGAAAAACCTCAAGCCGCCGCCGAAAAGCGCGCCGAGAGCCGTGAAAATAGCGACAAACCGCAAACGGCGGAGCAGCGTCCCGCTCGCCAAACAAAGCCTCAGCCAGAGCCTGACGCTCAAGAGCCGCGCAATCAGGAGCCCAAGCGGGCGCCTAGCCAAGTCACCGCTCAAACCGAGCCTACAACGCCGGCCGCGCCATCTGACAAAGCAGCGACGGAGCCTAAGCAGACTCAAGCCAATGCAGAGATGGCAAATAAGCGTGAGGACAAACCGGCCTCCTCCCCGACGGAAGAAGCTGCTACCCCGACCGCTCAGGATGCCGTGACTCAGCGGACAACGGCCGAAGCCAAGGCGGAGCCAGAGGCGGTCGCCGAACCAAAAGCGGCCCCGACGGCTCAAGCTACCGCAAAAGCCGAAAGTCCAGAAGCGGGCGCCAAAGCTACTAACAGCACGGATGAACCCAAGGCTGAACCGGCAGTCACCGAGACAGTCGCGGAGCAGTCGGCTAATCAGACCAAAGCGGACGAGCCTCAAGCCGAAACGGACACTAAAGAACCCGCCATCGCGCAGGCGCCTACCACCCAAACCGAGGTGAAGGTTCCGGTAGAAAGGTCGGCCGCGCCGTCAAACGTAGCTATTAGCCGCAAAAACGGTGAACGCCCGACGGCACGTGAGTTTAGCCGGGCAGGCAATGACCCACGGTTGTCGCCCAAGCCGGTTTCGGCGGTGCGTATTTTGACCGAGACACGCACCCGACCACTGCCGCGCGCGCTGGACACCAGCCAACCCTCTCGGGTCGGCCACAATCCGCGCAAACTTGAACGTCCGAGCAACGACCCGCGCGTCGCGAAAAGCGCCACAAGCGAGTCCTAAGCCCGCATTATCCGAACCGGCTGCTCGCCGGTTCGGATAAATTTTCCCCAGTTTGTCCAGCAATCAGCCAAGTGACCGAAAAACCTAAACTTTTTCCCCTCAAGCACTTGCCCTCAATAAAAACCCATGTATAATTCGCCCCACTTCGGAAGGGTGGCAGAGTGGTTGAATGCACCGGTCTTGAAAACCGGCGTAGGTTAATAGCCTACCCAGGGTTCAAATCCCTGCCCTTCCGCCATATCGAGCTGCATGCAGCTGTAAAAAAAGCGCCTTAACCCGGCGCTTTTTTTATGTCTAAAGTTTACCTACAAAACATCAAAGCTTCTCTTTAAAAAATCGATACAGCCCCCATAATACGATGAGGATCAGGGCGTTTATCTGGGTGCCCAGTTATTACCCGCGCAGCGCCCTATTAAGCTTGCATTGGGCAACTAAGCTTGTATCATTAAGTATCATCATTTTTGCTTGGAGAGATTAAATGCAACATGTACGCACTGCAGCCAATACGCGAATGGGCTCAACCGCACAGGTAGATGCCACAGACGTAAGCCGTGTTCTGCGCAATACTTATTTGCTGCTGAGCATTACCTTGATTTTCTCGGCGATTACCGCGGGCGCTGCCATGGCTGTTAATTTAAGCTACGGCGCTGGCTTGATCATGACTCTCGTCGCCATGGGGCTTATTTGGTTTGTGTTGCCCCGCACCGCCAACTCTTCGGCAGGCATTGGCGTTGTCTTCGCTTTTACCGGTTTGATCGGTGCTGGCCTCGGCCCCATCATCAATCACTATCTGGCTTCGGCCAACGGCGCCAGCATTGTGCTTCAAGCGCTTGGCGGCACAGCTTTTACCTTTTTAGGTTTGTCGGCTTACGCCTTGGTAACCCGCAAAGACTTTAGCTTTATGCATGGCTTTATTGCCATGGGCATGATGGTGATGATCGGTTGTATGCTACTGCTGGTTGGCGCTTCCATGTTTGGCTACCCAATGCCGGTACTTAGCCTGGCTTTCTCTGCCGGTATTGTGCTGCTGATGTCAGCGGTTATTTTGTTTCAAACCAGTGCCATTATTCACGGTGGCGAGCGCAACTACTTAATGGCGACAACGTCTCTGTACCTAGCCATTATTAATATCTTTACCAGCCTACTTCACCTGCTGGGCGCCGCCGACGATTAAGACTTAAACCAAAGCAAAGTCCCGCAAGGGACTTTGCTTTTCTACGATGAAATTTACCCTTGTTATTTTAGGTGCACCTTACGGTGACAGTGCGAGCCAAAGCGCACTAGCCTTTGCCCAAGCAGCCCTTGCCGACGGCCACAGCATTTATCGACTTTTTTTTTACGCCGATGGTGTTTATAACGCCACACGGTTGGCCGCCCCGCCACAAGATGAACACGACTTACCCGCCTGCTGGACTCAGCTTATTAAGCAACACCAATTGGATGCCGTGGTGTGCATTGCGGCGGCGTTAAGGCGCGGAGTGCTAGACCCAACAGAGGCAAAACGCTATCAAAAAAGTAACGACAACCTCGCCCCCGAATTTGAGCTAAGCGGTTTGGGCCAGCTTATCGAGGCCAGCGCGGTGTCGGATCGCGTTTTGACCTTCGGCCCCTAGAGCAGCGTATGAAATCTATATTGTGTATCAGCCGCCACTCCCCCTACGGCAATGCGCTCGCCCGCGAAGCTTTAGAAGCGGTGTTAGCGGCGGCAGCCTTTGAGCAAAATATTGCACTGCTGTTAATGGATGATGGCGTCTGGCAATTAAAAGACCAGCAGCAACCGCTGGCCGGCATTCAAAAAAGTGTGGCGCGAAACTTAAGCGCACTAGAAATGTTTGGCGTCGAGACTGTTTATGCGCATCAGCCATCCGCGCACCAGCGCGGCCTTAGTGCGCAGGCTATTTGCATTGATACCGTGCAGTGGTTGACTGACGACCAAGTCCGCCAGCTAATATCACAACACGACCACCTACTAAGTTTCTGATGGGCACTTTACACACGGTTAATAAATCACCTTTTACTGACCAGGCACTTAAATCGTGTCTTAGCCTTTGTGCGCCTGGAGACAGCCTGCTGCTGATTGAAGATGGCACCTACGGCGCCCTAACAGCGGCCCCTACCGCCAAACTGCTAGACGATGCCACTAAGCGCGGTATAAAGCTATACGCGCTTGCAAGCGATTTAGCGGCGCGAGGGTTAGACTCGCAACTGGCAGCCGGTATTGTCTTAACAGATTATCAGGGGTTTGTTCGGTTAAGCTGCGAGCACGAAACGATTCAAAGCTGGTACTAAACATGACAACTTCAGGCAACCAAAACTCACTACCGGCACTTGACCAAGACGGATACTTACGCAATCGTAGCGACTGGAGCCCGAGCGTTGCACAGCAACTAGCGGCAGCCGAACAAATCACTTTAACCGATAATCACTGGGAGATTATAGCGTTAGCGCAAGCGTTTTATCGTGAGTTCGAGCTATCGCCTGCGAGTCGTGCACTGGTGCGTTACACGCAACAAGAACTCGGAAAAGAGAAAGGTCGCAGTATCTATTTAATGGGGTTGTTTGCCCCCCACCCGGCACTGCTGGTTAGCAAAATAGCCGGGCTACCGCGCCCGGCCAACTGCTTTTAAGTAATGCATATTTAGCACAACACGGCACAACACAATCCAAGCCGCTCAAGACTAAACGCACAAGCCTTTAAAAATTTATTGATCATCCGTCGCCGCGTGACCGGACTTGGCGTATTTGCGAGTAAGAGTTACCACCACGCCAGATAATAAAAACAGCGCGATCAAATTTGGTATTGCCATTAACGCATTTAAGATATCGGCAACAATCCACACCAACGATAAGTTAGCCATTGCGCCAACCCCGATCGCCAATACCCACAACACACGAAACGGGGTAATAGCTTTTGTGCCCCACAAATATTGGGCGCAGCGTTCGCCATAGTAGCTCCAGCCCAGCATAGTGGTAAACGCAAACAAGGCAATCGCCAACGTAATAAACAGCTCGCCAAACGGTAGAGCGCTGGCAAACGCAGACTGCGACATCAAAGCGCCTTTCGCCCCCCCTTGCCAGGCACCGCTGGCCACAATCGCAATCCCGGTAATAGAGCAAACTACCAAAGTATCGATAAATGTGCCTAGCATCGCAATCATACCTTGACGCACAGGGTTACCCGTTGCCGCCGCGGCATGGGCAATTGGGGCGCTACCAAGGCCCGCCTCGTTGGAGAATACCCCGCGAGCAACGCCAAACTGAATCGCCATAGCCACGCCGGCACCGGCAAAGCCGCCGGCCGCGGCCTGTCCATTAAACGCACTCTCAACTATCAGCACTAACGCTGCCGGCACCGCATCGGCGTGCACCGCAATCACCAACAAACCACAGACAATATAAGCGACGCCCATAAAGGGGACCAAGCGCCCCGCCACTTGCGCGATACGCTTTACGCCGCCGAGCAATACGGCACCCACCAAAACCATAAGCAACACGCCCGTTAGCAGCTTAGGAATGGCTAAATCACCGTGTAGCGCATCTGCCACAGAGTGCGCCTGCACGGTATTGCCAATGCCAAATCCCGCCGCACAGCCAAATATGGCAAATGCCGTGCCCAGCCAGGCCCAGCGCGCGCCCAAGCCGTTTTTAATATAATACATCGGGCCGCCCACACTCAGCCCGGCGCTGTCTTGCTCGCGGTAGTGAACCGCACACACAGCCTCGGCGTACTTGGTTGCCATGCCCACCAACGCACTGCACCACATCCAAAATAAAGCGCCGGGGCCACCGAGTCCAATGGCCGTAGCAACGCCAACGATGTTGCCGGTGCCTATCGTGGCTGCCAGCGCCGTCATAAGTGCGTTAAAGGGGCTGACATCACCCTTCCCTTGAGGTTTTCGCCCCTGCCACAACAAGGCAAACCCGGTGCCCAAGCGGCGCAACGGAAACCCCTTAAGGCGCAGCATCAAAAACACGCCCGTGCCCACCAACAAAAGCAACATCAAGGGCCCCCAGACCACGCTGCTGACGCTGTTTAAGATGCCGAGTATTTCATCCATGGTTATTACCTATATCGAAGGTTGAGCGATTAATGACTTCTGCCTACAGGCCGGCCGAGCAAACGGCTATTCACGGCGCTGGTTCAGCGCGACAATGACGTGCGCTCGGGGTAGATGCCAAAAATACCGCCCGTATGCACAAACACAACATCGCGAGCGCTAAATTTGTCTAGGCGCAGCTGCTCCAGCATTCCATAAAATGCCTTGGCGGTATAGACCGGGTCCAACACCACCCCCGTATGACGGGCTAAGGTGGCAATAGTGTCGAACACTTCGGGGTAACCTTGGGCGTAGCCGGGGCCAATATAATCATCGACCACCGTAAAGTTTTTCGGCTCAATTAAACCAAAACTTGGGTAGCGATCGCGACACGCGCTCAGGTCCTCGTGCACCCGGCGGTAAAAGTAGTCAGCATCATCACACACGGCTACTCCGAGCACTTGCGCCTCGGGGCAATAAAGCGATAAGCCCGCCGCCAAACCGGCTAGGGTTCCGCCAGAGCCTGCCGCGCACACCACAAGCGGTGCGCGAATAGCCTCAGCGTTAAACTGGACCGCAAGCTCCTGTGCGCAAGCGATATAACCCCACACGCCAACACCATCGCTGGCGCCTGTAGGAATAATATAGGGCTTGCGGCCGGCGTTGCGCAAACGCTCGGCGTGCTCATGTAATAATTCAGGTAAGTGGTGATGGTAGCGACGCACGGGGTAACAGCTAACATCGGCGCCCGCTAACTGGCTCAAAAGCAAATTACCATCGGCAATGGGCGGCTGCTCGCCGCGCAACACCAATTGGCAACCAAGCCCAAGCTGCGCGGCGAGCAACGCTGTCGCCCGGCAGTGGTTAGACTGTAAGCCACCACAAGTAATAAGCGTATCCGCGCCTTGCGCCAGCGCATCGGCAAGTACAAACTCGAGTTTGCGAACCTTATTACCACTTAACAAGCAGCCGGTAAGATCATCGCGTTTGCACCATAAACGGCGCTCGCTAACAGCGGGATAAGAGAGACATTGCAACGGGGTAGGAAGTTGGGCCAGTGAAATCCGATCGGGGTACGCTAAGCCATCTGGCATGGTGTTCTCCGTTCTTTAACGATACAACTGGCCCTACACTATCAGAGCTGCAGCAAAGGCGCAGGCTCCTTTAGATAGACTTAATGGTACCTTTAGGCAGCACCGCGTGAACCGCTGATTTTTGAAACTTCAGTTCAATATTCGCGCCGGTTTCCAGCACAATATAGTTCTCGTCGACTTTAAGCACTTTACCCAGCATACCGCTGGTTAACAGGACTTCATCGCCTTTCTTTAAGCTCGAAACCAGGTCTTTGTGCTCTTTTTGACGCTTGCGCTGCGGACGGATAATCAGCAGATACATAAACAGAAACAGGCCGCCAAACATCAGCAAGTTAACGTACATAGGTGCGCCTTGCGGAGCTGCCTGACCTTGTGCCCAAGCGGACTGTACAAAAAATCCCATAGGGAAAACCTCATTAGCTTAAAAGAGGCGTAACTCTACCGTGTTTGGCAGATTTTGCCAACGTCGAGAGAGGATAAATACAGGGCTAGGCTGCCCTTGGGCAGCCTTGGCAGAGCGGGATTAAGCGTAATCGCGAAACAACTTGCGGAATACACTGGGGGACAGATTCGTCCAGCGCTTAAAAGCATTGGTAAAACTGGTTCGATCCGAGAAATCGAGGGACGACGACACCGAATCAACGCTCATATGATCGTCAATAAGGTATTTAATAGCATAGTGAAAGCGCAAACTATCACGCAGCTGAGCAAAACTCGCGCCCTGCTGCTGTAAGCGACGTTGTAATGTACGCTTGGACAGGTTTAGGTCATCGGCGATATGCTCAATTGCCATCGGTGCATGACCCACTCGTTTTTGCAGGGCTTCCAGCACTCGATCGGAAACCCCTTCAACCTCTGGCAACTTCGCCAACACGACATATTCATGGTACGAGCGGATTCCGGATCGGGCAAATCCATCCTCATCTGTCACTTGGGGATTAAGTCGCTGTAGTTGAATCATTAGGCTCTCCTTGTGCCGGGCCTTGGTTAGTGCCTACCTTTGGCGACGCTTGTTAATTGGCAGACATTAATATAAAGGGTGCCAGCACTGCTGGCAATGTGTTTCCCCGATACTTTAAGATTTCTATAGTGCCGAAACAGGCGCCAATAGATGGATCTGCTATAAGGGGCTACACGCTCAGGCGCTCGCGCCTGCCTACGAACCGAGATTATAGGCTATCTGGCGTATTATTATTAATCTCTTCGCGACTATCAGATGATTTTTTGCACCGAGTCACATATTGCCAGAGATTAGCCTCCCGATTGCCCCATTATTGCCCGCTTAGATAAGCCAGCACGTCCTGGTCGTGTGTTTTGGTTTTGACCTTATCAAAAATATGCGTTAACCGGCCCTCTTTATTGATAAAAAACGTGGTGCGCAATATGCCCATAAACTCGCGCCCCATAAACTTTTTCAACCCCCAGGCACCGTACTTATCGGCAATGGCATGGTCTTCATCGGACAGCAGCGTAAAATTAAGTTGATGCTTATCGACAAATTTTGCCAGTTTTGCCACCGGATCTGGGCTCACCGCCAGCACCACCGCATCCAACTCATCGAGCTCGGTTTGTGTGTCCCGCAAACCACAAGCCTGAACCGTGCAACCCGGCGTCATCGCCTTGGGGTAAAAATACAAAACCACGTTTTTCTTGCCGCGAAAGTCTTTTAAGCTAACTTTATCGCCATTTTGATCTTGCAAGGTAAGCGCTGGGGCTAAATTACCCAGTTTAGGGAAACTCATTGAAGACTCCTGATAATTTCATTTAAGCATTTTTACGTGTGCGGTTAGGTTATGCCAGCAGCCAACGACGATAGCTACTCGCCTTGTTGATCGCTCGTACCGGACGAAAACAGCGCGGCTTTTTCGGCCGCCGTAACCAAGGGTGCAGTTTTTGCTGCCGCCTCTCGGTACTCTGGCGTCGCGACTCGGTTGCGGCCAGCACTTTTTGCAACATAGAGCTGCCGGTCAGCGTGCGCTACCAGCTCTGATGACGGTATGGTACGCGCACTGGTAAAACTTGCGAGCCCCATACTCAGGGTGACAGTTACTTTTTCCCCCGAGGCCAGCTCAAGTGTTGCCTGCTCGACCGTCGTGCGGATACGCTCCGCCACGCCAGCGGCCTGAGCCATTGAGGTGCCGGGTAAAATTAGTGCAAACTCCTCTCCGCCATAGCGACAGGCGGTATCTAATTGGCGCAATTGCTGATCAATAATGCGAGCCACCTGTTGCAACATAGCATTACCGGCTTCATGGCCATGGGTATCATTAAACGATTTGAAATGATCCACATCACACAACACCAGCACCATCGGCAAGCCACTGCGTCGCACTCGCTCCATTTCTTGGTTTAGTACTAAGTCAAAGTGACGATAATTAAACAAGCCTGTCAGTGCATCGGTACGCGCTTCGCGTTTTAAGTTGCCCACTTGTTGGCGCAACTGCATTAGTTCATCAAGATGCTCGCAGCGTGGCTCATTAACCGGGCAGAGAGGAACAGACTGGTCAGTATCGGCCAAAATAACTCCTGCCTAAGGCTAATCGCGGTAGAGTTTGGTGAGGTCGCCATAAAAATCGATGCGACGATCGCGTAAAAATGGCCAGATACGACGCACGTTTTCTGAGCGCTGCATATCAATACTGGCCACCGCAGTGGTGGGTTCGACACCCAACTCTAATAAAAACTCGCCTTGCGGCCCAGCAACAAAACTATTACCCCAAAATTGGACGCCGGCTCCGCCTTCTGGGTCGGCTTCGTGACCTACCCGATTGACACTAACAACCGGAACACCATTTGCCACCGCATGCGCCCGCTGCACAGTTACCCAAGCATCGCGTTGCCGCATTTGCTCAGGCTTATCGTCCGTCGGATCCCAACCGATCGCTGTGGGGTAAATTAGCAGCTCGGCGCCAGCCATTGCCATTAAGCGTGCCGCCTCGGGAAACCATTGATCCCAACATACCAGCACGCCTAGGCGCCCTACTGAGGTATCAATAGGCGTAAACCCCAAGTCCCCCGGCGTGAAGTAAAACTTTTCGTAAAACCCCGGGTCATCCGGAATATGCATTTTGCGATAGACACCGGCGATGCTGCCGTCGGTTTCCAGCACCACCGCTGTGTTGTGATACAAACCTGTAGCGCGTTTTTCAAATAAAGAAGCGACAATTACCACACCCAGCTCACGCGCTAACGCACCTAAAGCATCAGTGCTTGGACCGGGGATAGTTTCAGCCAAGTCAAACTCATCAACATCTTCGCGCTGACAAAAATACAAACCACGGTGCAGTTCCTGCAGTACCACCAACTTGGCGCCTTGTGCGGCCGCGTCGCGAATCGCCGCCATGCTGGTTGCCAGGTTAGCCGCAAGATCATTACTACAGGTGTGTTGCGCCACACCGACCGTTAATACACTCACGCTAAAAAGCCCCTTCAGTTTGTGGTTTAGTGGATGGTTCGAGATTCGCCAGCTGCATGGTAATGCAATGTAAGCTGCCGTGTTGCTCAATTAAAACTCGGCAATCAATACCAATAACCTCGTAGCCCGGAAATGCTTCGCCAATTTTACGCAGCGCTAGCGCATCGGCCGGATCTTGGTAAATGGGCGCCAGAACCGCGCCATTTAAAATCAAAAAGTTCGCATAGGTTGCCGGCAAGCGTTCGCCATTAGCCGAATAGACCGCCTGCGGCCAAGGTAGCTCGATTAACTCGTACGGCCGATCGTTAGCATCACGAAACTCGTGCAGCTGCTGCTTCATTTTTGCCAAAGCGTCATAGTGCACATCTCGCTCGTCCGGACAGCCGACGTACAGAATGCGTTGCCCCGGACACAAACGCGCTAACGTATCTATGTGGCTGTCGGTATCATCGCCTTCTAAAAACCCGTGGTCGAGCCAATTGATTTTGCTCACACCAAAATAGCGCTGCAGTACTGTCTCGACCTCGTGCTGACTAATACCTCCATTGCGGTTGGCGTTCAGCAAACACGAGCGAGTGGTCATTAAGGTGCCTTCGCCATCGGTTTCGATGGCCCCACCTTCTAACACAAAATCAATACTCTCCAGCGGTACATTAAACGCACCACCCTTCGCTAACGCCTTGGATATAGCATTGTCTTGGGACGCGTCAAACTTGCCTCCCCAGCCGTTAAACTGAAAGTCCAACAGCTGCGACCGATCACCACATTTCACACTGAGTGGGCCGTGATCACGGGCCCAGGTATCGTCACTGGCAACCGCGTAAAGTTGTACTTTGTGACGAGGCACGCCGCGCTCGACAAGCCTCTGAATAATATCAGCGTGAATCGACCCTGGTGCGGCAATTAACACACTGCTAAAGCGGCAGATGTGCCAGGCAAGCTCGGTATAAAGCTGAGTCACTGCTTCCAGCAATGGCTCCCAGTCAGTAGCAGCATGTGGCCAGGTAAGCATGACGGCCGCTTGCGGCTCCCATTCTGCTATTAGACGATATTGCGCCATTGCATCCTCTGTCTCAAACATAGTTTTGCGTATTAATAATCAACCACAACGACCATATCAAACGTCGTATTAAGTGGCCCGTTACTGAACCGTTTCTTGCGCGGGCAATACATGTTTTTTAGGTTCAGCTTTTGAATCTGCCGATAGCGTTTTTGTTCCGTCACGGCCAGCGATTACCACCACCGCCAAGGTGCGTCGATTTAAACCTTCCACTTGTTCAGGGCTGACCACTTCGATATTAACGTAGTACTTGCCCGGTTGATCGGCGCGAAGCTCCAGACTCATCGGCAACACCTCAGCATTGCTGATAGTAAGCTGCTGCTCAAGCTCACCAGAAACCACAACCAAACCGACGTCTGGCGTAATGCGCACATCAAAACGCCCAGTGGACAGCGACGTTTTTAACGCCAAATCAACACGGGTTACTTCACTCACATTCACCTGCTGTCGCGCCGCCACCACTGTGACGGGCAAACTCGGCTTGGCGCTTACACGGTTCGCCGGTGCCACCGATAATACGGTGGCGTTAGCAACTGAGCTAGAAGCAACGGCAGCAGTCTCGTGCGGTTTATCGCACCCCACCTGAAACAGTGCAAGGCACAAAGTCATCGTTAACCATTTATAATTTGTCATGCCAAATCCTATTGGGGTGTCAGTGAAACATCAAAGCACGCAGGCTGATAATCAGCCTGCTGTACGCCCGAGTGTGTATTATAATCGTAAACCGAAATCACGTAAGTCGAACCGCTTTGCAGACTCAAGTCGACCACTTCCTGATCAACCATAGCGCTTGTTCCACGCCAGAGCTGCCCGCCACGCTGAACCATAACATCTGGATCAGTAGCCTCAGCACGATCACCGTTATTTTTTACGTTTAATTGGTAGCGACCACTGGTAAAAGCCGTAGTCTTTAAAAACGCGTGTACGCCCAACTTATTGTCGGTGCCATTTTCTTGCGTGCTGCAGGCGGTGACAATACTGCCATCGGCCACCACGTCAATGTACAGGGGTAAAACGTCCTCGGTGTCACCATTGTTGGTTTCCCCTGCACCGTACTGATCGCGACTGTCAATGCGCTGCTCATCCATTAAATCATCTAATCGCAAAAACACCGACGGATATCGCGTCTGCATAATATCGGCGAAACTAAAAATAGTCATAAATGCTGAATTGGCCACGTAAAGGCTATCGCTCAAAACGCCATATATTTGCGCAAAAGCCCCTGACTCCGCCAGGTGATAAAAAATACTCTGAATGGAGGATTCACTATACCAACCCGGGTTTGATACATTTTTTCGGTTGATATCAAAGCCACTCCCAAAACGCTGCACCACTCCGGAGGTATCCCGGTACTCGGGGTCCGCCAATACATACCCGGCAATGGCGTTGGCAAAGCCCTCAGAATATGCAACACGCATATCGAGTTTATCCGCTCCCTGATGACTGCCGCCGATAGAGTCGGCCCGCCTACCTACCTGAAACTCCAGAAAATGGCCCCATTCGTGTGCCACAACATGGGCGTCATACTCATCGGTGTCTGAGTCCTCTTGCCCCAAAATATAAACAGCCTCACCATTGTAAAAGCTGGTGCCAATATCGCCCGCTGGCAAATCGCCACTGGCCCCGCTATTGTTAACAGACCAGCGGAAGACACTTGGCGGTAGGGCTAAATTTGCATCGACATCGACGAGTTTTTGTATTGATTGATACGCCGTATCCATAATCGCAAACGGTGCGGCGGCCCGCGGCTCGGTATAACCACTCCCGGTCCACCCTGACGCTGCGTGCAAGTCACGCTGGGAGTTTACTGCGCCACTGGTGCGTAACTGCCCCTCCAGCACATAAAGTGCATCGCCTGCGGTGTTGTCTTCAACGCGAACTTCCCATTGCGCAGCAGCATCGGCAAAACTTAACGCCTCAACCTGAACTTTAACCTCCGTATTCGTTGGCGCTTGCAGCGTGTACTTTCCCGATTCATCTGTCTGTGATGTCGCAATTACACTGCCAACTTGGTTAACTAAATTCACGCGCGCCAAGCGCACGGCTTTGGCAACGGTTGCGGCATAATCTAGTCCCGCTGTTTTACTTACGGGCACATAGTCATAACTAACGGTGCCGGTAATTTGCACTGAATCTGGCAGCGAGCTAAAAGACGACGAAGAGCTCGACAAAACACTGGATGACGAGCTATCGCTGCTGACAGATGAGGCACTTGAACTGGACGCGCTGCTGGGGGGCTCAGCAACTGATGAGCGCGAACCGCTGGAAACCGAGCCATCATTTCCGCCTCCAGAGCCACCACAGGCCGCAAGTGTCAACACAAGCGCAACCACTACCCAGCGACCGACGCCCGACACCTGCGTATACACCTTTGTCGCCCCGAACTGCATCGCCGACACCTTTTTTATCGCCATACCATACAACCTTATGATTTTGTGACGGCCAGTACGCCGCCGGGTCTTTTCTTGCACACGCCTCCAAGACTCGCTCAAAGCATAACGAAAATCGCTTAGCCACGCGATATTTACCGACCCGCCGGTGCCCTTAACTTCGCTCCCAGCGCTAAAGAGTGATAAAATCAGGCAGCGGCCACATTGGCCTCAGAGCGTTTACCTTGCCGATGGAGCCGACGGTGTTTCGATTAATCCCTATTGTTTTATTGCTGGCCCTGCTGTTTTTTGGGGTTTCTTGGTTGCGCAAGTTACCACCGGGCAAACAGCGCAAAATGGTTCTTCGGGTGCTGTTTACTCTGCTGGTCGGGACACTGATATTTTTAGCCTTAACCGGCCGAATTCACTGGTTAGGCGCATTACTGGGCGCTTTAATTCCAGTGGCTAAGGGCCTGTTTAATCTTGCGGCGCAATTTTTACCGTTTTTGCACCGTCACCGCGCGGCGCAAACACCGCCCCCCAACACTGCCAGCGGCAATATTAGCCTAGATGAGGCATTACTGACTCTGGGAATAAAAGACGCGTATCAGGCCGGCTCACTCACCGTCGAACAAGTTGAGGCAGCGCACAAACGGCTGATTCAAAAACTGCATCCGGATCGGGGCGGCAACGATTACTTAGCCTCCCGCATCAACTCAGCGAAAACCTGCGTTATCAAGGCGCTCGGCTAGCGCTACTTCTTTTTCTTAAGCAGCAAGTGAATATAGCGACCCAAGTCCCGGTAAGGTAGCTCGCGCGAGAGTTTTTGCTCTAGCGCCAAGACCGACTCTGCCTCCCGCTCACGTCGCTCCGGGTCTAAAATATAGTCGTAAAAAACCCGAATCCCGCTGTGGCACAGCACATCCAGATCGCGACTCGCGCAATAGCTTAGCAGCGCTTCGGGCGTAAGTGGGTTGGTCGGCGTTAAGCTGCCACGGTGAGCGCGATAGTCCTCGCTTTTGACCTTCTTATAGTTTGCCCGCAGGAGGTTTTTGTAGACTAACGCGTGCTTATTATAAAAAATCAGCGATAAGTGCCCGCCTGGTCGAAGCTGCTGCAGCACGCTATCGAGTAACGCAAAAGGCTCTGTCACCCACTCAATTACAGCGTGGCAAATCACCAAGTCAAACTGCGGCGCGCAATCCGTTAAATGCTCAGAGACACTTTGCGCCGGACAGTGCAGCAGTCGCACCCGATCCGTTGCCTGTAACTCAACAGCGCGGCGGCGCGCCAGTGCCAGCATATTGGCCGAGATATCGCACAACACTAAAGAGTGCCCCGCCGCCGCCAGCGGCAGCGAAAATTGCCCCTGACCACCACCAGCATCGAGAATATTTAAGGTTTTATCGGGCGTTAACGGCACGTAGGGGGCAATAGGCAACACATCGGTAAAATCCCGCGCCAGTACCGCCAGCCGTATTTGGCCTTTCAGGCCACCGTAAATATTGCGGGTAAAGCGCTCGGCCAAATCGTCAAAATTGCGATCGTGTGAAGTAGGCTGGACAGGCATTAGAAGACGGTACCGTTTGATGCCCGCGTCGGGCTATAATGGCGCGATTATACCCTAGATAACAGCCTTAAAACTGCCCAACAACCCATGTGGTACACCTACATTATTTTAAGTGACAACAACAAGCTGTACACCGGCATTACTACCGATATCGCCCGCCGCTGGCAGGAGCATACCAGCGGTGTGCGCGGCGCACGGTTTTTTCGAACCTGTAAACCTGTGAAGTTGTGTCGCCTGGAATCGTTTAACAACCGGGCGGATGCCAGCGCCCGCGAAGCGGCCATCAAAAAACTCGCCAGAGCCGCCAAAGAGGCGCTTATTGCCAGCGGCTCGCCCGAGCCATTGCCCACGTTGCCACGCTCTTAATGGCGCGCGCACTTTGCCCGAACTGTAAAAGGCCCAAGGCGCGCTGTTTTTGTCGCTATATCCGGCCAATTGCCAACCACACCCAGATAATACTGCTGCAACACCCAGATGAATCTGGCCACCCAAAAAATACTGGCGAGCTACTGCACCAGTGTTTAGCGTCAAGCGAGCTGATCGTTGCGGAATGTATTGATAACACAACCGATCTCAGTGACACCGCACTGCTTTACCCCGAGCAGCCAACCTCTAACCGCTTAACTACGCAACCGCCGGTATCGCCCAAGCAAAATCACCACATTAAGCGCCTGATTGTGATTGACGCGACTTGGCGCAAAAGCCGTAAAATGCTCCACTTAAACCCCTGGTTAGGCACACTGGCGCGTCTCCAGTTAGACACAATACCCGCCAGCCGCTACCGCATACGAACCGCCGCCGACCACGATCAGCTTTCCACATTCGAGGCAAGTTGTTACGCTTTGCAGCAACTGGAGGCCAGCCCGGCCCTGTGTGAGCAAGCGCTACGCGCCTTCGATGACTATATAAACCATCTTGTAAGCTTTGACCCCAACCGGCGTTAACGCTGGCAGGTCACCAACATTGAGTACTCTATGACCACACATCAACACCCCGAGTTTGAGCTCCTGCGTCGTAAACCGTTAGAGTCTTTAAACCTTACCGTGGAAGAATACCGCCACCGCCAGACTGGCGCGCAACACATTCATCTGGCCTCAAGCAACAACGAGAACGTGTTCTTAGTGGCACTGCGCACCGTACCCGACGATTCCAGCGGGGTGGCTCATATTTTAGAACACACCGCCCTGTGTGGCAGTGAGCGCTACCCGGTGCGCGACCCGTTTTTTATGATGACACGGCGCTCGCTGAACACCTTTATGAACGCCTTCACCAGCTCCGACTGGACCGCTTACCCTTTTGCCAGCCAAAACCGCAAAGACTTTAACAACCTGCTCGATGTTTACCTCGATGCGGTCTTTTTTGCCAGCCTCGACCCCTTGGATTTTGCTCAAGAGGGACACCGTTTAGAGTTTGCCGATGCAAACGATGTTGACTCACCACTAACCTACAAAGGCGTGGTATTTAACGAGATGAAAGGCGCCATGAGCTCCGTGCCCGCCCAGCTAGGGCAAAAACTCGACAGTCTGTTGTTTCCGAGCAGCACCTATCATCACAACAGCGGCGGCGATCCGGCGCATATCCCCGACCTCACCTACGACGGGCTGCAAGCTTTTTATAAGCGTCACTATCATCCCAGTAACGCCGTTTTTATGACCTATGGCGATATTCCCGCCGCCGAGCACCAAGAAAAATTCCACCGGCAAGCGCTGGCAAAGTTTGACGCTCTGGACAACACCATTGCCGTCAAACCCGAGAAACGTATGCACGCTCCAATCCGGGTTGAAGATGCTTACCCGCTCGAGGCCAGCGACGCGGAAGCGGAAACAAAAGACAACAAAACCCACGTCGTCATGGGTTGGCTACTGGGGCAAGTAACCGATTTAGAAACCGCGTTAGAAACCCACCTGTTGGTGAGTATCTTGCTCGACAACAGCGCCTCGCCGTTGACCATGGCACTAGAACAAAGCGAGCTGGGGCAAGCGCCTTCGCCGCTGTGCGGCTTGGACGACAGTCAGTTTGAGATGAGCTTTGCCTGCGGTTTAGAAGGCTGCGCGGCCGATAGCACCCGAGATGTCGAACAACTTATTCTCAACACCTTAACCGAGGTGGCAAACAACGGTGTACCTAGAGAGCAGATAGAGTCGTCGCTGCACCAATTAGAACTAGCCCAGCGCGAAGTCGGCGGCGATGGCTTTCCCTACGGTTTGCAACTGATTATGACGGCCTTAACCGCCGCCACTCACCGGGGCGATACCGTCGCGCAATTGGATTTAGAGTCGGCGCTGGCGCGCGTGCGCAAAACGGTGCTTGAGCCCGATTTTATTCAGCGTCGGGTGCGCGAATGGCTGCTGGACAACACCCACAGGGTAACCCTTACCCTGCGCCCCGATGCCCATATGGCCGCCCGCGCCAATGAGGCCGAGCGCGCTAAGCTATCGGCCATCAAAAGCCAACTGAGCGACGCCGAACGCGAGGCTATTATCACCCAGGCAAAAGCCTTAGAAGCGCGCCAAGAGCTGCAAGAGGACGACAGCATCCTGCCGCAAGTCACACTCGCGGACATCCCCGTCGATATGCACTATACCGCCGGCACCCACGAGAGCATCGCCGGGTACCACTTACGCTGTTACGGCGCCGGCACCAACGGCTTATTGTATCAACAAGTGGTGATTAAGCTTCCCGAGTTAAGCGAGCAGGAGCTGCAGTTGCTACCGGTTTACGCCTTGGCGTTAACCGAAGTCGGTTTTGGTACGTTGGACTATCTTGCGGTACAAAATTTACAGGCGCAGCGAGTAGGCTCACTAACCGCCAAGGCGGCCATTCGCAGCACCGGCAGCAACCCGCAAAACCTTGATGGCTATCTTATTGTGTCCGCCAAAGCGCTGGCCAAAAATGCCGAGCTGACCACTGAGCTTATCCACAGTACACTCAGCCAAGCGCGTTTTGACGAGCACGATCGATTGCGCGAACTGGTGGCCCAGGCGCGCGCCCGACGCGAGCAAGGTGTACCCGGTAGCGGCCATGTACTCGCCATGACCGCCGCCTCGGCCGGCATGGCGCCGGGCGCCAAGCTCAACCATGACTTGGGCGGCTTGGGTGGTTTAACACAACTAATGGCGCTGGATGACTCGCTGGCCGACCCCGCCGCACTTGAATCGCTGAGCGCCGCGCTAGAGGCAATCCACACTCGTATTAAGCATGCACCGCGTCAGTTCTTGCTGGTCGGTGAGGATGAACAGCTGCCCCACTACCGTCAGCTGCTAGAAAAATACTGGCCCGCAGCCACTCAAGCGAGCTTTGCACCGCTCAACCTGCCGGCGGTGAGTCATCCAGTGCGCGAAGCTTGGCTGACCAACACCCAGGTTAATTTTTGTGCAAAAGCCTACCCTACGGTTGGCGCCGACCACCCAGACGCGGCGCCGTTAACCGTGTTAAGCGGAGTACTGCGCAATGCCTACCTGCATCGCGCTATTCGCGAACGGGGCGGCGCATACGGCGGCGGTGCCAGCCAGGACAACAGCAATGGTGTGTTTCGCTTTTTCTCCTATCGCGATCCGCGCTTAACCGAAACCTTAGACGACTTTGACAAAGCCCTGAATTGGCTGCAAGAACAGGACATTGACCCAAGCGAGGTGGAGCAATCAATCTTGGGCGTGATCAGCAGTATCGACAAACCCGCCTCGCCGGCTGGGGAGGCAAAACAGACCTTCCAGGCCGAACTCTTCGAGCGCACTCGCGAGCGGCGCGAACAGTTCCGCCAACGGGTACTGCAGGTCACCATTGAGGACATTAAGCGGGTCGCACAGGCGTATTTACAACCGGATAATGCCAGTACTGCGGTTATCTCTAATGCCGCCAATAAAGATGCGCTTATCGCGTTGGGCTTAACGATTAAAACCCTTTAACGAAGTACCAGTGCACTGGTCGTGGTTTTTACCGCCGAGCTGTTCTACTATTGAGCCATTAATGCGAGGTTTCACGATCGCTGTGACTTATCCCATAGCGAACGCCCTACGGCCCAGTGCGATACTCACGGGCCGTAGCGCAGCAAGCGCGTAACCCAACAGGCACACAACGAGACATTACGATAATAACCACAAGCAACGCTCGACCCGAGGTCTAAGGCCCAAAATCAGGATGAAGCAAACACCCATACAGGATTTGGAATCCAGCTCCGTTACCAACCCGGGGCGCAAGCGCAGCAATAACGAAGACTGCTATTTAAGTCTTCCTGCGCACGCTTTGTGGATGGTGGCAGACGGCATGGGGGGCCACGAAGCCGGTGAAGTGGCCAGCGATATCGTTCGCCAGACCCTTGAGCAAGCACCCACAATGCCGCTGCTCGACTCGATTCAGGCGGCGCATCAGGCGGTACTGAATGCCGTCAGTCGCGGTGTTGGGGCCGAGGGCATGGGTTCAACCGTGGTGGCGTTGCGCAGTACCAGTGAGCACTATCAAATCGCCTGGGTAGGCGATAGCCGGTCGTATCTGTACAGCCGCAACAGCGATGAGCTAGAGCTTCTTACCCGCGACCACTCCTACGTGCAAATGTTGTTAGAGTCCGGTGCCATTGCCGAGACCGAGGCGCAAACTCACCCCGATCGCAACATCATCACGCAATGCCTGGGCTCACAAGAGCTGGACGACGTCACCGTCGATCACGTCGAGCGCCACTGGCAAGAAGATCAGTGGGTATTGCTATGCAGTGATGGCTTAACGGATGAGCTGAGCGACAGTGACATTGCCCAGGTTTTACAGCGCTGTAAAACGCCCCGCGATGCCACCCGCGAGCTCGTACAAGCGGCGCTGCGCGCCGGCGGCCGAGACAATATTACGGTCCAAGTAATCGCCGCGCCACAACACTCACCAACACTTTTACAAAAACTATCCCACTGGGTGCCCGTATTTAGTCACAGCCGGCGCCTCGATACTGTTATCTATTTGGCCGCCATTGGTTTGTTGGTCGCCCTGCTCTACTGGACTTTGTACTGATACACCCATGTATATTCCCGGCTATCGAATTATTCGCAAAATCAACCACGGTGGCATGTCCACTGTGTACTTGGCTATCCAAGAAAGTGTCGGCCGCGTGGTCGCGCTCAAGGTGATGTCGCCGGCGCTGAATGGCGACCCCAGTTTTAGTGAGCGGTTTCAGCGCGAAGCCAACATTGTGGGGCAACTGTCGCACCCCAACATCGTCTCGATTTACGACATCGGCCGCCACGAGAACCTTAACTATATCGCCATGGACTACCTGCCCGGCGGCTCAATTCACGACAAAATGCTCAGTGGCATTGGTGCCGACACCGCGCTCGAGATTTTGCGCGAGATGGCCTCGGCACTCGATCACGCCCACGAAAAAGGATACATCCATCGGGATATCAAACCTGAGAACATTTTGTTTCGCGACGGTGGCTCGGCGGTATTAACCGATTTTGGTGTCGCACTGGCACGCAACAGTGGGCCGCGGGCAACCCACGCCGGCACGGTGGTGGGAACCCCCCACTACATGAGCCCCGAACAAACCCGGGGCAAGCACTCAGACGGCCGCTCTGACCTATACAGTTTGGGGATTGTGTTTTATGAGATGCTCACCGGCGCCGTCCCCTACCAAGGCGACGAGGCCGTGGCTATCGCCCTAAAACATCTGGCATCACCACTGCCAAAACTGCCCACGCAATACCGCCGCTACCAAGATATTCTCGATAAATTGCTCGATAAAGAGCCGGGCAAACGCTACCAAAGCGGGCGTGAACTGGTCGTCGACATCGAGATGCTGCAATTAAAAATGCGCGAGTTTGGCGACAGCGAAAGCGACAACCAAAACCTCAGCCAACAACTGCAAACCCTAACCCAAACAATTTGGTGGCGCCTTGCGGCCGGTGTTAGCGCTGCCTGTCAAAGCGTTTGGCGCAACGTTCGCGGCCTACGATTTTCTCGGCAGCAAGGTTTTTATCAAGCGCCCCACGAGAGCACTGCACTAGGTGACTTCTCCACTCGGCAAAACACGTTAGTCGCCACTCGGCTGCAAAAAACCGTCAAGCAACCGGGCAAACTGCAGTGGTTATTTGCGATGCCCGCGCAACATCGCTTACTGGCGGCCGGCGCGGCATCGGTGTTTCTTTTGGGCTTAGTCTTACTGGCATGGCTTGGCACAAACCCGTCCGAGCCCCAAGAAGGCATAAAAATGGCGAGTGCAAAGACGCCTTCAGTCGCTGTCGCAACCTCTTCGTCGGCGCAATCATCGCAAGCCAACCACCAGCCAAACACCAACCCAACGGTGAGTGATAACTCGGGAACGCCGCCTACAGAACGCCACATCACGAAAGCACCGCCCGCGACTACACTCGCAAGCAGTTTAGAGGCGGCCAACAATGATCCAAGGGTTATGTTGCCCACCGCGACGCGCGCAAGCTCGGCCGTGAGTTCAACCAGCAGTAGCACAATGACGTCGAGCTTATCGTCGGCGAGTTTGTCCCACCAAGGTGCGCACGGCCACTCAGAACCTGACACACAAAGCAGCAGTCGATCGGTAGATGATGAACCACAGATCGCCGAGGATGACAGTGAAGCCACATCGGGCTCGGCGGCTAAATTTAGCTTAACGGTAACCCCTGAGCCACAAGATGCGCGCATCCGCATCATGAACATTCGCGCAAAATACACACCGGGCATTGCTCTAAAACCCGGGCGGTATCACATTGAAGTAACCGCTCCCGGTTACCGTAAATATTTGCACTGGGTGACCCTGGGCGAGCAACCCCTGACCAAAACCGTTAACCTAATCGAACAGCGCGCCGTTGGCAGCATTTTTAGTAGTACTCTAGCCAGCGGTGGTAAAGGGCCGGCCATGGTTGTCGTACCCGCGGGCCGATTTTCTATGGGTGGGCCAGACGCCAACAGCCAACCTACGCGCACCGTCACAATCAACCAACGTTTTGCCGTAAGCCAGCACGAGGTTACCTTTAGTGAATACGAGCGTTTCGCCAAACACAAGGGCATGCCGTTACCCGGCGACAATCGCTGGGGCCGCGGCGACCGCCCGGTGATTAATATAAGCTGGGAAGAAGCGGACATGTATGCAAAATGGCTCAGCGAGCAAAGCGATATGCACTATCGCCTACCCAGTGAAGCGGAGTGGGAATACGTTGCCAAAAGCGGAAAGAAACGCGATTACCCGTGGGGTAACGAGGTAAAAAATGCGAGCGGTAACGCCAATTGCCGGCGCGATTGCGACAGCGATTTTACCGGATTTTTTAGCGGCAAAACCGCGCCAGTGGGCAGTTTTAAGGCCAACGATTTTGGTATCTACGACATGGCCGGTAACGTCTCCGAGTGGGTCGCCGATTGCTATAGCGACAGCTACCAAGGTGCCAGCAACAAGGCCGATGCCCACGATCAAGCCAACTGCCCGGCGCGGGTAATACGCGGCGGCTCGCTAAAATCTGACGCGGCCGAAACCACCACTTATACGCGCCAGTTTCAACCACAGCACACCTACCATGAAGACGTAGGTATTCGTTTAGTTACCGATTTATAGCGTTAAAACGCGATCAAATGCCCGCCTCTTTAAGGCGGTTAATTTGATCGCGCAACTCGGCGGCGCGCTCAAACTCTAAATCTTTCGCGGCTCCCAGCATCTGAGCTTCGAGCTTTTCAATTTGTTTCCAAACGTCGCCATCGGCCGGCAACTCAATAACGTCGGATTTCTTACCTCGCCCCGCCCCTTTGCGCTTGCTTTTCGCCCCCGGGATCTGAGTGCCCTCCATAATATCGGCAACGTTTTTCTTAATGCCCTGCGGGGTAATGCCATGCTCAAGGTTGTGGGCAATTTGCTTTTCACGGCGCCGGTCGGTTTCGTCGATGGCGCGCTGCATCGAGCCCGTCATACGGTCGGCATACAAAATCGCCTTGCCGTTTAAGTTACGTGCCGCCCGGCCAATGGTTTGAATCAGGGCGCGATCGGAGCGCAAGAAGCCTTCTTTATCCGCATCTAAGATCGCCACCAGCGAAACCTCGGGCATATCCAAGCCTTCACGCAGCAGGTTGATCCCCACCAGTACGTCAAACTCACCTAGGCGCAAATCGCGAATAATTTCTACTCGCTCGACCGTGTCGATATCTGAGTGTAAATAGCGCACGCGTACGCCGTGCTCAGCCAGATACTCAGTTAAATCCTCGGCCATCCGCTTAGTCAGCACGGTAATCAGGATTCGCTCTTCAAGCTCAACCCGCGCGCGCAACTCCGACAACACATCGTCCACCTGGGTGGTAGCCGGGCGAACTTCAATCACCGGGTCGACTAAGCCGGTAGGCCGAACAACCTGCTCGACAATTTGCCCGGCGTGCTCTGCCTCGTAGGCGGCGGGAGTGGCCGAGACAAAAATCATTTGCGGTGCGCGCGCCTCCCATTCATCAAAACGCATAGGTCGGTTATCCAGCGCAGATGGCAACCGAAAACCATACTCCACCAACGTTTCTTTACGCGAACGATCGCCTTTGTACATAGCGCCAATTTGCGGGATCGTCACGTGGGACTCATCGATCACCAGCAACGCTTCATTGGGCAAATAATCAAACAGGGTCGGCGGCGCCTCACCCGGGTCGCGACCGGACAAATAACGCGAGTAGTTTTCGATTCCGTTGCAATAACCCAGCTCCTGCATCATCTCTAAATCGTAGCGGGTTCGCTGCTCTAACCGCTGCGCCTCTACTAATTTATCGTTTTCGCGCAGCTGTTTTAAACGCTCGGTCAACTCTGCTTTTATATCATCAACCGCCGCCAGAATTTTTTCCCGTGGCGTTACGTAATGCGATTTTGGATAAATCGTCATACGCGGTACTTTTTGCAAAACCTCGCCAGTAAGCGGATCAAAAATTGAAATTCGCTCGATCTCGTCATCAAACAATTCAATCCGTACCGCTTCCATGTCAGAGTCGGCCGGAAACACATCAATCACATCGCCGCGCACGCGGTAGGTCGCACGCTGAAAATCCATATCATTGCGGGTATATTGCAACTCAGCTAAACGGCGCAACAATTTACGTTGATCGATACGATCGCCGCGCACAAGATGCAGTACCATTTTTAAGTAAGACTCGGGATCACCCAGGCCGTAAATCGCTGATACAGTGGCAACCACGATAGCGTCTTTACGCTCCATCAAGGCCTTGGTTGCCGACAACCGCATTTGCTCGATATGATCGTTGACGGACGCGTCTTTCTCGATAAAGGTATCCGATGAGGGAACGTACGCCTCTGGCTGATAATAATCGTAGTAAGAGACAAAATACTCGACCGCGTTATCGGGAAAGAACTCTTTGAATTCGCCGTACAGCTGCGCCGCCAAGGTTTTGTTGTGCGCCATCACCAGCGTCGGCCGCTGCACTTCGCCAATCACGTGAGCGATGGAAAAGGTTTTACCCGAGCCCGTCACACCCAGCAACGTCTGATGCGCCAAACCCGACTCAATACCATCGACTAAACCGGCGATCGCGCTCGGCTGATCACCGGCGGGCTGGTACTGACTGTGGACCTTAAATTTTGTGCTCATAAACAACCAACTCTTTGACGCGCGACACCTTGCAAAACGCTAAAACGGTTATGCTACAGTAAGTTAATTGCCCATTTTACTGTAGATAGGACGCCCATATGGATTCTTTTGACTCTGCCAACCACTCAGACAACGCGGTTCGTATTGAAAGTGACAGCCTTGGTGAAGTCAAGGTGCCACAAGATGCGCTCTATGGCGCCCAAACACAACGGGCCGTCGATAATTTTACGCTGGGTGGTGGCCCTCTGCCCGCGCCTTTACTGGCAGCCATCGTTCAGGTCAAGCACGCCGCCGCTAGGGCCAACATAGAGAGCGATGCGCTAGACTTTGCCCGCGGCGGTGCCATTCAAACCGCCTGCCACACCCTACTACAAGGCAAGCACCTTAAGCATTTTCCGGTGGACATCTACCAAACGGGCTCTGGCACCAGTAGTAACATGAACGTCAACGAGGTTATTAGCCACCTGTGCGCCGAGGCCAATATTGACGTTCACCCTAATGATCACGTCAATTGCAGCCAGAGCAGCAACGATGTGTTTCCCACCAGTATCCGTATCGCCTGCGCGACACTTATTACCCACCAGCTACTGCCGGCACTAGATCAGCTGCACGACGCTATCACCGCCCGTGCCAACGAGCTTGCCGAGGTGGTTAAAACCGGCCGCACTCATTTAATGGATGCCATGCCAGTCACCTTTGGCCAGGTCCTATCGGGCTGGGCAAGCCAAATTGAGGCCAACCGCCAGCGCCTAAGTGCCGCCTTAAACGAGATCAGTCAGCTGCCTCAAGGCGGTACCGCAGTTGGTACTGGCATTAATACCCCGGCGGGTTTTGCCGCCACCTTCGCACGGTGCTTAAGTGAGGACACCGGCATCGCCTTTACCCCTGTGGAGCAACCGTTCACCAAAATTGGTGCGCAAGACGATCTGGCCGCCCTCTCGGGCGCCCTTAAAACTCTGGCGGTAAGCGTGCTCAAAATCAGCAATGATTTGCGCTGGATGAACTCGGGGCCGCTCGCCGGCCTCGGCGAAATAAGCCTGCCCTCGCTGCAGCCGGGCTCGTCCATCATGCCCGGCAAAGTAAATCCCGTGATACCCGAGGCCACCGCCATGGCCGCAACCCAGGTACAGGGGCTAGATGTCGCGATCAACAATGCCTGCGGCGCCGGCAACTTTGAGTTAAATGTGATGTTGCCACTGATTGGCAGCAACCTGATTCAATCCATCCAGTTAATGACCGGCAGCGCGGTCAGCCTCGCCGATAAGGCCATCGCCGGGTTTCGCGTCAATCACGATAATATTCAAAAGCCGCTGGCCAAAAACCCGATCTTAGTCACCGCCCTCAATGCCATTATCGGCTACAGTAAAGCCGCCGAGATCGCCAAAAAAGCCTATCGTGATCAGCGAGACATTCTGGAGGTCGCCGCCGAAGAAACTGAGCTATCGCGCGACGAGTTAACACGGCTACTCGACCCGCAGCGGCTTACCCACCCATAAGCCCCTGTGCATTTTATACAAGTAGCTCTACCGCCATAGGCCAATGCACAATACCGAATAAGGTATGGGATGCGCCGCAGCGTCGATAGCCAAAACGCGTGTAAAAGCCAACGGCGCTGTCGCGCGCGTTTAAGGTTATCGTTTGCACACCCCGCTGAGCGGACTGATCGTGAGCAAAACGCAATAACGTCTCGCCCACGCCTTTGCCCTGCCATTGTTTATCCACCACCATCTGCCGCAACTGGGCAGATTGCTGAGAACCCGGCGCGATGATGACCCCAGCGATGATCTTGCCATCCGCCAGCGAGGCAAAGTGCCATTGCTGCTGATCGTCACAAGTATCCTGCGAGGTGAGTTTGAGCCCCAGCGGCGCGCGTAAGTATTTTTCTCGCAACCTTAGTAAATCCCGGTAGCGCTGCGAGGCAAACGCGACCTCTACACAGTTAACCATTAAAAACCCCTTAGCCGTTGTTCACCCAACGGCGCGGTCACCCTAATCACCAGGTGCGCTCTCTAAACCCGCACTAAAACGCGCTTTAATGATATTGGCCAGTGCACGGGTCGCGGGCCCGGCAATATCGCGATCGGCAAGCACAAGGTAAAGCGAAATAACACGCTCGCCGCCTTGCTCCATCGGCAGGCGCTTTAGCTCACCACTGGCCAAATCTTGTTGCAAATAACCCTCGGGCAACCAAGCGTAGCCAAGGCCGCGCCGCACCGCCGCGAGAGAGGTATTGATATGAGTGAAGGTCCAGCGCTGCTCGGCCTCCTGCCAGCCGGCGCTGTAACGGCGGTGAATACCCGAGTCGCGTACCACCAATTGCCGGTGATGGCGCAAATCCTCCTGTGATATCGCGCGTCCTAGATGATGCAGCGGATGCGAAGGGGCGGCCACGCCAATCAATGAGATTGTGCGCAAGTAGTCCCCTAAAAAGCCGGCTGGTACCCGTCCGGTAATGGCCAGATCGACTTGCTGCTGCACCAGCGCATCTTCGGTACCACTCAATACCGACTCAAGCACGTCGGCACGGGTTGTTGGGTACTGTTCGGTAAAGCGCTCTAAACAGTGCAAGATATCGCCCGCTGGCGCCAGCAAATCGGCCGCTAAGCGCACTTCAGGCTCAATTTTTTGCCCCATACGGGCGGCCGCCCCCTCGAGGGACTCCGCCTCGGCCAGCAAATGCCGGGCTCGACGATATAAGCTTTCACCGGCGGGAGTGGCAATGGCCCGGCGCCCCTCGATCTTAAAAACCGCCACCGCCAACGCCTGCTCCAGCTGGCTAATGGCGTAAGAAACCGTCGACTGACTTTTACCCAGCTGTTCGGCGGCATGCGCATAACCACCACACTCAATTACCGCGATCAACGCGCGCCACTGATCTAGGGTCACTTTGATATCTTTTGCCATAACACACTCACTTTCGGACCTTTCACTAACGCTCAAGATCATGAAATCGATATTTTCGATCAAATAAGGCTAAATTTAGCTATTTATTATCGGGTCAGCAAATACTTAAATAGCAACATACACATTCAATCAGGGAGTGACCCCATGAAAACTTTGTTACAAATCAAAAGCAGTTTAAACGGTGACAACGGTCAATCGAGCTATTTAAGCAACCAGTTTGTGGAGCGCTGGCAACAAAACAACCCAGATGGCCGGGTTATTGTGCGCGACTTAGCCGCCAATCCAGTGCCACACCTAGACGGCGAGCGCTTTAACGCCTTTTTGACGCCGGCCGATAAGCGCAACAGCACCGAGCAAAAAATCGTTGCCTATTCTGACGAATTGATTGCCGAGCTTAAAGCCGCCGACGTAGTAACCATTGGCTTGCCTATGTATAACTTTGGCATCCCCTCCACCTTAAAAGCCTATTTTGACCATATTGCCCGCTCTGGCATTACGTTTCACTACACCAGTAACGGCCCTGAAGGTCTATTGCCGTCCATTCCTGTCTACGTATTGGCGGCGCGCGGCGGCATGTATGCCGGTACGCAAGCCGACTCGCAAACCGGCTATATGCAGACCTTTTTAGGCTTTTTGGGGCTGAAAGATACCCACTTTATTTACGCCGAAGGCATTGCCATGGGCGTCGAGGGTAAAGACAAAGCTTTAAACACCGCGCAAAAAGAAATTGACCGCGCACTGGCCGCCTAAGCGGCCCAGCTACCAGCACAAACAAGGGGTAATATTATGAACCGCGAAATACAGCAACTCATCCCCGCCTTAGCCGCCAGCGAAGGCGCTGGCGTAAAAATCAAACGAAGTTTAGGGCAAGGGCCCCGGGTTCGCCACGACCCTGTGTTAATGTTAGATGAGTTTAACTCCGAAGACGCCGCAGACTATTTAGCCGGCTTTCCTTCGCATCCTCATCGCGGCTTTGAGACAGTTACCTATATGCTCGACGGCCATATGCTGCACGAAGATCACTTAGGCAACCGTGGCGATTTAAAATCCGGAGACGTGCAATGGATGACCGCTGCCCGAGGCATTATTCACTCAGAAATGCCGCAGCAGCTAGAGGGCAAAATGCGGGGGTTTCAGCTGTGGTTAAACCTTCCAGCCAAAGAGAAAATGAGACCCGCCGCGTACCGCGATATTGCCGCAAAGGACATTCCTCAGGTAACCCTGGCCTCGGGCACGACGGTTAAAGTGATTGCGGGGGCGTTAGCGCACGATAGTGAGACAACCACCGGGGCTATTTCTGGCATCAGCACTCAGCCGGTCTATTGGGATATACGCATACCCGCTGGTATTACCGAGCCGTTTAGCGTACCGGTCGGCCACCACTTGTTTTTATACGCTTATGAAGGCCAAGGGTTAGTAGGTGAAGGGCAACGCCTGTTAAACGTCAGCACTGCGGGGATATTAACCGATGGTGACAGCGTAACGCTTAGCGCAGCGGGCACCGAGGCGTTGCGAGTACTCTTGATTGGCGGTAAACCGATTGGCGAGCCTATCGCCCAATACGGTCCGTTTGTGATGAACACTCACGAAGAGATAGAACAAGCGATAAACGACTACCGACGCGGTGAGTTAACCGCTTAGCGGGCAAACACTTAAAACCGTTCGCCTAGCATTTACTTAATTGACCCTTAAGGCACGCCAAGCGCACCTTAAGGGTAGCCGCTACCAAAACAGCGAGGCTTAAAGGGTTTATTATCCCATTGGGGGCAGCTTTGAGGTATCGATGTTTTCACCGATAAACCGAGAAATTTTACTCCAGTTTTTACTGACTAACTCGACATCTTTCGGGTCAGCCGTAACGTCCCCGCCCATCATTTCCTTCACCATTTGTGCCTGTTCGGCGGGCAAGTTTTTCAGCATCATGTTTTGCATATGCACCTGGATTGCCTGTGCGATACGCGTACTGATACGAATGTAACTGCCCGCACTGTCCCAATCTTTTTGGTTTAACACCTTATAAACGTCGTCGTACACGCCTTCATCTTTAAGCAGTTGATCCATCAACTTATTCTGCTCTTCGACGTCCATCGCCTTGAATTCATCTTGGGTATACTTTTTGGTAATCTCAGACTCTTGAGAAATCCTTTCAAACACATCTTGCATTGGAATAAATTCAGTCGTGGTCGCCAGCCACTTATCTAGGGTGGCCGAATTCAGCGGCTCTGCCGCCCACCCTTGCGCCGTAAACACAACACAACACAACAACAAAAACACCCGCAACCGGGCAGCCGGACACTGGCCTATCTTCATACGACGCTCCTATCACCTATATTTATCGCCAGTAAAACACCGGCATTCAATTTTAAAATCATACAATGGTCTCAGACGACACGATAACCTAACGGCTGGGCACATTACGTGTTGCAGCTAACAAATTACAGCGATACGCCTACTCGCTAAGCCAAACGCAAACTGATCGCAGCCGCCAGCGCCCAAATAAATGCAAACGCATACACCACGACCGGCATCAGCATGCCAAGTTCCAAACCGGCCACACCGTACGTCGTGGTATAAGGGAAAATCACAAATAATTGAATCAAGC
The DNA here is from genome assembly GCF_042847215.1 of Gilvimarinus japonicus. GTDB lineage: Bacteria > Pseudomonadota > Gammaproteobacteria > Pseudomonadales > Cellvibrionaceae > Gilvimarinus > Gilvimarinus japonicus. The sequence continues at coordinate 2,212,831 of NZ_AP031500.1, forward strand.
TAACAATTAGCGCCAGCACCGCCGACTTTAGCAGCCAGCGCGAGCCAAACAGGGGCAGTAAAAATAAAAAGCCCCACAAACCACCCCAAACAATACGCGGGTAAAGCCAGTGGGCCGACAGGGCCGGTGCCCAACGTACGCCCATTGCCTGAGTGATACCGTAACGCCCGGCCAACCACATGGCCAACGCACTTACCAGCGCCCCGAGTGCCCCAGCGGCAAACACCAACATCCATCTTCTCATGATCTAGTAATACTCATATGACAAAGTGATAACCCACAGGGCTGACGGCGCGGCAAGGATATTTGCTACAATAGCGGCCCTTGCGAAGCACGCCTACCCCACTGATAAAATGCCCAATTTTAGCGGGCCCTTGAAACAAGCCAGCATTAATAAAAGGTGCCCTATGTTTGCATTTTTCGAACAGTTGCTCAAACCCTTCCCCCAAGAGGGCCCAATACGTCCACCTAAAGGGTTGCTGGCATTTTGCCTATATTTTACTCGCGGCGCTAAGCGCTATTTGCTGCTAATGGCGCTCTTGTCGGCTACTATCGCTATCATTGAGGTGTCGCTATTTGGCGCCTTAGGCAGTTTAGTTGATTGGCTTAACAACACCTCACCCGACACCCTCTGGCAAGATTATGGTGTAACCTTAACCACCATTGCCCTCGTATTGCTCATCGGGCTACCGTTGGTTATTGCGCTGCACGCGCTGTTTATACACCAAACGATGCTGGGTAACTTTCCTATGGCGATCCGCTGGAAGGCGCATCAATACTTGCTCGGGCAAAGCGTGGGCTTCTTTCAGGATGAGTTTTCCGGCCGCTTGGCTACCCGCGTTATGCAAACCGCGCTAGCGGTGCGCGAAACCGTCATGAAGATGCTGGATGTTGCGGTTTATATCGGCGTATATTTTGGCAGTATGATCTTACTGATGGGCGCCCTCGACTGGCGCTTGGCCATCCCGATGCTAGTCTGGGTGCTAGGTTATATCGGCACACTTTATTACTTTTTACCCAAACTCCGTAAAATCTCGACCACACAGGCCGACGCCCGCGCCGAAATGACCGGCCGCATTGTCGACACATACACCAATATTCATACAGTCAAACTTTTCTCCCACGCTGGGCGCGAGGCAAGCTACGCCCGCGAAGGCATGAACCAGTTTCTTCAAACTGTGCATCCGCAAATGCGCTTGGTGACCATACTCAATGTCTGCGTCTGGAGCTTAAACGCCTTGCTGATATTCTCACTCGCCGCGCTCGCGATAACTCTTTGGACGCAGGCGGCCATTACCACCGGCGCAATCGCCACCGCACTCGCCATGGTGTTGCGTATTAACGGTATGTCGCAGTGGATTATGTGGGAGATTTCTTCGCTGTTTGAAAACATAGGTACAGTGCAAGATGGCGCCAACACACTGACAAAACCTTTTAGCATCACCGACCAACCCAACGCTCAAGCGCTGCAGGTTAACCAAGGCAGCATCGCGTTTAACAACCTGAGCTTTGATTACGGCGAAGGTAAAAATGTTATCGAGCGGTTTAACCTCACCATCAACAATGGCGAAAAAATTGGCTTGGTAGGTCGCTCCGGCGCGGGGAAATCAACCCTGGTGAATCTACTATTGCGCTTTTACGATGTCAGCAAAGGCAGCCTGACAATCGACGGACAAGAGATTAGCCAAGTCTCGCAAGAGAGCTTGCGACAACATATTGGCATGGTCACGCAAGACACCTCACTGTTGCATCGCTCGATTCGCGACAACCTGCTCTACGGCCGCCCCGACGCTACAGAGGCGCAAATGATCGCGGCCGCCAAACAAGCGCAAGCCCATGAGTTTATTCTAGGCTTAAAAGACGCAAAAGGCCGTACCGGTTACGACGCCCACGTTGGTGAACGTGGTGTAAAGCTATCCGGGGGCCAACGCCAGCGCGTCGCCATTGCTCGCGTATTGCTGAAAGATGCTCCCATACTCATACTCGATGAAGCGACCTCTGCACTCGACTCGGAAGTCGAATCAGTGATCCAAAGTAACCTAACCTATCTAATGGGTAATAAAACCGTTATCGCTATTGCCCACAGATTGTCAACCATTGCCGCGTTAGATCGACTGATTGTGTTAGACCAAGGGCGTATCGTTGAGCAAGGGACGCATCAGGAATTGATCGCTCAGCAAGGGGTTTATGCGCAGTTGTGGGCGCATCAGTCGGGAGGTTTTTTGGGGGAAGAGTAATTGGGTTAGCGCGCGGCTATTATACGCCGCGGCCAGCAGCATGGTGGCCTACAACTTACACCTGGCCCACTTACCGGCCCTTCGCCGCCGGGCGAGCGACAAAGGACTAATAACCCCAAGCGTAAACCGCTGTCGATCCTATGACAGCGGTAGTCTTACGTTTACTCCTTTAAACTTAACGCCCCAATCGTATCCCGGGCAAATTGCCATGCGACCCGGCCGCTGCGCGAGCCACGGGTCATGGTCCAGCGCAGCGCATCGGCACGCATGTCATCGCTCCAGGTGCCGCCCATGTCTTCAATCCAAAAACGCGCCGCCGCCAGATACTCCTCTTGCCTAAAGGGGTAAAAACTCAGCCACAATCCAAAACGTTCAGCCAAAGATGTTTTCTCTTCGATGCTATCGCCCGGCCGAATTTCGCCATGTTCTTGCGTGGTTTCAAGATTCTCACTCATTTTATGGGGCAGTAAGTGGCGCCGATTACTGGTGGCGTAAAACAAAACGTTATCGCCGGGGGCGCAAATAGAGCCGTCCAACGCCGACTTAAGGGCTTTGTAATGATGCTCACCTTCTTCGAAGGACAGATCATCGCAATAAACGATAAAGCGTTCCGGGCGACCAGAAATTTGTTGCAACAGGTCTCCTAAACTTGATAAGTCGGGCTTGTCGATTTCAATGAGTTTGACGCTATCTTGATATTGGTACCAGCAAGCCTTGATTAGGGTAGATTTACCTGTGCCCCGCGAGCCGGTCAGCAGTACGTTATTCGCCGGCTTACCGGCGGCAAACTGGGCGGTATTGCGCAGCACAGCCGCTTTCTGTCGATCGACATTCTGCAGTGCATCTAAAGCAATGTGATGAGGGTTGTCTACGCCTTGCAAGTAACCACCACCCGAACTGTTGCGCCAGTAAAAAGCCGGCGCACTCCAGTCAGTTGCGGGAGGAGCTGTGGGCAGCAACCGCTCTAAACGGTCGATGAGCGAGTCGACACGGGTTAGCAAATGATCAAAATCAGCCATGTTATTGCTCCGCGGTAAATCAATTATAAATTTCTGGTTTTATCAGACGGGGGTTTATCAGCTGCCTGTTGCGCCAGCAGTAAATCGACCGAGCGCTGCAAGTTTGTCAGCTGCGTTTCAAGGTCTTTGCGCGCGGGCTGCTCGCCCTCCTCTTCTATTTGTCGTGCCTGATTTTCTTTTTCAATCACATTAACCACAATACCGATAATCATATTCAAAAAGGCAAACGCGGTCAGAAAAATAAAACTGACGTAAAATATCCAGCTTAACGGATAGACCTCCATTGTTTCGTACATAACATCGGTCCAATCTTCAAATGTCATGACCCGAAACAAGGTGAGCATACTGATGGCGATATCGCCCCAAAGCACGTCATTGATATCGGCAAAAAACAAGCTGCCGATGGCGCCGTAAATATAGAAAATTATAAACATTAGCAGCGCCACGTAGCCCAATTGTGGCAAGGCTTTAAGAAGCGAACTTAACAAAATGCGCAATTCGGGAATGATGGAAACCATCCGCAGTACGCGAAACACCCGAATCAAACGGCCCACCAAGGCCATATCACTGTTTTCGATAGGAATTAAACTGACGATGACAATAGCAGTATCGAATATATTCCAGGCGGATTTAAAAAAGTCGCGCTTGCGTGGCTCACCCCAAAAGCGAATACTGACCTCCAGCAAAAAAAACAGGGTAATAGCCCAATCGAGCCCAACCACAATCTTGCTTGCCAGCGGTGGAATATCGTAAGTTTTAGCGCCAATAACCAGCGCCGAGAACACGATAATACTGACCACAAACAACTCAAAGGCTTTATTGCTACGCAGCCGGTTAAAGCGCGCCTGCCAAGAGTCACCCTCAGTGGGTAAGTTAACGGGTATCATCTCACTCATAGTCTTTAGTTAGCCTGTTTATGATTCGGTGTTGCTACACAAACTCTTCCATAAAATCCAGCGTCGCCTGATGACTTACCTCGGCGCGATGCTCGGCCCATAGCTTACCTACTTTGTCGACATTGAGCTTTTGGCTATCGACCAGCACCCGGCTTTTGAGCTCGCCAATATAATCGGTGGTAGCGCACTTGGTAAACACTGTTTGGTGAGTAATGATATCCATAAAGGGCCCGGACTTGCTGGTAGGCATAATAAACAACAGTTGCAAGCCAAGCGCTTCTGTTAAATAGCGGATTACCTCGCGGGAGCGATGTTCATCCATTTTAGAAAACGCCTCATCCACTAGCACCATGCGCAAATGGGTGTCGCCCTCGTTAAACCTAAACGCCGAGGTAATCGCCGCAGCCCGTATAATATAGGCGGGCGTTTCCAGCTGGCCCCCAGAGCCAGTACCGTAGCGCGATAGCGCGATGGGCTCTTTACCCTCGGGCTGTTTATAAATCTCGTAACGCCGGTAGTGGCGGTAATCGGTGATGCGGGCCAATTCCCGCTCGGCCCGCTCACGGTCATCGTCCAGTAGCATGGCCATTAGATGATCGCGCACTTGACGGTGTTTAGCGCTTAGCTCATCCGAGAACAAGCCATCGCTCTCTTCCATACCGGGGTTGTGCATCACCGCTTTAAAAAACTGCCAGTAGTCGCGGTATTCGGCGACCCACTCCCAACCAAAGTAAAAGCGCTCGCGGTCGGCGCCAAAACGGTGCTGTTTTAGCTCGTCGTTAAGCACCTCTAAGCTGCGGCCACCCTCTTCTACCGCTTGGTAAATAGAGTGACACAAATGGCTGACAAAAGTGTGATTAAAACTGGCGCGCAAGCGCGATAGCTCTTCGCTTTTGTTGGCGAGAATATTGTTATTCAGTTTGTTGTGCAGGCTGTCTAGTTGACCACGGGTACCGCATACCAAATTAAAATTGGCCACGTCTTGGTTAAAGTCGGGCTCAAAGGCAATCGCGTCGCCGCCGGCGTCGCGGTTGTACTCCAGCACTAAGCGCTGCAAGCGGTTAAGCAATGCCAATAGCTCACCATCGAGCGCCTCGTGCTCATTGCGATAGCGCGCGGCGGCATCGATTGATAACTCGTTATCGATACGCTCAAGGGCTATTTCAACATCAAAACTGGGCCATTTACCAGCGTGTAAACGCAGGTTGTGCTCGCACTGCTCGGCCGATTCCAGCAACTCTTCTTGACGCTCGGAACGGGCTTTAATATCCCCACCAAGCTGTTTTAAACGCTGCTCGATACCACCCTGGGTGCGATCAAGCTCCGCCATATCATCCAGCAATTTTCGCTCATCGGCGTGCAATTGTTGCAGTTTGTCTTCCAGATCCGAGAACTCGCTTAAGTCCAATTCGGTCAGCGCTTGCTCTAACTCGGCAATACGGCGCTGTTGCGTGGCAAGCTCGGTTAACACGTTACCGTAGGGGGTCGGCGCCAGTTGCTTGACGGCATCAGCCAGTTGTTTTAACTCGGCTAACTGGTCCGAGGCGCCGCGCCAATCGGCGTTTAAATTGACCAATGCTTCGCGCTTTGCCAGTAGTGCCCGCTCCCGGGCGCTTTGGCCAAACACCAAATCGGCATCGGCCATATCACAGCGGAACATGGCGTAATTGCCCGACGCCATACCATTGGCGGTAAGGCCGCGGCGGGTGTTGCGCAATTGCTCGGCGTCCGATACGCAGCGCACAGATTCGTAACTGGCGCGCAGGTAGGCCTCGGCAGTGGCGTGACTAAAGCTCATCAAGGCAACGATCGACTCGGTATTGGGGGCCGTTTTGGCGACGTCCTCACGGGCTTTGCTGCCCTGAATGACCCGCGCGCGGCCCTCGCTTTTGGGCAGTTGCCGCACCAGTTGTATCGCGCGTGCCTCAAAATCGGGGTCCACCAAAATACCAAAACGAGCGCCACCTATGTAACCTTCAATAGCGCTTTGCCACTCTGGATCAAGCACCTCAACGTGATCACACAACACCCGGGCGTCGGCGTCGGGATATTGCTGATTAATCGCCTTTAATGCAGTTGAAACGTAGCGTGGGTAACGCACCTGCGCACTTTGCAAGGCGTCGACTTCGGTTTGCAGCTGCTCTAGTTTTTGTTTGTTGCGCTGCGCCTCGCGGGTGCGATTAAACAGCAACTCACTCATGCGCTCGGCCAATGCGCCTTCGCGCCCCAACGGTTCGAGTACTTTATCGCTCAGCCCTTGTAAGGTCTGCGCCGCTTTAACTTGTTGCTCCAGCGGCGCACTGTCAATCCAGTCGTGATTGAGCAGCCGGGGCAGTTCAATTAAATTGTCGGTCAGCTCGATAATCTGGCGCATCTCAGCGATACGCTCTTTCTCACCCAGCTGAGGAATCTCTAACACCAGAGAAGTGCGCTGGGTAAGGCGCACTAACGTATCCAAGCCGCGCGCGTTGCGCTTTAACTGCTGATCGGCTTCACCCAAGCGGCCGGCCAGTTCGGCCAATGTGCGTTGGCTGGCATTGATATCGCGCTCCAGTGCGTCTTTGTCGCGCAGCGCGGCAACGCCCTGACGGCGCCCTTCTAACTCAATACTGTGTTGCCTTACCTCGTCGCGGCGCGTTTGCAATTGCGTGCGCTTGGTTTCGCACTGATTAAGCTCCGTGCGCTGCAGGTGTTGTTCATCTTTTGCTTTAACGTAATCGCGCTGAGCGTATAAATAACTGGCGCGTGCGGCTTGATACGCAAGCTGTTGCTGTTGCAACCAAGAGTCGACAAATTGATCGGCGCACTGCCGTGCAGCGCCAATTACACCGATACGCTCGCGCAACGATTTGGCATCGGCTTCCATCGCGTGGATACGCTTGAGCATACTGGAAACATCGCCAATGGCGCGGCCAAGATCGCGCGCCTCGAGAATCTCACTGGAGACAAACTGATCGATACTCGACACAGGCTTGTAGGCCATAAAACGCGAAAACGCCTGTGCCGCGCGGCGCGCTTCACGATCGGATACCGCATCGGGCTTGCCTCGCAAAGCCCCGTACAGGCGCGCTAGGTAGGCGCCCTTGCGCTCGTACCGCTCGACCTTATCGGCGCCAAAACTGGTGCGCAGGCGCGTGTAGGCAACATCCAATGGCAAAACCCGCAAGTCGTCACCATCGGCTTTTTCCAACTCAGACAAACTAAAGCTGGCGGTATTAATAATAAAAAATTCAATATCTCGCTGGCGCGCAACCGCTTGATTTCCGGCACGATCCAACAGGGCGCGCACACCAATAAGTGCGACAAAAGGCGAGCCGCTCTCGCCGGGTGTGGGGTGAAAGAGCCCCGCCAAATAACCATCGGCGCCATCTGGGCGGGCATAGCTGCCGTCATCACAACCGAGCACATAGGAGGCTAACGTGCGCACGGTTTTACCTCCGCGACCGCGCTGAGTGCTTTCGTCTTGGCCTGGGTTAAAGTGAAACAAGCCATCATGGGCGGCAGTCATTAGGGTTTGAATAGCGTCGGCGGCGGTGGTTTTGCCAGAGCCATTGCCACCGCTAAACAAATTGATTTTGTCAAAACTGAGGCAGCGATTGGGAATATTGCCCCAATTAACGTAGAAAAATTCTCGTAAAAACACGGTTAGTCCTCGCCCTCGGTATCGTCTAGCGTTACCGAGTCAACAGAGTCGGGAGTTGCTTGCAGCAGTTGGTCAATCACACTATCGGATACGTAGTTAATAATGAGAGGGCGAACCCGCAACCAAGGCTCGGCTTGTTCGTCGTCGCTGTTGTAATCGATTAAGCGCAGCTGCTTAAGACCGCGCAGCAGGCGGCGCCTTTCCACCACCGGCTCTGGCAGATCGCGCCCCAGCAGGTTTTTAAGGCTCATGACCACAGATTCCATAGGGACCAATACCGAGCCACCATCTTCAACCTGCCCCTCTCTTAACGCCTTGTCGTATTCAATCCGTAGCACTAATGCCAGCGCGATTTCGTGTTGGCCGAGTTTGCTGCGCATCCCCGTGTAAGGTAAATCGTCACTCTCGATGCCGGGAAAATCCGCGCCGGGCGGTAGCACGCGCACAAACTCATGCCGCGGGTCGTGTTGTAGGCGAATGCCGCTTAGGGCCAAATAATCGTGCAGGGCAATCTCAAGCCGCACAAAACGATCGTACAGCTCTTGCTCAATTTGGCTTTCATTGCGACACAAGACGCCGTAATCAAGAAGGCGCATCACCAGCTCACGCCACGCCTCGAAGCTTACGTTGGCGCTCTCGAGCACTTGATTGAGTTCGCCCAAAAAAAGATTATCGCTCACGCGGACTCCGTAATGTGGTGCAATTTAATTTCAAAGATATCCCGCTCAATTAAGTAGTCATCATCTTGCCGCTCAAGCCGACCCAACTCGGTAACGCTAAAGTAGTAGTCGTGCCCCAGATTATCCGCCGATGCCACTTCAATCACATGGCATAGCTTTAATAGATCTTGCGCGTTACCCACCGGTAAAAACCGCGAGTTAACCACACCGGTATCGGCCAGTGCCCGATGTACGTAATCGCGCAGCTGACCACCTTGGAACGCAAAGGCCTGATCGAGCATCTGTTGGATGTACAGCTCTTTACGGGCGTCCTGATCAAGACTGGGCGGCGCCGTAACGCGACTGAGTACCACGTGATTGGGCCGCCTTTGGCGCAGCTGGTTTTGCCCAGGGTCAATATAGCGCAGCTGGCAGTTTTGCAGCGCAGGTGCTATCTCGCCAAGCACACGGTTTTGCTCATCGGGAAGCGTGCGTAACCTTCGGCAAAGGTTAATTAACTGATCGGACTGACCATTATTAAGGTAACTGAGCTGGCGCATAATGGTTTCGGCGCGACGGGTAAAGTTATTCAGCGCGCCGCGCAGCTGCGGCAGCATGGTATCGCAGGCGTCTCTTAGGCGCCGTTCGATGGCCTCAAGTAGATAGTAAAGCACCGAGCGCTGAGTGTTTTCGGCCACTAGCTGGGGCAAAACTTGACGTAACTCTCGTTCGGCATCCGCTTTGAATGTTTTGGTTTTGCGCTTGATCGACAAAATTAAACCGGCGATTGCGTCGCGATGTTTCTCTACGCTGTCAGCCGAGAGCCGAACGGCCAAGTCGGGCATAAAGCGCTTTTCCATAAAATCAAAAAACTGATCGGAGGCGCGATGGATCAGCTGTTGGCTTTCCATCTCGCGCACCAGCTCGCGCCGCTGATCGGCCAGCTCGGCGATAATGTCAGAAAAATCGCTGATAATACGCTCGGAGTAATCGTAGGCATCCAATAAATCACTGTACTCACCGCGATCGGCAAACGCCTGCAGACTATTGCGGGTGTTTCGGGTATTGCGGTGACGGGTGTGCAACCGCTGTTTGCCAACGTCCAATAATGGCTGAGTAAACAAACGCCCGGTACGGGTAAACGCGTAGTGGCTGGTTAAGGTGGCGCTATCGACCTGACACTCTAGCCAACCAAACTCCAGCAGCCGGTTTAAAATAAAACCGGCCAGCTCCCGCTGGCTTTTAAAGCGCCCTTCGCTTTCTCGTTCATCATCGTCAAACACCACCGGGTTGCGGGCAATTGCCTCCATAAAAACCGCGACGATACCGTTGCGATCAAGCAGGCTTTGATAGTCGTGCAACTCCGTGTAAAGCTTTTGGTACAGCAGCCGCAGGCATTCGACGACCACCTCGCGATATTTACCGGTTAACGGATTAAAAAAATGAGCCTGTGGCTCGCGAAAAAACATAAGGGTTATTCGTACACGCAGTTTTTAGCAAACAAGCGGGCGTCTGCATCGCCCCAGCTGTCGTCAGGTTTATTCATCATTTGCTCACACCAGGGCTCAGAGCCACGCTCGGCCGGCGCACTGGGTACGCTGTTACCCTCCGAGGCTTGTGGCGTTTTTACCTGAGGCATCACCACAAAAGGATCGGCGGCACCTGGTGCAGGCGCAGGCGCTGGGGTGACACTTAACACATAAAGCCCGACCGCGATGGTGATAACCCCAATCACAATAGATATCAAAGAAATAATTAACGATTTAGACATGGTGTTCACTCAGCCAGTGGGCAATTTGCTCGGCGTAATAGGTAATAATCAAATCGGCTCCGGCGCGTTTAAACGACAGCATGGTTTCCATGACAATGGCTTGTTCATCAATCACACCGGCGGCGGCGCCCGCCTTAATCATGGCGTACTCACCACTGACGTGATACACCGCTACCGGACGCTCACTGTGAGCGGCGATTTGGTGGACGATATCGAGATAAGCCAAAGCTGGCTTTACCATTAAAATATCGGCGCCTTCGGCTTCGTCCTGCAGCGATTCCGCTAACGCCTCACGGGCATTGGCTGGGTCCATTTGGTAGGTGTTGCGAGTGCCTTTAAAAGTGCTATCAACGGCATCGCGAAACGGCCCGTAAAACGCCGAGGCAAATTTAGTCGAATAAGACATAATCGGGATGTGGCCAAACCCCGCCTCATCTAACGCCTCGCGCAGCGCTGCAATCATGCCGTCTTGCATGCCGGACGGCGCAATCATATCGACGCCCGCGTGGGCACACACCAGTGCTTGACGCTGTAAATTAACCAAGGTTGCGTCGTTATCGACGTCATTATCGGCGACCACACCACAGTGACCGTGATCGGTGTATTCGCAAAAACAGTTGTCGCTAATAACGGTGATCTCGGGGGCGGCGGCTTTAGCGATTTTAATCATGCGTGCTAACAAGCCATCATCGGCAAAGGTATCGCTGCCCACCGCATCTTTGTGTTGCGACACACCAAACAATAAAACCGCTGGAATGCCGGCGGCCGCTGCGCGCTTTACGACACTTGCCAACTGCGCCTCTGGATAGCGAACCACGCCCGGCATACTGGCAATGGCGACCGGCTCATCGATGCCCTCTTCGACGAAGATCGGCAAGATAAAATCGGCGCAGGTAAGCTCTGTCTCACGCACCATACGGCGTAAGGCACTGGTGCGACGCAAACGGCGAAAGCGAAATTGTGGTGTCTGCATAATGGTTTCTGCCAATATCGTGGGTAAGTGTCTAAGTTAAAGTCCCAGCGAGCTCTCGTGGCTCCACTGACACTGGACGTACATATCACCAGAGCCCGGCGTGTGATAGTTGCGGCTACTTTCCCAGGTAAAGGTATGGGTGCCACACAACTCGGTTTCTAAGTGGACCGTTGCCGAGACCCAGTACATTTTGCCTAGCAGCGCTTCAAACTGTTCAATCCACTGATTCCATTCGTATTCGACGGCCTTATAAGAAGCGCCAAAGTGCATCACCTCGGTCTGGTAATTGCGTGTTAGAACATCGAGTGCCGGAATCGCAAACATCTCTTGGCACAAAAATGGCCAGTTATCCGCGCGCGGCAGGGTTAACATTGCCTCGCGATTGGCGCGTATTCGGTCGCGGTAGCCAACGCCTTGAATACTGTCTTTAATGCAGCCGTAGACAATCGACTCTTGATCCATAACCCTACCCATCAATGCGCGAGCGCACGGTATTTATCGCGGTGGTTAATGTGTTGTTTATCGCTAGGCACCCTCGTGCTCGGACAAAAGCGCTTGTAAGGCGTCTTCGTCGAGTATTTTAACGCCGAGTGCTTCGGCTTTGCTGAGCTTAGACCCGGCGCCGGGGCCGGCAACAATAAAACTCGTTTTTTTCGAAACGCTGCCGGCAACTTTGGCCCCCAGAGCACGCAGCTTATCGCCAGCTTCATCGCGGCTCATACTCTCGAGCGATCCGGTGATAACCACAGTTTGCTGGGCCAAAGGCTGTGGTTTGTCGGTGTTGGCCGCCACCTCTTGCTCAGGCCAATTAACACCCAGCTCGCGCAAGCGGTTAATAATATCGGTGTTTTCATGCTCGACAAAAAAGTCGCGGATAAAATGCGCGACCACTGGGCCAACATCGTCGACTGTTTGCAGCGTCTGCTCATCGGCCGCGGCTAGCGCATCTAACTGACCAAAGTGGCTTGCTAAGTTGCGCGCGGTAGCTTCACCGACCTCACGAATCCCCAGGGCGTAAATAAAACGCTCTAGACTGGTTTTTTTACTGGCCGCTAACGCCGCCAGTAAATTGTCAGCCGATTTTTCACCCATTCGCTCTAGCCCCGACAATTGCTCGCGGCTCAGCGTAAATAGATCCGCAACGGTACTAATAAGCGATTTATCCACCAACTGCTCTACCAGCTTATCGCCCAAGCCATCGACATCCATGGCCTTGCGCGAGGCGAAGTGGCGAATCGCCTCTTTGCGCTGTGCCGGGCAAATCAAACCACCCTCGCAGCGAATAGCCGCTTCGCCCGGCACCTCGGCCGCCGACGAGCCACATATAGGGCACTGTGAGGGAAACACAATCTCGGCCGCATCGGGCGGGCGACGCTCTTGCACCACCGCGACAACCTGAGGAATAACATCCCCCGCCCTGCGCACAATCACGGTATCACCAATGCGCACATCAAGGCGCGCAATCTCGTCACGATTGTGCAACGTCGCGTTAGATACGGTTACCCCGCCGACAAATACCGGCGCCAAGCGGGCCACAGGGGTAATTGAGCCGGTGCGCCCCACCTGAAACTCTACCGCGTCCAAGGTGGTCATTTCTTCTTGCGCCGGAAACTTATAGGCAATTGCCCAGCGCGGTGCCCGCGAGACAAACCCGAGCTCTTCTTGCCGCTCGATATCATTTACCTTAAAAACCACACCGTCGATATCGTACGCCAAGCGTTCGCGTTTTTCGCCCAGTGCTTGATGATATTCAATGCACTGGGCAATTGAGCTGGCCGTTTGCAACTGATCGTTGGGGGAAAAACCCCAGCGCTTTAAACGATAGAGAATATCGGTATGCTTTTCTGGAAGCGCCTGCCCCTCGTGAATGCCGACACCATAGGCGCACAACTGCAGTGGCCTTTTGGCGGTAATTCGTGAGTCCAGTTGCCGCAAGCTACCGGCGGCGGCATTGCGCGGGTTTACAAAAACTTTTTCACCGGCGACTCGTGCGGCCTCGTTAAGGGCGGCAAAACCTGCCTTGGGCATAAAAATTTCGCCGCGCACTTCTAAGCGCTGCGGAAAATCATGGCCATACAACTTAAGTGGCACGGTTTTAATGGTGCGCACATTGGCGGTAATGTCTTCACCATTTAAGCCATCGCCACGGGTTAGGGCCCGCACCAACAAACCGTCTTCATACAGTAAACTAATCGCGATGCCATCGAGCTTTGGCTCGCAGGCATACTCGATATCGCTCTGCAGGCCGAGGCGATCTTTTAAACGCTTATCAAAGGCGATTAAATCGGCATCGGCAAAACTGTTGTCGAGTGACAACATAGGTTTTTCGTGAGCGACGGTATTAAAAGAGGCGAGCGGCTCACCCCCTACCCGCTGGGTTGGCGAGTCGGGCGTGATTAAACTCGGATGCTCGTCTTCAATCGATTTGAGCCGATTAAACAAACGGTCGTACTCGGCGTCCGGTACGGTCGGATCGTCAAGCACGTAATACTGGTAATTAAACCGGTTGATCTCGTCACGCAACCGGTTAATTTCGGTGGTTACCGAATCAGATTTTTGCTGGGCCAAAGTTAACTCTACCTGATCAAACGGTTGCCGAATATCGCTTTCGGGTTAGCTGGTTGCGCGGGACAGACGTTTGCGTTCGTACTCGGCAATACGCTGGCGGCAATGCTCCATGGTCTGGCGGGTCATCACGCTGCGGTTTTCATCTTTTAGCTCGCCACCTAAGTTGTCGGCCAGTGCCTGAGCAACCTCGCGCATAATATCAAACGATTTTAAACTATCAGGGCGCATCGGAAGCGTCATAAACAAACTGACTCCCGGGGTATGAAAGCTGGCCATATTTTCTAAATCAAACACGCCGGGTTTAACCATATTGGCCAAGCTAAACAGCACCGGGCCCTCACCGGTTTCGTGAGCGTGGCGGTGAAAAATATTCATGTCGCCAAAGCGCATACCGCACTGCAACAAAACATCCAGCAGTGCATTTCCCGCAAACTGGTGTCCTTCGGGTGCCATCACATTGATAATAACCACTTCATCAGGTTGCTCTGGCGGCGCTTCGGGCTCGCCGCGATCTTGTACACGGGGCTCGTCATAGGGCTGATCTACTTCGGGCTCATCGGCTTCGTCAAAGGCGCTAAAACTTGGCTCAACGCGTCCGTCATCACCGCCTAGGCTTTCATCGGCAGTAAACTGTGGTTCGCTTGTCTGTTCTGGCTTGTTTTGTTGCGCTGAGTTCTGCTCTACCGACTCCATAAGCATCGGTACAGACTCATCTAAATTAAGCGTAACTTGTTGCGGGATACGACTTTTGCTTTGGCCCTGATGCGAGTCGTCGGATTCAAACTCGTCGTTCATGCCGCGCGAGGCAACACGAGCACCGCCGTTGGGAAGCTCGCTGGTAAAAGGTTCATCAAACGGCTCTGCACTACTGTCAAAACGCTTTGCGCGTTTCGACACGCGGATCGCGTCGCGACGCGAGGCGCGCATGCGGCGCCAGCCATCCAGTAAGATTCCGACAATTAATAAAACGACAATAATCGTTAACCACGTTTCCATATTTCTCTGTCCACGAGTTCTCTGTCTGGTTAATTCTTAGCCGAGGGGTATTTAGCCTCGGCGTTTAAATGGCGGCAAGCTCGGCGGCTTCATCGACATCCACAGTTACCAAGCGCGACACACCGGGCTCGTGCATGGTGACACCGAGCAGCTGATGAGCCATTTCCATGGCGATCTTGTTGTGGGTGATGTAAATAAACTGCACCTGAGCTGACATCTCTTCCACCATGCGCGCGTAACGGCCAACGTTGGCATCATCCAGTGGCGCATCAACCTCATCCAACATACAAAACGGTGCCGGATTAAGGCGGAAAATCGAGAAGACCAACGCAATCGCGGTCAGTGCTTTTTCACCACCACTAAGCAAGTGAATAGTACTGTTACGTTTACCCGGTGGCCGCGCCATAATAGCGATGCCGGTATCCAGCATGTCTTCCCCGGTGAGCTCTAAATAGGCGTGCCCACCACCAAACACTTTGGGGAACAACTCTTGTAAACCGCCGTTAACCTGATCGAACGTTTCTTTAAAGCGTGTGCGGGTTTCGCGATCGATTTTCTTGATAGCGTTTTCCAGAGTTTCGAGCGCTTCGTTTAAATCTTCGTTTTGCGCATCTAAATAATTTTTGCGCTCCGACTCGGTTTTGTACTCATCAATCGCGGCCAGGTTAATGGCCCCCAACCGACTAATACGGTTGGCCAATTGCTCTAGCTCGGACTCAAGCGGCGCGCGCTCGGCACCCTCTTCCAGGTTATCGAGCAACGTCTGTAAATCAAAGCTGTCTTCGGCGAGCTGCTCGGCCAAGCCCTTGCGCTGAACCTCAAAGGTTTGCGCGGCTAAACGCTCTTGCTCTAAATGGCTGCGTACCGCCTGAACCTCTTGCTCGGCTTTGTTGCGCGATTGCTCGGCCTCACGCAAATCGTGCTCCACCGCCTCTAACGCCCGGCGAGACTCGCTTAGCTCCTCTTCGACGTTAATGCGTTTTGCCAGCGCCGACTCTAACTCCATCTTGTTTTCTTCCGCCGGGTCGCGGTTTTCGCTCATGGACTCGGCCAGTTGCTCACGTCGCTCTGTTAGCGTCTCAGTCTGCTCGCGCAGGCGGGCGAGGTTGAGTTTAATACTGTCAATTTGGGTATTAAGTGACGCCGCGCGCATTTGCAGTTCGTGGGCTTTGTCTTTGTCGTGCCGCGCTTTCTGCCGCGCCCCGTCAAGCCTGCCGCGAATTTCGTCGCGCCGCGCCAACAGCGATTCGCGCTCATCGGTGTCTTGCTCCATGGCGCCAATGGCATCGCTTAAAATAACCCGCGCCTCGGCGAGCTGCTCAGCCTCTTGCTCCATTTGCTCTCGGGCTTCACGCACCTCTGACTCAAGACGGCTTTTGCGCATACCCAACTGCTCGAGCTGCACTTGTTTGGCACTGATGCTGGAGCGCAATTCACTGTGACGCGCGTTGTGGCTGTCCAGCTCGCGGCGCACACTCTCGCGGTCGCTCTCGACGATTTTTAATTGATCGCGATTTTCGGCCGAGTCTTGGGCCAGCTGTTCAACGGCGGTTTCCGCCTCGACAATCGCCGCATCCAGCTCTTCGATCTCTTGCCGGCGGGCAATCACACCGGCACTCGCATCGGTATCACGCGCGACTTTTAGCCAGTGTTGACTGAGCCATACGCCATCACGAGTCACCACTGACTCGCCGGCCTTTAAAGATTCGCGCATAGCCAGCGCTGCGGTTAAATCATCGGCGACGTAAATACCGCTCAGCAAACCGGCGACATCCCAGCTGGCAGAGACATGACTGGCTAAGGCCGTATGGTTTGCGCTGCTCGCGGCCGCTGTCGCCTTGCGATCCAGCAACACCAGCTCGCCTTGTGCCAGCTCGGCAATAAACTCGGCGGTACCGTCGATACCATCGACACACACCGCTTGCAGAGTATTGCCCAACACAGTCTCAAGGGCTTTATCCCAACCGTCGGTGACGCTGACGTCCTCGGCTAAGCGCGGTGCATCGCTTAAGCCGCGAGCCTCTAACCAGCCGGTAACGGCTTTGTTTTTTTCGCCCAAAGCGGCTTGTTGCAGCGCGTCGAGTGACGCGTGTCGGCCCCGCATACTTTGCAGCTGGCTGCGCTTGCTGTCGAGCTCTTCGCTAAAACGTTGGCCGTCAGTGCGCAATTGCTCAAGCTGGTCGGCGTAGCTCTCTACTCGCTCGCGCTGCTCGTCCATCAGCATTTCAAGCTCGGCCAACTGCTCGCGCAGCTGCTCGATCTCACTGTCATCGACGCTGGTGTCACCCAGGCCACGCTTTTCCTCGTTGAGCTTTTCTACCCGGCTTAACAAGCGCTGCTGCACTTGCTCTAAGTGTTGAATTCGTGACTGCTGAACCTCGGCCCGCTGGCGCGGCTCGGCCGCGCGCAGGTTAAAGTCGTCCCACTCACCCTGCCAGGCCTGCATTTGCTCCTCGGCCTCGGCCAGCAAGTCCCCGGACGATTCCTCGGCGGCCTGTACCAGCTCCAGCTCTGGCTCAATTTCCAGTAACTCTTCCTGCCATTGTTCGGCTTTCTCGGTGTCGAGCCGCAAACGATCTTGTGCTTCGTTGCTCTCGCGCTCCGTGCGTTCGATGTCGGCTTGCAGTTGCCGGTTGCGCTCTTCAGCGTGTTTAATACTCTGCTCAACCCGGGCGATATCAGCGCCAATCGCGTAAAAACGGCCTTGAACCTCGTTAAACTTGTCACTGAACTCAGCGTGCTGGGTACGGCATTTTTCAATGGTAGTGTCTTTGTTGACCTGCTCGGTCACAAACGACTCCATGCGTAGCTCCAGCTCGCGAATCGCCTGTTGTTTACCACTGGCTTGTTGATCTAGCTCGCGGTACTTAATAGCTTGCACTTGTGCTTTAAGCTGACGCTCTTGCTTTTTAAACTCGGTGTATTTTTCGGCCGCTTGCGCCTGACGCTCCAGGCGCGACAGCTGGCGCTCTAGTTCATCCCGAATGTCGGTTAAGCGCTCGAGGTTCTCCGTGGTGCGACGCATGCGGTTTTCGGTGTCACGGCGACGCTCTTTGTACTTAGAAATACCGGCGGCTTCTTCGATGTACACCCGCAGCTCTTCGGGCTTGGCCTCAATTAAGCGCGAGATCATGCCCTGCTCGATGATGGCGTAGCTGCGCGGCCCTAAGCCGGTGCCTAAAAAGATGTCGGTAATATCGCGGCGGCGGCATTTAGCGCCATTGAGGTAGTAGTTGTTTTGTCCATCGCGGCTAACTTTACGCTTGATGGATATTTCGGTGAAGGCGGCGTACTCACCAGCTAAGGTGCCATCACTGTTGTCGAACACCAGCTCGATGGAGGCCTGACCAACAGGCTTACGGCCACCCGAACCGTTAAAAATAACGTCCGTCATCGACTCGCCACGCAGGTTTTTGGCGGATGATTCACCCATAACCCAGCGTACAGCATCGATAATGTTGGATTTTCCGCAGCCGTTGGGGCCCACGACCGCGCCGAGGTTGCTGGGAAAGTTGACGGTTGTTGGGTCGACGAAGGATTTAAACCCCGCCAATTTAATACATTTTAACCGCATAGGTCCTTGTCACTCGTTATCTTCGCACGGGGCGAGTATTGGAAGCTTTGCGACATTCAGAGATTGAGCTGACCCGTACACTGGCGCTCAGAACCCGCAGCGAGCCGAATTTTAACGGAGAATTCTACACATTTGCCCCTGCGTTTACACCTTTCGCGCAAGCAAAACCGTAATCTTTTTGGGCATTGGGCGAGCATTTTTAGCGCCACGCCAAAGCTCTGTGCAAACTTTAGGCAAATGGCGCAGTAATCACCCTGAGCGGCTTTCGCTACAGCTGAGTATCGATAGTAATCTCCAGAGGCTCCGGCAGCTCGTCAATCGCCAGCGGGCCACGCAACCCCTGGAGATCCCCAGGGGCGGCACTCACCTGCCCACTTTGGGACACTCGTGCCACTATCTCGATTTGGCCTTTGGCAAACAACCGGTCGGTGCTTGTCATGGCCATTGTTTCATCCAAGACAATAGTCATAGGAAACTGTGTTGCGGGCAGACGAGTAACCACTAGGGGCATTGGGCCCGCTTGATATTCTCGCGCATACAAAAACAGAGTGCCGCCCTTGGGTAGCTCCAGATCGGGCGCAAGAGAGACAGTCACCGGAATCGACCAGCTCGACTCGCTCGCAGGCTCTGCTTGCCCAGATTTTTTTACCCCTGCGACCGACTGACCATGTTGCTCGGCCTCTTTAAGCGCACGCGCGACCCCCGCCATCAGAGCTTGTCGCCCTGGGGCACCCTCGGGTGTTAGCTTGACGGCTGCGCCCCAATGGCGGGCCGCTTCGGCAAACTCCTGCTGTTCAAACGCAATAATGCCAGCAAGGCCTAAGGCCGTGGTATCTTTAGGGTCAACCTCTAAAGCGCGAGCCACTA
Organism: Gilvimarinus japonicus; assembly: GCF_042847215.1. Classification (GTDB taxonomy): domain Bacteria; phylum Pseudomonadota; class Gammaproteobacteria; order Pseudomonadales; family Cellvibrionaceae; genus Gilvimarinus; species Gilvimarinus japonicus. The sequence continues at coordinate 2,232,034 of NZ_AP031500.1, forward strand.
AAAATTCAACCTCGTCATTTAGCAGGTTGCCATTATTTAAGAATATCGCCTGGGCAAGTGCCGAGGCATTACCCGCATCGGCCGGAGCGCTTTGATAGACTTCGCGAAAGCCCCGTTCAGCGGCATCAAAATCGCCAATTTGGCTGCCATAGCGGCCTAGCAAATACCAGTATTGAGTGTTTTCTGGGTGGTTAACCAGGCGCGCTTCTATCGCTTCTAGTAGTTCGCGGGTACGCTCGGGATCGGGCGCTTGGCCGGCTTGCATCAACGCCATATTGTCGCGCTCAAGCTCTTGCTGCATTTGCGAGAAGAGCACGTCGCCACTAGAGCCGCGACTAAGGTACATCCAGACACTCGCCATCACCAGCAGCAGCAAACTCACCACCAGAATACTGCCCCCACGGCGATTAAGCGGCCGCTCGGAGTCAACCCCCTGATCAGCCAAAAAATTGCGCTGCAGCTCAGCGGTCAGGCGATCGTACTGCGCTTGGTCGATGCGCCCTAGCCGCAACTCACTCTCCAGCTCCGCTACGTGCTCGCGGTACAGGGCTAAATTCTCATCCGTGCGTTGATCACCCGCCTGAACCGCCTCGCCACTCGCACCCGCCAGGCGCCTTGCCCGCCAGGCGGGCCAAATAAATACCACAACAACAAACAACACCGCTGCCGCTGCAGCCAACATAAACTCACTCATGGGGCTGCTCCTGAGGCTTGCCTGTCGCTGATGATTTTAGTAGCTGATCGAGCTTCGCTTGCTCGCGCGAATCCAGCGGCTGCTCGAGCTGTTCAGCGCGGCGCTTACGCACCAGCAAAATAATGGCAACAATGGCAATAATCAGCAGTACTATGGGCGCCGCCCACAGCACTAACGTCGCCCCAGTCAGTGGCGGCCGGTAGAGGATATAGTCACCGTAACGAGCAACCATGTTGTCCGTAATTTCTTTGTCACTGCGCCCATCCTGGATTTGCTCGTAAATGTCGCGACGTAAATCTTGCGCAATCATCGAATCGGAACCAGCAAGGTTTTGACTCTGGCATGTGGGGCAGCGCATCTCGTTAATGAAGGCGTTGAAGCGGGACTCATCGACCTCACTATCAAACTGGTATATGGCCTCTGCGGAACACACGGAAGCAAAAAATATCAGTAAAGGAATCAACAGTTTGTGCATCTTTAATGACCTTATTCGTGTTTAAGCGAGTATACCGACCCACCGCATTGTATGCGAGTATACAGCCGTGTATCGGGCCCGCTTTTTAAGCGCATAAAAAAAGTGTAACAATTCAAAAAAAGTGGTTGACGTCAGCGCGCGAATCATTAGAATACGCACCTTCTGAACGCGGGTGGTTAGCTCAGCTGGGAGAGCATCGCCCTTACAAGGCGAGGGTCACAGGTTCGATCCCTGTACCACCCACCACTTAACAGTTTGTACCGGGTTAAGTTTTGCGGACCGGTAGTTCAGTTGGTTAGAATGCCGGCCTGTCACGCCGGAGGTCGCGGGTTCGAGTCCCGTCCGGTCCGCCACTATTTAAAAAGGCTCCACATTATGTGGGGCCTTTTTTTATGTCTGCTAAATATGTCCATGTTCGCCGGACGGGACGATGAAGCCGCGAAGCGGTGTTCGACCAATTCGCCGGGAGCGAATTGGCACAGCGCGAAGGCGCTGCCCGTAGGGTGGACGCCTGGACGGCGGCCATGTTTCCCGTCCGGTCCGCCACTATTTAAAAAAGGCTCCACATTATGTGGGGCCTTTTTTATGTCTATTCAAAACTTCTGATAATACTGAGCTTGATCTCTTACCCCAAATAGGCCTCCACTCGACTCAGTCGCAGGGGTCAAAAGCGGCACCTCTTAGCCGTATTACCTGTATACCTCACGACCCAACATCTCTTACAGGCCTTTTCCACAAGCCTTTACCGTCAACGATGCCCCCTCCGGTGACGCAAAGCATGACTAATCAGGCAATAAAACCAGCACCCGAAGAAAGTCACAAGTAAAACAATCAAAGAGTTGTAAAAAAGAGCATAAGTCACAAGAAGTGACATACCAGCTGCCGTCATTTGATCGTAGGGGCTACTTTCAGAAAAAACAAACATCCAGAGCATCAAGATAAAACACAGGTAGCTTATGATGTAGTGCAGCAAAAAAGCGCCCCAAAGAGCTTTTTTAACATTGCCTCCAGGCCTAATAAAGTAAGCCCCCAGAAAACCTATCGTAGTAGGAAGAAATGAAAGAGCTAGCGATATGGTCACCTCGCCGGCAACCATATCAGTAGGCTTGCTCTCACAATAAACACCTATCATTAGTGTGAGCGGGATTAACGCAAAGTAGAAGACTTTTATAAGCTTGTAAATTCGTTCCTTATTGACGCTCATATAAAATAAAGTTTCCTAGCCGAAGCTAACCACTTTAAGCGCAACGCTTTAAAACGCGTGTTACTCGAAAGCCATAATCAATAACTCAAAACATCCAACCCAAGAAGCATAACTTACAAATTTGATACACCGAGCCGTGACAGCCGGTTCTGTTACATTTTACGAAAAACACGACACTCTTACGTCACAGTACCAGCAAGCCCGATTAATTTTTGCTGAGCGATTGATATAACGGTTTAAGCGTTTCTTGCCAAACTCGCTCATCAACAACACCAATATGGCGGTACCGTACAACCCCTTCACGGTCGATAACATAGGTTTCCGGCGCGCCGGTCACACCTAAGTCCAAACCTAACCGACCTTCGTTATCGAACAAACTATACTCGTAAGGGTTGTGCAAATCTTTCAGCCACTTTTGCGCGGGCGCTCTTTCATCTTTGTAGTTAATACCAATAATCTTGACGCCCTCTTGCTCGGCCAGGCGCACAAGGTATGGGTGCTCGGCCTTACAGGCAAAACACCAAGTCGCCCAAACATTAAGCAGTAAAACCTCACCCCGTAGCTGCTTAGCCGTTACGGTGCGGCTTTCATCTTCCAAAGTGGTCAGCTCAAAGTCGGGCACTGGGTTACCGATGAGCGCTGAAGGCATAGCGCTCGGATCAAGTGACAAACCAACGTAAAACAACGGCAGCAAAATAAGCAGAACGATTAACGGAACAAATAATTTAAACCGGCCCATTAAGCCCCCTCCCCCACGGCACTTGGTGCCGCACTGGCTTTGTGTATCGTGGCGCGTTTGCGATAACGCTTATCGACAATCGCCATAACGCCACCGGCGGCCATCATTAGCGCCGCCAACCAAATCCAGCGTACAAACGCTTTGTAGTGCACGCGCATTGCCCAACTGTCGGCATCAATATTATCGCCCATGGCGACATACACATCGCGAGTAAAGCCCGGGTCAATCGCCACCTCGGTCATCATCTGACCACTGGCAAGGTAGCGGCGTTTTTGTGGTTTTAAAGTGCGTAATAGGTGGCCATCCTTTTTCATGCTCACGGTCGCCTGGTCGGCTACGTAGTTGGGGCCCCGCACTTTATCTAGCTGCTCCAACGTAAATTGATAGCCCGCCACTTCGACCGGCTTGCCTACGTCCATCCGCAGTTTTTGCTCATCGCTGTAATGGCTGGTAAAACAAACCCCAAGCACGGCCAACGCGATACCTAAGTGCGCGACCACCATGCCATAGTAACTAAGGCTAAGCTGCTGCAACCCTTTAGCCCGGCCATTTTTATTGGCACTTTTTAACCACACATCTTTTAGCGTGGTTAATGCAACCCAACTGCCCAACCATGTCGCCAAAACCATGCTAAGGGCAAAGTCGCCCAGCAACCACGGAACAATAAGCGCTAGCACCACCGACAGCGCCAGTGGCGCAGTTACAGTACGGCGAACCGCACTAGCCTCGGTGCGCTTCCAGCGACTCGCCGGAGCAATGCCCATCAATAGACAGATGATGACCATAAAAGGTAAAAACGTTACATTAAAATAAGGTGCGCCTACCGAATATTTACCCAGCTTGAGCGCATCGGCCACTAACGGAAACAACGTGCCAAACAACACCGTAACCATACTAATCACAAGCAATGCATTATTGGCCAACAGCAATGTTTCACGGGACAAAAATTTAAAGCCGGGGGCACTTTTAACCACCGGCGCGCGCAACGCAAAAAGCAACAGTGAACCACCAACCACAACGGCCAAAAAGACTAATATAAATAGGCCGCGCTCTGGATCGTTGGCAAACGCATGCACAGAGGTAAGCACCCCGGAGCGAACCAGAAATGTCCCCAGCAAACTTAATGAGAAGGCAAAAATAGCCAGCAAAATGGTCCAGCTTTTAAACAACCCACGTTTTTCGGTGACGGCCAGCGAGTGAATAAGTGCCGTGCCCACCAACCAAGGCATAAAGGACGCATTTTCCACCGGATCCCAAAACCACCAGCCGCCCCAGCCAAGCTCGTAATAAGCCCACCAACTTCCCAGCGCGATACCAATCGTTAAAAAGGCCCAGGCTGTCGTTGCCCAGGGACGCGACCAACGGGCCCAGGCACTATCGAGCTTACCGGTCAGCAATGCGGCAATAGCGAAAGCAAATACCGTACTAAAGCCGACGTAACCCATGTATAGCAGCGGCGGGTGAAAAATTAACCCCGGGTCTTGCAACAGCGGATTTAAGTCTGCGCCGTCCAGTGCCGCCAGAGGTAAAACACGGTCAAATGGGTTAGAGGTAAACAAGATGAACATCAAAAAGCCGGTGGCAATAAACCCCATCACCGCGAGCACTCGCGATTGCAGATCGATCGGCAACGCCTTGCTGAAAATAGTAATGGCGAACGTCCAGCCCGACAGCATCAAAATCCATAGCAGCAGCGAACCTTCGTGACCACCCCATACCGCGCTGATTTTGTAGTAAACCGGCATTAAGCTGTTGGAGTGATTGACCACATAAGCGACCGAAAAGTCATCGTGAACAAAAGCCCACGTTAAGCAGCCAAAAGCGATAGCGATTAATACAAACTGCCCCGTCGCTAACGAGCGTGCCGATAGCATAAGCGGCAAAGAGCGAATTTGCGCCCCCAATAGAGGCAAGACAAACAAAGCGGCGCTGATCAACAGCGCCAAGATCAATACAAAGTGGCCAAACTCAGGAACCATAAGACATTTCCTCGCAAGTCGCCTCATGCTTTTCGCCGTTATTCATGGCCTCGGCAACCTCCGGTGGCATGTAGTTTTCATCGTGTTTTGCGAGCACCTGATCGGCATAGAATATATCGTCGTCGCGCCACAGACCGTTGACCACTGCGGCCTCACCCTCGGCAAATAAGTCGGGCAAAATACCGTCATAATTAACCTTTAAGGCGCCGTTGGGGTCGACCAACGTAAACTCTACGTGCAGCGAGTCGTCACTGCGCACAACCGTACCCGGGCTTACACAGCCTCCCGCGCGCAAGCGCACATCGCGTGGCACCTCATCGGCACTAAACGCTTTAGGCGGGTAAAACAAATTAATGTTTTGTCGCAGTGCGTACACCAGCAAACCCACGGCAATACTGGATAAAACGACTATGGCGATAACGATGATTAAACGCTGTTTTCTAGCTGGATGCATAAAAGTGTCCGGTTATGGGCCGCTGGAGCGCGCGTGCTGATGTCGCTCTTGTTGCATTTTTTGCATCGCTTGCTGGCGTTGAATACGCACCAACTGTGAGCGAGCGGTAATAATGGGGTATACCAGCAGTACGGTCAGAATAACCAGCGCAATAGCTGCGCACGACCATACGTAAATGCCGTGACCACCCATTTGTAAAAAATCGGTTAACGACGAAAATCTGAACTCAATCATAGCGCGTCCTCGGCTGGGCGGCCCTTGCCTCGCGCGAGCCGGGCTTGAGCCAGCTGCACGACCCAAGTAGTGCGAGCTTCGCGCACCAGAATTTCGCGGCGAGTGTATAAAATAAGCGCCAAGGTATAAAAGCAGTAATACGCCAAAATACACAGAAGCAACGGATAAAGCATGCTCGCATGAATAGAAGAGCCGCCGGTAAGCTTGATGCTGGCGGGCTGATGTAAGCTGTACCACCAATCGACGGACTTATAAATAATGGGCACGTTGATTGTGCCTACCAACGCCAGAATGGCACAGGCTTTATCGGCCGCATCACGGCTGGGGTACACCTCGGCCAGTACAACGATGCCGGCGTACAAAAACAGTAATACCAGCATAAAAATATTGCGTGCGTCCCACTCCCAGAATGTCCCCCAAGTCGGGTGCCCCCAGAGCGAACCGGTAGCGAGCGTTAAAATTGTGAGCGCCGCACCAATAGGTGCGGCAGACTTCATCACCATAAAGGGCAGCTTCATTTTCCAAATCAGCCCGACCGCCCCAGCGATGGCCATAATATAGTAACCAGCCAACGCCAGTGCCGCGGCCGGCATATGGATAAAGATGATGCGGTAACTATCGCCCTGCTTGCTGTCGATTGGAGCAAATCCAAGCCCCCAACCAATACCCAGTAGCATCAGTAAAATTGTCAGAGGCGCAAACCAAACCAACCAACGACTGGTTTTTTCATAAAACCAGCGGGGTGAACCGAGTCGATGAAACCATTGCCAAGCCAAGTGTCTACCTCATTATTATCAGTGGTTGGATGATATTCGTAGCGCTCCGGCTGCCGCCAAAGGCATAACCAATAGTGCTAGCGCCAGTGCCGCCCCTAACAAAGCAAGCCCTTGGGTGGCGCCAAACCCGGCAACGGCCGAGCTGACAGTGTTGGCGCCGATAATCAGTACCGGTAAATACAGCGGCATAATAATAAGCGTTAACACCAGTGCGCTACTGCGCAAGCACACCGTAAGGGCTGCGCCCATGGCGCCGATTAAGCTCATAATAGCGGTACCGATTGTTAACGATAACACAAGTGGCCAGTAGCCCCCAGAAGGCAGTGACAACATGACACCTAAAACCGGGGCAATGAGCGCAAGGGGCAGCCCCGTCGTCAGCCAGTGGACAATAACCTTGGCCAGCACCGTAAGATATAACGGCTGCGGAGACAAGATAAATTGGGTTAAGCTGCCATCGTCGTAATCCTGCCGAAATAAGGTATCAAGCGACAAGAGCGTTGCCAGTAACGCCATGATCCAAATCATACCCGGCGCAATGGTGGCTAACAGCTTATCGGACGGATCAACCCCTAGGGGCAACAACGTAATACTGATAAGAAAAAACACCAGCGGGCTCGCGATATCGCTGCGGTTGCGCCACAGGGAGGTAAGGTCGCGGCGTATCACGGCTTTAAAACCCGCACCTATTTGATAACGGTTATCCGTATTAGGCATCGGCAAACTCCTGTGGGGTTTGATAAGCCGACAAGTCTAGCGTTGAAAATTCCGCCATCGCCAAAGGTTGGTGAGAGGTAAACAAAACCACCCCGCCCTTGGCCGCGTGGCGAGCCATAGCCGCTTCAAGTTTTTGTACACCAGCCTTATCAATCGCCGTAAAGGGCTCATCTAATATCCACAATGTGGCACGGCTTAGATATAACTGCGCCAATAACACCCGACGCTTTTGTCCCGCCGAGAGTGCGTAGCTGGGGGAGTCTTCAAAGCCCGCCAAATCGACCTCGGCAAGCGCCTCGGCGATAGCAGCCTCAGTGGCGGGGGTATTAAGGGCGCCGAGCCATAAAAGGTTCTCGCGAACACTCAACTGAGGCTTAACCGGCACCTGATGCCCGAGGTAGAGTAACTCTTGGTAAAATGCCTGCCGCTGACGGTTGGCGGGTTGCCCGCGCCACAGCACCGTACCGCTGGAGGCCGGTAGCAGCCCCGCTAACGTATGCAGCAAGGTCGTTTTACCAGCACCGTTAAACCCGACAATTTGCAGCAAGGTACCGCGATTGCAGGTATAGTGAACACCACTGAATAACGTGCGGCCATCGCGCTCGCAGCTTAGATTTTCCAGTGTCAGTAGCGGTTCACTCACGTTTTTATCCAATGTCCGAGTAAGACAACCAGTGGCAACTGGTGCTCAAACTTTTGCGCCAGCCGCCGATACCGCTCTTAGAGCACCTGGCTTTTAGCGTTAGTTTTAGAAAGTCGCGCCGATTATATAGGCGTTAACCACAAATGTTTACCCAAAGGCATTGAATAGTCGACGAGTCGCCCCTAATTTGCCACGGAATCCCCCTATGCCAGTGGATATATCGAGCCTTTACACTTCTGCCGGTAGCCTACAGCGCCCCACGGCCGCCGGCACCGCCTCTAGCACTAGCATACCGCTTGCACCGGGTGAGCAAGCGCAGGCACAAGTACTAAAAAGTACCCCGCTCAATGCCGGGCTGGCAAAACTATTACAGGGCGCGACCAACAACCCCGGCAGCAGCTCTAATCCGCCAGCCAGCGCCGCCACGAGTGGGCCCGACACCGCTGAGAGCGCCCGCAGCGCGCTACTTGATAGCTACCGCAGCGCGCTGGCCCGCAACGAGATGCACTTGGCGGCACTGCTAATTAAAGGCAAAAGCGTCACCACCGTCATCGACAAGCCCCTGGTGAAAGGCCAAGTAATCGATGTGCTACTGACGCCAGAGCGCAAACTGACCGCATTAACCGCCAAGTTTGATATTCCCAGCGTGGCCGAGAGCGTATCACCCAAAACGAGCGCGCTACTTGCCGCGCTAAAACCGGTACTGCGAGAGCTTCTGCCACGCCAAGGGCAACAGGACTTGCTGTCACAATTGCGCCGCCTACCCGACGTATCCAGCAGTGTGACGCAAATTGGCGGCGACAAAAGCCTGACAAAGTTGCTGGGGCAAATTGATCGGTTGGCACTAAACCTCGATGCACCGCCCTCGGGCAAAGCCGTGCGCGACGCCCTAGAGCATAGCGGCACTCTGCTAGAGCCCAGGCTCGCCCGAGCCACGCAAACAAGCTCGCCAGATGCCGCCGTCAAAGAGGTATTAGCTCGCGATTTAAAAGCGGCGCTACTGCAGTATTTAGCGCCGTTAAAGCCGGCGCCAGGAAGTGCAGCCAAACCTCAAACAAATGCCGCCGCGCCGCCGGTGCCCACGGGGGCTCAGGCAGCGAGCGGTGAACTGGCGCTACCCTCACTGATGCAAATGCTAAGCAGCCACAGCCAGGCCAGCGGTGGCGAATCACTGCGCATGCTGCAAACCCAGCTAGTGCTGCTGATGCATCAGCTGAGCCTCAACACCTTAGCCCGGGTGCGTCTAAATCAGTTGCAGCCCGAGGCAAAGTCGAGCCGCAGCGCTGATGCTAGCGCGGCCCCGCTGCAATTGACGTTTGATATACCCGTCAGACTCGACGGCCACTTGTACCCGGCCCATATAGAAATTGAAGAACAAACGGATGAAGCCGAAGACTCCTCTGAGGCAGACAGCGAGACAAACAAGCTGTGGCAAGTCAATTTAACCCTCGACCCGCCGGGCATCGGTGAGTTTTTTGCGCGCCTACGGTTGCGCGGTGAGCAGCTAAGTTTAGCGTTTTGGTCCGAACAGCCGCAGGCATTAAACAAAGCGCAAGAGGCGTTTAGCGGCATCCGTAGTGCATTAGAGGCTCACGATATCGAAGTGCGAGATGTGCAATTCCATCGGGGCGTACCGCCACACAAAGGCAATCAACTTAGCTATCATTTAGTCGACGTAAAAACCTAACGCCGAGTCCGACAGGAGCAAACCATGAGCGATGAGTTTACCGAAGCCGAACTGCAAAAAGCGGTAGCGCTTTATTACGATGGCACAAGTGCACCTGTAATTAGCGCAACTGGCACTGGTGAAATCGCTCAGCAAATTATCGATATCGCCGAACAAAACGATGTGCCACTGTGCGATAACGCCACGCTAGTGGATTTTTTGGTGACGTTAGAGCTTGGCGACGCCATTCCCGAAAAACTGTATTTAGCCATCGCTCACATTATTGCGTTTGCCTACGATTTGCGCGGCTTAACCCCTGACGACACAGTACAGAAGCCCTCGGTTTAGAGTATTGCTAGTCATACGAATCCGGCGCCCACGTAAGAGCAGAAGCTTCGCACTCGAACCGGTATTCATTGCGCACTGACGTTACCAACTCAAGATTCCAAACACCCTTATAAGTGATCAAATTTAGACCGGCGTTGTAACTCACTTCTAGGCCGCCCTGCCGACCGCCAATTCTGATACTCTAGGGAACCAAAGTTCAAGGAGTTAGGGATGCCCGAAGATCCTCTAAAAGCACTGTCTGATCAAGCCAGCGAAGCGCATACAAAAATTCAGCAGGCGCACCAACAAATCAACCCAGTGGTGGCGATACGCCGTGGGTTACGCGATAGCGGTATTCCGGCAGATGTTATGACCATCGATTGCCTGCGCACTCGCCGACGCATCATGCTGGTTTTGCATGATAAAGAGTTGGGCACACTCCTCTACCAGTTTCTAAGTCTCGACGAAAACCCAGGGGATGACTTCCAACGCAAAAGCTTATCTGAAGTCAATACCGACACACTGTTTAGCTGGATGCAGAGCTACTTCTCTGACGAGACTCAAAATAAGCAAAGCGGTACTCGACCGTAAGCCATTTATGTCGCAAGCCGCAAAGTGCTGCGCTCTACATAAATCGTTAGGGAACCGGCATACATCAAAGCCAAGTTGTCCCCTGCCCACTCATCAATCGGAACAAGACATACACGTCGTGGCAGCTAAGGTGATCATCCGGCCGAACTTGCTCAGCGTTGCGAAGCCTGCATTTAAAATAGGAAGGTCGTAATCCAAAGGCTTTTAAGCGGTACCTTTAAGGTCTTTAAACATCGCAATAGTGGTGGCACGGGACTCTTTTAAATCCACCATTGGTGCAGGATAGTTGTCGACACAGCCATCGGGGTTGTGAATTTTTTTACCGGTTACGTTTTTCAACTCGGGAACAAAGCGGCGAATAAACGCGCCGTCGGCGTCAAAGCGCTCGGATTGCGACTGCGGGTTCATAATCCGAAAATAAGGCGCAGCATCGGTGCCGGTCGAGGCGCTCCACTGCCAACCACCATTATTAGCGCAGAAGTCGGCATCAATTAATTGCTCCATAAAATACCGCTCGCCCATACGCCAATCGATTCGCAAGTTTTTTGTCAAAAACATAGCACTGACCATACGCAGACGATTGTGCATCCAACCGGTTTGGTTAAGCTGTCGCATCGCAGCGTCGACAATTGGAATACCCGTCTGACCTTGGCACCAGCGTTGAAAATCGTCTTTATTATAGCTCCAGGCAAAGCCTTCGGTGTAAACCTGCATCGGGCGGTGACGACTAAGCGCCGGAAACGCCGCAATAATATGCATATAAAAATCGCGCCAAATCAACTCGCCAACCCAGCAGGCGACATCCTCATCATCGCCCCAAAACCCGCCGACGGTATCGCGGGCAGCGACAAAACATTGCTTAGGCGATAACACCCCGATAGCCAGATAGGGCGATAGCCGAGAGGTGCCCTCAGTGGCGGGATAATCTCGGTCGTGCTGATAGCCGGCAACACGATCACGGCAAAAGTCTGTTAGCGCAGCTTTGGCCGCGCGCTCGCCCACCGACCAAAGTGCCTGCATGGGCGCCGTCACTGACTGCTTTAGGTAAGGCGCAAAGGCATCGTCCAGCAAGGCTCTGTCAGAGCCTTTTGCCAGAGGGCTGTCACTCGCGGCGGCAATCGCATTCATATCGCTTTGATAGATCTTGAAGGTAACGCCTTTAACCTGAGAGCGCCAGGCGCGGCTAAAAGGCGTGTAAACTTTGTAAGGCGTATCTTGCTGGGTGGTTAACATCCCCGGCGGCACCAGCGCGCGGTCGTGATAACGCTTGCAGTTGATGTTTTCAGCCTCAAGTGTCGCCACCACAGCTTTGTCACGGCGCAGCTCATTTAACGGGTATTCGGCATTAAACACTAATTTGCCAACCCCCTGCTCCGCACAAAGCTCGTGAATAGCGGCCGGCACATCGCTGGCGTTTTTAACCGTAAGAACTTTAAAAGCCCTGCCCGCACGCGCAAACGCTTGCTGCAGTAATTTAAGATGCTCGTAAATAAACCATAGCTGGCGCGGGTTGATCGGGTGTTCATCGATAAACTGCTGACACAATATATAGCAACCCAGCATATCACCCTCGCACGCCTTTAGGCCGTGATAAAGGGCTGGATTATCGCTAAGGCGGAGGTCGCTGCGGAACCACATCAATGTATTCATAACGATCAATTACGCAAATTCAAACTGAATGGATCACGGATTACTCTTCATTGGTGTTGCGTAACCCCATCGCTGCGGGGTGTGGTGACCAGAAGGTTTGCTGCTGCAAGTAGGGATCATCTACTTTACGTAAATGATGTTTTAGCAAGGTAAGCGGCACCACCAGTGGCACCATACCAACTCGGTAATGCTCTATTAGCTCTCCGATCTCGGCTTTTTCATCCGCGGTGGTTGAGCTTTTTAAATAACCTCGCAAATGCATCAGTGCATTAGTGTTACCTTTACGGGTTACTTTGTGGCTGAGCGCGGCCATAAACAGCGCAATAAAACGCTGACAAATATCTTCAATGGGCGCCGCTTTTAAATTGGCCAACACCGGACCAATTTTGCGGTAAGACTCCAAGTCATGGGCCATGACCTGATATTTATATCGGGAGTAAAAATCCAATAGCCGTTTAGCGCTTGGCTCGCTCTCTACGTTGGTGCGCCAATCGTGATACGCGTAAACCCGGGTAATAAAGTTTTCTCTTAAGCGCGCATCGTTTAGCCTGCCGGCCTCTTCGACCGGCAACAATGGGAACTGCTGCGTAATCACCGCAGCGAACGCACCACGGCCATCGTTGTCCACGAGCTGGCCATCATTGTTATAACGCTTAACCGAGAAAACCCCACAACTGGGGGATTTTTGCATAAAAATATAGCCGCATAGGGGCTCTATTTGCGGCACGACCTGTTTTGCATAGTCAGCCAGCGGCGCCGTAACATCTAATGACGCATCGCGGGTGCCGCGCACTTGCGTGTTTGCGCCATCTGCGACTAGCCTAACCGGTTGACGTGGTGTGCCAAGGCCAATGGCCATCTCGGGACAAAGGCTCAAAAACTCAAAGTACTCACTCAGATGATCGGTCACGTAGCGTGACCGTTTGTGCCCGCCATCAAAGCGAACACGCTCACCTAACAAACACTGACTGACGCCGACAGGGATTTTTGATTTCATGGGCAATATACGCACCGGTGTCGCAGCTAGATCACGAACACCGATGCATTATTGGCACATCAATAAGAAGGAAGGTGCATGGTGGCAAACAGCTCGTCCAGCTCTGCACGGGAGTGACAACTGTAGGCCTGATCAATAACATCTCGCGTCAGGTGCGGCGCAAACTGCTGAATAAAATCATACATAAAGCCACGAATAAAGGTTCCGCGCCGAAAACCAATTTTTGTCACACTAGAGGCGAATAAGTGATCGGCATCCAGTGCCACTAAATCACTGTCATCTGACTCTTCAAAAGCCATTTTGGCAATAATACCGATACCCAACCCGAGGCGTACATAGGTTTTAATCACGTCGGCATCGGCGGCCGTAAACACCACTTTGGGGGCAAGACCTTTACTGATAAAGGCTTCATCCAGCTTGGAGCGACCGGTAAAACCAAAGACATAGGTCACAATGGGGTGTTTGGCGACCTCTTCCAGTGTTAACTCCGACAGCTGCGCCAAAGGGTGATCGCGGGGCACTACGATACAGCGATTCCAGCGATAGCACGGCATCATCACCAAGTCACTAAACAACTCCAATGCCTCGGTGGCAATGGCAAAATCGACTGTGCCGTCGGCGGCCATTTCAGAGATTTGCATCGGCGTGCCCTGATGCATATGCAGCGACACATCGGGGTACTGGCCGATAAATTCCTCAATCACATGGGGCAATGCATAACGCGCTTGCGTGTGGGTTGTGGCAATCGACAAACTGCCTTTGCGCTCATTGCTAAACTCTTGCGCGACCTGCTTAATACTCTCAACTTTACGCAGTATCTCGCCGGCCGTTTTTAAAATCGCCTCACCCGCTGGCGTGATACGCGTCAGATGTTTACCGCTACGGGAGAAAATCTCGACCCCTAGCTCATCTTCTAACAAGCGTATTTGCTTGCTGATACCCGGTTGAGAGGTGTACAGGCTCTGCGCCGTCGCGGATACATTGAGATCGTGGTGCGCGACTTCCCAAATGTACCGGAGCTGTTGCAGCTTCATAAGCCCTCCAAATGGCCGATCTATATGATGTTATAAAAATATAGTTGATTATTCACGTCAAGAATAGCTGATTTTCCTAAGAGCGCCAAAAAACACACAAAAACCGCCGCTAAACGCCGATGTTTGCGCACTCTAAGGCTTGCCAGATTGGCTAAACTCTGGGGAATTCGCGATTCCATGGGGAACATGGCCGGTGGCCACGTGCTCGCTGGCCGAGTCGATATGGGCCAATTGATCATCAAAAAATACATCCGCGCCGTACGCTTTAAGAAACTCACCTTTCGCTAAACCGCCCAAAAACAACGATTCATCGATGCGGATGTTCCACGCGCGCAATGTGCGAATCACCCGCTCATGTGCGGGTGCCGAGCGAGCAGTCACTAACGCTGTGCGAATTGGACAATCGTCAGAATCGGCAAATTCCGCCTGCAGCTTGTGCAGCGCATCGAGGAACGCTTTAAAGGGGCCCCCAGTGAGCGGGGTTTTGGCGGCGGCTTTCTCGCTTTTGGTAAAAGCGCTTAAACCCTGGCGCTTAAAGATTTGTTCGGCCTCATCTGAAAACAACACCGCATCGCCGTCAAAGGCAAAGCGCAATTCGTTGTTGTTTTCCGAGCGATGTTTGGGCGCCATCAAGGTTGCCGCGGCAATACCGTGGGATAGCGCACTGCGCACGTCCTCGGCCTCGGTGGATAAAAATAGGTGGCAGCCAAACGCCGAGGCATAACGATACGGGCTTAAGCCACTGCAAAACGCCGCGCGGGTAATATTCAACTGGTAGTGCTCGATCGAGTTAAACACCCGCAACCCGGTATCGCCGCTATTGCGCGAGAGCAAAATAACCTCGACTTTGGGGTCGCCGGGTAGGTTTTCATTGAGGCGCAATAATTTTTGCACCATCGGGAAGGCATCACCTGGCTCCAGCAACTCATCTTCGTGCTCAATTTGATACTGTGCGTACGCTTCCAACCCCTTATTAACAAACACCTGATGGCTCGCATCGAGGTTAAACAGCGCTCGAGATGAGATCGCGATAACCAGCTTGTTGCTCAATCCACTTGCCATGTTTCTCTCTCTACCGGTTTGCTGCTCATAAGCGATCTGTGGGATTGTGGCGCCGCCTTGGCGCAAAAGCAAGGCGAGCGCCATTATCCCCGGCTGATTAGACCATTACAGGCTTTTCGTCACAATTTCGTAGCTATCACCCGAAAGTTCTGGGGCGGCTTTAATTCGCTCCAGCTCGGCTCGCATCGCCCTGGCGCGAGCGGGAGTGTAACGCCGCCAGCGGGTTAAAGGCGTGATCAAACGCGCCGCGATCTGCGGATTCTTGGCGTCCAGGGCAATCACTTGATCGGCCAGAAACCGATAACCCGCCGAGGGATCATCCAGCAAACCGGTATGAAAGTTAATAGGGTTGCCCATACAAAAAGCGCCAATAACGGCGCGAATCTTATTGGGGTTAGCCCCATCATACGCTGGATGCTGCAGCAAAGCGCTGACCCGTAGCAGAGCGTTGGGGCGCGGATCGCGCGCCTGCAGCGACAGCCATTGATTCACCACCAAAGCCTCGTCCTGCCATTTCTGATAAAAGGCGGCGAGCGCGGCCTCAGCATGTTCGCTCACCAGCGGCGACTCTGAATAGACCAATGCGCTTAGCGCCGCGACCTCGTCGGTCATATTATTAGCGTTGTTAAACTGCGCCAAGCAGTAATCGAGGTCGGACTGACTGGGATCTTGCATCAGATACGCCAGTGCGGTGTTTTTAAGGCTGCGCGCCGCGATAGAATCAGCCTCAGCGCTGTAGGGTTTGCGGTTGTCATAGGCGGTTAAACGCGCTCGCAAGGCCTCGACAAGCTCAGCGGCAATGGTTTTTGTCAGCAAACGTCGCGCGCTGTAAATCGCTTCGACATCCACCTCCTCGTACTGCTCGGCGATATAATCCTGCGACGGCAGTGTCAGCATTAGCGCCACCATCGCCTGATCCAGCTGCTCATCGCCCAGCAGTTGTCGATAGCTGTCAATCAATAGCGGGTCTACGGTAAACCCCTCCAGGCTGCCCTGCCGAAACGCGCGTATCGCGTCATCCAACACTGCCAGCGCCAAATTTTGCGATGCCTCCCAGCGGTTAAAACCATCGCTGTCGCGCTGCATTAAATCGGCTAAATCTTGTCGGCTGTAGGCAAAGCTGAGTTTGACTGGCGCCGAGAAACCACGCAACAGCGAGGGCACCGGGTGCTCGGGCACATCGTTAAAAATAAATGTCTGCTCAGGCTCGGTTAACTCCAGCACTTTTTGCGTGTTATCTTCGGGCAAATCGTCCAGCGTTTCGCCGTCGAGTTTAAGTGCCAGCTCTCCGGCACTACCCAGCAAGCCCATGGCCACGGGTATGTGAAATGGCTTTTTATCACTGCACTCTGGAGTAGCCGGGGTGGATTGACTAAACGTTAAGCTGTATTGCCGCGAGGCCTCATGGTAGTGATCGGTGACCTTAACGCGCGGCGTGCCCGCTTGGTCGTACCAGCGCTTAAATTGCGTTAAGTCGCGCCCCGATACATCGGCCATTGCCTGAACAAACTCTTCTGTAGTGACCGCTTGGCCATCGTGACGCTCGAAGTATAAATCGGTCGCCTTGCGAAATTCATCGGGCCCAAGCAAGTTTGCCAACATGCGCACGACCTCGGCACCCTTTTCGTAAATGGTTATGGTGTAAAAGTTAGAAATTTCAATAAAGCTGGCCGGACGAATCGGGTGTGCCATAGGCCCGGCATCTTCGGCAAACTGATGCGCGCGCAACACACTGACATCCTCTACCCGCTTAACGGTACTGGAGCCCATATCCGCCGAAAAACACGAATCGCGATAAACCGTAAAGCCCTCTTTAAGGCTCAACTGAAACCAATCGCGGCAGGTCACGCGGTTACCTGACCAGTTGTGAAAATACTCGTGTGCCACCACCCCTTCGACTCGCTGAAAACCTACATCGGTTGTCGTCTCGGGTTTGGCTAGCACGCAAGAGGTATTAAAGATATTCAGGCCTTTGTTTTCCATCGCCCCCATATTAAAGTCGTCCACCGCCACGATCATAAAAATATCCAAATCGTATTCGCGGCCGTAAACCTTTTCATCCCACGCCATAGAGTTCTTTAACGAGGTCATGGCGTGATCGCATTTGTCGAGATCTTTATTTTCGACAAAGATCTCCAGCGCCACCTTGCGACCTGACTGAGTGACAAACTCATCTTGAATCGAAGCCAGATCGCCGGCAACCAAGGCAAATAAATAGGCTGGCTTTTTGAAGGGGTCGTGCCAGGTCGCAAAGTGCCGACCGTCCTCTAAGGTGCCGCTATCGATCTTATTACCGTTTGAGAGTAATACTGGACAGCTGGCACGATCGGCGATTATCGTCGTGGTAAAATCGCTCATGACGTCGGGGCGATCAAGAAAGTAAGTGATTTTACGAAACCCCTCGGCTTCGCACTGGGTGCAGTAAATGCTGCGCGATTTATACAGCCCTTCAAGCGACGTGTTCTGTTTTGGGTATACCGTCACCTCCGTCTGCAAGGTAAAAGAGGCCGGCGGGTTAAACAGTGTCAGGCCTTTCTCATCCACCTGATACTGATCGTTGGCGAGAGTTCGGTCGTTAATGGCAACACTGACAAGCTCTAGGTTCTCGCCATGTAAAAACAACTGCTCGCACGCGCTCGCTTGGCGCTCGAACGCTAAGCAGGCACTGACCCGAGCCGATTGCTCGCGGATATCCACCCGCAACTCGGTTTTGTCGATACGGTACGCCGGCGGCTGATAGTCTTTTAAATAGATGGTATGCGGCGCATCGTTTTTTTGATCGCTTGTTGAAGCGTTTGCGGGTGCGTTCATAGAAGCCTCAGTACATGTTGTGCGGTATTGTTGGGTGTGGTCAGGCGCGCTATTCGCTTATCTCAAGCTGCACCTGATAGCCAGAAAATTTTCTAACATTAAAAACTTCGTCACCAAACATCAGATACTGCCCCTTAATGCCGGTTAAACG
Organism: Gilvimarinus japonicus; assembly: GCF_042847215.1. GTDB lineage: Bacteria > Pseudomonadota > Gammaproteobacteria > Pseudomonadales > Cellvibrionaceae > Gilvimarinus > Gilvimarinus japonicus. The sequence goes on from NZ_AP031500.1 coordinate 2,250,238, forward strand.
TCCTGACAGAATCGGTTGTTTATCAAGGTTGAGTGATTTAATTTTGCTGGGGTATTGCACCACCGGGTAACTGATCACTTTAACCGGCTCGGCATCACCGCCGCCTAGCAGCGCGCGAACAGCACTAGGGCCATGCTGCTCATTTAATGTATTGGCGTAAGGCATAACGATAGCGGTTAACTCGGCAGCGAGCGCGGTTAGATCCACTTCGGTAGGCGCGCCTTTCAGCATCGCTTGCCAGCGGGTTTTGTCACTAATGTGTGGCTTAAGCTCTGTTTCGATCAAGCCTGCCAGCTGCCGCGTGGCAACACGAAATATAGGTTTTGCCCAGCTCGCGCCCTGATCAACCCAACGTGTGGGTATTTGGGTTGCACGGGTAATGCCCACTTTTGGGTCTGACGAGTTGGCCACATACACAACATGCTCATTAAAACAAAACGATTGCGCCCACTCCGGCTCGCGGCAGGTGCCTTGATCAAAGTGACACTTCTCGGGGCTCACCATACAAATATCGCACGAGGCAGAGCGGGTAAAGCACGGATAACAATGCCCCTGAGAAAAGCTTTTTTTAGTTTTGCGGCCACACAAAACGCAAAAAATCTCGCCACTGGCCACGAGGGTTAGTTGATGATTAAGCAGCTCACTAAGCGGCACCCGGGTATCACCTAACTCTAACTCGTAATGCGCCAGCCCATCGCTATCGAGCTGGGTATGCATTTTTTTTAGCGGACCATTCACCGATATCACAGACATTGTAGTACCTACCGCCACTTCAGCGGTGTTTCGGCGTCGCTGTCGGGCACCGACTTATCGCCACCGTCACTGCCACAGTGTTGATGCGGTTTGGGGGGGATATACCCGGTATGAGCTTCGGCGGGTAAATGTTGATGCTCATAGGAAATAACCGCCTGCATGCAAAGCTCGCGCTGCTCTTGGGTTAGCCGCTGGCCATCGGGCCATTTGCCAATTTCTACCGCAAGCTTTAATCGCTCGTAGATGTCCGGGGTAATACTCTGCAACAGTTGTTGTAAATTACTCATGGAAAAACCTAACCAATCAAAACACTCAAAAATGTGGCCAACCCATCAAGGGCGATATTAGTGGCGCACAAACCCGGCACGTTTAGCCAGCGAAAAAGCCCCGGCGATAAACATCCCCACCAGCAAGCCGCCCAAATGGGCACCATTGGCGATGCCACCGGCCAAAAAATAATCGATAACACCACTGAAGCACAGAACCAACCAGGCCAGCATAAAAATAATAATCCCGCGCGGCACCGCCAACATAGGGTTAGGATTAAGCCACTGGCGAATCCAAATGTAGCCTACTAAGGCGTACACTACACCAGACATCCCACCAAACAGGCTGACCTCATCGGACCAAAAATACTGCGCCAAGTTACTCACACTGGCGGCCGCCAAAAAAAACAAGGTGTAGTTGAGGGTGCCGACGACAAACTCTAGCCGGCGGCCCAAGTCCCACATCCACAAACTGTTAAAGACAATATGAAAAATGCCAAAGTGCAAAAAAGCCGGCGTGACTAAACGCCAGTACTGCCCGTTCGCCATGGCCTCGGAGAAAGGCTGCCAGCGATAACCACCGGCAACAGCCTCGATCGGGAAAAAGGTTAAATAACCCAACCACTGACGTAGCACTTGCGTCTCGACCACCGCAAAACCAAAAACGCTTAGCGCGATAAGCAACAGCGTAACCGGGGTACGCCACGGCGACAGGGCTTTAGGGCGCGGCCAAGGGGTCGGCTTTGCCGCTTGGTCTGCGGGCGCGAGCTCGCCTTGTTGCCACTGCGCCAGCAATTGCGCCACAGGTTCAACCAACCTGGCATCGGGCACTTGTAGCGCCTGTTGGCCGCGAACTTCAACAATACGATGTGGCACCGCTCGGGCCCGCAACTCGTTCTCCAAGGCGCTTAAGTCATCACTGAGAGGGAAAACACTGACGTTGTTCCAGGACACAGACATCATCCGTTTGGGCCAATGGCAATTGGCGTGTATTGATAGTAAAACTATTTTAAGGGTCGACGTACACCCAGACAAAATTCTGCCGGTTGAGAACACCGGTGCCATCGGTACGATACGCCACTAAACGACCAAACTTAACGGCGCTGTAATCTAAGCAAGCCACATTACTGGCAACCGGTGCAGGCTTACCCGACAGCCAGTAATGGCCGACAAACACCGGCGGCTGCGCACTATCATACACCACCAAGCGCGCTCTCAGCTCGTCATCAACCGATAGTTGAGCCACTTCATCGGGCAGCGCATCCGGCTGAAACTCAAGATCTCCGAGGCACGCGGGGGCTTTAACCCAGAATTTCGCTCGAAAACTACGCCGCCGATAACCCTCGGCGCTAAACATACGGCAATGCTCGGGCAGCGCCACCTCGACCCCTGAGGTCAAGCGTTTGATCGCACGGGCACTGCTGCTGGCGGGGTCAGCCATTGCCACCAACTCGGCCTCGCTCACATAGGCACTGCTGCGCGCGGCGATAACCGCCTCGTCCCAGCAGGCGTGGACAACCCGGTATTTGCCAAAATCGAGGTACAGCGGCAGCGTTTTAAACCACCGCAAATGATCCTGCCACTCGTCGGGGTGGGCGGCGAACTGCGTTAGGGTATCGGCGATGGTCCGGGTATTGCGCGGCGTGTGGGGGCGCAGGTAGTTTCCGGGGGCGCTGGGGTGCGCCGAGCAGTAACACAGTGCATGGATCTCGTGATTGCCCAGCACCATTCGCGCACTGCCCGCCTCAACCATGGCGCGCACGAGATTTAGCGCCTCGCGAATACGCGGGCCACGATCGACAATATCCCCCAGAAACACCGCTAAACGCTCTGGGTGACGAAAAACACCGGCGCTTTTTTGGTAACCGAGCTGTGTTAGCAACCGTATTAAGGTTTGTTCGCAGCCGTGCACATCACCAATAATGTCCAGCCGCTCGGCCCACAAAGCATCTTCGGTTAGCTTGGTTTGACTCATGACTTGTCCAGCAAGTGCCCTCCCCAGCCCAGCTTAGAGCGACAGCGCTCATAAAAATTGTGATTGAGCGGATGCAGCAGTTGCAAGTGCTGAGGTTTTTTACTGATGATTATTTCATCGCCGCCCGCCACCACATCGTGCGTTTGGCCGTCACAGGTGACGTGAGGAACGGCGCTATTACCCTCGCCCACTAAGATTTTAACGATGCTATCACCCGCCACTACCATCGGCCGGCTGCTTAAGGTGTGGGGGTTCATCGGCACCAACACGATGGCGTCGAGCTTAGGGTGCATAATCGGGCCGCCGCCGCTTAGGGCGTAGGCAGTCGAGCCGGTGGGCGTCGAGACAATCATACCGTCGGAGCGCTGGCTGGTGACGAAGTAGTCGTCGACATACAGCTCAAACTCCAGCATGCGAATAAATTCACCCGGATGTAACACCACATCGTTTAAGGCATCGCCAGTGCTCACGGGCCGGCCCGCGCGCATTACGTTCATATCCAGTAAAAAACGCTTTTCGACGGCGTACTGACCGTCGAGCACCTCGCCCATTTTTTGCTCAATGGCATCTGGGACAATATCCGTTAAAAAGCCCAAGCGCCCACGGTTAACGCCCAGCAAGGGCACGTCGTATTGCACAAGGTCACGGGCGCCGCTAAGCAAGCTGCCATCGCCGCCGACAACAATCGCCAAATCGCAACAACTGCCCAATTCATCCATATCGGCAACGCGAATATCCGGTCCGCTAAAACCGCCGCCCAGCAACGCGGCGGTTTGCTCCTCAATGATCGTGTTGACATCACGGGTAGCAAGGAACCGCACTAAGCGCTCTACACTGTAGCGCGCGCGATCGTTGTCGAGCCTACCGATAAGGCCAACGGTCGAAAACTGTGTCATTATTTGCTCCTGTGCGAGGCCTTTACGCCTATGGCACGATTGAGTTATCTCTGGCGCCATTATGCCCAAGCGCCACCTAAAGGCCAACGACCAACCCGTAAACAAGCAAAGGGAGGCATCTATCTGCGAGCTGCGTGAGTTCTGCCAGCGGTTGCATCAGCGCTGTGTGCGCGATTTAGCGTTTAGCCTTTACAGTGAATCGCTTTTGCGGCACATGCACGACTGCCCGGCAAAGCCCTACACATTGAGGTTTGATGCTGCCGCAAAAGACTGGTTGCGCCAGCTTGACCGGCAGCCAGCGCCACTTTTGGCCCATTTAGCCAAACGCACCAGCACACGGCTTGGGCTTTATTTTGAATCCCTTTGGAGCTTTTACTGGCAGTACATCGACCAAAGCCGATTGCTGCTGCACAACCATCAACTTAGCCGCAACGGCAAAACCTTAGGGGCATTAGATTTTGTCATAGAAACAACAGCGGGCGAGCTTTTGCATATCGAGGCGGCAGCCAAGTTCTTTTTGGGTCACGTACGCGCCGATAAAACCGCCCGTTCACCGGCTTGGGACTCGACGACCCTAGACTGGATAGGCCCCAACGCGAATGATCGGCTAGCGTGGAAGCTTGAGCATATGCGGCGCCATCAGCTGCCCTTGAGTGAGGCCCCCGAAAGCCAGGCAGCGATTGCCCGGGCCAGCGGCACACAGCGTCCGGTTGGCTCACGGTTTTTACTGCGCGGTTGTCTATTTTGGCCCGGCACTGATGATGATAGTGCCGGGAGGCAAGCACCAGCGAGCCCAAACGACGACATTAACCCACTTGCGAACGCCGGCCGCTGGTGGCATTTAACCAGCTTCTTACAGCTTAACGCCTTGGAGGGCTGCGACTACTTTACCATTTTGCCGCGCAACCATTGGCTGTCCCCGGCATGTTACGCAGGGGCTCTGGCGCCGTTAAATTTAGCAACACTCAAACAAGCGTTGCTAAGGCAGATATCTTTGCGGCAGCAGGGATTAATGGTCGTTGGCTTACGCTATGGCAGGGGGCAGTGGCGGGAAGCGCGCCGGCTGTTTGTGGTGCCCGATCAGTGGCCGGGCACCGCGCGGCCATCGCGCAACACATAATTGGCATCAACCTCGAGCGCCGGCTGAGCGCTGCGAGCAAACAGCTGTTTACTGCCAAGCAACGCTTTAACACGGATGCCTTGCTCGCGTAAAAAGTGCGTGGCAGCCTCGGCCCGGCGGCCGGTGTCGCAGTAACTAATGTAGTGCACACCGTGCTGCAGCAGGCGCGCTTTAATCGCCAACAAATGCAGCGGCACATTAACAGCACCAGGGTAGTGACCTGCGCTGTACTCTTCCTCACTGCGAACATCGACGACTACCGTATCTGCATCTAGGTCGGTAAGTGCCTGCGGGGTGACCCAGGGCACATCCGGCGCTTTAAGCAGACGGTAAAAATCTTGTTTCGGCAAACACATCAGTACGCCTTTGCTGGTCATGGTGACCGACGCATTGCGCGGCGCCTCATTGACGAGCGCATCCTCCCCAAAGCAGCGGCCCGCCTTAATACTGGCCAAGTGCTCGGTGCTTTCACCGCGCTTGCGGGTCACCTCAGCATTGCCCTCTTTAATAAAGTAGCATTGATCGCCTACCTCACCTTCGCGGATAATCCGCTCGCCGGGCTCGACCAAACGTACCTGCATATGTTTAAAAATCTTCTTAACGTTGATCGGCGGCACTTTAAAAAATAGGTTGGAATGCAACACTTGCATCATCCAGTCGACGTCTTCATCCATGTCGGGCTGACGAGCAATCACGGTGTGTAAATAATCTGCCGCCTGACTCCAGCACAGCAGTTTATCCATTTGCTCGGCGTCCAGCGAAAGCAAGGCGCAATCACTGCTGGCGCTAACGCTATATTCGCGTGGCTCGCAAGGGGCAACCGGTCGTGCGGTATCACGCCCTTTCATAAAATGCAGCTCACCCTCAGAGCCTTCGAGCTGCAATTCGCCAAACAGTAAAAAGTAACAGCGGCCATCCATGGCGCCGCGCCGCCATAAGATCTGGCCCGGGTAAAGGTAATGTACCTGGGCGTTTTCTAACAGCACATCCAGGTGGGCCTGGCTCATGTATTTCAACGGGATCAATGAGCGCGTTTGCGCTAAATCGATACTTGGGTGGGCCGCCGCAAATACTGTAGGGTTGGACATAGTTTGATCCACCGTTTTATACCTTAATACGAGCAAAAGTTTTTTCTGGCACTGTACTTATTGTTGTTGCCGGTTGCTGTGTAAAACCACGCCTACCCTGCAAGCCGCCGGTGTGTACCGCCACAATTCGGTCGCCGCGTCGCCAATAACCAAGCCCGGCGAGCTGGTTGACCGCCCAGAGCATTTTGAGCGTATAAATGGGATCGATCAGCACAGAGTTGTTGTACTCGAACTCCTGCCAAAATGCCAGCATAGCCGGAGTAAGCGGCCGGCCATAACCTTTGCCGCAAAAACCCCACAGCATTTTCCAACTGGGTAACCGGCCTTTGCCGCCCGTATACAAACTGCGCCCCGGCGGGCCCTTTAGCACACTGACACCCAACGCCTCGGTGCCCCCTTCTAGCGCGCTTGCTACCCCTGCCAAGGTGCTGCCGGTACCGGCCGCCATAACGATATGCCGCACATCACCGCCCAACTGCTGCTGCACCGCGCGACCTATATAGCTTGCACCTTGTTCACCCAAAGCGTTTGCACCACCTTCGGGGATGAGATATTCATCGCTTGCCAGCGGCACCTGCTGAGTCTGACACAGACGTCGGTATTCACCGTGGCCGACAAACTGCACCTTTAAACCGGCCGCGCTTACATCTTGTAACGTGTGGGTTGTCGGGCTTTGAGGGTAACCACGCACCAGCACACGCCCGTTAAAACCCTCGGCCTGGCACGCCAATACCAGCGCGTGTAAATGATTAGAGTGAGCGCCGCCAAAGCTTAATAAGGTATCTTTACCCGCTGCCCGCGCCTCTTTGAGATTAAAATAGAGCTTGTAAAACTTATTGCCACCGGGCAAGTGATCGTCGCGCCGCAGCAAAACATCGACGCCCGCAGCGGCACAATGGGGAAGGTAAATCGGTTGATGTAAAACACTGAGGGCGCGCTCCAGCAGCGCCCTATCGATTAACGCGCTTTGCACCTCAACCTCGCTGCAGAGCAAACGTCGAACGAATAGAGCGATGTTCGGCGCAGCGATTTGACTCGCCATCGTGAAAGTCGGTTGGCTGGGTAACACGGTTTACACCAACACCGCACTCTTCACCCTCAGCATTAATGGCCGTGCAGTATGGTGAGTGAGAGTGATCCAGCCACAACCGATAGTGCTGATCGCTCAAACCACATAACTCGGCAAAGTAGGCCTCTGGGTTGGCCATGTAATCGGCCACGCTGGCAGCCGGCAAAGTCGTTTGCCCCACACCCGGAGCAAACACCACAAAGCTGATCCCAGCCTTTTGCAGTGGCGTTAATATTTGCGTGGCGCCCTGCTCTAATAATTGCTCATGATCGGCACGCAACAGTTCAAGCTCCTCGCGTACCGCCGCCTCTTGCTGTTGGCGATAAAAAAGCTCCATCTCGCGCATATCCAAGCGCTCTTGCAGGGCCTCTTGCGCCTCGTTCCGCGCAGCTGCAATTCGCCCGTCAAACTCCTGCTCTAGCTCGCGCAACTGGGTGTTCTCATCGGAGCGCGCGGCGTTTAATTTGTGCTCGTAATACTCGCGCAGACCGCCCAGCTTGCTCTCTTGCATCGCAAACTGCTGCTGCAACGCTTGATACTCGTCCTGCAGGCCCGTCAACTGCTGAGCTTGCACCTCTAACGCTTGCTGATACTCACCAATGCGCTCCTGATGATCACGCTTTAGCTCGTCCAGTTTTAATTTCATACGGCTGCGCACCGTATTAATATGCAACCGCTGTTCTTTTAATGTGTGCGCTAAACGAGTTCGCATGGCCTGAGCGTACTCGCGCTCCAACGCTGCTTTTAACTCAGACGCCGCCAGTTCCGAGGCCATATGGTTACCCGCGGGCTCATCTGGCTCTGGCTCAACCTCCGGAAATATCAACCCGAGTACATTAGTGGCAACCGCTTTTTTCATTAACACAAAGCTATTGCGACCGGGCTCCATCAGCGGGTCCCACAAGTTGTTCTTTTGCCACTCCACCGGGCATTGGCTGTAGCACGCCAAGGCAATGGGGCCCGCCCCCAAATCGGGTCCGCGACTGGCAGCCTCGGCCAACTGCTGCAAAGGCACATTCCAGCGCTTGGCAATCATGCCCCGTGGGTCAAAGTTGACATAGAAGAATACGCAGGTGGTGATTTGCAATTTAGCGTTGATTCGCACATAGACGGCCTGAGCGCGGCAGCCAGCGAAATCCTGCATCGGCACGAAACCATCCATAACGGCTTCAAATTCAGGGTATTGCAGTTGCCGGTCGATTCGACCGTCGGCAAACACAATCACGGCTTCGAGCTGAGTGTCGCTCTTGCTACCCATTATCGGCCCCTGCAAAATAATATTTATATTACAATTTTTATATGGCGTTAGGTATTATCACCTAATGCATCTATTACCAAAAGTATAGGGGGAGTAGCGCGAGAAATCAGCAAAAACGGGGAGTATTACGCAATGGAAGGAAAAATGTGAGAGTTGGTTCAGGTTTTGTGCCCTACCCGGGCCTGCGGACAATTGCCGAGCCTGCGCTCGGATTGTCCACGTTAGACCTCGAAGTAGTCCTCGCCAAAGTCTTCATCACAGTCGTCGATTGGCTGCTCCAGCAGCTCCTCTAAATAGTCTTGCATATCAATTACCTCTTTTTCCGTTATGTCACAGCAATAATGCTGTTATCTAATGACCATTCGCTGAGCAGATCGTTCAGCTACAATCAGATTCCCACAGTTTTATGACAAATAGATGATGACTTTTGCTGAGCGATTAAAAATTTCAACACGGTGTGGCAAACAGGGATAGATCAAGCGCCGCTTAGCGACACGGCGAAAGCAAGATATGAGGCTGGGTGCAGGAAGCTATCAGCACAGAGGGGTTATTAGCGGGCAATTAAAAAGGCCCCTCACAAGTGAGGGGCCTTTTAATATAGTGGCGGACCGGACGGGACTCGAACCCGCGACCTCCGGCGTGACAGGCCGGCATTCTAACCAACTGAACTACCGGTCCGCAAAAACTAACCCGGTTCGAACGCATTAATGGTGGGTGGTACAGGGATCGAACCTGTGACCCTCGCCTTGTAAGGGCGATGCTCTCCCAGCTGAGCTAACCACCCGCGTCGTTCAGAAGCTGCGCATTCTACTCGATCCGTGAAAGGTGTCAAACTCTTTTTAAAGATTCTTTTCTAAGTGATTATATTGCATACGTTTTTTACGATTTTTGGTCACTTTGGCTGAGCCTTAAACAGCCCTCCTGGGCCCGACACCCGCAAACCAAGCTCACCCATTTAATGTCCCGCTCGATAACTGAACCAACCTTCTCGTTTTCTCGCCGAGGGTTCGTTGTCTTGCGCTCTGGGTTGGCGCGACGGTTGGTGCTAGACTTTCGGGCACACTCACTCTGCGAGAACTCAAGCCACCATGAGACCCGCCACCAACCATGCCCCATGTATCCTTGCGATAACCCCGCATCGGCAGGCTCTATTCGGGAGCCTATTAGCTGTAGGGCTTGGCTGGCACAGCGAAGTCCTGGCCGCCACCTCACTGTCGGAAAAAAATTGGCTATTAATCATTATCGTCGTCTTACTGGGGCTGCAGTCGGCACTGATTATCGGCCTACAGCGCAGCCGCTTAAACAACAAGCATGCTCGCCACGCGCTGTCGCAATCGCAAAAAGAGTTAGAAGCCAAAGTGCGCGATCGCACCGAATCGCTGCATCTAACCAATGACCAGCTCTATCAAGAGATCGGTCGACACGAGGCCACCGAGCTTTTACTGCGCGAAACCCAAGAATATCTGCACAGCATTATCAACTCGATGCCCTCCGTCATTATTGGCGTTACCCACCGAGGTTTTGTCACCCACTGGAATGCCGCCGCCGAAGAAAAAACCGGTATTAACTCCGCCTCGGCGTTGGGTGAACACCTGCGGGATGTTTACCCAACCTTACCGGTCGATGGCGATATCATTGGCGAAACTATCGAGGCCGGGGCACCTTACCTTAGTCAAAACATCCAAGAAAGCTATGGGGGTGAGCTGCACTACAGCGACTTGACGATTTACCCGCTGATAGCCGCACAAGCCATTGGCGCTGTGATTCGCATCGATGACGTCACCCTGCGTGTGCGCGTCGAAAATATGATGATTCAGAATGAAAAGATGTTATCGCTGGGCGAGCTGGCGGCGGGAATGGCCCACGAAATTAACAACCCGTTAAGTACTATTTTACACGGTGTACAAAACATCTATCGTCGTATCTCCCCCACTCTTGCGGCCAATCAGCAGGCCGCTGAGCGACACGGCATGACGCTCTCGCAGTTAACCAGTTACCTGGATGAGCGGCGCATCTCACAATTTTTAGAGGACATTCGCGATGCCGGCGAGCGCTCGGCAGACATTGTGACCAATATGCTGGACTTTTCCCGAACCAGCTCACAAACCCAGCGCCCTTTTGATTTGGGGCACGTGGTTCGCCACGGGGTCGAGCTGCTGGCCGCCGAGCGCGCTAGCTTGCCCGCCATTGAGCTGAATATCGATCCATCCCTGGAGCAAATTTACGGCAGCGCGGCTGAAATTCAACAGGTACTCCTCAACCTTGTGCGCAATGCAGCCCAAGCATTAGCCGAAGCTAATAGCAACGCGCCCTTGATTCGCATCACAGTGAGCCAGTGCGAAAAGTACGCAACGGTGCACGTCGAAGACAACGGAGCGGGCATGGCCGATGAAGTCGCGCGACATATTTTTGAGCCGTTTTTCACAACTAAGGAAATTGGCCAAGGCACGGGGTTAGGTCTTTCGGTATCCTACTTTATTGTCACCGAGCATCACGGAGGCACAATTGATGTTGAGTCCACTTTAGGAGGAGGTACACGCTTTACCATTAAGCTGCCTAAAGCGGGCCCTCAGCGTGAAGCCAACGTCGATAAGCACCTACCCAATAACCTGCATTAACATCGAGGTGAGCATCTGGCGCACGCTCAAGCTCGTGCTGAGCCGTATTAAAAAATGATCAATCACGCCACACTACCCCTTATTCACGAGATCACTTAAAAAGAGAGTTTATGGCTATGACGAAATTTCTTAGGGCACCAACGCAACGCTATCTCTCGTGGCCAAAGGCTTTAACCGTGCCATTGGCATTCATGTTAGGACTTAGCGCCTGCCAAACGAGCGCTCCGCCACCGCCCTCGGCCGCGCAAATCAACCAGTTAGCGCTGGACGTCGAAGCGGCTGCGGTCGCCGACATGACCATAATGAACCACTGTAGCGCACTGGGCGGGCCCAGCGGCTCTTATGCCGAAGCGGCCCGCGAATCTTGGCAGTTTGCCAATCAAGAGCTACTAACCGATGCCGAACGCCTTCTTAACGATAGCCGTGTTAATCACGTCACCATTGATGCTATGCCCTACTCGCTTGCAGCTATTGCACGAGTGCACGATTTATCCGTCGAGGCGGGCGAACAACTCAATTTGGCAGGGCGCAGCCCTAACGGGCAAAAAAATGTCTGCCAACGAGAGCTGACGCGAATCGAGACCGAAACTTATAGCTCGTTGTCCGACCTGCCCACAAGAATGGCTTTAAGCGAGCAGGCTCAGTCACTTACAGAACTTGAAACCGGGGTGGCCGATATTCTGACACGCTGGGCACGCTGGCCTAAACCCGGCCGCAGCTATATCACGCTAGCCGAGTCAGCAAAAGCACAATGCACGACGCAATCGCGTATAATCACGCTAGACAACAACTGGCCCAACGAGCGCTACGCTGTATATTGTGGCACGGAGCCAGTCGGCCTGTATGAATGTGAATGGGGCACCTGTGAGGCCTCGACATCCGAATTACCCGAGCGCTCATAGCGCTCGGGCTGCTTGAGAGCCCGCATGACCGAACAACGCTTTACCCCCGACGCCTACCGTCAACAACTACAAGAAAAAACGCAGCGCATCGATACGTTATTTGCCGATAGCGAAATCCCCACGCCCGAAGTTTATACGTCGTCCCCCACCGGATTTCGTATGCGTGCTGAGTTTAAAATTTGGCACGAAGGTGATGAATCGTTTTACGCGATGTATCGTCAGGGTGAATACAAAACGCCTTACCGGATCGATGACTTTCCTCAGGGGCACGAGAGCATTAACCGATTAATGCCGGCACTACTAACAGAAATTAACGCCTGCGAGACAATCCGCCGAAAGCTTTTTCAGGTAGAGTTTTTAACGACCCTGTCAGGCGAGGCGCTTGTCACCTTGATCTATCACAAAAAACTCGATGACGTTTGGCAAGATAAAGCCGAGATTATACGTGAACGGCTTGGCGTATCGATGATTGGCCGCAGCCGCAAACAAAAGCGAGTACTGGGGCAAGACTTTGTCACTGAGTCTTTACAGGTAGACGGCCGAGAATATCGCTACCAACAAATCGAGAGTAGCTTTACCCAGCCCAACGCTCAAGTGTGCGAGAAAATGCTCGCCTGGGCCGTCGCTAACACCCGCCAATGCGGTGGCGATTTAGTCGAGCTGTACTGTGGCAACGGCAACTTCACCCTGCCTTTAGCCGCCAACTTTGAACGAGTAATGGCCACTGAGCTGGCAAAATCGTCGGTCCATTCGGCGCGCTATAACATGCAGTTAAACGGCGTTAACAATATCGATATTGCCCGAATGTCTAGCGAGGAGTTTTCGCAGGCACTGGATAAAGTCCGAGAGTTTCGTCGCTTAAAAGACATCGACTTAGACAGCTTTAACTTCACCACTATTTTTGTCGATCCGCCGCGAGCGGGGCTTGATCCGCACACCACCGCCATCACCCAACGCTACGACACCATCGTTTACGTGTCCTGCAACCCCGAAACGCTGCACCGGGACCTTAAGGTTATCGCCGCCACACACCAAGTCGAAGCGTTTGCATTGTTCGACCAATTCCCTTTTACCCATCACATTGAGTGCGGGGCCATTCTTAAGCGGCGCGTTTAGCCGCCGCTTACAAGACAGACTTTGGGGTTAAAATGTTTTGCCGCGAATGCGCTCGGCCGCGGCTAACACAAACGCACTGTAGGTGTGCTCGTGCTTTAATCGCTCTTTGTCGAGCTTGCGCCGCTCGGCCACAGGGAGCTTTTTCCACTGTTCTAAAATCGGTATATGGGCGGTTGCGTCGCGCAACTGGTAAAACGCGGAGTACTCGTCTCGCACAGTATCGTCTACCGACAGCGAATCCAGCAGCACCGATATACGGATACTCGCCTCCGTCAGGGTCAAGTCCTCGCGTCCAACCGAGCTGGCAATCACTTGAATGCTGGTATTAATGCGCTCGCGCTGCGCTCTCGACTCCGCCTCAACCTTCTTTAGCTGCAGTTTCTGAGCCTGTCGTAAACGGTACAACTGCCACAAATAGTAAGCGGCCACAAGCGCCAGTATCGCGACAATTAAAACACCTATAACAAGCATTAACCAAACCGTTGTATCAGTCATCATCATCCTCAAATTGATCGTCATCTACGGCCTGCTCCAACAGAGGAGCATCAATAGACTTTTTGGTTTTAGCGCCCAGCTTGCGGATATTATCGACTCGCTTAACGAGGTTTCCGCGGCCAGAGGCCAAACGTTTGTGAGCGGTTTGGTAAGCATCCTGAGTTTTCGCCAATTGCGAGCCAACGGCCTCAAGCGCCTCCAATAAACGCACAAAATGATCGTGCAAGGCGCCTGCCTCAGAGGCAATTCGCTCCGCATTTTTATTCTGTTTCTCATAGCGCCATACGTTATCGACCGTACGCAAAATAGCAAGCAAGGTCGACGGGCTGGCGAGAATTATGTTCTGGTCGTACGCCTCTTTGTATAAATTGCTGTCATATTGCATGGCCAGCATAAACGCCGCCTCAACGGGAATAAAAATAAACACAAAATCCAGCGCTTTAATACCCGGCAGGCGCTCGTAATCTTTAGCGCTCAACCCTTTGATGTGGGCACGTAACGACTGAATATGTCGCTGCAGGTACTGTTGTCTCTGCGTTTCTTCCTCAGCATTACAGTAGCGTTCATAGTCCATTAACGAGACTTTTGCATCAATAATAATGTCTTTCCCTTCCGGCAGGTGCACCACAACATCGGGCATTCGGCGGCTGCCATCACCCGCCGAAAAGTTCACTTGGGTATCGTATTCCCGCCCCTTTTGTAGGCCCGACTGCTCAAGCAATCGCTCCAACACAATCTCGCCCCAACCGCCCTGAGCTTTATTATTGCCTTTTAGCGCCTGCGCCAAATTAACCGCGTCTTCACCAATTTTATGCGCTTGGCGCTGCAGCTCGATAATCTGCCCCGAGAGCCGACTGCGCTCTGCGTTTTCTTTTTCGTAAACATCTTCGACTTTTTTACGAAATTCTTGCAGCTGAATCTTAAACGGGCTTAACGTCCCCTCTAGCATACCTTGATTAGCGACACTAAACTGCTCGCTTTTACGCTCAAACAGCTTGTTTGCCGTCAGTTCAAACTCTTGTTTAAGCTCTGTTTTCGCACGTTCTAAAAAGCGCGATTGTTCCGCCAGTGACTCGCGCTCACTGGTCAACTGGGTTTGCAATTCTGTGCGCTGCTGGCTCAGCTCAATAATACGCGCCTCTTGCTGTAAAACCCGCTCATCCAGCTGCTCAAAGTGGCTAAGCCGCTCCTGCAGGCGCGCCGCAAGATCTTGCGCCTGATCTCGAGTCTGCTCTACCGATTGGCTACGCCGTTGCAGCTGCTGCAATTGCTGCGCGCAACCCTCGAGTTCACGGTCACGTTCAGCAACCTGGTGGCGCCAATCGCTTTCAGCCAAAGCGAACCTATGATTTAGCTGCAAATTTTGCTCATTTAGCGCTGCCACTTGCCGCTGCAAAGGACGCATTCGCCAGCCATAAACAACCAGTAACGTGACGCAAATAGATAATGCGGCCACGAGTACGGGCAATAGAATGTGGGAGCTTGCCAAAATTTCAGACATAGTTAAGTTGCATTGCTCACGTGTAGAATACCCATTAAAAATTAAGCTATGACGCTGCACCGTCATAGCGGCCGACTACTTCACCTCAGCGGGGGATTATCGCTATACTAGCAAAAGCCGCCAACCCTAGCCCCGGTTAACATTTGATCGCCCGACGACGGCTAAGCCAACGTGCTGAATAAAAACGATTATGGTGAGCGAGTTATCCTATTGACCGCCGCCAGTTTGCTAAGCTTTAGCGGCAACCTAAACAACCTAATACATTACAGGCCAAGCGCCAGAACGCAGGTAAGCTATTCATACATGAGCCGTTCACCAGACGACACAAGTGACGCCCCCCCGGTGGATCCGTCGCCAAACAGCGGTTTAAGCCGACAGGTACGACGCCTATGCGCCGACGGCTACCGCTTGTACGATAGCGGTGAGTATCGTCTCGCGCTGCGCTCATTCTACCAAGCATGGTTGATAATCCCCAAACCTCAAACACAATACGCGGAAGCCGGATGGGTACTAACTGCCATAGGTGACGGGTACTTCCGTTTGAAGCAATACGAGCCCGGGGCTGAGTCGCTGCAATCTGCGCTATGCTGCCCCACTGCCGAGCAAAGCCCGTTTGTACAATTGCGGCTTGGCCAATGTTTGTGGGAGCTGGGCCGCCACGCCGAAGCTCGCAAATGCTTATTTCACGCCTATCAAAGCCAGGGGGAGACTCTATTTGAGTCCGAACCACCGCGCTACCGCAAGGCCATCGAAGATCTGTTACCACATGAGTGAGACCGCCTTACCAGCCGCACCCCATATCGTTATTTTCGACTCAGGCGTTGGCGGTTTAAGTATTTTACAGGCCGCGCGCCAACAGCTTCCCCACTGCCGTTTTAGTTATTTGTCAGACAATGGCGGCTTCCCTTACGGTAACAAGCCTGCCAATCAAGTTATTGAGCGCGCCTGCCAGGTACTAGAGGCGTTTGCTGCGCAAGTGCAGGATGTAGATATCTACGTCGTCGCTTGTAACACCGCCAGCACCTTAGCATTGCCGCGCCTGCGCCGACATTTTACTCGCCCGGTGGTGGGTGTTGTGCCTGCCATTAAACCTGCCGCCGAGATCAGTAAAAACCGTTATATCGGGTTGCTGGCGACCCCCGGAACCGTCAAACGCAGTTACACCAAACGCTTGATCCAAGAGTTTGCCCACGACTGTCAAACGGTCTGTGTCGGCTCGTCGGCATTGGTTGAACTCGCAGAGCGTAAGCTGCGGCAACGACCGGTAGATTCACAGGAGTTACTCGCGATCCTAGCGCCGCTATTAACCGCCAGCAAAACAAACCCCACGCCAGATCGACTGGACACCTTGGTGCTTGCTTGCACTCACTTTCCTTTGTTAGCCGCCGAAATTCAGCAAGTTTTGGGCGAGCACATACGCCTGATCGACTCAGGTAGCGCTATTGCGCGCCGAATCGAGTACTGGACTGAACGCATTGAGCCGATAGGTCTCGACCCCAAGCTGCCGACCTACGCCTGGTTTACCAAAACGGCCCCGGAAATTGCAGAGCTGAGCGCAGCGCTGCCAGCTTTTGGTTTTAGCGAGAGCCGGATTTTGCGCTAGCCCCATAGCAAACAACCGTTAAGGCGCCACATCATCAAACAGCATTGCCATTAAATGGTCGGCCGGTAATGGCCGACTGTAGAGAAACCCCTGGCCAAAGTGACAACCGCAATCAGATAAAAAGCGGTGTTGCTGGTCGGTCTCGACCCCTTCAACCACAACTTTGTAGTGCAGCGAGTTGGCCATCGCGACAATCAGTGAGGTGATCGCCCGATCCTCTTCATCGTCCGGTAAATCTTTGACAAAGCTGCGGTCTACTTTAAGACTGTTAATCGGCAATCGTTTTAAATAACTTAGCGACGAATAGCCCGTGCCGAAATCATCAATTGCCAGTGAACAACCTTTAAGTCGCAACTTTTCTAACCGCGGTATCACATTCTCCGAGTCTTCCATCAGCGTGCTTTCGGTCACCTCTAGCACCAAGCTCTCAGGCGGTAAAGAGGTCACTTCCAACACCCGATCAAGGTTAGTTAAAAAGCTCGGATCGTTTAACTGTCGCGCCGACAAGTTAACGGAAACACTAAACTTACGGTGCATAGATTTCTGAATAAGCCGCGCTTGATAACAGGCGGTTTTTAGCACCCATTTACCCAGCGGGACGATCAAGCCCGAATCCTCCGCAGCGGGAATAAATTCACCAGGCAACACCAAACCACGAGTCGGATGATTCCAGCGCACCAAGGCTTCGGCGGCTACCATTTTACCCGTCGTCAGATCAATCACCGGCTGATAGTACAGTTCGAACTGGCCATTTTTTAACGCGACGCGCAATTCACGCTCTACGGTTAAGCGTTGCTCTACCGCCAAATTCATATCCGAGGTATAAAACTGAAATGCATTGCGGCCTTTATCTTTGGCCTGATACATAGCCAAATCGGCGTTCTTCATTAAAGTGTCGATATGGCTGCTGTCGTCCGGCGCCATGGTAATACCAATACTAACCCCGGCCACGACTTCTTTGCCCTGTAACTCCATGGGGCGGTTTAAGGCAGTGATTATTTTATTGGCAACCACGTAGGCATATTGCGGGCTTTCGACCTGATCAAGCAACACGGCAAACTCATCACCGCCGAGCCTTGCCACCACATCGTCATCGCGCAGCTCGCTTTTTAAACGACGCGCCACCTCGGTCAATAGTTGATCGCCCGCCTCGTGGCCAAACGTATCATTAATGCGCTTAAAATGATCGAGATCAAGATAAAACAACGCCACTTTACTGCTGGCGCGCTGCCCATGCTGCAGGGCGCGGCCCAGCAGGCGTTTAAACTCTGTTCGGTTGGCCAGCCCGGTTAAATGGTCGTAATAGGCCAGCTTCTCGACTTCCTGTTGTTTTTCTTTTAGATCAGAAATATCTTGACCAACACAGACATAAAACTCCGGCTCTTGATCCTGTCCCATAATCGCCGTGATCGTTTGCATAATCCAAAAACGTTCACCGCGCCCGGTCACGGCGAGATACTCCGCTTGCCACTGACCGGTATCCTCACCTTCAAGACGCGGTTTACCAGAGAGTATTTCAGCCTTAATGCCTTCTATCGTGATCTGCTGCGAGTTTTTCTGGGGTAACAACAGCGCTTGATAGCCTTCACAGTGCTCGTCTAAGTTAAAGCCCGTAACTTGCCAATACTGGGTGTTGGCGTAATCCAGCTGCCACTGCTTATTTAAAATTGCGACTAAACTGACGCTGTTTTCAATAGCGCTCATAAGTTTGCGCGATTCGGCACCGGCTTTATCCAGCAGAACAATTTTATCATCGAGACCCCGCACCAAATGGCGGATCTGATCGAGCATATTGTTAATGCTTTTTCCCAAACGGCCAATTTCGTCTTGGCCAATCTCGGGCACACTTAAATACCAGCGATCCCTATCAATTTTTTCGGTGGCGTCGGCCAGCGCTTGAATACGATAAATCACGATGCGGCGTATACTAAAAAACAGCACCACAAATAAGAACACGGCCAACATGAGAATGTTGACATAAACCGCCATCATCGACTCTCGAAAGGCATCGGCAATCACAGACTGGGGATAATAAAAACTGATCATCCAATCCATTTGCGTCAGGCGATTGGCCACAATGTTTAATTTACCCTCGGCGGCCGGTTCGCGATAAATGGTTCCTAACGCCAACTCACCACTGGCAACATCGTGCATATAATCAGATAAATCGTCGACCTGGCTACTGGTCGCACTTAATGTGGGGTAAATATCATCGCCAGAGGTTTTGTGGGGCGATGATTCGCTGTGCAAAATTAGCTCGCCTTGGCGGTTAAAGATAAACGCCTGTATCTGATTGCCGTCGGCATCCAAATCATCGAGTTTATCAAGCAGATAAGTCACATTAATATCGCCACCAACCACACCGATAAAAGTGTCATTAATGTAAACAGGAAGCACCAGCGACGTCATCCAGACATTACTGTAATTGTCAAAATAGATAGGGGTC
This sequence comes from Gilvimarinus japonicus, assembly GCF_042847215.1. GTDB lineage: Bacteria > Pseudomonadota > Gammaproteobacteria > Pseudomonadales > Cellvibrionaceae > Gilvimarinus > Gilvimarinus japonicus. The sequence continues at coordinate 2,269,344 of NZ_AP031500.1, forward strand.
CAGCGCGCCTCGCGCTCGGGGTTATTTGCCGGCGCGGCGGACTGAAAAAATACTTCGTGGGTAACGTCGTGGTCAGGCTTGTGGGCGCGCGCAATAGTGCTGGGCCACACCCGTGACATCCGCTGAGTACTGATAAAATACAATCCGCTAAACGCGTGGGATAACACCGGGGCAATATAATCCCAACTGCGGCCGCTGGCGGCAATTTGCCGGTTCAATTGCTCAGTCACTGGCGTGTCTTGATGAACAAATACGGCAGAGTGCTCGGAGTAAAGCCGATAAGCTCCGTCGGCATCGCGATGTTCGGCGATATTAAGTGAGCGTTGTGGCAGCTGGGTAAGATCCTCCAGCAACACCTGGCGGGCCGATTGCAGCGCCTGCAAACGGCTGTCGAGTTCGTTTTCAAGATAGCTATTGTAGCGGGTAGAAAGTGCCTGCAAGCGATTATCATACAGCGCCTGAATCCGCTGAGTTTCGCCAAACCCGACACGAATTGCACCTATAATGCCGCTGAGTACGACGAAGCCAATCACTATCAGCAAAAGCTTCGCGTTTAATGAGCGGATAACAGGTTTCAATAGGCCCCCTTACAAAGCGATACAAACCATCAAGCTGGTGATGGCGGCACCCGTAACGCGGGCCACCGGTGTCAGATAAATCATTTTACACGATTAATAGCAATTGCGAATGCCCTGTACCATAGCGCTTGATGGTCCTGCAGGGGACAACGTAAACTGCTGCAGCCCACCAGCCTGCCCCAGCTCAAGGAGATTTTATGGCGCCCGTACTATTTGACATAGAACCGCTTCGCGAGGCCCTGGAGCGCGGCACTTTGGTGCTCACAGCAAACAACCGCCAGCGCAATCAAATCATGCGCGCCTACCATCAGTATCAGTCGCGGCAAAATGCGGCAAAAGCATGGCGCCAACCGCGCATTTTTAGCTTGCGGCAATGGACTGAGCAACAGTGGCAGGCCCTACTACTCAGCGGCAAAACAGAGATATCTGGCACCATCGCCAATAGCTGGCAGAGCTTGTCACTGTGGGAGCAGGTTATCGCAGCCAACAACACGGTGGGTCGCCTACTGCGCCAACGGGAGCTGGCCACCACCGCCGAATCCGCCCGCCAGAGCCTCGATGCCTGGTGCTGCCCCATGGAGGAGCTTGTCAGCGCCAGTGCTCACCGCCCTAATGCGGCAACCTTTATGAGCTGGTTAACCCAGTACCGCCAGATACTTGAGCGCCATCAATTGGTAAGCCAAGAGCAGGCGCAGCAGCTTTTGCTAACCGCGTTTATAAATAACGAGCTTCCCCCCGAGCAAGGCGCCCTACTCTATGGTTTTGATGAGTTAGCCCCGCTGGCGCAACGCTTACTGGCTGGTGCCCTGCCAGACGCCGAGCCTTTAAAAGCCCAGCAACATACTCAAACAATACCAGTGCGAGTCACACTTACCGATTTTGACGCCGAGGTGCGCGCCGCCGCTCACTGGGCCGATAACACTCTCGCAACCAACCCTGATGCTGTTATCGGTATCGTGGTGCCCAACCTTGGTCAGCAGCGCACCCGTGTCGAACGGATTTTTAAAGAAATATTCGAGCCTCTGGCATGCCAGCCTGGCAAAGCCCGCACAGTGGCGCCTTTTAATTTTTCTAGCGGCACGCCTCTGGGGGCAGCGCCGGTTATTCGCACCGCACTCGACTGGCTCGCTTTGGCACTGCATGCACAGCCGGTAGAACGGGTTTGCCGGCTGTTGGCTAATAACTTTTGGGGCGATTGCGCCCCCGAGCGGTCCCTGCGCGCGGCGCTTGCACAGCGTATTCGGCGCACCGGGCGACAAAAAATCAGTATCGCCAACTTACGCTATATGCTTGAGCAATTAACCCAACAGCATCCCGAGCTTGAGTCTGAATTATCACGTCGTTTGCAAATTGCCAGTGAGATCGAGCGTGAGCGGCATCATAAACACAGCCTACCGCAATGGCTCGATCGCACCATGGAGTATCTGGTGCAACTTGGCTGGCCCGGCACACGGCCCCTCGACAGTGTCGAATATCAACAAATCAAACAGTGGTATGAACTGCACGACGAGCTACTAAGTCTTAGTCAAGTGCAGCCGCTGTTTAGCTTATATGAAGTAACAGACCTACTGCGCCGCAGCGCCGACAAAACCCACTTCCAAGCGCAAACACCCGACTCGCCCATTCAAATTTTGGGGGCGCTTGAGGCCTCGGGGCTCAACTTTACCCACTGCTGGGTACTGGGCATGAATCACCGCGCCTGGCCGCCAGCGCCAGCGCCCAATCCGCTGCTACCAATCAACCTACAGCGCGACTGGCAAATGCCCAACGCCAGCGCCGAACGCGAACTTCTATACGCCGAGCGCTTAACCAACAACTTTAAACACTGCGCCACTCAGGTTGTATTTAGCCACGGCGCCAGTGCCGATGATCAACCGCTTAAACCCAGCAGCCTAATCGCCGGGCTCACAACCGTCGCACCTCAAGCACTGGGAATTGCAGGACAATCAATGCGCGCCGAACACTACCGCGCCCTGGTGGACTCGGCGCGACTTGAAGCGGTGGACTGCCGCCGCGGCCCTACGCTAACAGACCCCGCAGTACGCGGCGGCGCCGGTCTTTTTAAAGCCCAAGCCAGCTGTCCTTTTATCGCGTTTGCGCGTTTTCGGCTGGGTGCCCACAGCCCGAGCGAGCCTACGTTGGGGTTCTCTGCGATTGAGCGGGGTAACGTTTTACACGATGCGTTGGCCAGCGTCTGGCAGCAGTTGCAAAACTCAATCAACCTTGGTGCCACCACTGAGGACGAGTTGCAAACGCTGGTAACCAAGGCTTGCAGCGACGCGGTGAGCCGCACCGGTAAGGCGCGCGGCGCCGAGATTGGCGCTATGTTTCGCGATCTGGAAGCGGCGCGTTTAACGCAACTACTGCTACACTGGCTGAGCTTTGAGCGCGAGCGAGGGCCGTTTATTGCCCAGGAAATAGAAACCCAGCACACAATACGCTTTGCCGGGTTGGAGCTAACAGTTCGGGTCGACCGTATTGATCGGCTTGAGGGTGACGGTCAACTCATCATCGATTACAAAACCGGCCAGGTAAACACCGCCAGCTGGCGGGCCGATAATTTAAGCGATCCGCAGCTTCCTTTGTACGCCTGCACACTCGCCCCCGGGGGCGCCCAGGCAATCGCTTTTGCGCAAATAAATGCCGGTGATCAACGCTTTGCCGGGCTCGGTTACAACACTGCGGTCGACGGTATTAACGACGTCACCGACGAGCAATGGGCCGAGCAATTAGATGAATGGCAACAGCGCCTAACCGAGCTGGCCCAAGAGTTTCGCAGTGGCTGGGCATCAGTCGACTACCGCAACAAAAACGCCCGAGCCTACGATCAAGATTTTGAGGGGCTAACCCGCGCCGATGAGTTAGCGGACATATCCCACTGGCTTAAACACTCAGGAGTGTCGTTACCATGAGCGAATTGAGCCCCCCGCAAGCCAAACAGCCACGCGACGCACAGGTGCGGCAACAAGCGCTGGACCCGCATCAATCGTTTGCCGTTGCCGCGCCGGCGGGCTCCGGTAAAACCGGATTGTTGACGCACCGTATTCTCAAATTATTGCTAACGGTAGACGCTCCCGAAGAAGTACTGGCAATCACCTTTACCAATAAAGCCGCGAGCGAGATGCAAGAGCGCTTACTGGCCGCCCTAGAGCGCGCCGGCAGCGCGCAAGAACCCAGCAGTGAACACGAGCGCGCACTGTGGCACAGCGCCCGGGCCGTAATGCTGCGCGATCAACAACTTAACTGGCAGTTGCTGCATAACCCCAACCGGCTGCGGGTACAAACCATCGACGGGCTCTGCCGTTCGATTGCCTCACAGCTGCCGTTTGACAGTGAACTGGGCGCGATACCGCCAACCCTAGAAGACGCCGAAGCGGCTTATCGCGAAGCAGCGCAAATATTTTTACAATCGATTGAGCAAGACGTTAGTTACCGCGATGATTTAATTCACTTGTGTCGCCACCTCGATAACAATCTCGATAGTCTTCAAGGGCTATTTGTAGCCCTGCTGCAAAAGCGCGAGCAGTGGCTGGGCCCGGTGATTATGGCCTCCAGTGCCGAGGCGCGGCGATTTCTTGAGGCGACCTTAACCCAAGTCTGCGTCGAACACTTACAGCGCCTGCGCCGCACACTGCTACCCAACGCGAGCGAACTATGCTTATTGATCGACTGTGGCGCCAACTATTTAACCGAGCACAAGCCCGAGGCACCGCTCGGTGCACTGCGCGGCATCAAAGAGTTGCCAGCCGCAGATCCGAGCGCTTTGGCCGAGTGGCGCTTAATCGCCGATTTTTTATTAACGGGTAAAGGCGAGTGGCGCAAAACCATCAACGTCGCTCAAGGAATTCCGGCAGGCGCAGCAGGCAAGCCGCTAAAAGAGCGCTTTAAAACGCTAGTCGAGCAATTCGCCCTGGCACCGGATGCGCTGCAGCTGGTCAACGAGCTGCACACACTGCCCCCCAGCCAGTACCAAGAGGACGAGTGGCACCTGCTCGCCTGTCTGACTCGGCTGCTGCCTCAGCTGGCCGCTCAGTTATGGTTAAGTTTTGCCGAGCTGGGTGCGACGGATTTTACGCAAGTGACCCTGGCGGCACTGCAAGCGCTCGGAGACAGCGATGACCCAAGTGAGTTAGCGCTTAAACTGGATTATCAAATTAAGCACATTTTGGTTGACGAGTTTCAGGACACATCGCTGCCGCAACTGCATTTGCTTGAGAAGCTCACCGCCGGCTGGCAGGCGGACGATGGCCGCACTCTATTTATCGTCGGCGACGGCATGCAATCGTGCTACGGGTTTCGCAACGCCAACGTCGGGTTGTTTTTACAGGCGCGGCACGAAGGTATTGGCCAAGTACCACTCAACGCCGTTGATTTGGAGGTTAACTTTCGCTCCTATGGCGGTGTTGTCGAGTGGGTGAACAACACCTTCGAGCGCGCCTTTCCGGCCGCCGACGATATTTCTCGCGGCGCCGTAAGCTACACGCCTTCCAGCGCATTCAAACCCAACCAACCGGACGCCGCCGTTGCCGTCTATTTGAGCCCCTACGCCCCCAAGGCCGAGCAAGACGAGCCCGGCGCCCGAAGCTCGGAACAAGCCCGGCTTGACGAAGCCCGCGCCGCGGTGGAGCTGGTGCGGCAAGCGCAGATGCGCAACCCAAACGGCAGTATTGCCGTGTTAGGGCGCGGCCGCAGCCACCTACAACAAATTATCAGTGAGCTGGCAAGCGCCAACATTGCCTATCAGGCCAATGCCATTGACTCACTGGCAAGTCGGATGGTGATCCGCGATTTAACCTCCCTCACCCGTGCGCTGTTGCGCCCCGATGACCGAATTGCCTGGCTGGCTTTATTGCGCGCGCCCTGGTGCGGGTTAGACTTGCACGATTTACACATTTTAGCCCACGCACCCTGTGCCAAGTCTGGCCCGCGCGACGCCATGGAGCTGCCGTTTATTTGGCAACAAACGGTTAACGAGCAAGCGCTAACCGCTATGAGCAAAGATGGCCGCCACGCGCTGGAACGAGTCACCACGACACTCAATGCGGCCATGAATAACGCCGGCCGAATAAGCTTGCGCGAGTGGCTTTGGGGCGTGTGGACCGAGCTTGGCGGCCCCGCGGGGTTACTCAACCCGACCGATCACGAAGACGCCGAAGCATTCTTTACCTTGATCGACACGTTTGACTGTGCCGGCGGCATCGAAGATTGGGCGGGGTTTGACCGGGGCCTTAAGCGCTTGTTCGCCGCACCGATGGCAAGCGCAACAGAAGCTGCCGATGAGCAAAACCCAGTGCAGATTATGACTCTGCACAAATCCAAAGGGCTGGAGTTTGACACGGTGATTATCCCGGGGCTCGACCGCCCGACGCGTTCGGATGGCAAATCCCTACTGCTCTGGCGCGAGCGCTTATCAGCCGCTGGTGAGCCGCAACTGCTGTTAGGCCCGCTGGCCCCCGCCGGAGAAAATCACGGCGCCCTCTACCAACACCTAAAATACGAACAGCGCCAACAGGATGATTACGAGGCAACGCGGCTCTTGTATGTGGGCTGTACCCGCGCCATCGAGCGCCTCTATCTACTGGGCTGCGCCAGCCAAAAGACCGAAAAAGCACTCTCAGAAAGTACCCCGGGAGGTATGCTGCGGCACATTTGGCCACAGGTGGCCGAGACAGCCCTCACCGTAGACGAACTATTAACGAGCGCGGCGAGCACCACCGCCACCAGCAGCGCCGGCGAGTCTGGCATTATTCGCCGCCTGACCCACGATTGGTGTCCGCCGGTAGCGCAAGATAACCCTCGCCTGGCGCATCTGCGCGGGCGCGAATACACGGAGCAAGACAATATCCCCACCCGTGAGGCGCGCGCCAATACCACCGCGCGCCTTACCGGCACGGTCATCCACATGATTTACGATGCCCTGTCACAACACCCGCTACCGACCGCGGTTGCCGAGTACGTGCAAGCACAAGCGCCACGCTGGAAGCTTTTACTGCAGCATCACGGTGTTGGTATTGATAGCTTAGCCACCGCCCTTAATCGAGTTGAGCGCGCCGTGTACAATACGTTAAACAGCCCGGTGGGACGCTGGGTGCTGGAGCAGCACGAGCAGGCCACCAGCGAGGCCGGATACGTCAGCGCGCGGGGTAAAGCCTTTGCCCTTCAGGTTGTTGATCGCTCTTTTATGGCCGATGGCCGCCGCTGGATCATCGACTACAAAACCTCCGAGCCCGCTGCAGGCGAATGTACCGAGTCCTTTAAAACCGGCCTTATCGATGAATACCGCGAACAGTTAGAGCGCTACCGGGACTTGTTTGGCGACGCGCCAACCCCCGTAAAAATGGCGCTCTACTGTCCGTTTTTACCCAGCGACGAGCAACTTATTGAGGTTTCTATTAATAGCATGCAGTAGATTTATGCTATCTATCGGAGCGATAACAAAAAACATCCACAACTTCCACAAAAAGGTGAGAAGTTTCAGTACAATAGCGGCTCATAAGCCAAAAAGGGCGTAAAACGTCCTACTAACGACCACATATTTAATGACTGGAACGCTGATGTCTAATGCAACGCAAGATGCTGCCGTTGACGATCTAAACGTCGTCTCGCAAGAGCTGTTGATCTCACCGGCCGAACTCAAACGCGAGTTACCGCTGAGCGATCACGCCCGGCAGGTGATTACCGAAGGCCGTGAAACCATCCGCAACATCCTCGATCGTAAAGATCCGCGGATATTTGTGGTTATTGGCCCCTGCTCTATCCACGACGTAGAGGCCGCCAAAGACTATGCGGCGCGCCTGAAAAAGCTGGCAGAAGAAGTGAGCGACAGCATTTATGTGGTTATGCGCGTTTACTTTGAAAAACCCCGTACGACAGTCGGCTGGAAAGGTCTAATCAACGACCCTTACTTAAACGACTCGTTTAAGATTCAAGAGGGGTTGCACATCGGCCGCAAGCTACTGCTGGACATCACCGAGCTCGGGCTGCCCACCGCGACTGAAGCACTCGACCCGATTTCGCCCCAGTACCTGCACGATCTCATCAGCTGGTCAGCGATCGGGGCGCGCACCACGGAATCGCAAACCCACCGGGAAATGGCCAGTGGTTTATCGTCCGCTGTCGGCTTTAAAAATGGCACCGACGGTGGCTTAACGGTTGCGATCAACGCATTGCAGTCGGTATCTAACCCGCACCGTTTTTTGGGTATCAATACCGAAGGGCAAGTGTCGATTATTCACACCCGCGGCAACAGCTACGGCCACGTCGTATTGCGCGGTGGCAACGGCAAACCTAATTACGATTCCGTCAGTGTTGCCATGTGCGAAGAGGAGCTGGAAAAAGCGAAAGTCACACCCAATATTATGGTCGACTGCAGCCACGCCAACTCCAACAAAGACCACAATTTGCAGCCACTGGTAATGGAAAACGTTGCCAACCAAATCGTCGAGGGCAATAAGTCGATTATCGGCTTGATGGTCGAGAGCAATATCGGCGCTGGCAATCAAAAGATTCCCGAGGATTTGAGCATGCTTGAGTACGGCGTATCCGTTACCGATGCCTGCATTGACTGGGAAGCAACCGAAAAAGCTTTGCGCGATATGCGCGATAAAATTAAACCTGTACTCGCAAATCGCAATAACTAATAGCGCGGGTTACCCGAGCCAAACGTAAAAAGCCCCGCACAAGCGGGGCTTTTTACTGATAAGTTAGGTACTGATTACCCCTCTTCACCGCCGACTAATAATCCCAGGCGACCCCAACACTGATCGTGTAATCGTCCTGCTCTGGAATAATGCCGTTTTCATCGGCTTGCGGTTTGTCGGTATAGTTCCAGTCATAACTTAACGTCAATTCCAGTCGGTCGGTTAAATCGACGTTAAGCCCAGTTTCGATATAATGCTTGTAGTTACCGGTAGCGTTGTTCGTAAACTGGGGCTGATACTTTAATGTGTAGGTTATGTCGCCGGTAATATCATATTCGAGCTGTGTATCGGCCAGCAGCGCTGGTGTTTCTTCGGTTTTATCCGAGCCCGCCGGAGCCGTCGTGTACTCGAGGTACTGATAACCGGGACCACCACTGACCGTCCAGGTGACACGATCACTGTCGGCGATATAGTAACCGATAAAAACACCGACGGTTGCCCGGTGCTCAATGTTCTGAAAACGATCGCGAAAGTATTCTACATACCCCGGCGTCCAATAAGTACGTGGACTGATAAAAACATCGTAGCGACTGTTGGCCCGATGGCTTTCTTCAGTACGGACACCTTGCACCTCGGTTGTGCCAGCGTCATAAGAAAACGCAAACCGCGAGCGCGCCGAACGCCGGGTTAAATCGACATCGGTATCAAAAGAGCGCTCATCAACATTACCGCCCTTAACACTGCCGGCAAAGCCGATGCGAAACTGCCATAAATCGAGCTCATGCTCACCACTGGCGGACATAGAGACGATAGCGCTGCGCGAGTACTGACTCTTGACCGGCCCGGCAAAGGCCAAGGTTTTTTGATCGATTTTAACCGGCCCAATCACCGTATCACCCGACTCTAATCGAATGCTCATGCTTTGCGACGACAGCACTCGTGCAACATCATCCCAATCAATACTCAGATCGTCCAATTGGTCGGAGTCAAAGTCCAGCACCTGATCGTACAGGCCGATGATTTCACCCTTAAGCCACTCGCCAGAGGTAAACTGAATCCAGTCCCACCCATCGAGGTACTCCGGCGCTTTGGGCCATTTGGTCGGGTTTTTATTGACACTCGCCGCCGGCGCTATTGGTGAGGTTTGCGGCGCAGTATTGGTGGGGTTTACGGCTGCAGGCTCGGCACTTAGCACCGGATTAGACAACACCAGCGCCGTGACCGCGAATAATGAGAGGCGCCTTACGTTATCGCCCATGATATGAATAGCACAAAAAAATAACTGTTTGGGGCAGGTGTCCATTGCCATTACCCTAAATCTGAATTAATCCGCGAATCGCTTGGTTGCTAGGGCAAGACGAGCGACTCGCTGGCCGATCAATAATATGCCTGTGTGCGATCCGTATGGTCGGTGATATCACGAATCCCTTTAAGCTCGGGCAACTTCTCCATTAAAGCTACCTCAACGCCATTTTTCAAGGTCATATCAACGGCGCTACACCCCTGACAACCGCCGCCAAAGCGCAAAATAGCGTAGCTGTCATCGGTGATCTCGACCAAACTAACCTCACCACCGTGGGCCGCCAAGCCAGGGTTCACTTCATTATAGAGCACATAATTGATGCGATCCTCAAGCGGACTATCATCGGTCACTTGAGGCATTTTTGAGTTGGGAGCACGAATCGTAAGTTGGCCGCCCATACGATCAGCCGCATAGTCGACCTTGGCATCTTTCAGATACGGCAAACTACGCTCTTCAAAGAAAGCCTTAAAGGCATCCAGCTCAACGGTTACATCACCCTCTTTCACCTCACCCGGACGGCAGTAGGCGATACAAGTTTCAGCTTGTGGCGTGCCCGGATTGGCAACAAACATACGAATGCCAATATCGGCATTGTCTTCTTGCTTGTCGAGCAGTTCTTTAAGGTAGGTCTGTGCGGATTCGGTAATTTCTACATTGGCCATAACGGACTGTACTACACCTGTTGTATACCTGATTAATTTACTCAGGTATTTTACCCCATCTGACCGCCAAATAAAAACACTCGCCCGCAAAGAAACAAACCAAGCTCTCGCCTGCAAGATTAGAAATCACTTAACCTTTAGCGCCTACTGCGTTGTTTTTGGCTGTTTTTATCCAGGTATGAGCCTGGTAATTTTACGGGATCGTCAAGCTCATGACGGCCGCGTTGCATCGCATCACTAAATGCCGCTGCCATAATACCGGTGGGCATTGCCACCATTGCGACACTGGCAAGTGCAGACAGCGCTGCGAACAGGCGACCGAGCTGTGTTACCGGGTACACATCACCATAGCCCACGGTGGTAAAAGTGATAATGGCCCACCACATGGCGCGGGGGATACTGCCAAAGGCCTCGGGCTGAACATCCTTTTCTACCCAATAGAGCATAATAGAGGCAAGCACAATCATCATCGCGGCCACCACCACACTGATCGACAACTCATAGCGTCGCGAGACGATCGCCGCGAGCAAATAATGCACCGAACGGGAGAGCTTGCCAAACTGGGCTAACCGTGCGATTCGCAGCAGGCGAACAAACCGCAGCATTAACGATTCAGTCCCCACAACACCAACCAACAAAGGCAGCACGGCAACAAGGTCAATCAAGGCAGCGGGTGTCACTAGATAGCGTAAGCGCCCGGCCAGCGGATGCCGGTAACGACCGTCCTCGACGCAAACCCAGACCCTGAGCAAGTACTCCAGCATAAATACCGAGCTAAACGCCACCTCGAGCACCCGTATCAATTGCTCCTGCCCATCGCTAATGCTCGGCTCTGTCTCCAGAATTGCACCGATAAACGATAACAAGATCAATATACAGAGCACCCAATTCACCGGCGACAGACCGTAGCCCCATGCGGCGGGCTCTAACTGAACATGAAGCCGATGGCGCAGCGACTTGCGTACCATGCCCTACTCCTTGATGCTTTTACCTTATTGGCCGTTATGTTTAAAAAGGGCATTCGACACGGCCACAGACCGTCGAGCCGTCATCAGGACTCACAAACTCTAGCTCCGCCGCGTGTAGCAGCAAGCGTGGCGCTGCCGCACGGATAGCGTCGGGCGCATAGAACTGGCACCCCAAAATGGGGTGGCCAATAGCGCTGAGGTGCACCCGAAGCTGATGCGAGCGACCTGTCACTGGGTACAACGCCACTCGGCTCGTATCAGTGACCGAATCGTAACTAAGCCTATGGTAACGCGTTAGCGAAGGTTTACCCGTTTGCTCGCAGACTTTATAGCGCGGACGATTTTGCTTGTCCGGCGCGATGGCCAGCGCAATTTCGCCATCCTCCGATGGCAGCTCCCCACTCACCACAGCTATGTAGGTTTTACGCGTCTCACGCTGCTCAAACTGACGGGCAATGGCGGCGTGTGCCCGCTTGTGGCGAGCGACCACCATAACCCCCGAGGTATCAAAATCGAGACGATGCACCATGGAGGCATTGACGTACTCCAGCTGCAGGCGTGCCAATACACAATCGTAATTGGCCCGGTTGCGCCCGGGCACACTCAGCAGGCCAGCGGGCTTAGCCACTAAGACAAAGCCTTCCTCCTCGCGCAGGATGTCGACAGGCTCACTGCATTTAGGCAGCACAGCTAAGTGATCAATTGGGCTATTCATACATGGGTTGACCGGTCGGGGGCAAAAGCGAGTAGTATACGGGTTGATGCCCACCAAGGTAACTCTTGAGGTGAACTCGACACATGAACTCAAAAGACAGCGACACCCGCAAGCCCACCTCTAAGCTGAGTGTCTTTCAGGTTATTATTAGCACGTTGGCAGCTGCGGTGGGAGTGCAAAGCAGCCGTAACCGCGAGCGCGACTTTAGCGGCAACAACCTGTTCACCTATGTCGCCGCAGGGCTGATATTTACCGCTGTGTTTGTCGCCGGGTTAATTATGTGGGTACAGCACTTATTGGCAAGCAGCTGATGTAAGGGTCCCTTCCGCGCAGCTAATCCAAGTTGCGCCACAGATGCGTGGTATCTACATCGCCAGCGCGTAACAGCTTCTGTAAGTTGCCTTTAAAAGCCCTCACCTCGGTCGCCGGCAGGTGACTAAGAAAGCTAGCTTGATGCGCTCGCGCGCGCTCATCAATCGCCGGCATTTTAGCGCTGCCATACTCGGTCAAGGTCACTCGCACGCTGCGTCGATCACCGTCGTCATGGGTGCGCAATATTAGCGTTTTCTCCGCCAGACGATCCAGCAGCCGGGTAATCGCCGAGCGATCAATACCCAGACAATCGGCCAGCTGAGCCGGGGTCTGTGCGTTGTTATGGTAAAGGCAATTAAGAATCATCCACTGAGGCCAGCTAACCCCAGCATCTTTTAGCGCAAGATTAAAACTCTCACGCATTAAGCTCGCCAAGCGACTAATCCAGTAAGTGTAGCTGCCGTGCAGCTCAAAGCTCTGGGGCATGGTTCTACTCAGTTGATACCGGCGATAAGACGCGAGCAAGCGCTAAGCACAAACAACATCGAGTACCCACAGAGCACTGACCGATAATTGGGAAGGAGCTAGACCCGCCAACCGATAGCGCAAAGTGCATACCCGATAAAATTGCCCGCTGCTGCGGCTGCAATGGAGCTACAACAAAGCGTTAAAACAGCTTACTGCCCGCTAATCCAAAATATACAGGTGGCGACAAAAATGGCTATCAGTGAAACCGCCGCTATGGCATCCGCTACGCTATCACCTTGATCTTGCATTTCGATTTGGTCATTCATTATTTTTATTCTCCCGTCAAAGGTTGCCGTTAGCACCTTAGTTTTTAGGTCGTGGTTTATGGAGAGCACGCCAGATTTGCAACCGCCAAATCTGTATTTGTGCTAGTGGCCCACTTAAACTCTAAGGTTTAAGTTTAGACATAAGGCCCAGCAATCCATGCGTTACCGTTCCCATCATGCTCACTCTCTTATACATAAAACCATTAGACTCTGCAACCCCTAGCCCGCTGTTATAACCAAATGATTTTGGCTTAGACATAACTATTCGTTTGAATCTAAAGGGCAAATTGTTATGGTGCCGCCTCTGGGGCCTTACATCTCGCGATCTGCGAGGTTTTCGTGTATCCTTGCGCGCCTGCCAGATCTGAGGATTGACCTCACATTCTCTCTACGTAGACGGTAAACGATTTATGTATATTTACGACGAGTATGATCACGCGATCTTAAAACAGCGTGTCGCCCAGTTTCGGGATCAGACCGAACGCTATCTTGAGGGCTCGTTATCAGAACAGCAATTTCTGCCGCTGCGCCTGCAAAACGGCCTGTATATTCAGCGCTTAGCGCCAATGCTGCGAATTAACGTGCCTTACGGCATGCTCAACACCGTTCAGCTGCGCCGTTTGGCCCGCATTGCCCGCGATTACGACAAAGGCTATTGCCACGTCAGTACCCGCCAAAACATCCAGTACAACTGGCCTGCCCTTGAGCAAGTGCCAGATATTCTGCACGAACTGTCCGAGGTCGAAATGCACGGCACGCAATCTAGCGGCAACTGCATTCGCAATATCACCTCGGATCAGTTTGCTGGCATTGCCCCCGACGAAGTGGTCGACCCGCGCCCTTACTGCGAAATCATCCGTCAGTGGTCCAGCTTTCACCCTGAGTTTGCGTTTTTGCCGCGCAAATTTAAAATTGCCATCTCTGGCTCTGAGAGCGATCGTGCCGCCATTGCGGTGCATGATATTGGCCTCCAGCTGGTTAAAAACGACGCCGGTGATATTGGCTTTAAAGTACTTGTAGGCGGCGGCTTGGGTCGCACCCCGGTCATCGGTAGCGTTATCCGTGAATTTTTACCAGAAACCCATATCCTGACCTACCTAGAGGCCATTTTGCGGGTATACAACCTGCACGGCCGTCGAGACAACAAATACAAGGCACGGATTAAAATTTTAGTGCGCGCCATGAAACCTGAAGTATTTGCCGAAGCTGTCGAGCAAGAGTGGGCGCACCTAAAAGATGCTCCAAGCACCTTGCGCGCCGAAGACATCAGCCGCGCTAAAGGTTACTTTACCGAACCGGCCTACGAGGCGCTGGATGACAATGCCGCTCAAGCGGCTCTGGGTTCACAAAAGGCCGATAACATCGCGTTCGGGAAATGGCTGGAGCGCAACGTTCGCGCCCATCGCGTGCCCGGCTACGCTGCGGTAACACTATCACTGAAGCCCACCGGTATCGCGCCTGGCGATATTACCGACACTCAGCTGGAGACCATCGCCGATCTCGCTGATCGATACAGCTTTAGTGAGGTGCGCACCACCCACGAGCAAAATATCGTGCTAGCCGATGTGAAAAAGTCAGATCTGTTCACTTTATGGCAAGCTGCCAAAACGGCAGGCTTTGCCACGCCAAACATTGGCACCCTGACCGACATCATCTGCTGCCCCGGCGGTGATTTCTGCTCGCTGGCCAACGCCAAGTCGATCCCCATTGCCGAGGCGATTCAGCGCCAGTTTAGCGATTTGGACTACGTGTACGATCTGGGCGAGCTCGATGTCAACATCTCGGGCTGCATGAATGCCTGCGGCCATCACCACGTGGGTCATATTGGCGTGCTCGGCGTCGACAAAAAAGGCGAAGAGTTTTATCAAGTCATGCTTGGCGGTAACGCTGGCAACAACGCGTCACTGGCCAAGGTGCTGGGGCCCGCATTTGACGCCGATCAAATGCCCGAGGTTGTGCAAAACGTAGTCAACGTCTACCTCGAGCACCGCACCGATGAAGAACTCTTTATCGATACCTACAACCGCATCGGTCTTACGCCATTTAAGGAGCGCGTCTATGCCAAAGCTAGTTAAAGATGGCGTTATTGTCGACGATCAGTGGCAAGTGCTGCCCAAGCCCGAAAGTGATGCGAGCACCAGCGTCCCCGCCGGACAATGGCTTGTCCCGTTAACGGTTTGGCTAGCGCAGCGAGATGCCCTACAAGCCCGCACCGACATAGGGGTATGGCTCGACAGCGACGAAACGGCTGAGCAAATTGGCGCAGACGCCAACAGCCTGCCGGTTATTGCGGTTAACTTTCCAAGCTTTATGGACGGCCGGGCATTCTCAACCGCGCGTCTGTTGCGTGAGCGCTTTGGCTTTACCGGTGAACTGCGTGCTATTGGTGATTTTATGCGCGACCAGCTTTGCTATTTGAGTCGCTGCGGCGTCAATGCCTTTCAGTTTGCCGACGATCAAGTCGACCTACATCAAGCGATAAAATCTTTGGATGACTTTACCGAGTTTTATCAAGCCGGTGTCGACCAACCCATCCCGCTGTTTCGACGTCGCACCGCATAACCAGCACTAACGACCCACAAAAAAGCCCCGAACCTCGGGGCTTTTTTGTGGCTGCATTGAGAGTAACGACTGCTTGTTTACTAGTTAGCCGGCCCACTATGAAAGCGGAATTCGGCATCCACTTCTTGCACCAAACGCTTTTCTCGCGTCAAAAACAACTCGACCCTGTCATTTATTGAGTCGCCTTCTGCGGCTTTTTGAGCGAGCTTTAAATAGTCTTTAAAGTGACGCGTCTCTGACTTAAGCAGTGACAAATAAAACTTTTGCAGCTCCTCATCTAAGTGCGGCGCCAGCTTGGCAAAACGCTCGCAAGAGCGCGCCTCGATAATCGCCCCTACGATAAGAGTATCCACTAAACGAGCCGGCTCGTGGGTGCGAACCGGTTTGCGCAACTCGGCGGCGTACCGAGCAGCCGAGATCTGCTCATAGGCAATACCGCGGCTCTGCATAATCGCAATGACTTGCTCAAAGTGGCGCAACTCTTCGCGAGCTAGGCGCGACATCTTATTCAGTAACTCAAAATCATCCACATAACGATACATTAAGTTCAGCGCGGTAGATGCGGCCTTTTTTTCGCAGTTTGCATGATCGAGCAGCAACAAATCTGGATTGGCAAGCGCCCCCGCTATCCAGCTATCCGGTGTTTCACACAACAAAAAATCGTTAATCGCCTGTAAATCATTCATAAAACAACCTTGCTTACCCGGGCAAACCCGGTGCAATGTAACGCTCGTAATAAGCGCAAGACAGTGCGTAAAAATCTTTATCGATATCGTCGCGAATAACCGTCAGCGGGCAGTCGCGCCACTCTCGACGCAATGCAAGACCATAATCCGGTAGCGATGAAATCTGGCTGGCGCCGGCGCGCAGCAAATCAAACACCCAGCATTGCGGCGTTTGCTCGGGCTTAAACTGGATTTGCTGGTGTTGAATTTGGGTCAACAGAAGCGCCTGATCAATCACCTCAATCCGGTTGTCGACCACTTGCGTCAGATAGCTCTCTAGTCGCTGGGCGATAATACGACGCTGCTCTTCGCCATAGGCATTCCAGTGAATAACCTCATGAGAAAAGCGTTTGCACCCACGGCAAACAGCGTCACCAATGCCGGTTGAGCAAATGCCGACACAAGGTGTTTTAACGGGTTTAAATACAGCCATGTCAGTCCGGTACGATGAATCGGGCCAGTATTTTACACGGTTAAAGAGGCTGGTGCGCGCACCGCGGCAAAGATACTACCACGGCGCGCGTTGTCAGTTAGTACGGCAAGCCGGCAACATCCAGCTCAATAGACCAGAGCGCACCGGCACCGGTCAGATACAGGGTTTTGCCATTTTCGCCACCAAAGGCACCATTGGTGATGTTGGCGTCAACATGGATGACGGCGATCTCATCGCCCTCGGGGGTAACAACCCGCACCCGTTGCTTGGTATGCTCGGTGATGTAGATGTTTCCCAAACAGTCGATTGCCATACCGTCGGGCACCGTAACGTCAGCCAGTAAAGTCTGCCCAGAACCCGCCTCGCCATTGTCGAGCGGATAAGCCCGCACAAAGCCATTTTCGCCTCCACCGGCGACATACAGCGTTTGCTCGTCGGGCGACAGCGAGATGCCGTTAGGGTTAGCAATAGTGTCATCAACAACACTGACTTGCCCCTGTGCATCTACGCGATAAACCCGCGTCGAGTCTTGGCCACCGGGCGCTGCTGCGCGCTGAAAATCAGGGTCGGTAAAATAAATATCCCCCCGGGCACTCATCGTTAGATCGTTCGGGGAGTTAAAAGCCTGGCCTTGATACTGGCTCGCCAACTCCTGGCGCTGACCATCCTTCAGGTTAAACCTCGCGACCGCTTTGTACTTGTGGGTGCCGGCAATAAGCTGGTTGGCATTATCGATTGCCAACCCATTGGTACCAGCATCGGCCAGCACCACCGCAACTTCTTGGCCATCGTAGCTTAATACGTTGGATGGAAAACCAGCACCAAAGCCAAAGCGCGAAAACAACAGCTTATCGCCCACCCATACTGGCCCTTCGTATAAGCCAGGCGCACTAAAATTCGCCGCCTCTATCCGGGTGGCCTCAAGCGTACCTTTGGGCGCCTGGTATTCCCCAGCGGCGCAGTAAGTGTCCGACCTCACCGGCTGAACATCGCTAACATCGTGTGTGGTCGACTGCGCACAGGCAGTGACTGACAAGGCAAAACCTAGACTAACTAATGACTTTTGCATGGGCATCTCGTGGCTCGGTACGGGAGAGGTTTAATCGCTTGGCTGATTAACTTATAAGCGTATTCATGTTTTTCGGCATCTTAGCAGAAATGATTGCGTTACCATAGCGCATTTGCCGGCAGCTCATTTACTCGCAGCAGTTAACAGTCTGGGCGTCATGCTGTATAATTCGCGCCCGATTCGCCCTGTTGAGGGCACCTCATCCATGTGGGTCATGGATAGCCTCCAAAGCAGCGATCCTGCTAGCGGAGTACATCAAATTAAAACCAGAGGATCACAATCGTGCTTGAAGCCTACCGCAAACATGTTGCAGAACGCGCAGCAGAAGGAGTTCCACCTAAACCATTAAACGCTGAACAGGTTGCAGGCCTGGTCGAGCTATTAAAGAACCCACCCGCGGGTGAAGAGGATTTTCTGCTAGAGCTGATCACTGATCGTGTTCCCCCCGGTGTCGATGAAGCAGCCTATGTGAAAGCGGCATTTCTCAGCGCCTTGGTTGACGGCGAAGCACAATCGCCGCTGATTGATCGCGCTCACGCCGTTAAATTGCTGGGCATGATGCACGGTGGTTACAACATCGAAACCTTGGTTAAACTGTTAGACGACAACGAACTAGCGCCACTGGCGGCCGTTGAGTTGAAGCACACCCTATTAATGTTTGACGCCTTCCACGACGTGGAAGAAAAAGCCAAAGCAGGCAACGACATTGCCAAAGACGTGATCCAATCTTGGGCCGATGCTGAGTGGTTTACCGGTCGTAAAAAAGTCCCCGAGAGCACCAAGCTCACCGTTTTTAAAGTCACGGGCGAAACCAACACCGACGACTTATCTCCTGCGCAAGATGCGTGGTCACGCCCTGACATCCCACTGCATGCACGCGCCATGTACAAAATGAGTCGCGACGGTATCACCCCCGAAGACGAAGGCAATGTCGGCCCAATCAAGCAAATTGATGAACTGTTGGCCAAGGGCAACCCGCTGGCGTTTGTCGGCGACGTCGTCGGCACCGGCTCTTCGCGCAAATCAGCCACCAACTCAGTGCTGTGGTATATCGGTGAAGACATTCCCGGCGTACCCAATAAGCGCACCGGCGGTGTTTGTATTGGCGGCAAAGTAGCGCCTATTTTTTACAACACGATGGAAGATGCGGGTGCTCTGGTATTTGAGGCGCCGGTAGACGATTTAAACACCGGCGATGTCATTGACGTTCGCCCCTACGAGGGCAAGATCCTCAACGCCGAAACCGGCGAGGTGATTTGCGAGTTTAACCTTAAGTCAGAAGTGCTATTGGACGAAGTGCAAGCCGGCGGCCGGATTCCGCTGATCGTGGGACGCGGTTTAACCAGTAAGGCACGCACCTCACTAGGCCTCGACGCTGGCGATATGTTCCGTCTGCCCGAGCAACCTGCCGACTCTGGCAAAGGCTATACACTTGCGCAAAAAATGGTAGGCAAAGCGTGCGGCACCGCCGGTGTACGCCCTGGCACTTACTGCGAACCACAAATGACCACTGTTGGCTCGCAAGACACCACCGGCCCAATGACTCGCGACGAGTTAAAAGACTTGGCCTGCCTTGGTTTCTCGGCCGACTTAACCATGCAGTCTTTTTGTCACACCGCCGCTTACCCCAAGCCCGTCGACATTGAAACCCAGCACACCCTACCCGACTTTATTATGAATCGTGGTGGCGTGTCTTTGCGTCCAGCTGACGGCATCATCCACAGCTGGCTAAACCGTATGCTGTTGCCCGACACCGTGGGTACCGGCGGCGATTCACACACCCGCTTCCCGCTGGGCATTTCGTTCCCGGCAGGTTCTGGCTTGGTGGCGTTTGCCGCCGCTACCGGGGTCATGCCGCTGGATATGCCAGAGTCGGTACTGGTGCGCTTTAAAGGCGAAATGCAGCCGGGCATCACCCTGCGTGACCTGGTTAATGCGATTCCGCTGTACGCCATCAAAGACGGCCTACTCACCGTCGACAAAAAAGGCAAAAAGAATATCTTCTCGGGCCGCGTCCTAGAAGTTGAAGGCCTGCCAAATTTAAAAGTCGAGCAAGCCTTTGAGATCTCCGACGCCTCCGCCGAGCGCTCGGCGGCAGGCTGTACCATCAAGCTTGGCGAAGAACCCATCATCGAATACCTAAAATCCAACGTTGTGATGCTGCGCTGGATGATCGAACAAGGCTATGGCGATGTTCGCACACTGGAGCGTCGAGCCCAAAAGATGGAAGACTGGCTGGCCAACCCTGAACTAATGGAAGCCGACCCCGATGCCGAGTACGCAGCGGTAATCGAGATTGATCTGGCCGACATCAAAGAGCCTATTTTGGCCTGCCCGAACGATCCGGACGATGTGAAAACCTTGGCCGAAGTACAAGACACCAAGATCGATGAAGTGTTTATCGGCTCTTGCATGACTAACATCGGTCACTTCCGCGCCGCCGGTAAATTGTTAGACGCCTCTAAAGACGAGCTGGCAACCCGCTTGTGGATCGCGCCACCAACCAAAATGGACGAGCACCAACTGATGGAAGAAGGTTACTTCAACATCTTTGGCCGCAAAGGGGCGCGCACAGAAATGCCTGGCTGTTCATTGTGCATGGGGAACCAAGCACGGGTAGCGCCCGGCTCAACGGTGGTTTCTACTTCGACCCGCAACTTCCCTAACCGCTTAGGCCAGGGCGCCAACGTTTACTTGGCATCGGCCGAGCTGGCAGCGGTAGCGGCCATTATTGGCAAGATCCCCAATAAAGAAGAGTACCTAAGCTACACCAGCGATCTTAATAGCATGAGCGCGGATATTTACCGTTACCTCAACTTTAACGAGATCGAGCAATACCAAAAAGCCGCGGACGAAGGCAAGCGTATCGCCGCAGTAGAAATTCAAAACGTTGCGGTTTAATCCCGCGACTTTTTGAGCAAAAAGCCCACCAAAAGGTGGGCTTTTTTGTGTATGCAGATAAATAAGGAAGCCAGCAATGCGTAAAGAACCCAGCATTCTTATTACCGGGTGCTCGAGTGGCATCGGTTACTATTGCGCCAAAGCACTGCAGCAAGACGGCTGGTACGTTATTGCCAGCTGTCGCAAACAGGCCGACGTATTAAAGTTGCAAGCCGAAGGCTTAACATGCGTCCAACTGGATGTATCCAGTACCGAGAGCATAACCGCCGGGCTCAGCAAGACACTGGAGCTTACCGGCGGCACCTTAGATGCGCTGTTTAACAATGGGGCTTACGGCCAACCAGGCGCCGTGGAGGACTTAACGCGAGACACCCTGCGCCAACAGTTTGAAACTAATTTTTTTGGCTGGTGCGAGCTAACCAATGCTGTGCTAAAAATAATGCACAAACAACAATCCGGTCGCATTATTCACAATAGTTCAGTCTTGGGGTTTGCCGCGATGCCCTTTCGGGGTGCTTACAACGCCAGCAAGTTTGCACTAGAAGGCATCACCGATACCTTACGCCTAGAATTGGCCGATACCAACATCAACATATGCTTGATC
Source organism: Gilvimarinus japonicus (assembly GCF_042847215.1). Lineage (GTDB taxonomy): Bacteria > Pseudomonadota > Gammaproteobacteria > Pseudomonadales > Cellvibrionaceae > Gilvimarinus > Gilvimarinus japonicus. The sequence continues at coordinate 2,290,610 of NZ_AP031500.1, forward strand.
GAGCCCGGCCCCATTAGCAGTGAGTTTCGCGCTAATGCACTGCGCGCACTGGATGCCAATGTCGACATCAACAGCAGTCGCTTTGGGTTTCAGTACGCTTCGGCCATTGCACGTCTCAGTAAGCCTGGCCCCGCATCACGTTTCACACTGGGCCCTGACGCCGTCTATAAAAAACTACAGCATGCCTTAACCGCCAAAACACCAAAAGCACGCTATTATGTCACCTTTCCCACTCATTTAATGGGCACGCTTAAGCGCTTTTTAAGTACGCGAGCGATGGACAGAATATTGGGGCGAATTAAAAGTTAGGAACCGCATTTATGCAATACAAAAAGATTACTCTACCGGCCAACAAATCGATTGCTCTGGTCGCGCACGACAATAAAAAACCCGATATTATTCGCTGGTGTGAAAAACATCAGTCGGACCTCGCCCACCACAAGCTATATGCCACCGGAACCACTGGCACAGTGATTAATGCCGCAACCGGGCTTGAGATTGAACGCTTAATTAGTGGCCCGCTGGGGGGCGACCAACAGGTAGGCTCGTTGATTACCGAGGGAAAAGTCGACTTTTTGATTTTCTTCTGGGACCCGTTTGAGCCCATGCCTCACGACCCGGATGTTAAAGCGTTGCTGCGCATCGCGGCGGTGTGGAATATCCCCGTGGCCTGCAACCCCATCAGCGCCGACTTTATGGTGGCATCCCCTTTGTTTAACAGCGAGTTTGAACGCAACGTGCCCGACTACGAAGGCTACATGAAAGCTCGCGCCACGATAAAATAACCCCTCGTTTACACCACAAAAAAGGCCCGCATCGGACGATGCGGGCCTTTTGAGTCATCAAGCCATTGCTCGATTAATGGCTAAGCTCCAGCAACAGTTTATTCAACCGCTGAACATACGCGGCAGGGTCGCTTAGGTGACTACCTTCAGCCAAGTTTGCCTGGTCAAACAACACTTTACTCAAATCGGCAAAGCGGTCTTCATCCTGCTCTTGATCCAGCTTTTGTACCAACGGGTGGTCGGGGTTCACCTCAAAGATTGGCTTAGACTCGGGTACCGCTTGACCGGCAGACTCAAGCAAGCGACGCATTTGGGCACCCATCTCATGCTCGGGAACCACCACACAGGCGGGCGAATCAGTTAGGCGGTGCGTCAAACGAACCTCCGCCACCTCATCGCCAAGCGCTGTTTTAACACGCTCCAGCAAAGGCTTAAGAGCTTCTGCAACTTTTTCTTGAGCCTCTTTGTCTTCAGCGGTATCCAGCTCGCCTAAATCTAGCTCACCTTTACCCACATCCTGTAAGGTTTTGCCATCAAACTCGGCCAAATGGCTCATCAACCACTCATCGACCCGATCCGAAAGCAACAATACTTCGATGCCTTTTTTACGGAACACTTCAAGGTGCGGGCTGTTTTTAGCCGTGTTGTGGTTTTCCGCGGCAATATAGTAAATCTTGTCTTGCCCAGCCTGCATGCGGCCGATGTAGTCATCCAGTGACTGATCTTGGGTCGAGGTGTTATTCAAAGTCGTGGCAAAGCGCAGTAGTTTGGCAATTTTTTCGCGATTCGCAAAATCTTCTGCTGGCCCCTCTTTGAGAACCTCACCAAATTCATTCCAGAAGCTGGCGTATTCTTCTGGTTTATTTTTGGCAAGCTTACTCAGCATATCCAAAACACGCTTGGTTAACGCCGTGCGCATACTATCGATGTTAGGGTCTTTTTGCAGAATTTCGCGAGAAACGTTCAACGACAGATCGTTCGAATCAACGACACCCTTCACAAAGCGCAGGTATAGCGGCAAAAACTGCTCGGCGTCATCCATAATAAAGGTGCGCTGCACGTAAAGTTTTAAGCCTCGGGCACCCTCGCGATTGTATAAATCAAACGGGGCTTTCGCCGGCACATAGAGCAAGCTGGTGTAGTCGAGGTTACCTTCGACGCGGTTGTGGCTCCAGGTTAACGGATCGGCAAAGTCGTGACTCACATGCTTATAAAACTCTTTGTACTCTTCTTCGCTGACATCCGAGCGCGAACGTGTCCAAAGTGCTTTAGCCGTGTTCACCACCTCGTCTTCGGGCTCTGGTGGCTCCTCGCCCTCCTCTGCCGGGGCCTGCTTTTGCATCACCACGGGAATGGCAATATGGTCCGAGTACTTTTTGATGATGGAGCGCAAGCGCCAGTCATCGGCAAACTCTGCCGCATCGTCTTTTAAATGTAACTCAATGCTTGTGCCACGCTCGGCCCGCTCGATGGTTTCAATATCAAACTCGGCCTCACCGTCACACTCCCAGCGAACACCTTGATCGGTGGGTGTGCCCGCTTTACGGGTGGTCACGACCACTTTATCAGCAACAATAAAAGATGAATAAAAGCCCACACCAAACTGGCCAATTAACTGGGCATCTTTTTTCTCATCACCCGTTAGGTTCTGCATAAAGGCGGCAGTGCCCGATTTCGCGATCGTACCTAAGTTTTCGATCACATCCTCGCGCCCCATACCTATACCATTATCGCTAATGGTGATGATTTTGGCGTCACTATCAACACTAATTCGAACCTGGAGGTCGCTATCGCCTTCGTACAGACTATCGTCTTTTACCGCGGCAAAACGCAGCTTATCAGCGGCATCTGAGGCATTGGAAACCAGTTCACGGAGAAAAATCTCACGGTTTGAGTAAAGCGAGTGAATCATCAGATGCAAAAGCTGCTTGGCTTCGGTCTGAAAGCCTCGAGTTTCTTTTTGCGCTTCTACGGTCATGGGGTACGACTCCTGTATACAAAATAACCAGCCGCACAAGTGAGCGGCACTGTTCAGTTCAGGTTCAGTAACTGGGGGCTATTTTGTGCTTTTCAAGCGGAGCGCAAAAAATTGCAGCGCTTAGGTAGCGGGCAAGCAGGCGCCAGAGGGATTTCTATGTGCCTGATTGGCAAGGATAAACTGGTACGACCGAGTGGACTCGAACCACCGACCCCTACCATGTCAAGGTAGTGCTCTAACCAACTGAGCTACGGTCGTACATAAAGACAGGGTTGCGAGCCCGATAGCACTCGACAACTGGGCGCGAACTTTATCAGCCCGAATGACGGCACGCAAGTATTTTTTGCCCCTAAGGAGTAACAATTTTATACAGCATTCAGCGCTAAGCTATTGAATAATACGCAATATTACATAGCAGCTCTCACTTTTATCCGCAAAAGCACGTATACTACTCAGTTAAGGAATCAGCCCAGCGTGACGCTCACTCTAAGGCCTGCAACCATGCTTAAAGCGCTATTCGACTCGTCCAGAACCACTAAGCGGCTTATATCGCTCGCTTACGACACCTTGGCGATCAGCTGCTCACTTTACATTGCCATTTGCCTGCGGCTCGGCAGCCTTGAGATCCCCGTCACTGAACGAGAACTCGCCACCCTGGCAATCACCATCGTTTTCACGCTTGGGGCGTTTATACGCATGGGAATGTACCGCGCAATACTGCGCTACATGACGCCTCAAGCTCTTAATACGGTGTTTTTAGGCAGCTGTTTCTCGGCACTGATTCTAGCGGTAGGCAGTTTTTTTACTCACTCTTTTATCCCCCGCTCCGTTCCCTTTATTTACCTCACGATCGCTCTGTTACTGCTCGGCGGACCCCGCCTTCTGGTTCACCACTTGGTTATGATCCTAAATGGCTCTCATCAAGGCAAGCGCGAGCCGGTGATTGTCTACGGTGCTGGCTACACGGGTCACCAGCTGCGCCTAGCGCTAAAAGCTACCAACTACAAAGTGGTGGCCTTTGTCGATGACGACCTCGCAAGGCAGGGTTCAGTATTTGCCAACCTTAAAGTACAAAGCCCCGTGCAGTTACCCCACATTATTCGCAAACATAGCGCTACCAGAGTCCTTCTGGCGCTAGGCAATACACCCCATTCGCGCCGCGCCCAGATCATCAAAGGCTTAGAACCCCTAGGCGTGTCAGTGCAAACAGCACCCGCCATCCCGGACTTAATCAGTGGTCGCGCCCGCATTGAACATATACGCGATGTCGACATTGAAGACCTCCTTGGCCGGGACCCCGTCAAAGCCAACAACGACTTACTGAGCGCCTGTATAACCGATAAAGTGGTGATGGTGACTGGCGCCGGCGGCTCCATCGGCGGGGAACTTTGCCGCCAAATCATCTTGCAGTCACCCAAACGTATCGTGCTGTTCGAGCTAAACGAATTCAGTCTCTATCAACTCGAGTCAGAGCTTGGTCAAATACTGCAGGCCAAAAAGCTAGACGTCGAGATCATTCCTCTACTCGGCTCCGTCCAGCGCGAGCACCGGGTTGAAACCGTTATGCGCACATTTGGTGTGCAGACGGTATATCACGCAGCCGCGTACAAACACGTGCCACTGGTCGAGCACAATATCGTCGAAGGCGTTCGCAATAACGTTTATGGCACTTGGTACACTGCCGAGGCGGCGATACGCGCTGGCGTCGAATCGTTTGTTTTAATCTCTACCGACAAAGCCGTTCGCCCCACCAACGTCATGGGCGCCTCTAAACGCATGGCAGAGCTTGTCCTACAGGGCTTATCTCAACGCCAAAGCAACACCCGCTTTAGTATGGTTCGGTTTGGCAATGTGCTGGGCTCATCAGGGTCGGTGGTGCCCCTGTTCCGCCAACAAATCAAAATGGGCGGTCCAGTCACCGTTACCCACCCCGAGATTATTCGCTACTTTATGACCATACCAGAAGCCGCTGAACTCGTGATTCAGGCCGGGGCAATGGGAACTGGCGGAGATGTCTTAGTACTCGATATGGGCGAGCCGGTAAGAATTGTCGATCTCGCAAGACGCATGATCCACCTGTCAGGCCTGACCATAAAAACCACAGGGCTGCCCGATGGCGACATAGAGATCACTTATACAGGGTTGCGCCCTGGCGAAAAACTCTACGAAGAGCTGCTAGTGGGCGACAATGTCACCGGCACCGCGCACGACCGAATTATGCGCGCTGAAGAGTTTTGTTTAAGCTGGGTCGACACAGAAGTTTTACTGTGGGAGCTAGACCGTGCTTGTCACGACTACGCCTGTGACCGAGTGCGCGAATTGCTGATGCGCGCACCCACGGGTTATGCGACCGAAGAGGCACTGGGTGATGCCGTGTGGTTGCACAAAACCAATACCGCCCAATTGCGGGTTATTAAATAGCGACTTGCTTGGGCCTACTTATTGAACCTACTTTGCGCCACACCCACACCACTCGCCAGCGCTAAACGAATCACACCATAAAGACTACGCCCGCTCGGCGCGCCCCGCATGAAAGACAGCGGCCAACAGCACTAACGGGGCGTAGCCAATCAACAAAACGACCCAGCCAGACAGCAGCCCCGTCGCCGCCACCCAGGCCATTGGCAGCAACCACAATAGATTTATCGCCATTAACGCGAGCGTCACTAAAGCGTGCGAATGATAGCGACGGGCGGCGTACTGATAAGCGTGAGTGCGATGAGCTTTGTACAACGCCTCCCCACGACAAAGACGATGGAGCAAGGTTAAAGTGGCGTCGACAATAAACACACCCGACAACAACAACCCGGCCCAAAAAAGGTTTTTCTCGATCCCGCTCAACACAAATAAAAAACCCATGATCAGCGTGCCGAGAAACCCGCTTCCGACATCCCCCATAAAGATCCGCGCGCGGGGAAAATTCCACAATGCAAAACCCGCCACACTTGCCAACACACACAGCGCCGAGCTAACCAGTTGCGGCGCCCCAAACCAATAAGCTAGCCAAGCGTAGCCGCCAAACACAAACATTGCTTCGAATGCCGCGATACCATCAATGCCATCCATAAAATTAAAGAGATTAATATACCAAGCGACAACAAGCGTCAGCACAATAAAACCAAACGTGCCAGAGCCTATATCCAGATTCAAGAATGTAATTTGGAAACGAGGCAGAAGCGCGACCAAAATAACTCCAGCCAACAAATGCACAAACAGCCGCACCCCGGAGAGAACATGGCCGTGATCGTCCCAAAAGCCCACAGCAGCAACCAGGGCGGCCACCACATAGACAACAACAAGATTACTGGCGCCAGACAAATCACTCACACCAACATCAGACAGCCAATGCAACAAGATCCAACCCAACGCAACAATCGCAACGGCTAAGCCGCCGCCCCGAGGCGTTGGCACACTATGGGATGAGCGAGCGCCCGGCGCGTCCAACAGGCCACGCCGAAGCGCATAGAAACGAATAAGGCCCGTTAGTAGCGCCGTTAAAATAAAGCTCGCCAGTAAACCAGCAACCACCTCTGTTAGACTCACGCTTGGCGCCTCGGTTTTTTGTCCCCATCATTAGCCCAACGGTAAGCTTGGGCGGTATTGGAGAGGCCTTCTTTAAGAGGCTTGATTGGCAGCCACCCCAACAGATTGCGCGCCTTGCTTATGTCGATCTGTAATGATCCACACAGTTTTGTCGCCAATGCGCCCTTCCCCACCATTTGTGCCGCCAACACCAGCAAGCGCTGAGGGCAAGGGAATAATAACGAGCGGCTGCCAAGCCCATCGGCAAGAGTATTCAGCAGCTCGGGTGTACTAAGATCCTCCCCGTCAGCCAACAGGAACAATTGATTGGCTGCTGCTGGATGGCGAACCGCAAGCTCAATAAAACTCACAAGATTATCAACGCCAAGTAACGACCTCTTATTGCGTACAGAACCTAATGGCAACGGAATATGCGAATCAATCCACCGCAACATAGCGTGAAAGTTGGCTTTGACTCCAGGGCCGTACACCAATGGAAGCCGAAGGATGACAATCTCCATCGCCGAGCTGGCAGCAATTTCCCATAGTGCCTGCTCGGCGTGGTATTTAGAGCAGGCATAAGCACCACTCGGTGCAGGACGATCGGTTTCCTTAAAAGGAGCGGTATTGGTAACACCATTAACGCCGATAGAGCTGATAAAAATAAACCGCCGCACCCCAGCCAGTGAGGCGGCAAGGGCAAAGGCTCGGGTCATCTCGATATTGATCTGGTTGTATAAGTGCTTAGGGTCGGTCTCTCTCTCTTGCAACACATGTGCGCGGGCCGCAGCGTGAACAACAGTATCCACTGCGTGTAGGCGTTCGCCCCACTGCTCCACACTTAAGTCTTCTGACACAAGAATTTCATCGTCATTAACAGGCTGGCGCACGCCGGCAACAACCTGGTAACCGCCCTCGCGCAGCAGCCCGGCGCGTAGGTGCCCGCCAATAAATCCATTAGCACCGGTAATTAGCACCTTGCGCTCAAGGCTCATCTAAGCCACCAACCGCTTCTTGATAATAATCGGTAAAGCGCACCACATCATTTTCATCGATACGATCCCCCGTTTGCACCTCGATTAAATCCAGTGTGCTATTACCCGGATTGTGCAGCGTATGCACATCACCCACATTAATGTGGATAGATTCGTTGGCGTGTAGGAGCTGCTCACGCTCGCCAATACGAACCTCTGCAATACCGTGCAAAATCACCCAATGTTCGGCGCGGTGCCGATGCACCTGTAAGGCAAACTTGGCGCCCGGGTTCACCTTGACGTGCTTTACTTGGTAGTGCTCTCCTAGAGTCACGGTTTCGTAGCTACCCCAGGGGCGATACACCTTTTGATGATGACGAGTTTCAGCTCTCCCGCGCTCTTTTAAGCGTGCGACGATCGTTTTTACCGCTTGGGAGTTTTCTCGAGACATAACCAGTAGAGCGTCATGGGTATCGATAATAGCAAGATTGCTAACCCCAACCGCCGTCACCAATCGCGAGTTAGACCTTATTAAGGAATCTTGCACATCCTCAACCAACACATCGCCAACAACAACATTGCCATCGGCATCTTTATCGAGATGGTCGTAAACAGATTGCCAGCTGCCAATATCACTCCAATCCCCATGGTAAGGCACTACCGTGCCTCGATGGGTAAGCTCCATAATTCCATTGTCAATGGATATGGCCGGTGATTGGGAGAATGCGTCTTCACCGACTCGCACAAAATCCAAGTCGGTGTAACGCTCGGCCATAGCTTGCTCCACCGCCTGGTAAACAGCCGGCTGAAAACGCTGCAACTCGGATAGATAAGCTTCTGGCGTAAACATAAACATGCCGCTATTCCAGTAGCAGTTACCCGCCTTCACGTAGCCGGTTGCCGTTTCGAGTGCAGGTTTTTCATGGAAGGCTTTAATCGGAGAAACTTGGCCAAAGTGGTGCGCCTCAATGTAGCCATACCCAGTCTCGGGATAACTAGGCGCAATGCCAAAAGTGACCAACTCATTGGCTGCGGCCCGCGCATGGGCCGTGGCGACCACCTCGGAAAATCGCTCAGCTTGGGCAATTAAGTGATCGGCAGGCAGTACCAACAAACTCGCATCGGGATTCTCCCGGCGAACCTCAAAGGCCGCCAAGGCAATCGCTGCGGCCGTATTGCGGGCGGCAGGCTCCAGCATGATAGTGCCGCAAATGCCGAGCTCAAGCATTTGCTGAGCAATAAGAAAGCGATGATCGTTGTTACAGACCACAACGGGTGAGGCATCAATACCGCATAGCCTAACACGCTCCAGGGTTTGCTGAATCAGCGTCTGATTGGGATCAGTTAAATTAATGCACTGTTTGGGGTATAGCTCGCGCGACAGTGGCCACAGGCGATTACCCGAGCCACCCGCAAGCAAAACCGGTATGATCATAACGTATCTCTAATAGCATAAATGGCAATGACCCATTTTGGGCCGCCGGCGCCTATTTTGGCATATAGGCGGCTATTAGAAAACGCGCCCCGCTAGATTGCGGCCATTTGCCCTCTGGATACGAGACCTAGTACCGGCTGGCGTACCGGACTGGCATGTGCTCGCCCAACACTATAGTAATCAAACCCCAATCCGGCCAATTTCACAGGATCGTACAGGTTGCGACCATCAATAATTACAGGTTCTGTAAGCGCCTCCTGTAAGACGTCAAAATCGGGAGCGCGAAATGCCTGCCACTCGGTGGCTATTACCAGAGCGTCTGCACCGTTTAAAGCCGACTCTTTTGTGCCACATAACTGTAAATCATCGCGCGCGCCGTAAATACGCTGCGCCTCGTTCATCGCTTCAGGGTCGTAAGCTTGCACGCGGGCGCCAGCTTGCCACAACGCCTCCATTAATACTTTGGCGGGCGCCTCTCGCATATCATCCGTATTAGGTTTAAATGCCAATCCCCATAACGCAAAAGTTTTACCTTTTAAATCCCCGTTAAAGTGATTAGAAATTTTGCTGAAAAGCGTATTTTTTTGGCAATTATTGCGATGCTCAACAGCTTTTAATACGTCCGCATCAAAACCCACCGATTTGGCCGTACTGATTAACGCCCGTACATCTTTTGGAAAACAAGAGCCTCCATAGCCAACACCCGGGTAAATAAAATGATAGCCAATACGCGGGTCGCTACCAATTCCTAAGCGCACCGCCTCGACGTCGGCCCCGAGTTTTTCTGCCAGGTTGGCAATCTCGTTCATAAAACTGATTTTTGTCGCCAACATGCAGTTGGCTGCATATTTGGTCAGCTCGGCGCTACGTACATCCATGACAATAATTTTTTCGTGATTACGATTAAATGGGGCGTATAGCTCGCGCATTGTTGCTTCCGCAGCGGCATCATCGGTACCAATGATGATCCGGTCAGGCTTCATGCAATCGGTCAGCGCAGAACCTTCTTTTAAAAACTCGGGATTGGAAATAACGGTTGCCGCAAAGCGCTCGCCGCGAGATTTGAGTTCCGCATCAATACACTGGGCGACCCTATCGGCCGTACCCACGGGAACCGTGGATTTATTAACCACCAGTGCCGGCCTGTCCAGCAGTGCCCCAATGGTACTGGCAACGCTTAATACATGACGAGTATCGGCGGCACCAGATTCGTCAGGGGGTGTACCCACCGCAATAAACTGAACCTCCCCGTGAGCCACACCTACAGAAGGCTCATCACTAAAAACCAAGCGACCACTACGATGATTATCACGTACGACATTTTCTAGCCCCGGTTCGTAGATGGGGATATAACCATCATTCAGGCGTGTCACTTTCGTTTTATCGATATCGACACAGACCACGTGATGCCCCACCTCAGCAAGTGCTGCAGCCTGTACCAGCCCGACATACCCTACCCCAAAGACCGTTACTTTCATCGCCAACTCCACTGTCATTTACAAGACTAGACCACCGCCCAGTAGCGACTCCCAATAGTGAAGCCCTACCGCGCGCGCTAGGCACAGTAAATCAGTGGTTTTTTACAGTTGTGTGAATTTCAAACAATAGAGGTGTGTATCAGTTTACTCGCCGGCAACGCCCCGAATAGGTCGCACGCTGCCCCAAGACTTACAGCCCGGGCACAACCAGTGCAAACTATTGCCCGTAAAGCCGCATTTGTTACAACAGTAACTGGGCTTTTCAGCAATAACCTGGTCGACAAGTTGTTTTAAAAGCTCTAGGTTTTCTTTTGCTTTGCCATCCGAATGAGGCAAATGCAGCTCGACCAGACGATTGAGGGTGCGAATACTTGGTGTGCGTTTTAGCTGCTCCGCAATAAAATCCGCCGCAACATAATCGTTCTGACTCCAGCGCAGTCGGTCAGCGATGGTAATAATCAGTGAGTTACTGGGGTGCTCTTCAAGCAACTGCTGTAAATAACGATCAAGGGCTTGGGTTTCGCCCAACCGTTCGTAACTCTCAGTCAAAATACCCAACACCTCAACCAAATATTCCGCATCTTGGCTCGGAATCCTATGCAAATGCTTAAGGGCTTCACGGTATCGACCAAGAGAAAACTCTAACCGAGCAAACAAAATACTCGCACGAGCCGAGCCGGAATCAAATTTTAGCGCTTCCTGCAAGTGGACTCGCGCTTTTGACGTGTTGCGCACCTCCATATCTTGCAAGGCTTGCTCGCAGGCAAAGTGAGCCTGCATTTGCGCTAGATTCTGACCGGCATCCAAGCCTTTGTAGCGGCGGTCGAGCTGGCTCGCCATAGCAATTGCGTTGTCCCACTCGTTTTCGTCCTGATATATCTCTATCAGGTGCTCAAGCGCCTGCATTTTATAGGCTGAGGATAATTTAACCAGCTCTAACAGCAGCGCCTCAGCGCGATCCAACAGACCTGATTTTATATAATCCCGCGCCAGCTCTAGTTGAGATTCATGCTGCTGACGCACATTCAGCCCGGGACGAGCTAAGAGATTTTGGTGGATTTTTATAGCTTTAGTCACTTCACCCCGGCGGCGCAACATATTACCTAGCGCCAGGTGGGTTTCAAGCGTATCGCTATTGACCGCTAACGAGCCAATAAAGGCATCGATAGCACCGTCGGGTTGCTCATTAAAAAGATAACTTAACCCTTTGTAGTAATTGAGCGCATAATCCTTAGGGTAGTCGGATGACTTTCCACGGGTACGCCAACGACCAGCCGCAAAACCAATGGCAACAGCCAATAGCAATAGGCCATACATCAATAAGTCGGCCATTTATTTAATTCCGCAGACTTTGACTTCTCAACGCATGAATTTCCTGCTCAAGCTTTTCGTTGCGCCTGCGCGCAGCAGCAAGTGAGCGTCGGGTAGCCATTGATGGGATTAGATTCAGAGCAAAGCCTATTAGCAGGCCAACCAAGGTGAATATCAACAGCCAAATACCTAACCTGAGGGCTGGTAAAACATTTCCCAGCAGCGTTACTGTCACTTCAGAGGCATTCTCAGAGTTAAAGACAAACCCCAATATAAGCGCAGCCAACAAAACCAGCACGTAGATCCATCTGCCAATGCGCCTCATAAAAACCTCTCTGGGCGTGTGAAGTTACAAAAAGGGGTACGTAAATTAGGGTTGAATACTTTCATTAACGCGATCGCGCATCTCTTTACCCGGTTTAAAGTGTGGTACAAACTTTCCTTCAAGCTCTACCGCATCGCCGGTTTTAGGGTTTCGCCCCATACGCGGTGCGCGATAATGCAGTGAAAAGCTGCCAAAGCCACGAATCTCTATCCGCTCGCCGTCCGCCAGCATTTCCGACATATAGTCCAAAAGCAACTTTACCGCGAGTTCGACATCCCGAACCGGTAAATGATCTTGCTTTTCAGCGATATATTCAATCAATTCAGATTTAGTCATAGCCTGCTCTCGTGTACGTTGTTGTTCAGGCGTGATCGCTCGGCGCGACCAGAACTTAGCTTATAACGACATCAGAGCGGACGCAATACTTGATGGACGGATTATGAACAGAAGGTAAGTTATTGATCTTTATCTATTATCCGGAATAAACAACTGTACTTAAACACCAAATAACAGGCATAAAAAAGGCCGACACAAGGTCGGCCTTTTTTATCACAACAAATAGACTTAGTCTTTCGCGTCCATCTGTGCCTTGATCAGATCACCCAAGGTAGTGGCCGGAGCAGCTTGCTCGGCTTGCTTGCTAGAGTGCTCTTTAATCGAAGCTTTCTCTTCGGCAACGTCCTTAGATTTAACGGACAAGCTGATAGAGCGGTTTTTGCGGTCAACACTAATAATCTTAGCTTCGACTTCTTCACCTTCTTTCAGCACATTGCGCGCGTCTTCAACCTTCTCGCGAGACAACTCAGAGGCCTTCAGTACAGCTTCTACGTCGTCAGCCAGAGTAATAACGGCTGCTTTTGCTTCAACTTCTTTAACGATACCTTTAACAACAGTACCTTTGTCGTTTTCGGCAACATACTCTGAGAACGGATCAGCTTCTAACTGCTTGATACCCAGCGAGATACGCTCACGCTCTGGATCGATAGCCAATACAACGGTTTCGATCTCGTCGCCTTTCTTGTACTTACGCACGGCTTCTTCGCCGGCTTCGTGCCAAGAGATGTCAGACAAGTGAACCAGACCGTCGATGCCACCATCCAAGCCGATGAAGATACCAAAGTCAGTGATTGACTTGATCTTACCGGTGATTTTCTCACCTTTGGCGCAAGTGCGGGCAAATGCATCCCAAGGGTTCTCTTGGCACTGTTTAACGCCCAGAGAAATACGACGACGCTCTTCGTCAATGTCGAGAATCATTACTTCGATCTCGTCACCTACGTTCACAACCTTAGAAGGATGGATGTTCTTGTTGGTCCAATCCATTTCAGATACGTGAACCAGCCCCTCAACACCCTCTTCCAGCTCGGCAAAACAACCGTAGTCAGTCAGGTTGGTCACAACCGCTTTAACGCGGGCGCCTTCAGGGTAACGGCCGGTAATTTGCAACCATGGATCTTCACCCAATTGCTTCAGACCCAGTGATACGCGGTTGCGCTCACGGTCAAACTTCAGCACTTTAACGTCAATCTCGTCGCCAACGTTAACGATTTCGCTTGGGTGCTTGATACGCTTCCAGGCCATATCGGTGATGTGCAACAGGCCGTCAACACCGCCCAGATCTACGAACGCGCCGTAGTCGGTCAGGTTTTTAACGATACCCTTAACAACCATGCCTTCTTGCAGAGTTGCCAGCAGCTCTTCACGCTCAGCTGAGTTAGCTTGCTCCAATACCGCGCGGCGAGATACCACAACGTTATTGCGCTTTTGGTCGAGCTTAATAACTTTAAAATCCAGCTCTTTGTTTTCCAGGTGAGCGGTTTCACGCACAGGACGTACGTCAACCAACGAACCTGGCAAGAAAGCACGGATACCAGCAACGTCAACGGTGAAACCACCTTTAACCTTACCGTTAATAACACCTTTAACCACTTCGTCTGCAGAGTGCGCCGCTTCCAGCACTTTCCAAGCTTCAGCGCGCTTGGCTTTCTCACGAGACAGGCGGGTCTCACCGAAACCGTCTTCTACGGTTTCCAGTGCAACTTGTACTTCATCGCCAACTTCCAGCTTAACTTCACCGTTTTCATCGATGAACTGGCTAGCTGGGATAACACCTTCAGACTTAAGTCCGGCGTGTACAGTTACCCAATCTTTATCGATATCAATTACCACACCGGTAACGATGGTGCCGGGCACCATATCGACTGTTTTTAAGCTCTCTTCAAATAACTCAGCAAAACTTTCGCTCATGGTCACAAAATTACCTATAAAAGACGCTGCGAGCGGTCTAAAAATCGACGCTCTTACAGCAAACCGTAAGGCCAGACGTACGGGTTGATGAATGATTAACGCAAGCCGCCCTTAACACTGGCGAGTAGCGACTTACTACCACTGTCCCACATAAATTTGCTATGGGTATCAGCAGGTCGGGCAGGCTAGCAGAGAGACCGTGTTTTGGCAAGCAATATTTAAGGCATGATTTCACGCAAAGCACCGCCCAGCGCGGCTGGACGGTGCAATTTACGCTACGGCTAACTACAGTAGGTGGCGCGAATATACTCTTTAACGCCCTCTCCCACTTCGCTATTGCGCGTAGCATAGGCAATATTGGCAATGGCGTAGCCGGTTTTACTGCCGCAATCGTGACTTTTTCCCACTAATTCGTAGGCTTCAACCGTCTCCCGCTCGAGAAGTTTATCCAGCGCGTCAGTCAACTGGATCTCGCCGCCGGCACCGGGCTGCGTGCGTTCAAGCAACTCCCAGGTGGCAGCCGATAAAATATAGCGCCCAACAATCGCCAAGTTAGAGGGCGCCTCATCGGCAGGCGGTTTCTCGACCATGGCACTAATCTTGTGGCTGTTGCCAGCGCCAATAGCCGCGCCGCCACAGTCAACGACGCCGTACTTATAAACCCACTCCCAAGGCACCCCTTCAACCAAGATCTGACTGGCGCTGGTTTCATCAAACCGGCGGACCATTCCGGCCAGATTGTCACGCTTAGGGTTGCACTCATAGCTGTCGACCAACACATCGGGCAGCAGTACCGCAAAAGGCTCATCACCGATGACCGGTTTCGCGCACAAAATTGCATGCCCTAGTCCTTTCGCCTCCGATTGGCGCACCGAAATGACCGTCAAACCAGGCGGGGTTATGGATTTTACCTGCTCAAGCAGCGAGCGTTTTAAACGCGCCTCAAGCTGTGCTTCCAACTCAAAGCTGGTATCAAAGTGGTTCTCGATAGAGTTTTTTGAGGCGTGCGTCACCAACACAATCTCTTTAATACCCGCAGCAGCGGCCTCATCGACGACATACTGGATCAAAGGCTTATCGACAACTGGCAGCATCTCCTTAGGAATTGCTTTCGTCGCAGGCAGCATACGCGTGCCCAGCCCGGCGACCGGAATTACCGCTTTTTTGACTTGCATCCTCTACTCCTTCTTCAACAATCAGAAATCGGGTTCGCTTTCACTAAAACCAGCTCAACTATCGAGCAAGGCGACAATCTCGTCAGTTTTCGCTTGCATCAACTCTCGGTCAGCGCGACTTTCCACGTTCAAACGCACCACTGGCTCAGTGTTCGACATCCGCAAATTGAAACGCCAGTTGGCAAAAATCATACTCACGCCGTCAGTCTCATCAATCTCCAGAGCATCAGCCTGAAAGTGATCACGCACTTTGGCGATTGCGACTTTGGCATCGGCGACTTCGCGGTTTATCTCCCCAGGCGACGGAAAACGCGCGATACACGCTTCCATCATGGATGATAGCGTCGCATTTTTGCGGCACATCAGCTCAGTCACCAGCAACCAGGGAATCATGCCGCTATCGCAATAAAAGAAGTCTCGAAAATAGTGGTGCGCGCTCATCTCCCCGCCATAAATAGCGTCCTCTTTGCGCATCCGCTCTTTGATAAAGGCATGGCCGGTCTTAGATTGAATGGCTTTACCGCCACATTGCTCGGCGATATCAATCGTATTCCACGTTAAGCGCGGATCATGCACCACCTTGCCACCAGACTCTTTGGTTAAAAACGCCTCGGCCAATAGCCCGACCAAGTAGTAGCCTTCGATAAACTCGCCTTTTTCATCAAAGAAAAAGCAGCGATCAAAATCACCATCCCAAGCGATACCCAGGTTAGCACCGTGGGCCAACACAGCGTCTCGGGTTGGGCCGCGGTTCTCTACCAAAAGCGGATTGGGAATACCATTGGGAAAGGTTGGATCGGGTTCATGATGAACTTTAATAAATTCAAAAGGCAGGTGCGATTCAAGCGCATCGATCACATGTCCGGCGGCGCCATTACCGGCATTCACCACTATTTTAAAAGGCTTTAGTTGGTCGACGTCGACATACCCAAGCAAATGCTCAACATAAGCATCTAGGGTGCTTTGCTTTATCAGTTTGCCTCGGCTCGCCGGGTCAACCGGCGCAAACTCACCCTCTTCCGCCAGCTTTTTAATATCCAACAAGCCAGTATCACCGCTGATCGGTTTTGAGTTTTCGCGAATTGGCTTCATACCATTGTAATCGATGGGGTTGTGACTCGCGGTCACCTCAATCCCGCCGCTTGCATTAAGGTGACTGGTGGCAAAATACACCTCTTCGGTACCCACCATGCCGATATCGACAACGTCGACGCCCTCATCCCTAAGGCCATTACCTACGGCGGCCTTTAGCGACTCACTGGTTTCGCGCACGTCGCCACCCACAACAACGGTTTGCGGCTTAAGAAACTGGCCATACGCACGGCCAATACGATAAGCGATATCTTCGTTCAACTCTTCTCCGAGCTTGCCGCGGATATCATAGGCTTTAAAACATGTCAGTTTTTGTGAACTCACTGCCGACTCCATACTTTGCGTGATCAATTATTTATCTGGGCGACACCAGCTTTTAAGCGCAGCGCCACCGTGAGGCATAAATGTAAAAAATTCGAAAACATGCACCAAGTTTACCATCGCTACGAGCCGATGCTTCCTTCTGGCGCTGGGTTGCCATTACTCACCGCCGCCACGTAGCAGCTAAAGCAGCTTTCGCACCAACATGGTGAGTTACGGTAAATATAATTAGCGCGCTCAGACTAAACGCCAATGATGTCGATCATATGTTCAAGTACCTGGGCGATACTCATCTCTGTGCTATCCACAATGTGCGCGTCCTGTGCAGGTCGCAGCGGAGACGTCGCACGAGACTGATCGCGCTGATCGCGCGCCTGAATATCGGCCACTAAGGCCGCTAAGTCGACCGACTCACCTCGCCCAAGCAATTGTTGATAACGACGCTGGGCGCGCGCTTCGGCACTGGCGGTTAAATAAAATTTGTGTTGCGCCGCAGGAAAAACGGTCGTGCCCATATCGCGGCCATCGGCGACCAACCCCGGTGCGACCGCAAAGTCGCGCTGACGCTGAAGCAAAGCGGTGCGCACCGCATCAACCGCCGCCACTTCCGAGGCGCGCATACTCACGTGCTCTTGGCGAATGGCGGCAGTGACATCCTGCCCCTCAAGGATGACCGTCACACCGTCATCGGCGGGCGCAAACTCGACGTCCAAAGTGCTCGCGCAATCACGCAAAGCCGACGCGTTTTCAACCGAGATGGCCTTATTGATTGAAGCGAGGGCAACCAGGCGATACAAGGCACCGCTATCCAGCAGCCGGTAGCCTAAGCGCTGAGCCAGCAACTGGCTTAAGGTGCCTTTTCCCGCCCCGGAAGGGCCATCAACGGTCACTATCGTGCTGTTGCTATCACTGCACATGGTCGCAAGCCCCATCAATGTCCGCTAGGATTTCGCGGCACGCCAACATAGGGTCTGCGGCTTGGGTGATAGGACGACCGATCACAAGGTAATCACTGCCGGCCGTTATGGCCTCCGCGGGCGTCATTATCCGGCGCTGATCGCCCTGCTCGGCGGACACCGGCCGAATGCCGGGGGTGACTAAGGTAAAATCTTTGCCGCAGGCTTGCTTCAAGGCATGGGCCTCGCGCGCAGAACACACCACACCATCGAGCCCGGCTTGTTTAGCCAGGTCAGCCAAATACAGCACCTGTTGCTCTGGTGAGCGTTGAACACCGACCCCCGCTAGATCATCGGCATCCATACTCGTCAGTACCGTCACGCCAATCAATAACGGCGGTGACTGCAACCCCTCAAGCGCTTCGCGCGCCGCCAGCATCATGCGCCGACCGCCACTAACATGAACATTCACCATCCACACACCCAACTCAGCCGCAGCTCGTACCGCTTTTGCCGTAGTGTTAGGGATATCGTGAAATTTAAGATCGAGAAACACATCAAAGCCAAGCGTCATTAACTGCTCAACCAATTGCGGCCCACACGCAGTAAACAACTCTTTACCCACCTTTAGCCGGCACAACTGAGGTGACAATTGATGCGCCACCCGCAGGCAGTCGTCTGCATTGTGGTAATCCATTGCCACGACGATACGCGGCTGTAGCGATGATGGTTGGCTGGTGCCCCTTCCTGATACTGACATATCTCCCCCGTTTAGCACTATCACCGGCAAGACGCCGGTCAGGGCGATATTAAAACAAACTTCCGATGACTTCGCAGCAACCACGAACTAGATAGGGAAAAGACTACGTACAAAAAACCGTTTTGCATCACCGCCGAGGCAAAAAATTAAATGGGCGCGATGACGCCAAAAAGACGGTTTATTAAACACAGAACACAAAAAGACCATGCGGTGAGCTCTAGAGTCCAGCGCATGGTCTAAGGTCGCCATGTTGTTTGGCTACAAAACAACCCGCTTACGAATATCACTTAGAGTGGCCTCTCCAATACCGTTGACCTCAAGCAGCTGATCAACCTTTTCAAAAGGCCCGTTCTCCTCACGCCACGCAATAATGGCCTCGGCTTTTGCCTCTCCCACACCGTTTAACGCCGTCAACTCTTGGGCATCCGCTGTATTAATATTTATCGGAGCGACGGTACTTGCCGCAGTATCTGGTTCGGCCGCAATAACCGCTAGCGGTGAGAATACAACAGAGGTAATGGCAATTAGAAAGCTACAGAATAAACGCTTCATAGGAATCTCCTTATTTTGAGTAGTATGCATTTCCTGCGCACTTACAGGTTAGTTTTCACTCAATAGTGGCGCAACGAAGACATCACTGAAATACTTGTAAGAGATTTCGTACGCGGTTTTACCATCACAAGTAAATAGCGCCTAATACAGCTCGCCACCAAAAGGCGAGCCGTAACATCAGCTTGTTAAGTCAGCAGTCGATACTCCACGACCTTGAAACACATTATTAGGCAAACCACAGCCTCCCAAAGTGCTTATGGCATCCTTGCTTTTATTGCGTTTAATCTAGCCTTGACTCTGCGATTCGTGCCAAATCAGTTAACTCCCGCAACGCGACTGAAAACATCGCATAGTCAGCCGTTTGCGATGCACGAACATGACCGGCCATCAAGGCCCAACGATCAATAGCGGCACGGTGCTCCTCGCACCAGCGCTCTACAGCCACCGCCCCGGCTTCAGCATCCGCTGCGGGGTCACACTCGCGAGCTAAAATCTCCGTCATTCGACGCAACTCAGACTCCAAATCATCCATATAAGCTTCACGGGCTAACGCTTGCCAATAGTTATCCACTCTGACGCTGCTCAATTGGCGAGCAAACCCATCCAACTCTAATGCCTCAATCAGAGCCGTGTAGACCCGCGCCACTAATGCCAGCGCCCGGTTACACCCACGCGCAACCTCCACGACCCCTAGACCCGCGTATAAATACCCCGCCGATACCGTCTCCTGAGCCAGCGATTCAGAAACACCCGCCGCAGTAAAAAACCCAATCCGTTCATGCCAAGACGCCTTTGTTGTATCGGCCATGCCTTGAGCCAGCATGGGCTTTACCTCCTGCACCGATTGCGCGAAGCACTCTATATCGGCACCAATGTCGATGCCCCCCGACCGATTGCGTAAAAACCAACGAGTGGTTCGCCGGACGCGACGCATTAGCTCTTGCATTAACGCCATTTGAACCTCGGCGGACACCTGATAGTCAAGAGACTCTAAAGCGGCCCAACGCTGGGGCGATTGTTCGACTTCGCGAGCGACCCGGTATGCACTCGCCACTTTAGCTGAATCGGCCCCAGTGGCATCACGCAACCGCTGTACAAACGTAAAACCCTGACGATTGACCAACTCGTTTGCCAGCTGCGTCGCGATTATTTCACGACGCAGCCGATGACGCTCAATAGCGTCTTTATAAGGTTTGCGCAAACGCTCGGGAAACGCCTCAGCACACAGCCTTTTGACGCTTGGCTCATCGACGATGACGGAGCTCGCAAGCTGCTCTTTGAGATCCACTTTGGCATACGAGATAAGCACCGACAGCTCGGGCCGAGTAAGTCCCTGCTCTTTACCATGCCGTTCAATTAACTCCTCATCATTCGGTAAAAACTCCAAGGTGCGATCAAGCTTTCCCTCGCTCTCCAAATGATTAATAAAACGGCGGTATTCTGAGCTGCGCTCTAGCACATCTCCTTCGGCCAAGCTAATGGCTTGCGTTTGCTGATAATTATGAGCTAACACACTGGCGGCCACCTCTTCAGTCATCGCCTCCAGCAACTCATCGCGGTTACTCTCTTGCAGCTCTCCGCGTTTCAGTAAATCGGCCAGCAGTATTTTGATATTAACTTCATGGTCAGAGCAATCGACCCCAGCTGAGTTGTCGATAAAGTCCGTGTTGCAAGCACCACCGTTGCGACAAAACTCTACCCGGCCACGCTGAGTCATCCCTAAATTGCCGCCCTCGGCAAAGACTTTGCAGCGCAATTGCTCACCATTGACACGTAAACTATCGGAGGTTTTATCCCCCACATCCGCGTGCGACTCTTGACGGGCTTTCACGTAGGTGCCAATGCCGCCATTCCAAATAAGGTCTACAGGTGCCTGCAGCAGTTTATGAATAAGTTCATCTGGCGTCAGCTGATCGGCCTCCAACGCAAAGCGCTCCTGCATTGCATCGCTAATCGAAATCGACTTGGCGCTGCGCTCAAACACCCCGCCACCGGCACTTATAAGTTCGCGATTGTAATCAGCCCAACTACTGCGTGGCATTTTAAATAAACGCTCGCGCTCGGCATAACTGGCCGCCGGATCAGGGCTTGGATCGATAAAAATATGCAAGTTGTTAAACGCCGCCAACAACTTTGTTTGCGCGGAGCACAACATGCCATTACCAAACACGTCACCGCCCATATCACCGATACCGATCACGCTAAACGGGGTTTTCTGAACGTCGAGGTCACGTTCTAAAAAATGTCGCTGCACTGACACCCAAGCGCCGCGAGCGGTAATCCCCATGGCCTTATGATCGTATCCATGACTCCCGCCGGAAGCGAATGCGTCGCCCAACCAAAACCCGTGTTCAAGAGCGATAGCATTGGCGGTATCCGAGAAACTCGCCGTGCCTTTGTCGGCGGCAACCACTAGATATGGGTCATCCTCGTCATAACGCAACAGCTGTTCAGGCGGTGCGATTTTATCGTCGACTAAGTTATCAGTTAAATCCAGCAATGCATTGATAAACTGCTTATAACAGGCGATGCCCTCGGCTAAGAAGTCATCGCGATTTAATTGTGCTGCCTGCTTACATACAAAGCCGCCCTTGGCGCCGCTGGGCACAATTACCGCATTTTTAACTTGCTGCGCTTTTACCAGTCCCAGCACTTCGGTGCGATAGTCCTGCAAGCGATCGGACCAGCGCAGCCCTCCGCGGGCGATCTTTCCACCACGCAAGTGCACCCCTTCAAAACGCTTAGAGTATACGAATATTTCATACAAAGGCCGGGGCTCGGGGATATCTAGCAGACGTCGCGAGGCGAGTTTAACCGCAAAATAATCCCGCTCACGCCCTTGGTAAAAGTTACAGCGCAAGCTCGCCTTCAATAAATTCAGGTAGTGACGAATAATCCGGTCTTCGTTGAGATTGGCAACATCATCGAGCGCCGCCAATATTGAGGCTTCGCAATCCTCTAACGCCACGTCTCGGTTTTTATGGTTCTCCTCATCTTGGTTCTCTGCTCGCCAATTCGGATCAAACTTGATCGCAAAGTAACGACAAAGTTGTGCCGTAATATCTGAGTGAGCGACTAAGGCATCAACAACGTAATCGAGCGTATAGCTCACTAAAGTTTGTCGCAGATAAGCGGCATAAGCACGCAACATATCAGCACTGCGCCAATCTAAACCGGCGTCGATTACTAACCGATTAAAGCTATCGTTGTCGGCACGACCGTACCACAGCGCCTCCACCGTATTTTTAAAGCGCTCGGCTAAAGCTTGGCTAAACACCACCTCGCCGCGGCGAGGTTGCAAGGTAAAGTCGTGCAGCCAGATCGTTACACCTGTGTGATGTTTAAGGCGAAACGGATGCTCGGCAATAACCCGTAACCCCATATTTTCCACTAACGGAATAATATCCGATAAGGCGACCGCATCCCCACGGTGAAATAATTTAAACCGCAGTGTTTTCGCTTCTTCGCCGTCCAGCAGCTCTAGAGCGAGAGGCTCATCGTTTGCTGTAAGCGACTCTAATATTGCGATATCGGCAACCGCGTCACCACCGCAATAATACTCCTGGTAACTATTGCCAAAACTTTGCCGGTATTTTTGCTGCAGTTGCCAGGCACGCTCTTCGCCGTAAACCTCCTTCAAGGATTGATATAAATCATCCTCCCAAGATCGAACCTCAGCAGCCACACCCCGCTCTATCGCCTCTAGGTCAAACTCAGCGCTGTCATCTTTCGGCAGGCGAAACACCAGGTGAACACGCGCTAATACGGACTCTGAGAAATAAGTATTAAACTGCTGATCACACGCGCCAATCTGTTCGGCAATATAAGTCTGTATACGCTCTCTCACTGCACTTGAAAATAAGTCTCGGGGGATATAAACCAAACAGCTTAAGAACTTGCCGAACCTGTCCGCGCGCGCAAACACCCGCACCTGATAGCGCTCCCCTATCGCTAAAATACCCGTGATGGTTTCATAGAGCTCGGCGGTGCTCGCCTGAAACAGCTCGTCTCTTGGGTAGGTCGCTATCACTTGTGCGAGCGCTTTACCCTCGTGGGTCCAGGGGTTTAGGCCAATTCGTTCCCGCAGCTCGGTGATTTTATCGCGTACCAAGGGGATTTTTTCAGGCGAGTCGTAGTAAACCGAAGAGGTGTAAAGACCTAAAAAGCGCGCCTCACCGCATACTGCACCTGTGTTATCAAAACGTTTCACCACAACGTAATCGGGGTAAACATGCCGGTGCACGCGGCTTAACTCGGGCGACTTACTAAACGCCATAACCGACGGTGACAAATAAAACCGCTCCACACCAGGGCTTGAACCGTCAAAGGTTTTTACTTTGCGCGGCCCACCATCGTCAAACAACCCAAGCCTTCGCGCGGTATTTTCTTGTAATACCTCCTGACCATCACGTTCAACCCGGTCAAACTCGGCGTAGCCCAAAAAGGTAAAGTGGTCGGCCATCAACCACCGTAAAAACTCCTGCGCCCCGGCAACACCATGTAACTGGTTGTCATCCAAGACACCATCGAGCTCATCGGCCACTTGCTGCGCACACGCTTTTAAGTTCGGAAAGTCGCGCACCACCTGCACGACTTGTCCCAGCACCTCTCGCAGGGCCTGCTCCAGCTCCCGCAACACATCGGCATCGGTAATCGTGCCTATCTCAAAGTACAACAACGCCTCCGCGGGCGCCTCTTGACTGTTTAGTGGCGCAACGTTACGCAACCATCCATCAGGACGATCTGCCGCAAACGGCGTACTTTTCACACTGTAAATCGGGATATTTTTTGCGGTTAATTCGAGCCTGACTGAATCAACCAAAAATGGCATGTCCCGCTGATGCACCAATAGTACTGTGTGAGCACCATCAAAGCCGTGCGTCTCGTGGTGCGGGTTAAAAACTTGCACATTGGGGTAAGCCTCTGTGTAAGTGAGTTGTTGCCAGATCCAACTCACTAAGGCGGAAACATCGCCCAAAGGACGCCCATCAAAATCCTCCCCCGGAAAATGCCTAAAAAACAACCGGCACCACTGTCGACAAGCTTCAGCTTGATCGGGCTTGGCCTGCGCCGCTACCGTATCGGTGACTTTTTGCACAACTTGGTCGCTTGCACTCGAAAAAACATCAGTGTTGCTCATTGCGGTTGATCACTCCTGTTTTTCAGTTGGTGTTCATACCTTAGCAAACGCGCGGCTCACTTGTATAAAAAGAGTAAGTAAATTTAGCTAAATAAATAAAGGACAGCATTAGCACCTTTATTAAGCTGATAAGCGTAGAATTCCCTTGAATTTTAAGGAACTGACGCCACATTTGTGAGTCTACGGCCTGTTATTCGGATTTGAACGCCAAAAGTGCGACTCACTGCCACTTATCATCGTATCGTTCACAACCCCAACTGGTCTTTTTATGTACAAAAACTGGGTTTATAGGGCCACTTGCTAGCGCGGCTAACCGCAACGGCTCTATACCGCACACATAAACTGACAAAATATAAACGAAGGTTTATCCCATGCAGCCACAACAGCACATCGAAGCCCTAACCCACTGGCTTAACGATCAAATTGTTGGTCAACCCCACTTAGTCCAGCGCCTATTGATCGCGCTACTCGCCGATGGCCATTTATTGGTTGAGGGCGCTCCAGGGCTGGCAAAAACCAAGGCGATTAAAACCCTGGCGGACGCCATTGAAGGCGATTTTAATCGTATCCAGTTTACTCCGGACCTATTGCCGGCCGATGTCACAGGCACCGACATTTACCGCCCCGAACACGGCAGCTTTGAATTCCAAGCCGGCCCGATCTTTCACAACCTAGTTTTGGCCGATGAAATTAACCGCGCACCGGCAAAAGTGCAGTCAGCCCTGCTTGAAGCAATGGCCGAGCGCCAGGTGAGCGTGGGCAACAAAACCTACCCGCTACCACCGCTTTTTATGGTGATGGCCACCCAAAACCCCATTGAGCAAGAGGGGACTTACCCGCTCCCCGAGGCTCAGCTCGACCGGTTTTTACTGCACGTCAATGTTGATTACCCCGACATTGCCGCCGAGCGCAAAATCTTGGCGATTATCCGCGCCGAGGCCAGCGCCACCGCAGCGACACCACCACCGCCGATTAGCCAAGACACTATTTTAAACGCACGACGTGACATTCTCTCGCTACATTTGAGCGATGCCGTAGAGGAATACATCGTCCAGCTCATCAACGCCACCCGGCGCCCCGGGGACTACAGTGAAACTCTCGCAGGACAACTAGAATATGGCGCCAGCCCCCGGGGCACCATCGCCCTAGAACGCTGCGCCCGTGCCCACGCCTGGCTCGCCGGTAAGGATTACGTTAGCCCCGACGACGTTGCTGCGGTAATTCACGACTGCCTGCGCCACCGGTTAATCTTGAGCTTTGAAGCAGAAGCCGCCGGCACCACAGCCAACGATGTCATCGATCAGCTGCTAGCCAGCGTACCAGTTGCCTAAGGTTTATTTATGGGTGCCAATAAGCCAGCGATTAACGCACTAGGCCGAGCCCAAGGCGCTTACTGCGACATGGGCAACTTGCTACGCGCGCGATTTGCCGCGCGGGAGCTAAACCTGTTTGCCCGTCGCCCGGCGCGCAGCATGCAAAGCGGCCGCCTGCGTACTCGGTTTCGCGGCCGCGGTGTCGATTTTGAAGAAGTTCGTTTGTATCAAGCCGGCGACGATATTCGCGCAATTGACTGGCGCGTTACCGCTCGCACCCAGGTCCCGCACACTAAGCTGTACAGCGAAGAGCGCGAGCGCCCCGTGTACATCCTCTGCGACCAGCGCCCCGACATGTTTTTTGGCAGTGTTAACTGTTTTAAATCGGTACTCGCCTGCCACATCAGCGCCCTACTAAGTTGGGCCGCCCTCGAAGGGGGCGACCGCCTTGGCGCACTCGTTTTTAACGATCAAGAATTTCGCGACCTACGCCCTAAGCGTAGCAAGCACACGGTGCTGGCAGGACTGCAACTG
Source organism: Gilvimarinus japonicus (assembly GCF_042847215.1). Lineage (GTDB taxonomy): Bacteria > Pseudomonadota > Gammaproteobacteria > Pseudomonadales > Cellvibrionaceae > Gilvimarinus > Gilvimarinus japonicus. The sequence continues at coordinate 2,316,448 of NZ_AP031500.1, forward strand.
TTGCAATCGTTTAATCACCGATTAACCAGCCCCCTTGGTAGCGGGCCATTAACTCTGGCGCAAATGCTTAAAGACACACGTCGTATCGCCAAGCCCGGCTCAGCGCTATTTATTGTCAGTGATTTACACGATCTAGACGCCGAGACTGAAAAGCAATTGTTTCACTTGCACCGACATTTAGATATCACCCTGATCCGCACTCACGACCCACTAGAGCACGCCATCAGCGGTAGCGGCCAGCTCACTATTACCAACGGCCACGATCGCCAACAGCTGCCGGTGGGCGACAAGCGTTTTCAAAGGCAGTATCGCGAGCTCAACCAACGCCGCGAGCAACAGCTTAGTGACACCACCGCGCGTCTGGGTCTGGAGGTAATCGACATTAGCACCAGTGACGACCCAGTCGAGCGACTACGCCAACGTTTTGGCCGGCAACAGCGACAATCGAGTAGCAAGCGCACACCATGAACCCAACCGATCCTCTGGCACAATTAAAAGATATTCACACCCCCGACCCCGTTGCCTGGTGGCCGCTGGCCCTAGGCTGGTGGGTGGTGATTTTTATTGGTGTGGCTTTACTTATCGCACTGATCCTGTGGGCGTTAAAACGTAAACGCCAGCGCCGCTACGTAACGCAAGCGCAAACTGAGCTGCAAGCTTTAGCCAATAGCAAACTCAACACAAACGAGTTTATCGCAGCGGTTAACGGCATACTTAAACGTGTAGCGCTGCATCGCAACCGAAACTATAAAATCGGGACCCTAAGCGGCCAAGCTTGGCTTGCCTACCTTGACCAATCGCTGGCAAAAAACTCAACGGCGTTTCGCGAAGGTTGCGGACGCGCATTAGGCGAGGCGGCCTATCAGCCCTCTCCCGAGGTTGACCACAAAGCCGTTACCGCGCTGGCAAAGCGCTGGATAAGCCAGCACAAAATCAAAAACAACGTAACACCACAGGAGCACGCCCATGTTTGAATTCGGCTGGCTCTGGCTACTGGCCCTATTACCCGCCCCATTGCTAATGCGCTTTGTGCCCGCTAAGACACAAAATGATGCCGCTTTGCGTGTACCGTTTTTTAATCAGGTACACGGCATGGGGCAAAGCTCTCAGGGCGGCCGTAAAAATATCGCCAACTATTTATTGCTATGGCTTATTTGGGTGCTCTGCGTGCTTGCCGCCGCTGACCCGCGCTGGTTAGGCGAAGCGAAATCCCTGCCTTACACCGGTCGGGACTTAATGCTAGCGGTCGACATTTCAAAAAGTATGGATGAAAAAGACATGCTGCCTCCCGGCGTTACTAGCATGCAGTTTCAAAACCGCAGCTACAATCGCTTAGATGCCGTGAAAGCGGTGATTGGCGATTTTGCCCGGCAGCGTCAAGGAGACCGCTTAGGGTTAATACTATTTGCCGATCAAGCTTATCTACAAGCGCCGCTGACGTACGACACGGCAACGGTTAACCAACTCCTGCAAGAGGCACAAATCGGTTTTGCCGGCGCCGCTACTGCCATTGGTGATGCCCTGGGTTTGGCTATTAAACGACTCAAAGATCGCCCCGAAGGCAGCCGCCGTATTATATTGTTAAGCGATGGTGCCAATACCGCCGGCCAAACAGAGCCCATGGACGCCGCGCAAAAAGCGCGAGATATGGGCGTAAAGATTTACACCATCGGCTTTGGCGCCGAAGAGCAAATCGTGCAAACCGCTTTTGGCCCGCGACGCTACAATCCCTCACGAGACTTAGATGAAGGAGCTTTGCAAGAGATCGCCGAGCTAACCGGCGGGCAATACTTTCGCGCCCGTTCGACCGAAGAGCTGGAGCTTATTCACAAGCGTCTCGACGCACTGGAGCCGATCGAGCTGGATGAGCTAAAAGTACGCCCCAGTAAACGACTGTTTTTTTGGCCGCTTGGATTGGCATTACTACTAACCCTGTTACTCGCACTGCGCTTTATTCCGTTTGGTACGACAGCCGCTCGCACCAGTCATCGTCAAACCGCGGGAGCAGACTCATGAACTGGCTAACAGAGTTTCATTTTTTAAGACCTTGGGCACTGCTGCTTATCGTGCCTGTTGGCATCCTTGTCGCAGTCCTGTGGCGCACGCGGGCCAACCACTCGCGCTGGCAGCAATTAATTGCCCCCGAGTTGCTCACTCATTTAATCGATGGGGTTAGCAAAAAACAGTCGCGTTTAGGTGTTATCGCCGTCGCAAGTGCATTAGTGATTGCCTGCCTAGCATTAGCGGGGCCCGCGTGGGAGCGCCAGAGCTCACCGGTACACCGCCAAGCCAACGCCCTTATTATCGCCCTCGACTTGTCTCCCTCAATGGTCGTAAAGGATGTTAAGCCGAGCCGATTAGTGCGCGCCCGGCTAAAAGTCGCCGAGCTACTTAAAGCGCGCGACGAAGGTGAAACCGCGCTCATCGTATACGGCGACGACGCCCATTTAGTGACCCCGTTAACTGACGACACCAAAACCATTGCATCCATGTTGCCCACGTTAACGCCCTCTATTATGCCTGTCCCCGGTAGCCGCCCAGAGGCCGCCATAGAGCGGGCCTTAAAAATGTTTAGTGATGCCGGCTACGACCACGGCCACATTTTATTGGTCACAGATGAGGTGACAACCGATGCAGCGCATAATATCAACAAGACTTTAAAAAACACCGGTATTCGCTTGTTGATTTTGGGCGTTGGCACCGATGCTGGCGCCCCCATTCCCTCTGGTCGCGGTGGTTTTGTTCGCGATGCTAGTAACGATGTGGTGATCGCCCGTTTAGGCAGCGCCCGATTGCAAAAACTCGCGCAGAATAACGGTGGACGTTACATTACCAACACCGTCGACCAGCAAGATATCGACTACCTAAACCCTGCAGGCAGTCTTTTAGAGCGGCCAAAGGATGACGACACGCGCAACCAAAAAATGGATCAATGGCTCGATCGCGGTCCGTGGTTGGTACTGCTATTACTGCCACTATTACTGTTAAGCTTTCGTCGCGGCACGGTCGTGGCCATATTAATGTTGCCTTTATTGGCCGTCCAGTCGCCTCCCTTACAGGCACAAGCGTTAGAGAGCCCTATTTTAAACAAGGCCTTTTTAACGCCAGACCAGCGCGGGGCCAAAGCACTGAGTGATGGTGATACCGCTAGCGCAGCCGAAGCGTTTAAAGATCCACTATGGAAAGGTACAGCGCAATACCGCGCCGGTAACTTTGAGGCTGCCGCCAACAGCTTTGCCCAGTATGACAGCGCACTGGCCCACTACAACCGGGGCAATGCTCTGGCCCGCGCTGGCAAATTAGACGAAGCGCTGAATGCCTACAAACAAGCACTAAAAGCAGACCCGGAAATGACCGACGCCAAGGCCAACAAGGCACTCCTAGAGCAGCTCCAAGAACAACAAAAGCAGCAAGAACAACAGAGTCAGCAGCAACAAGATCAATCCGGGCAAAACTCGTCACAATCTGAGCAACAACAATCACAAAACTCGCAGCAGGATCAGCAGCAAAGCGAGCAAAATAGCGAGAGTGACAACAGCAGTGCTGACTCTCAATCTGGAGCCAACTCCTCATCCGGCTCGCCCTCAGACCCACAGGATAAGCCGGGGCAATCCGATCCGCAAAACTCTGCGGCCTCCTCAGATCCGTCTCAGGGCGAGGCCGAACAAAATACACAAAACGACGACGGGCAGTCGTCCTCTGCCAACTCACAAAGCGCTCAAGATCAAGCGCAAAGCGAACAACAAACCTCTAGCGCCAGCTCCGGCGCTAACACTGGCGAGAATACTGGAGAGGACGGTGAAGGTGAGCAAGAAATCGAGGCTCAGGCACAACCATTAACGCCTGAAGAGCAAGAGGCTCGCCAAGCTACCGAACAATGGCTACGGCAAATACCGGATGATCCGTCTGGGCTGCTGCGCAATAAATTTCGCTATGAATACAACCAACAACGCCAGGATCGGCAACAGAAAAAGCTGAACACGTTTGGCAACTCTGAGCAACGCTGGTAACAACCGATGAGTAGAAGTAAGACTATGATCCAACCACTGGTTTTAAGCGCTAACTTTTTGCGGCTGCTGGTACTACTGGCCGTCTGCGTCGCCGGCATCAGCATTTCGGCTGAGGCGGCTAGCGCCACCTTAAGTGCCGAGGCGGACCGCACGCAAATCAACATAAACGATCAACTGAACGTTAAGTTTCGGTTGCGCGGCGGCAGCCAGAACTCCGAGCCTGATTTCTCGCCAGTACAAGAAGACTTTGAAATACTCTCAACGTATCGCACTCAGCGATCGACCAATATCAACGGCAAACACGACGCGTTTTTTGAGTGGACCTTAACCCTTGCCCCTAAGCGCCGCGGCGAGCTAATTATTCCCAGTATCCGCACCGGAAGCGCCCAATCAGAGTCTATCGCCATTTCCGTCAGTGATGCGCCAGAAAACCCAGCGGCCGCCGGTGCGGAGCTTTTTATGACGCTCGAACCGAATAAAAGCAGTGTCTATGTTCAAGAGCAAGTGCTACTCAACGCTAAGATTTATTCAAGACAGAATTTTGACGCCCAAGAAATACAAGACTTCACACTAGATGACGCGCTAATTGAGGCAATTGCCGAGAATAAATACGTAACCGAGGTGGGCGGTACACCCTATGCTGTTTATGAGCTAACCTTTGCTCTTTACCCACAAAAAAGTGGCACCTTGACCCTGCCCTCACTCGATTACGCAGTGCGCTTGCGCTCACGCCGCCAATCAATACTCAGCTTTGGTGGCGGCGATGTTAGACGCGGGCGCAGCTCACCCACCGAGCTTGAAGTAAAACCTATACCGGCGGCCAATGGTAACGGACCGTGGCTACCCGCCAGTTCAATCAGTTTGACTCAGCATTTTAGTCACGATACCGAATCGCTCACCGCCGGTGAACCTATTACACGCAGCATTACCTTAAAGGCCGAGGGTTTACACCCAAGCCAACTGCCACCTATTGCGACACCTGATGTAGCGGGGTTTAGTACTTACGCTGACAAACCTCAAACCCAAGAGCGTCGCTCTGAAACGGGGTTAAGCAGTGAGCGCACAGACACCATTGCCATGGTGCCCAGTGAGGCTGGCCGTAAAACCTTGCCGCCAATAGAGCTCAAGTGGTTTAACACCACAACCGGTGAGTTTGAAACCGCCCGCTTACCGGCAACGCAAACGAAAACAGCAATGCCGGTAGGTGGCAATACTCCTGCGGCGGCGGCAACGCCGCCCAAGCCGACAGCGACATCATTAAGCGGTGCCCCACAAACCGCCACGGGCTATCAATATGGAGCCGTTTCACGCTATCTCATTATTTCACAAGCGATCACGTTAATACTGCTTGTGATCGTTACAGCGCTCTATCTGCGCGCGCGGAGCAGTCAGCCGCAACAAATAAAATCGTCCGACAAACAAGATCACAATTTGTGGCGAGCAATTAAAAAAGCGGGAGCAAAGCACGACTTACCAGAACTGCGCAGCGCACTTTTGCGGTGGGCCCAGATGCATTATTCCCAGCCGATCAGTCGCCTTGAGCGAATCGCTGGCTTTGCTACAAACGCTGAGCATGAGGAAGAGCTATTGCGGCAGTTGCGGGCACTGGACCAAGCGATTTACCGCCCTAATAACAGTGAGTTTGACCCGGGTAAATTACTGCCTTTGATTCAACAGCTGCGCGTACAAAAGCGCGACGCGTCGAACTCGCCCCTTGCGCCTTTGTACCCCAGCTAGCGGTTATTTCGCAAAGCTCTGAATCGGCATATCCCGCCAGCGTGAAGCGGGCAATGCCGGCTCGGGTACATCTGGGTATACCTCGTTTTGGCCGCTTAGCGTAACGCCTAAATCAGATAACACCTTAGGCTCTTGGGCCTCCGAGGGTGCAATAAAAATACCTAAGTTTCGCAACCACTCACCCAGAGCTAAGCTGCTGCTGTAACGCACAATAGGTGCCGCCAACACTAACCCGGCCAGCACCGGCGTCATCCACCAGAAAAACACCGGCGTTAACACATAGGTCAAGGCACCCCAAATAATGGCGACCAAGGTGGCGGGAAATGTGTGCCCAAAAGCTTCGCCCCAAGGAACCATACGCCCCTCTCGCGCCTGAGCATTCCAGCTCACCTTATGACCAATTAACACGGATACGACAAAGTAAGCGTGAAACACCATCATTAATGGTGCGATTAAAATAGCAAACACCGTTTCAATCAGCGAGCCCATTAAAAGCCGTAACGTGCCACCGAACTGGGCGCGTCTTTGCTGTAACGCGATCACCACGCCAAAAACTTTGGGAAGAATTAACAGAGCCACCGTTAAACTCAACAAAGAAAAAATCAATCCCGTTTTAGCGATGGGCCAATTGGGGAACATCTGAAAGCCCGCGGTGAAAAATACATTGCTTGATAACGCCCGGACGACCGCATCAATACTGCTAAGCGCCAGCATCATTAGCCACAACAAGGACGAGCCATAAGCCACCGCCCCCAGCAAAAAGTGTAAGCGGCTAACACCATGCAATCGCGAACCTGTCAGCAACGCCAAGTGTTGCATATTGCCCTGCACCCAGCGGCGATCCCGCGTCGCGTAATCCAACAGATTACTGGGTACTTCTTCATAGCTACCGCGGAGGTCGGCCAACAGCACCACGCTCCAACCTGCGCGACGCAATAAGGCCGCCTCGACAAAATCGTGGCTTAAGATTTCGCCACCAAAAGGACCGCGACCGGTTAGCTCGGGTAAACCGCAGTGTTGCATAAAGGGCTCAATCCGGATAATCGCGTTATGCCCCCAATAGTTGGCCGTATCGGTTTGCCAAAAGGCTAAACCAGTCGCCAACATTGGGCTGTATAAATCGGCCGCAAACTGTAAAAACCGGCCGAACATTGTGTGCTGCCGCACGGGGATCGGCACTGTCTGTACCAGCGCAGCGTTGGGGTTTTGCTCAATAGCGTGAACCAGCGACAGCATGCACTCGCCAGTCATCACGCTATCGGCGTCCAAGACAATCATCGACTCGTACTTATCCCCCCAGCGACAACAAAAATCGCTCACATTGCCAACTTTTCGGCCGCTATTATCCGTGCGCCGACGGTAGTTTACGCGCGCCGCCAGCGGCCCTAACCGCCGGCAAAGCTGCTGCCAGGCACCGGCTTCGGCCCGGGCGAGCTCTGCGTCTTGGGTATCGCTCAGCAGGTAAAAATCAAAAGCATCGAGCTGACCGGTAGCCTCAAGCGAGCGCAAGCTGACTTCGAAACCCGAAATAACGCGGGCGGTATCCTCGTTGTACACCGGCATAATAACCGCTGTGCGAGTCGCAACACGGGGCTCGGGACTTGGCACCGAGGACTGCCGGCGCAAGCTAAGTGGGTCGAGCCGCATTAACTGCAACACAAACCCTATCGCGCCACTGGTAAAGGCAAAGACAATCCACAAAAAGGTGATGCCAAACAACAGCAACAAGCTTATCTCTAATAGGGTTACCCCATTGGGCCGAAGAATTTCAAACATCATACCGATGCCTAACCCACCGAGCATAAACACCAGACTAAAAAACAACACCCGACGCCCTAGGATGCCCGACATAGAGATTTCAGCTTGTTTCGCTGGCACACATGACTCCTGCTGTTTGGTTGATGCCTCACTGCACACTGTCGGGATACCAGACATAGCTCCATACCTCACTCAGCTGTTGATCGCGCATTGTTAATGACACCTGCATATCGGCAGGCCCTTCGCCTTCGGGAATCAGAGTAAACGCCACACGCCACATTCCTTTAACCGGCAGCGGCTCAACGACGATGTGTGTGATCTCACCGCCCATGGCACTCACTTTTGCCTTCAGCTTGGCCTCGGTAGAGATGTTGTCTAATTCACCGCCGGTAAAATCGATGGCGAATTTGCGATGCGTTCGTGGCGGGCCATCCTCTTGTCCCGGGATCGCCGCCCAACCAGTGCGGGTTCGCTCGACCTGAGCCAGCCCTTGGCTCGGCAAGCGCTCTTCAAAGGTACGCAACTGATACGAAAACAAGTGCTCTGTGTTTGGCGCTAATGGTTGCTTAGGCACCCAGTAGGCGACAATATTGTCATTGGTTTCGGAGTTGGTGGGAATCTCCACCAACTCTACCCGACCCTCGCCCCACTCGCCCTTAGGGGTGACCCATAAACTGGGGCGGTCCGAGTAGTGCGCCTCGGCATCAAGGTAACTGTTGAACTCCCGATCCCGCTGTAACAAACCGAACCCCTTGGGGTTGGTATCTTGTAACGAGGACACACGCAGCGATTTGGGGTTGCTCAGAGGCCGCCATATCCAGTCGCCTTGTGAGCTGTTAAGCAGTAAACCATCCGAGTCGTGTATCTCAGGGCGAATATCATCGACGTAGTTGGTACTGTTTTCACCGTGGTGAAACATACTGGTTAGTGGTGCCACACCAACTTTGTTGATCTCGGTTCTAGGATACAAGACAGCATCCACATCGACGACGGTTGGCGCACCGGGCGCTAAGGTAAAGCGATAAGCACCACTGATAGACGGGCTATCCATCAGCGCGACTACCGTCATGGTCGTTTGTTCTTTGTCGGGTTGTAACAACCAAAAATCCCGAAATACCGGAAACTCTTCACCACTGCTCTCGGCTGTATCGATCGCCAAACCGCGAGCCGACAAGCCATACACTTGACCGGGGCCCACTAAACGAAAATAAGTCGCACCTTGAAAGACCACAAACTCGCTTTTACGATCTGCCTCATTGAGTGGATAATGCACGCGAAAACCAGCAAAACCAAGGTCCTCCGTCACAGCATCCATCACTGGTTTGGCCTGATCGCCATAGCGAAAATATTCGGACTTAAACGGGACACGAGTATTGCTTCCCGCTTTGTCGACAGTGGTAATTGTTACGGGCTCATTGTAATAAAAGCCGGGGTGAAAAAATTGAACTTCAAACAATGAGTCTCGCTGCCACAAGCCCGCCTCGCGGCGAAAGTGTATCGAGCGATACTGCTCGTAGTTCATGGCAGCCAATGCCTCTGGCACATTGTGGTCGGGCTTTTGGTAAGGCTTGTCAGCCAGAGCCTGGGCGCGCTCTTTAACCGTCGCAAACACCACATCGGGTGTATTAGCGGTCGCCTCTGGCGCAGATTGGGCAGCGCTTGGTAGCGATAATCCAGTTAACGCAAGGCACGTAAAAAACAACGTACCGTAAAAAAGTCGTTTTAACACAGAGGTGAGCTCAAGCTCCCCCTGCTCGCGATAACTGTGCGACGCATCACTCATAGTTCAGTCCCGAATCAGATATTGATATACGATAACCTTGAGTCCAAGATCAATCAGAAACCTATCGAGAGCAATTTGCTTGCCAGTTAAGATGCCCGCCACATTTGCGTGCAAAAGAGCGCAGCCCGCCACAAAAGCGAGCAAATTTGTGCGCTAAAGCACAGAAGGAATAGAGATTAAGCCCGCGGCTCTTTAGCCGTAGTGGACACGACGTTGTAGCTCTTACATACCCTTGTAGAGTTGGGTAAGGGTTGCACTAAGGGGCGGGAATTATACGCTCTGAGAAAGGCTAAAAACCTGAGAACGAGGCACACCTGTGTTGTGCTTCGGTTCAGGCTCGAAGCACAACAAGATTAAAAGCACCTCGTTTAATTTGACAATAACGCTTTAAATTCTTCAAGCTCGTACAGGGGCTCTAACGCGGGGTCTTCCATAACCGTTTGTCGATAACTATCGGCGCGCTCTAGGGTTTCGCGCAAGTAGTGAATCGCCTGATCGTGATTGCCCAGCATAGTTTTAGCACAGGCCAACTGATAAAACGCGTGGGCATTATCGGGGTCGATGGTCAGAGCATGCTGGCATAAGTTAATAGCCCACTGCACCTCACCTAACTCTAGCACCTCGTCCGCTTTGTAGGTTAAAGCCTCACAGTCATCTGGCCGCATTTCTAAGATTTGATCGTAAATCGCAATTTTATTGGCTGAGAGCGTTTCTTGGGCAGCCTTTAGCCACAGGGAGTGTAATTCCTGGGTGCGCTCAATCTCTTCCCGGTTTTCGTCAATATGCTGGGTTTTTTGCGTCAGCTGGTGCTCAATTAAACGTAAACGTTTTTCGTAAGTCTCAACAAGCTTGCCGACTTCTTCATCGGCAATTTTATTCATACGCTCTTTAATATCACGTACGGAGGTCCAGCCTACTAACACCAGGATCGAGCTGACGCCGGCGATAAGGTAAAAGAAGTAGGTGATCGTATTGGTGGCGTAGCTAACACCGCGGTCGATAGACTCGACGTGGCGGTCAACCAGCTTCTCGGTCAGCTCTATACGCTGGGCGGCCATCTCGGTGCGCAGAGCCTTCAATTCATCCAGCATGTACCGTTCAATAAACGGGCTATACATTGCCTCGTCTAAGTTTTCGACGGTTTCTCTTAAGGTTTTATCAACATCAGGGCCCGCAACTGACGATGGGGCCACTTGGGCCCCATCGTCAGTATTATCTGTGGTGTCGTCCGCGTGAGCGCCTAAGGCGCTCAACACCAACCACATCAGCGCGCCGAAGGTTAAGCCGCGCATATGGCGTCCCCGTGATCATGGACTTCAATCAGGCAGCGATGCAAGCTTTGCACCGCCAGATCATAATCGTCTTCATTGAGAATAAACTGCATATCCACCTGTCTTATAGATTGGTGCATGGCGAGAATACTGATATTCACCTCACTCAGTGCCGATACGGTTTTGGCCAGCATGCCCGGAACCTTCATATCGCTACCAATCGCCGAGACGACCGCGACCTTGCGGGTATTAATCTCGGCATCTGGGTAGGCCTCTTCAAGCACCCGCCGAATACGGTTAACCGTTTTTAAATTTGCGGCCACATAATGGGTAATGGTATTGGCATTAATATCTTTACTCACCACGTGCGCTTTGTAGCGTGCAATGGTTTTCAGTATAGCCGAATCGTAACTATCAATGTTGCCCATCATGTCCTGATCGAACAACTCAATCGAGTAAACCCGGCGGCGGCCGGCAATAATCTCGACCCTAGGGGTATCACTTACGTAATCACCGGTAATCAAGGTGCCGGAATGCTCGGGCTCGAAGGTATTCATCACCCGCAAGGGAATATCCGCCTGACGCAAGCCTTTTGCCGCGCGAGGGTGAATTGCCTCCATGCCCAAATTGGCTAACTGGTCAGCAACATCGTAATTAGTGCGCCCAATGGGTACCACTTTATCGGCGCCCACCAAACGTGGGTCGGCACTGCTCAAGTGGTACTCTTTATGGATAATCGCCTCACGTGCGCCAGTAATTACGGCGATACGGCTGAATGTCATCTCGCTGTAGCCGCGATCAAAACTGGCCATTAAGCCATTGTCGCAGTGTGTATAACCGGTAGCGATAAGCAGCTCAGTGTCATAGTTAACACCGGCAAACGACTGGCTAATCATAGTGTCAAGATTCTCAGCCCCTTCCGCCTGCCAACCCGACAAATCGATAAAGCGCGCATTAATACCATCGCGCTGTAGCAAATGCGCCATATTCCACGCACTGTGAGCCTCACCGATACTGGCAAGCATCTCGCGTACAGTAAACAGGTGTGCTTGCAACTCAAAATGGCCGTGCTGACACAGGCGTTGTAAGTCAGTCAGCACACGCTCAGCGTCACTCAGACGACCCGAGATAAACTCGTCCGCCTGACGCCCAAGCTCAGTCTCGCCAAACAGCTTAAGGTTAATAGCAAACATTTTATCACGCAGAGTTTCAAAGGCTTCATGCCACTCGTCATCATTGCTAGTGTTGGCGAACAGGCCATAAACACCTGGCTTGCCGTTGCTTTTGTTTTCCAGCAATAGGTCAGTCATGCCACCGTAGGCCGAGACGACAAACACCCGGTTATAGATGTCGTTGCTGTTGTTTCCTTTTAAGATGACGTTATCGCGCACCGCCGAGTATTCACTCATGGAGGTGCCACCGATTTTCTCTACTGTATGGTTCATACTATTACCCTTGCGATGCCTGTGACTGAGTGGAACAAAAACGAAACAACCAGGGCTTAATTAAGCCATAACTTTAAGCCCTGGCTATTATCAGCTGTGACCTCAGTCTGAAACTTCTTCGGCATCTAACTCATACGCGCCTTCAGCATTGTGCACCTCTTTACCGTGCAAGGGCGGGTTAAATACACACGCCATTTTCATTTCTTCATCGGCGCGAAGAATGTGTTTATCATTTAAGTTCAAGTTATAAACGGTGCCGGGCGCAATTTGGTACACCTTACCGTCGGCAACGGTTTCCACCGAGCCGTAACCGCTAATGCAGTACACAGTCTCCAGGTGGTTTTGGTAGTGCAGGTGCAACTCAGCATCGCGATAAATAGTCGTGATATGAAACGAAAAACCCATGCCATCGTTTTTTAATAACAAGCGGGTGCTGTCCCAGCCCTCTGATACAATTTTACGATCGGTTTTTTCCGCGTCTTTTAAGTGTCTAACAATCATTGCTCACTCCTACAAAATCTATTAAAAATGGCGGCTAAAAGCCGCCAATCGAAATACGTTAATCACGTATTATGATGCTTTTTTTAATTTCTCGTCAGCGAATACTTCAGCAAAGCTCTGCTCGAGCTTATCCAGCCCCTCAGAAAGCGCTTCCGTCGCAATCGTTAATGGACAAAAACATTTAACGATTTGACTGTGATTACCTGAGGTTTCAATCACCAGACCATTTTTAAACGCTTGTGCGCAGACCTTGCCCGCCAGCTCGCCAGTACGGCAATCAATGCCCTGCATTAAACCGCGACCTTTGAGTCCCAGAGCAATACCACCGTGGGCATCAATAATCTTCTTGAACCGCTTGGTGACCAGCTCGGCTTTTTCTTGCACTGCCAGCTCCAGCTTATTGTCGCTCCAGTAGTGCTCAATAGCCGCCGCTGCGGTAACAAACGCGTGGTTGTTGCCACGGAACGTACCATTGTGCTCACCCGGCTCCCACTGATCCAATTCTGGCTTAATCAATACCACTGCGAACGGCAGGCCATAAGCGCTAAGTGATTTAGACAGAGTGATGACATCTGGTTTAATACCCGCTTTCTCAAAACTAAAGAAAGTACCAGTGCGACCACAGCCTGCCTGAATATCATCCAAAATCAACAAAATACCGTGCTTTTTACAAAGCTTATCAACCGCCTGCAACCACTCGTTAGTAGCGACGTTAAGACCGCCCTCACCTTGCACGGCTTCAAGAATCATTGCCGCAGGCTTATCGATACCACTGGATGGGTCTGACAACAGCTTATCCATCATTTTCACAGTGTCGACATCACGGCCGTAATAGCCACAAAATGGCATGCGATCAACATCACATAAAGAAACGTTAGCGCCGCCCCGGTGATGCTGATTACCGGTTACCGCTACAGCGCCCAAAGAGCAGCCGTGAAAACCATTAGTGAAAGAAATAATATTGCTGCGACCGGTAATTTTACGAGCAATTTTTAACGCCGCCTCTACCGCGTTGGTACCGGTTGGGCCGGTAAACTGCACGACATATTCCATATCGCGGGGGGCTAAAATTTTATCGCGGAAAACCTCAAGAAAGTTGCGCTTGGCATCGCTGTGCATATCCAAGCCGTGGGTAATCCCGTCTTCAGCGATATAATCAACCAACGCCTGCTTGATGTTGTCGTTGTTGTGGCCATAGTTCAAAGAACCCGCACCCGAGAGAAAATCGATGTAACGCTCGCCCGAGTCAGTGTAGAGATAGCAGTCTTTAGCCTTGTTAAACACTACCGGAAACGATCGCGCGTAAGACTGAACTTCTGATTCCATCTCGTCAAAAATCTTCATGCTATATCCTCAAATAAGTAATCTTTTGCAAAAATTCGCGTAGTAAATGGCAGGCCTAACGACTCCGCCCCAACTGCCCTAGCGTTAGCGCTTAAAAGGGCCGATAACCAAGCGGTGTTCATCGTCGTGAACACCTCCAAAATGCTGTTCTTTCTCGAAGTAGACGTCGCTGTTCAACTCGGCTTGTAAGTCCCGGGCCAAGGATTTAAATACTCCCCAGGACGCTTCGTTGTCGGGCGTGATCGTGGTATGCATATGAGTCACCCGCTCGCAGGCGTCGCTGGCTAGCTGAGCCTTCACCAACTTTTTGGCAAGTCCTAAACCTCGAGCCGCCGGGTCGACGACGATTTGCCAAACAAACAATACGTTAGGCTCTTTAGGGAGCACATAGCCTGAGGCAAAGCCCACCATTTGCTCACCTTTAAAGGCCGCTATTGCCGTATCGGCAAAGTGCGAGCACTGCAGGAGGTTGCAGTAAATCGAATTGGGGTCGAGCGGCGGATTGGCCGCAACCAACTGATTTAATGCATAACCATCGGCGGCAGTGGGGTGGCGCAATAAAACTGTGTCTGAATCACTCATAACTAATGCATTCCCCTGAAAACTAAATTAAACGATAAACCCCAAACGATGACGAAATGTCGCGCTTAGCAGCGGCACCTCTTGATTATTGCCTTATTTCGTCGTTAATCGAGCGAGACAAGCAAAATATTTGTTTAGTGGTCTAAGTTTTAATGTATAGTACACTAAGTACTTTGGTAAGTCCAGAGACACTCTACTCCATCGAGGCACTACTATGGCCAATGCAGCGAACTATCCAATAGATGCAGAAATATTAGGACTCGAAGCAAAAACTGCTTATAATTTCGCACTTTCCAACCAGAGAACCGCAATGGATAAAATAGAAGAGGTGCTGGTATCACTGCGCCGCGTTATTCGCGCCACGGACCTACACTCAAAAAAGCTGGTTAAAACGGCTTCGGTAACGGGGCCGCAGCTATTGCTTATGCAAATACTGCAAAATAAAGGCGATATGACCATTAGCGAACTGGCCCGAGACATGAGCTTGTCCCAAGCCACGGTGACCACCGTGCTCGACCGCTTAGAAAAGCGCGAGCTGATAACACGGGTGCGATCGCAGCAAGATAAACGTAAAGTCTACCCACAGCTGACTCACAAGGGCAGCAAAATACTGGAAAGTGCCCCAACAGCCCTGCAAGACGACTTTGTCAGGCGCTTTAAGAACTTGAATGACTGGGAGCAAGGGATGATTATTGCGTCACTGCAACGAGTCGCCGAGATGATGAATGCCGAAACCCTAGACGCCTCCCCCTTCCTGGATGTTGGGGCCCTAGATCGCGGCGAAATAGAAAAAAACGAGCACAACTAACCGGGCATAGCCCACACTGTACGGCGCGAACAGTGCTATATGCAGATTAAGATAAGCCGCCTAGGTTGCAAGCGTGCATTCAAATATTGCTTAGTGCCCTAATACTCTTTTAGACAAGGTTACCTGCCTCTACAGCCATTAGAGTACTAAGCATTTACCTATCAACCGCTATTTTACTAATCCTTTTTTTATTAGCGGTAGTCAAGCCGCACGCTACTGGCGCCGAAGTCATCTCGCAATCGTTGCAGCAGCTCATCCTCTGGGCGCACGCACCATTGAGCCCCCAGCCGCAACTGGCAACGAGCATCTGAGCGCTGATAAGCGATCACAATCGGACACCGGCCATCGCGATACGGCTCAAGGCATTCGCGCAAGCGCGCCGAGGCATTTGCCCCCAGCTCGCCAGCATTAAGGGACAAGCACAATGCGCGGGCTTTCTCTTGACGTACCTCGGCTAAATTACGGACCGCATCGGCACGCATCTTGAGGCTATTACTGTACTCATCGTGGCTAACTTGCCCCTCGACCAGCAACAGTGCGTCTTTGACTAATAGCTCTCGACACTCGTTAAAAGTATCCGAGAACACGGCAATCTCAATACGCCCGGTGCGATCATCCAGTGTAATAAACGCCATTGTGTCGCCACGCTTGGTTTTCATGGTGCGTGTTGCCACCACTAAACCGCCAATGCGCTGACTGCTTTTGTCTGGTGTAATATTGGCAATTCGCGAAGAGACTAAAAAGTTGATCTCTTGGTCGTACTCATCGATTGGGTGACCGGTCAGGTAAAGACCGAGTGTCTCGTTTTCGGCCGTGAGACGCTCCTTCATCGACCAAGGGCGCACGCGGGCAAAATCTCGGTATGCGTCTTCCGCACTAGCCGCGGCGGGTACGACATCGCCAAACAAATCGACCATACCCGCGCTGGCATTGGCTGCACTTTGCTCGGCCGCTTTAACAGCCTCGGTTATCGCGGCAAACATTACCGCCCGGTCATGATCCAAACTGCGGCTCGGCCCAAGGTTGTCGGCCGCACCCGAGCGAATCAAAGCCTCTAGAGCTCGCTTATTCACTTTGCGCGGGTCGATGCGGGCACAGAAATCAAACAAATCTTTAAATGGACCGCCACTTTCACGAGCTTGGATAATACTATCGACAGGTCCCTCACCCAGCCCTTTAATAGCGCCAAGCCCGTAAATAACATTGTTGTCGTCATCAACCGTGAATTTTAATTCACCACGGTTTACATCGGGGGGTAATAGCGTCAGCCCCATAGTGCGACACTCTTCGATAAAGGTCACAACTTTATCGGTTTTATCCATGTCCGAGCTCATAGTCGCCGCCATAAAATGCGCGGGATAATGAGCTTTTAGCCAAGCGGTTTGATACGACACCAGCGCGTAAGCGGCCGAGTGCGACTTGTTAAAACCGTAGCCGGCAAATTTTTCTACCAGATCAAAGATCTTCATCGCCAGATCAGGATCAATGCCCTTGCCTTTTGCACCCTCGGCAAAGAATTCTCGTTGCTTGGCCATCTCTTCGAGCTTTTTCTTACCCATGGCACGACGCAGCAAATCTGCACCGCCCAAGCTGTAACCGGCCAGCTCCTGAGCGATTTGCATTACTTGCTCTTGATAAACAATAACGCCGTAGGTTGGCTTAAGAATCGGCTCCAAACATTTGTGCTGATATTTGGCATCGGGATACGCGACTTCGGCTTTACCGTGTTTTCGGTTTACAAAGTCAGTCACCATCCCCGAATCCAGTGGCCCCGGCCGAAACAAAGCCACCAGTGCAATCATGTCCTCAAGGTTATCTGGCTTTAAGCGCTTGATAAGATCTTTCATACCGCGCGATTCCAGCTGAAACACAGCGGTGGTTTCGGCGCGCTTAAGCAAATCGAACGTGGGCTTATCGTCTAACTCAATCGTCGTAATATCTAGCGGGGGCTGATCTGCTTTCGCCCGCTGGGCATTGATCATCTCTAGTGCCCAGTCGATAATAGTAAGAGTACGCAGCCCCAAGAAGTCAAACTTTACAAGCCCGGCATCTTCAACATCATTTTTATCGTATTGCGTCACCAACCCTTTGCCGGATTCGTCACAGTAAAGCGGCGAGAAATCAATCAACTGATCAGGGGCAATAACCACACCACCGGCGTGTTTACCCACGTTGCGCGTTAAGCCTTCGAGCTTAACCGCCATATCCCAAATCTCTTGCGCATCGCCGTCGGTCTCGAGCAGCTCGCGCAGTATATCGACCTCCTCTAGCGCCTGCTTCAGCGTCATCCCTGGAGTTGGCGGAATCATCTTCGAGAGTTTATCGGCCAAGCCATAGGACTTACCCAGCACCCTTGCCACGTCGCGCACCACCGCTTTTGCCGCCATAGTACCGAAGGTGATAATCTGGCTCACCGCCTCGCGGCCATAGGCTTCAGCCACGTAACTAATAACGCGGTCGCGATTTTCCATGCAGAAGTCGACGTCAAAGTCAGGCATCGATACCCGCTCTGGATTCAAAAACCGCTCGAACAGTAAATCATATTGCAGCGGATCAAGATCGGTAATCTCTAGCGAATAGGCAACCAATGAACCGGCACCCGAACCACGCCCGGGCCCCACGGGAATACCGTTTTCTTTTGCCCAGCGAATAAAGTCCATTACGATGAGGAAGTAACCGGGGAAACCCATCTGCAGGATAATATCCAGCTCGAACTGCATTCGCTCGCGATACACCTGATAACGCTCGGCGTAATCCGCCGCCGCTTTATCCAGGATTTTCTCAAGCCGCATATCCATGCCATCTAGGCAGACTTTTTTGAAAAATTCGTTTTCCGTCATCCCATCCGGAATGGGATATTGTGGCAAAAAGTATTCACCGAGCTGAATATTGACCGTGCAGCGCTTGGCAATTTCTACCGAGTTTTCAAGGGCCTCTGGAATATCGCTAAACAACTCCCGCATTTCGCCTGCCGAGCGCAAATACTGTTGCTCGGAGTAACGACGCTCTCGCCGCGGATCATCCAGAGCCCGCCCCTCAGCAATGCACACCCGAGCTTCGTGCACTTCAAAATCATCACTCTGCAAAAAACGCACATCGTTAGTGGCCACCACAGGGCACTGCACTTCATCGGCCAATGCGACCGCTGCGTGCAAGTACGACTCCTCGTACTCTCGCCCGGTTCGCTGCAACTCTAAATAAAAACGTCCCGGAAACTCTCTCATCCAGTGAGCAAGCTCAGTCCGCGCCTGGGCATTACGCCCCGACAACAGTGACAAGCCAATGTCACCTAAGCGCCCACCCGACAACGCGATCACACCGCCGGAAAACTCACTAACCCAACCTCGCTCTACATACGCAACACCCTGTTGCTGACCTTTTTGATAGGCACGGGATATAAGCGCAATAATGTTTTTATAGCCAGCATCGTTCATCGCCAGCAACGTAATAAGAGTTGGCTTCGCTTCCGAATCGACACCATTAATAAAAAAGTCACAGCCAACTATTGGCTTAATGCCCTGCCCTTGCATGGCCTTATAAAACTTTATTAAGCCATAGAAATTGGTTTGGTCAGACACGCCGCACGCTGGCATACCCAACTCATTTAAGCGTGCCGCCAAAGGCTTAATACGAATTAAGCTATCCGATAACGAATACTCTGTATGCAGCCGGAGATGTACAAATTGTGCAGTCATAAATACCGTTAAAAAATAGTTAATTGTTCTAGCTGTTGTTTAACCGGCGCAAACGAGCGGCGGTGAATATCACTAACCCCCAAGGTTGCCAACGCTTGCATGTGCACCTTGGTCGGGTAGCCCTTATGCCCCGCAAATCCGTAACCTGGATACATTTTATCAAACGCTACCATTTCGGCATCGCGGGTGACTTTTGCCAAAATGGAGGCGGCACTGATAGCGGCAACCCGGCTGTCGCCTTTAACTACGGCCTCGGCGGTGTAGCGCCACTTGGGGATTTTGTTGCCATCAACCAGAACGTGTTCTGGCTCAACCGACAAACCTTCGACGGCGCGCCGCATAGCCAACAAGCTTGCTTGCAAAATATTTATCGAATCAATTTCGGCAACACTGGCGCGAGCAATACAATAACTCATAGCTCGCTCTTTGATGAGCGTAAAAAGGTGGTTTCGGCGTTTTTCAGTTAGTTTTTTGGAGTCATTAAGACCGTCTATCGGTGCGTCAGGGTCAAGTATAACCGCCGCCGCAACGACATCCCCCGCTAGCGGACCCCGGCCTACCTCATCAACCCCAGCGGCTAACACCCCGTTATAACAAGAGACAAACGGTTCCATGATATAAACCTCTAGGTCTGAGCGTGCTTTTCGATACGCTCTGAAGGCACAGCACCATCACCCTCAATTAATTTGACGATAGCCGCGGCGGCGGTGGCACTGGCATTGCAGCGCAAAGAGTCGTGCAGCTGAATAAACCGCTCTTTTAATTCAGCCACCTCTTGCGGATTGGCAAAAAACTTTAGCACTTGCGCAGCAATGGCCTCTGGAGTGGCGTCTTTTTGAATCAATTCAGGCACCAACTCTTCACCGGCCAATAAATTAGGCAGTGACACATAGGGCACCTTCAACATTGCTGAAATAATCTTGTACGATAACCAGCCCATTTTATAACTAACCACCATAGGCTTTTTCAGTAACATCGCCTCAAGGGCCGTTGTGCCAGATGCCAACACCACTGCATCTGCCGCCGCCATTACCTCGTGGGACTGGCCCTGTACTAACGTTACCGGCAGGTCGCTGTACTCACTTAGCTGCTGATGAATTTGCCGATACCGCTGGCCGCTGGCCGCTGGCAATACAAACCTAAGCCCTGGCCGTTGCTTTAAACACAAACGTGCGGCCTGGTAAAAAACCGGCCCTAGACGCTCGACTTCGCCCTGCCGGCTACCGGGCAACAATGCCACAACCGGGGTGTCTGTAGGCAAATCGAGTTTCAGCTTCTCCCGCGCCAGCGCGATATCCGTTTGAAGGGGAATATCATCAGCCAGTGTGTGCCCAACAAACTGCACAGGGACCGCGTGGTCCTGATAAAACTTTGCCTCAAACGGCAGCAGGGTCAACATCAAATCAACGGCGCGACGAATTTTTTTAATGCGGCTCTGGCGCCACGCCCACACCGAAGGACTGACGTAGTGAACCGTTTTTACACCACTGTCGTGCAACTTTTCTTCAAGGGTTAAATTAAAGTCGGGCGAGTCAATACCGATAAACACTGCTGGCTGTTGCTCACTAAAGTGCTCAACCAAAAAGCGGCGAATACGCAACAGCTCGGGCAGGCGTTTTAAGGGCTCAATCAGCCCCATAACAGCCAAGCGGTCTTGAGGAAAAAACGAGTGAAACCCTTCGGCCAGCATACGCGGCCCGCCGATACCAGCGAATTCAATATGCGGATAGTGTTTTTTTAGGGCACGAATTAAACCTGCCCCCAGAATATCGCCGGAGGCCTCTCCGGCAACGATGCCGACTTTCAGCGTCTGAGTCATAGCTCCGGTCAGCGGACGATGCCGCGTTTAGAGGTGGTCAAAGAGTCAATCATTGGCCTGATTGCCGGACACTCAAGCGCTAGCTGCTCAAGCTGCAATAGCGCTTCATCGACGGTTAATCCACGGCGGTAAATCACTTTAAACGCTCGGCTAACAGCCGCTATCTCATCTTTACTAAAACCGCGGCGGCGTAGGCCTTCAGCGTTGACGCTTTTTGCGGCCGCCGGCGCACCATTAACCAACACATAAGCTGGCACATCTTTACCTATGGCACACCCCATACCACTAAAGCTGTGGGCGCCAATATTGCAAAACTGATGGACTAAGGTAAAACCGCTTAAAATGGCCCAATCACCCACAACCACATGCCCGGCGAGCGAGGTATTATTCACTAATATACAGTGATCACCCAGCACGCTGTCGTGGCCGATGTGAACGTAAGCCATGATCAAGTTGTGATTACCAATCGTCGTCTCAGAGCGATCCTGAACCGTGCCGCGATGAATGGTCACGCCCTCACGAATAATATTGTGATCGCCAATGACCAGCCTCGTCGGCTCGCCGTTGTACTTTAAGTCAGGGGTATCTTCGCCAACGGTAGAAAACTGAAATACTTGGTTGTTTTTACCAATTCGGGTCGGCCCTTTAATTACCACGTGGGAGGCAATAACACTTCCCGCCCCTATTTCAACATCGGGACCGATAATCGTCCAAGGACCAACTCTCACATCATCAGCAAGCTTGGCATCTGGGTGAATAATTGCTTGGGGGGCTATCAAGGTCAACGCAATCCAGCCTCTTGGTTAGACTTTGCGATCAGCGCAAAGAATCGTCGCCGATGCCGCCAATTCGCCATCTACTGTCGCTTTACAGGCAAACTTCCAAACACCGCGTTTAGACGAAATAATTTGCGACTCCAGCTGCAAGCGATCACCGGGGATAACCTGCCGCTTAAAACGTACGTCATCGACCCCGGCAAACAAATAAATAGAGCCGTCTTGAGGTTTTTTATCCATGGTTTTAAAACCAAGTACACCTGATGCCTGGGCCAGAGCCTCCAAAATCAGGACACCGGGAAACACCGGAAACTCGGGAAAGTGCCCGTTAAAAACATCTTCATTGATGGTGATATTTTTATAGGCGACGATAGACTCGCCCTCCACCAATTCCACCACACGATCAACCAAAAGCATCGGGTAGCGGTGCGGAAGGTATTCTCGAATTTCGTTTACGTCCATCATTTTTTTTGTGGCCTTATTAGCACTAATACGCAGGTTGATCCACCACCCGGCACCTTATAAGTGCCGCTTTTTTGGTAGATTATTTATTCCGGTCGCTCTCCAGGGCTTTAACCCTAGAGGCAATATCGTTGAGCTGATTGAAGCGGACAGCATTTTTACGCCACTCGCGGGTGTCAATGGCGCTGCTTCCAGAGCTGTAACTGCCAGGCACTGTAATCGATTTAGTGACCATCGTCATGCCCGTGATGTGCACATTATCGGTCACCTCCAGATGACCAACAATACCCACTGCGCCGGCCAAGGTGCAGTTACGGCCAATGATGGTACTGCCAGCCAAGCCGCAGTTTGCGGCAATAGCGCTATTTTCACCAATACGACAGTTGTGCGCGATATGCACCTGATCGTCAATTTTGACCCCGTCGCAAATAACAGTATCATCCAGCGCGCCGCGATCAATCGTCGTCGATGCACCTATCTCGACTCGATTGCCAATTGTGACGCCGCCCAGCTGATGAATTTTACACCAACCGCCTTCGCCATCCGGCGCAAAGCCAAAACCATCTGCCCCAATCACGCAGTTGCTATGCAGGAGGGAGTCGTCGCCGATAACCACACCGTGATAAATTGAGGCATTGGCCGCAATGCGGGTACGCGCTCCAATCAGCACATCCGCACCGATGTAGCACCCCGCACCTATAATAGCGTCGTCCGCAATGACAGCCTTGCTGTCAATCACCGCGTTTGCACCAACACTCACATTCGCGCCAATCTGGGCATCAGGCGCAACAACAGCACTGGCGTGCACCGAGCGCTGGATCGTGTCGCCACTTACATCAAATAGCTTACTTAGGCGGGCATAGGCGAGATAAGGGTTTTCAACCAAGAGCTTGACGCCGCTGTAGTGCTCGGCATCAGCCGGCCGCAATATAACGGCACCCGCTTTACAAGCTGGCAGGTGCTTTAAGTAGGCGGCGCCCGCTAAAAAGGTGATCTGATCATCTTTAGCCGCAGCCAAACCAGCAATGCCGGTTATCACTAAACCGGCATTGCTGGTATCAATCTCAGCGCTTAGGTAGTCCGCCAGCTGGCGGAGGGTGTAGTTAGTCACTCACTTTTCCACGTAGCTTACTGAGATTTATTCAGGCGCTCGACCAATTGCGCGGTAATATCGTGATCTGCATCGGCGTGAAAAACAGACTGGGCATTGACAATCATGCCAATTTTTTCATCTTCGATAAGCTTTTCAAGTACGGGGCGAACTTTAGGCGCCAACTCTTGCTGAACACGTTGTAAAACCTGTTGCTGTTCGGCCTGCAATTTCTTTTGCGCCAGCTCGTAATCGGCCCGTAGGTACTCAATTTTCTTACGGTGCTCGGCTAACTTGTCTTCCGACCAGGTCATGCCGTCTTTTTCGGCGCTTTCTTGCAACGCTTTAATATCGGCAACCAAGCTTTCTAGTTTGGCACGCATGGCCGTGAACTCAGCATTTTTCTGTAGGGTTTCCATGCTCTTTTTAGCAAGGTCGGTACCAAGGATAGCCGCTTGCATATCCAGCACGACAACTTTATCGGCCGCAAATGCCGAGGTAGCCGTGGCGGCCGTGGCAGTCAAAGTCATAGCAAGTAGCAAATTCTTTACAATGTTCACAACGCTTTCCTCTATAGTTTTAATCGTATTTATACTTTATACGGTCGGTTTATTCAGTTCTAACGAAGCCGAAGCCTCTAACGCCCACTAGAATGTACGGCCCATGGAGAACTGGAAGCTCTCTTCGCGATCAAACTCATTTTTGTGCAGCGGCTTAGACAAACTGAAAGTCATAGGGCCAAAGCTCGAAATCCAAGTCAGCCCAATACCCGCAGCAGAGCTGATGCGATCAAGGGCGAAATCATAACAGTTAACTTGGGTAGAACTACAGCTTGTATCGAAAACATTACCCGCATCGACAAAAAAGGCGGTCTGGAAAGAGCGCTGATCTTCGATAAAAGGCAGCGGAAACAATAGCTCAACACTGGTCTCGACTAAGAAATTGCCGCCAAATGAACTGCTTTGGTCGGTCACCGGACGCGATCGGGTCATAAGCTCACCAGGGCGACAAGTCGTCAATTGATCCAAATTCCCGAGCTCTGGATCCTCACACAGAACGTTAACAAAGTCGCCCGTCTCACCTTGGTCAATAACACCATCGCCATCTATATCATCCCAAGTGCTGTACTGCGCAAACTGTTGCTCTGGAGGTGTTGCACGGGGCCCCAAACTGTTGCGCTCAAAACCACGCACCGAGCCAAAGCCACCGGCGTAATAATGCTCAAAGAACGGAAGTTCGTCGGTTTTACCGTAGGAGTCGGCATACCCCAGGCTGGTGCGCAAACGCAAGGTGAGATTTCGCGTCAACGGCTGAAACATCTGGGCATCGTAGGTCAACTTGTAATATTCGAGGTCGCCACCCGGCAGTGCAACCTCGATTCCTAACCGCTGCGAGGCGCCACGAGTGGCCAATATCCCGCGGTTTAGGGTCGACTTAGCCCAAGCCGCCTTACTCACAAAGTCGTGAAACTCAGAGCCGTTTACGTCTAAGAACCCAGGCTCACCTTTAATTGAGTTAACATCATCCTCGTCAGAGGGTACGGGGAAGGTTTCATAGGCAGTCGTAGGAAAATCGTCTCCTGCCTGGAGACTCCCGAACGCGATGTCATCCAGCAAGTCGAGGTAATCGCTTTGAGTAATATACTCAGCACTATCAGAGTAGATCGGTGTTCGAATGATCTCGCGTACAGAATAAGAGCTTGGCTTAACCGTCAAGTTACGAAACCCAACACTAAAGTTTAATCGCTCAATATCCGAAATCGGGTAGCCAAAACTGACATTACCACCAAAGATATCGGTGCTATAACCCGCCACATTGATCTGGCCGTAGTCACTACTTTGATAAAACAGATCGAACCCACGGCTGACACCGTCAGGAGTAAAATAAGGGTCGTTATAGTTAAAACTGTAAGCCGTTTGATACTGTGAATGGCTGGCAGAAATACCCACCTGCTTACCAGTACCAAACCAGTTGTTCTGCTGAATGTTGCCAGACAATAACAAACCGGAATACTGCGCATAGCCTACCTGCAGCCCCATGCTACCGGAAGGCTGTTCTTCCACCGTAAAATCAACATCCACCTGATCGGCAACGCCAGGCACCTCAACGGTATCCACTGTCACCTCTTTAAAGAAGCCTAGACGTTCCAGCCGCACCTTAGAGTGTTCGATTTGCGCGGTAGAGGCAGAGCCCCCTTCCATTTGCCGCATTTCGCGGCGCAGCACATTATCTTTAGTACTGGTATTGCCACGAAAGTTTATCCGACGGACATAAGCGCGTTTTTTAGGATCGATAAAAAAGGTAACTTTTACTGTTTTATCTTCTTCGTTACGCTCGGGGATGCCCTCTACTTCGGCGAAGGTATAGCCTTCATTCCCTAAACGATTCGTAATGTATTCGGAGGTGGTCGTCATCAGCGTTTGCGAAAAGGTTTGCCCCTCGCG
Organism: Gilvimarinus japonicus; assembly: GCF_042847215.1. GTDB lineage: Bacteria > Pseudomonadota > Gammaproteobacteria > Pseudomonadales > Cellvibrionaceae > Gilvimarinus > Gilvimarinus japonicus. Next base: position 2,341,973 of record NZ_AP031500.1, read on the forward strand.
CAACAAAATCAGACGACGAATATAAGCTTCGGCGATGGCCGGGTCACCGGCAAGGTCAATTTCACTAACCTTATAAACATCACCCTCGGCAATATTAAGCGTAATAAATACCTGCGATTTATCCGGGCTCAGCGATACCTGCGTGGAGTCGAGGTTAAAACCTAGATAACCGCGATCGAGATAATAAGACTCTACCCGCTCAATATCGCCGGTTAACTTTTCACGGTTGTACTTATCATCACCGGTAATCCAGGAAAACCAGCCGGTGGTTTGCAGCTCAAAAAGGTCCAGCAGGGTATCATTGTCAAACGCATCATTACCCACAACGTTAATCTTTTTAATCCGAGCAGTCTCACCTTCGTCGATGGTGATCAACACTTTCACTTGGTTGCGGGGCAAATCTTCAATTTCGATATCTACCGAAGCACCATAGCGGCCCTGACCGATGTATTCGCGCTCCAAAGCTTGGCTAATGCCGTTAAGCGTGGCGCTTTGATAAATCTGCCCTTCTGACAATCCATTGTCGGTCAGGCTCTCCATCAACTGCTCAGTCTTAATAACCTTGTTGCCTTCAATGGTGATTTCATTAATGGCGGGACGTTCTTTAACCATCAACACCAACACATCGCCATCGCGACCAATAGAGACGTCGGTAAATAAGCCGACCTTAAACAGTTCGCGGGTGGCGCGCTGGAGCTCGACACTGGACAAGGTATCGCCGACCCGAATCGGCAGCGCACTAAACACAGTACCGGCAGAGACCCGCTGCAAGCCCTCGACACGTATATCATTGACCCGAAAAGTTTGAGCGTGTACCGCAACCGAGAAGCACACCGCCAACAGCAGGCCGAATAATCGAATGAAAACTTGCATCATATAGTTCGTTCTATTTTTGGATTATGAGTTTGTACAAACACAACGCCCGTCAACCTTCGGGCTACACCCGATGGCCACCGGTTTCCTTACTGGATTAGAGCCTCATGATGTCATTATAGAGCGCGAGTATTGTCAGGCCTATTACCATGACTAGCCCTAGCTGATAGCCCACCGCTTGCACTTTTTCTGATACCGGACTGCCCTTTACGACTTCGACAAGGTAGTACATTAAATGACCACCATCGAGTACCGGTATCGGTAATAAATTAAAGACCCCGAGCGACACGCTAAGTAACGCTAAAAACCCGAGAAAGCTGCGCCAGCCGTTTTCAGCCTCAGAGCCCGCAACCTTAGCAATGGTGATTGCTCCACTCAAGTTTTTTGTGGAAATTTCCCCAAAAATCAGCTTCTTAACGGACAACAGGACAAAGGCAGAAGTTTCCCAGGTTTTATCCACGCCCGCGACAAAACCACTCACTAAAGAATACTCGCGCGTCCGTAGCATATCCTCCGGCCACTGCCCCGGCGCTATCGCCATACCGACCCGACCAAAACTTTCACCGCCCTCGGTGATCGCCGCCGGCGTCATGCTGAGCGTAACCGTCTCGCCCTCGCGCTCAACCAGCACCTCTATGCTTTGGCCGGGGCGTGCTTTAACGTAATCTATCCATTCGCGCGCACTGTCGATGCTTTGATCATTCGCGGCAATAATTTTATCGCCGGGCATTAGGCCTGCACTTGCGGCGGGACTGTCCGGGCTTACTTCGGCCGCGATGGCGGCAACTTGCGGCACAAAAGGCTTGACGCCAAGGCCGGATAAAGGCTCCGGCTCAGCCACCCCGCGCAACCAGCCGTCTAGCTCTACCTCAGACTGGTAGCGCAGGCTCGAGTCCGGGTACCGGGTGGTAAAGGTTAACGGGCCGCTCTCACCCAGCCGGCGCAAAAGCTGCCTCTGAACACTTTGCCACGAGGCCGTTGGGACACCATCGACTGCGAGAATCTCCTGCCCCACCTCTAGATTGGCCGCTGCAGCAACCGAGTTTGGCGTTACCGAACCGATAACCGGCGCAATACCGCGCTCGCCGCTGGCCACCAGCAACACCCAAAAAACCAAAATAGCGAGAATAAAATTAGCCACAGGGCCAGCCAGAACAATGGCAATACGCTTGGCAACGCTCTGACGGTTAAAGGCTCGATGCTGCTCCGCCGGGTCTACCTTGCCCTCGCGCTCATCAAGCATTTTGACGTATCCACCCAAGGGGATCGCCGAGAGCGCGTATTCGGTGCCGGACTTGTCGTAGCGACGCAACAAAACTTTGCCAAAGCCCACGGAGAAGCGCAGCACTTTGACGCCACAGCGTCTGGCCACATAAAAGTGACCAAACTCATGGATCGTCACCAATACGATGATGGCGACAAAAAACCAGAATAATATTTGTAGTATTCCCACTGCTACCTCATTTAACTCACACAAGCCCAGCGTCAATTAGACGACGGGCGTGTTGGCGAGCTTTTGCGTCGGCGAGTTGGACAACGTCCAAATCCACCGGTTCAGTTAATTGTGCCGCCAACAATACCCGCTTATTAACCTCGGCTATATCGGTAAAAGCCAGATCGCCCTGCAAAAAAGCCGCAACGGCCACCTCATTGGCAGCATTTAGGACTGCCGGGGCCGTTAGCCCCATGCTGGCGGCCTGCTCGGCAAGCAACAAACACGGAAAGCGCTCGTAATCGGGCGCACTAAAGTCCAGCCGCGCAGCCGCCACCATATCCAGCGCAGGTACGCCGGATGCGACACGCTCCGGCCAGCCCAACGCATGGGCGATCGGTGTGCGCATATCTGGGTTACCTAACTGCGCCAGCACCGAACCATCCACATACTCCACCATAGAGTGAATCACGCTTTGCGGATGAATCAGCACCTCGATATCATCTGGTGTACAGTTAAACAGCCAACAGGCCTCTATTAACTCCAGACCTTTATTCATCATGGTGGCGGAATCTACCGAGATCTTTTGTCCCATATCCCAATTGGGGTGGGCACAGGCCTGCACAGGCGTTACGCCGGCCAGCTCAGCCACCGGTGTGCTTCTAAACGGGCCGCCAGAGGCGGTTAGTAATATTTTGCGCACGCCAAGCTCTGCCAACTCACAACCCGCCGCCAGCGCCTTTTGCAGCGGCAAACACTGAAAAATTGCGTTGTGCTCACTGTCGATCGGCAATATCTGTGCCCCCGAGCGACGGGCCTCAGCCATAAACAAGCCGCCGGCCATGACCAACACCTCTTTGTTGGCCAATAAGACTTTTTTACCAGACTCCACCGCGGCAAAAGTGGGCAACAAGCCTGCCGCCCCAACGATAGCCGCCATTACCGTATCAACCTCGCCGGCAGCCGCCACGTCGACCAACGCTTGCTCACCCGCGAGCACTTCGGTATCGCAATCGGCGTCGGCCAGAGCCTCGCGCAACGCTTGCGCCGCCGTCGCATCACTTAGCACCGCAAAACGCGGCCGGTGTGCTCGCACTTGCTCCGCCAGCTGCTGCCAGCTGGTACTGGCTGTTAACGCGTAAACCTGATAGCGCTCGGGATGCCTTGCCAGTACGTCCAGCGTACTAACACCGATAGATCCAGTCGCACCAAGTACCGTAATTCGCTCCATGGCGTTACCCAAACGGCCCCTGCGACATTGCCAACACCAACGCAAACACCGGCGCCGCAGCCGTTAAGCTGTCCATTCTATCCAGTACCCCGCCGTGACCTGGCAACAAAGCACTACTGTCTTTAATACCCCGCTCGCGTTTGACCATGCTCTCCAGTAAATCGCCAATCACTGAGATAAGGGATGTCGGCACGACAAGTGCGATAACAGCGAGTAACGGACTACCCAGCAACAGCCAAAGCGCCAAAGCAAACAGCATATTAGCACCGATACCGCCCAAGAAACCCTCCCAGGTTTTGCCGGGACTGACGGCAGGCGCCAACTTGCGCCGGCCAAAGCGCTTACCGACAAAATAACCGCCAATATCGGCCACCGCGACGACCGCGACAATCATCAACACCAACCAGGCACCGTCATCCTGCAAGCGCACATAGCTAAAACCAACCCAGGCAGGGACCAGCACAAAAAAGCCCATTAACGCCCGCAGTATCGGTCGCGCCCACAGCAAGCTACTACTGGGGTAGCCCTGCACCCAAAGTAGTGCGACCGCCCACCAAGTACAGCCAATAAGCAGTAAGTGCGCATAACGGCTGTCGATCACGGAGGGGGCTGTTGGCTCCAGTGGCGTACCGAGCGACACCAGGCCAACATAGAGCGCCGCTAGTGCAATCGCCGCCGCCTGTGCCAACAAATAGCCAACACGGGCCGCAACTGATTTTAAACCACTTAAATTCGACCACTCCCAGGCGCCAATAAGCACAATGGTTGCCACAAACGCGGGAAACAGCGGAACCGGTAAGAAAAACAAGACGACAAGAAAGGTCGCAGCCAATACACAGGCCGTTAAAATTCGCTGCTTAAGCATGAGAACCGCTCCCGGTGCTAAAACTCGATGATGGCTCACACTGCTCGGAGGTTTTGCCAAAGCGACGCTGGCGCGAAAAAAAGTCGTTGGCGGCCCCGGCGAGAACATCGCCATTAAAATCGGGCCAAAGAACGGGGGTAAAATACAGCTCGGCGTAAGCCGCCTGCCACAGAATAAAGTTGCTGATGCGGTGCTCACCCCCGGTGCGGATCAGTAAATCCAGCGGTGGTAAGTCACCCAAGCAGGTCGCGCGTCCGAAACGTTCTTCGTCAATATCGTCGGCATCCAACTCCCCGGCAGCCACTTGCGCCGCGAGTCGTGCTGCGGTATCGGCGATATCCCAACGACCGCCGTAATCAGCGGCAATAACTAACGTGGTTTTCGCATCGGCTTGATCAGTTAGCGACTCAGCAGAATCAATAGCACGATTAAGAGAGGCACTAAAATTGCGCCGATTGCCGACGACCTTCAAGCGCACACTCTTTTTCTTTAAGGCGCGCGCCTCTTTTTTAAGGTACAAGTGAAACAGCGACATCAAGGCTTCCACCTCACGGGCGGGGCGCTTCCAGTTCTCGCTGCTAAAGGCAAATAAGGTGAGCACCTCGACACCGAGCTCTTGGCACGCGGACATCACATCGCGAATACGCTCGACACCCTCTTTATGCCCCGAGATGCCTGCGAGGTTTCGCTGTTTGGCCCAGCGATTATTGCCGTCCATGATAATAGCTATATGACGTAAACAACTGCCGGTCACAAACATCTCCTGGGCCAATGGGCATAACCCGAATAATGGTTTCAGTGCCCGCCTGCGCCGGGCGGGCACAGTTGATCACCTTATACGGTCATCAACTCTTCTTCTTTCTGAGCCAAAACTTTATCGACTTCAGCAATATACTTATCGGTAATTTTCTGCACTTCATCCTGAGTGCGACGCTCTTCGTCCTCACTGATCTCTTTGTCTTTTAGCAACGCTTTCACATCAGACAACACATCACGACGAACATTACGGATTGAAACCCGGCCATTCTCTGCCTCGGCGCGCGCCTGCTTGATGTACCCCTTACGGGTCTCTTCAGTCAGTGCGGGCAAGGGAATACGAATATTATCACCAGAGGTCGAAGGGTTCAGACCTAGGTTTGACTTCATAATAGCTTTTTCGATCTCGGGCACCATGGGCTTCTCCCAGGGCTTGATCGACAGAGTTCGCGCGTCCTCAACATTGACGTTGGCCACTTGAGCAAGCGGCGTATCTACGCCATAGTAAGACACAGTCACGCCATCAAGCAGACTGGGGTGAGCCCGGCCCGTGCGAATTTTGTTGAAGTTGTTGCTCATCGCGGCCAGGGCTTTTTCCATGCGCGAATCGGCGTCTTTTTTCAGTTCATCCAGCATCCGAGGTATCCTCTTCAATCAAGGTGCCTTCATTACTGCCAACCACAATGTTCAGCAGAGCACCACTTTTATTCATACGAAATACCCGCACCGGCATGTCGTGATCTCGGCACAGGCAAATCGCGGTTAAATCCATCACACCAAGCTTTTCTTCGAGCACATTATCGTAAGTAAGACGGTCGTACTTAGTAGCACTGGCATCCTTCATTGGGTCGGCGGTATAAACACCATCAACCTTGGTAGCCTTAAGGACAATATCAGCCTCGACTTCGATGCCCCGCAAACAGGCAGCCGAATCGGTGGTAAAAAACGGGTTGCCGGTGCCGGCGGCAAAAATCACCACTTCGCCCGCGTTTAAGCAACGAATAGCGTGGCGGCGATCATAGTGCTCAACGATACCGCTCATGGGGATCGCCGACATCACCCGCGACGAGATGTTAGAGCGCTCCAGCGCATCGCGCATGGCTAGCGCGTTCATCACAGTCGCCAGCATACCCATATGATCACCGGTGACTCGATCGAGCCCGGCGGCACTTAGGGCCGCACCCCGAAACAGGTTGCCGCCGCCGATCACCAGCCCCACCTGCACACCTATACCCACCAACTGGCCGATCTCTAAGGCCATTTTATCGAGCACTTTGGGGTCAATACCAAAACCCACTTCACCCATTAGCTCTTCACCGCTTAGCTTGAGCAAAATGCGTTTGTACTTTTTATCCCGAGAATTTGGCATGGTGGGGCTCCGCATGGCTGAAGAAGGTCAAAAACGGGGGGCAGTTTACAACAAAAGGAGGCCGGATGGACATCCGACCTCCTTTTTTATGCGTAAGATGAGGGACTTACGACTTAGAGGCAGCGACTTGAGCGGCAACTTCGGCAGCGAAGTCCGACTCTTCTTTCTCAACGCCTTCGCCCACTTCAAAGCGAACAAAGCCATTAATAGTAGCACCAGCCTCTTTCGCCAGCTTACCCACAGTCAATTCAGGGTTCTTAACAAAAGGCTGCTCGTTTAGGCTGCCTTCCTTCAAGAACTTATTGATGCGGCCCATGGTCATTTTTTCGACGATCTCAGCAGGCTTGCCTTCCATATCTGGCTGCGCCTTAATGATATCCTTTTCTTTCTCAACGATATCAGCGGGCATATCTTCCGGCTTGACCACTTGCGGGTTAACTGCCGCTACGTGCATCGCCACGTCGCGCGCCAGCTCAGCATTGCCACCATCGAGCTTCACGGCAGTTGCAATACGGTTGTTTGAGTGGATGTAGATGTCAATCAAGCCACCTTCAGCAACCGCTACGCGGCGCACACCGATGTTCTCACCAATTTTTTGTACCAGCGCCTCACGAGCCGCTTCGAGATCGCCGGCCATCAGGGCGGCAACATCGTCTTGCTTGTCGGCAAAAGCCTTATCCAGCACAGCGCGTGCAAATGCCAAAAAGCCTTCGTCGCGGGCGGCAAAGTCAGTTTCACTGTTCACCTCCACCAACACTGCATAACTGTTGTCGTCGGCCACTTTAGCCAGCACAACACCATCGGCGGCAGTGCGGCCAGCTTTTTTAGAAGCCTTCAGCCCACTCGCTTTACGCAGATTCTCAATCGCTTGCTCAACATCACCACCAACCTCGGCCAGCGCTTTTTTACACTCCATCATGCCAAGACCGGTGCGGTCGCGCAGTTCTTTAACCATTGAAGCAGAAACAGCTGCCATGTAACTATCCTCTCTAAAAATCCGTTGGAAAAAAGGGGCGCAACCTGACGGCCCACCCCTTTTACGTTTTACTGTATCTGTTGTAGATGACAGCTAGGCGGCGGTCTTACTCCGCAGCAGCCTGGCCTTCAGCAGCAACATACTCATCTTTATTCGGCACTTCTTGCGACTGCGCAACGCCTTCGGCGCAAGCATCAGCAATAGCCGTCACGTACAAGCGAACCGCACGGATCGCATCGTCGTTACCTGGGATAACGTAATCAATGCCATCGGGGTTTGAGTTGGTATCAACCACACCGATAACCGGTACACCCAGCTTGTTGGCCTCAGCTACAGCGATACGCTCATGATCAACATCAACCACAAACAGCGCGTCAGGCAGGCCGCCCATATCCTTAATACCACCGATAGAGTTCTCTAGCTTGTCCATATCGCGGGTACGCATCAAAGCTTCTTTTTTGGTCAGCTTCTCAAAAGTGCCGTCCTGAGACTGAGCTTCAAGCTCGCGGTAGCGACGGATAGAGGCACGAATAGTTTTGTAGTTAGTCAGCATGCCGCCCAACCAGCGGTGGCTAACATAAGGCATACCAACGCGCTCAGCCTGCTCTTTAACGATTTTCTGAGCGGCGCGCTTGGTGCCAACAAACATGATTTTTTTCTTTTGCGAGGCCAGCTGCTTAACCAGCTCAAGAGTCTCATTGAACGCAGGAACAGTATGCTCCAGGTTAATGATATGAATTTTGTTGCGGGCGCCAAAGATGTAGCGGCCCATCTTGGGGTTCCAGTAACGGGTTTGGTGACCAAAATGGACACCCGCTTGCAGCATATCGCGCATGCTAACTGTAGGCATAATCGTATTCCTGATTGTATCGGGTTAGGCCTCCATATACCCCGCAAGCCAACCCATAAGGGCACCCAGGCTAAACGTGTCGGTATATGTGTGACGTTAAGGTTTATTCGCCCGCTTTTAGCTCTGGTTAGCCAGAGTTTGCACGGACGGCGCGCTTTATACCACACACGAGAGCCCAAGGGAAGTTTTTACCTGCCTACTAAGCCGGCACCGGCCGCACAAAAGACAATTTCACGCCAAACTTAAAGAGCGCGTACAAGGCATCAAACGGCGCGCAACTCCACCGACAACTTTTATAGGTAGCGTCCACCAGGACGCCCGGCCCAAACCACGCACCCTGCACGGGCTGTAGTCCTGCGCGCCGATCGGTTAAACTATCCACTACCGTAAAAAACGCGCCGTTTGGGCGCGAGCAGTCCAAAGTGAGAAATCATGAGCGTATCCATTAAAACCCCCGCCGACATCGAGAAAATGCGTGTCGCCGGCCGCATGGCCGCCGAAGTGCTCGAAATGATTGAGCCCTATGTGGTGGCGGGCGTCACCACCGCCGAACTCGACAAGCGCTGTCACGACCACATTGTCGATGTGCAAAACGCGATCCCCGCGTGTTTAGATTACCGCGGCTTTCCCAAGTCTGTGTGCACCTCGGTCAACCATGTGATTTGCCACGGCATCCCATCCGAGAAGAAAGTTCTGAAAAATGGTGACATCATCAACATAGACGTCACCGTCATCTACGACGGCTACCACGGCGACACCAGTAAAATGTACTTTGTCGGCGACGTCGCACCCCACGCCAAGCGCTTGGTGGAGATTACCCAAGAGTGCCTTTACAAGGGTATTGAACTGGTTAAACCAGGCTGCCGCCTCGGAGACATCGGCGCCGTTATCCAGCAACACGCCGAGGCCAATTATTACTCGGTGGTAAGGGAGTACTGCGGCCACGGCATTGGCACTGTATTCCACGAAGAGCCGCAGGTACTGCATTACGGCCGCGCCGGCACCGGGCTGGAACTAAAAGAAGGCATGACTTTCACCATCGAACCCATGATTAACGCTGGCAAATCCCAGACCAAACTTAAGCGCGATGGCTGGACCGTCGAAACTAAAGATGGCCGCCTGTCGGCTCAGTGGGAACACACGCTTGCGGTTACCGCCGATGGCGTCGAAGTACTCACCAAGCGCACCGAGGAACCTTTTTAACCCATGATCAGCGCCCAGACGCCCTACTTTACCCGCCCGCTGTTTTTCTTTGATCAGAGCCGGTTTCGCAAAGCTCTGGCCGAAAAACCTCTGATCACCGTTTTTAAAGATGCGATTACCGCGGCAAATGCGCAGTTTGACGTGCGGTTTCGCGAGGGTGAAGACATCCGTGCGCTGGTGCACGAACGCGCACTGTTCGTCGACTGTCTGCTGCATTACGCTTGGTACCAGCTCGACTGGCCCGAGGGCATTAGCCTTGAGGCCGTCGGGGGCTACGGCCGCTGCGAGCTGCACCCACACTCGGATATCGACCTCCTCATACTGCTCGAAGAGGGCCTGATTGACCGCTGCCAAGACAACCTGGAGCGGTTTTTAACCTTACTGTGGGATATAGGCCTTGAGATCGGCCACAGCGTTCGCACGGTTAAGCAATGCGTGGATATCGCTCGCGACGACATTACCGTCGCCACCAATTTAATGGAATCGCGTACGCTAGTGGGCGACCCTAACTTGCGCGCCCACCTACTCAAATTTACCGCGCCGGACAACATGTGGCCTGCCGATGAGTTCTTTAAAGCCAAATTCGAAGAACAAAACCAGCGCCACGAGAAATACAAAAACAGCGAGTACAACCTAGAGCCCAACTTAAAAAATGCCCCCGGCGGTTTACGCGATATCCAAATGATTTCTTGGGTGGCCAAGCGCTTTTTTGCGGTGCGCACACTTAAAGAGCTAGAAGGCAAAGGCTTTTTTACCGAAGAGGAATTCTCGCTATTGCAAAACGGTGAGGAGTTTCTCTGGCGGGTTCGCTACGGCCTACATATGGTCGCCAACCGCCCCGAAGAGCGTTTGCTGTTTGATCATCAGCGCGAGCTGGCCAAACTGTTCGGCTATAAAGACACCGATGAGCGCTTGGGTGTCGAGCAGTTTATGCACAAGTACTATCGCTTAGTGATGTCGCTGCGCGAACTCAACGACGTCTTATTACAGTTTTTGTACGAGGCCATTTTACAGCGTGGCGTTAAAAAAACCGTCACCCCAATTAACGAGCGCTTCCAGCGCCGCGATGACTACATCGAAGTCGCCCACATATACGTCTTTGAAGAGTCGCCATCGGCGCTGTTAGAAATTTTCGTCTTAATGGCGCAAAACCCAGACATCAAAGGGGTACGCGCCTCCACCATCCGCTTGATGCGCGAGAGCCGCCATCTACTGGATGACGCCTTTCGCGAAGACCCCGCAAACAACCAGTTATTTTTGCAGCTATTTACGTATCCCGCGCAGCTGGTCGATGAACTCAAGCGCATGACGCGCTACGGCATCCTGGGCCTCTACTTGCCCGAGTTCGGCCGGGTAACGGGCCAGATGCAACACGATTTATTTCATATATACACCGTCGATGCGCACACATTATTGCTCATCCAAAACTTGTGTAACTTTTTACAACCGCAAGCCAAAGAAGACTTTCCGGTTGCCTGGCACGTAATGCGAAGACTGCCAAAGGTAGAAATTATTCTACTGGCCGGCCTCTATCACGACATCGCCAAAGGTCGCGGCGGCGACCACTCGACGTTAGGCGCAGTTGATGCCGAAGCGTTCGCTTTACGTCACAACCTATCGCCTCGCGAAACACGGTTGATGAGCTGGCTGGTAGAAAAGCACCTGTTAATGTCATCGGTATCGCAAAAACAAGATATCTCTGACCCAGATGTGATTCACAGCTTTGCGTTAATCGTCGGCGATCAGATCCATCTAGATCACCTATACGCGCTGACAGTTGCCGACATTAACGCCACCAACCCTGACCTTTGGAACACCTGGCGCGCCAGCTTAATGCGCACCCTGTACTTAGAGACAAAACGCGCACTGCGCAGAGGCCTCGAAAACAACATCGACAAGCAAGACTGGATCGAGGAGACTCAGCAAGCGGCCATTAGCCGCCTTAACCGCCACCACGTAAGCACCGAACAGTGCCTCCAGGTGTGGGAAGACGTCGACGACGAGTATTTTTTGCGCGAGTCACATCAGGATATCGCCTGGCACACCGAGGCGATCCTCAATCACGACGATCGCGACGGGCCGCTGATTTTGATTCAGGAAACGTCCAGTCGCGAACTGGAAGGCGCCACCCAAATTTTTGTTCGCAGCAAAGGGCGCAACAACGTTTTCGCCGATGTCGCAACCGTGCTCGACGCCATGAATTTAAGCGTACAAGATGCGCGAATTTACAACTCAAAATCCGGCTATACGCTCGACACTTTTTTTGTCTTAAATCAAGATGGCGAACCATTGGGCACCGACGCGAAAGTGCTGCAGCGAATATACGACGGACTCTATGAAGAACTGACCGTTAGCGACAACAACCGCAACCTTAGCACCCGTCGCACACCGCGCCGCCTTAAACACTTCTCTCGCCCCACCCGCACCAGCATTCGCAACGATATGCTTAGCGGTTACACGCTATTGGAAGTTATCAGCCCAGATCGCCCCGGTTTACTGGCGTGCATCGCTCGAGTCTTTATCGACTTTGAGCTCCACTTACAAAACGCCAAAATTGCCACCTTGGGCGAGCGCGTCGAGGATATGTTTTACATTACCGACAACAACGGCCAACCACTTTCTGACCCCACGCTGTGTCAGCGCCTGCAAGATGAAATTTGCCGGCAGCTAGACGACCGCGTCGACCGTGCGGCGGGCTTTTAAGCCGCCGCAACTTTTATAGAAATATTTTTAAGCCGATGCCACAGATTCATAGCATTGCCGATCAAACGCACTGACGACTTCACATGAATAACGATTTAAACCAATTACACCCCTACCCCTTTGAAAAGCTCGCGGCCCTCAAAGCCGGTATCACCCCGCCGCAATCGCTCGAGCATATTGCCCTGTCTATTGGCGAACCAAAACACTTGCCGCCCGCCTTTGTGCTGCGCGCTTTAAGCGACAACCTCGATCGGCTGGCCAACTACCCGGCCACAAAAGGATTACCAGAGCTGCGCAAGGCCATTGCGCGTTGGGCTGACCAGCGCTTTAACTTATGCCAAAAGCTTGACCCCGAAACTCAGGTGCTCCCCGTTAACGGCACCCGCGAAGCACTATTTGCCTTTGCACAGGCCGTGATCGACCGCAGCGCCAGCGACCCGCTGGTGGTGTGCCCCAATCCTTTTTATCAAATTTATGAAGGGGCCGCTTTTCTGGCTGGCGCCACACCACATTTTTTAAACTGCAGCGCGGCCAATCATTTTATTCCCGATTTTGCTGAGGTTCCGGCCAGTGTTTGGCAACAATGTCAGCTTTTATACTTGTGCTCGCCCGGCAACCCCACCGGGGCGGTGATGAGCTCAGCGCAGCTCCAACAACTGATTAAACTCGCCGATCGCTACGATTTTGTGATTGCCTCTGATGAATGCTACAGCGAGCTATACCAACACGAGAACCAAGCGCCCGCCGGCTTGCTCGAAGCTTGTAGCGATATGGGCCGCAATAACTACCGCCGCTGCGTGGTGTTTCACAGTTTATCCAAGCGCTCTAACTTGCCCGGCCTGCGCTCGGGTTTTGTCGCCGGCGATGCGGATATTCTCGGCAAGTTTTTGCAGTATCGCACCTACCATGGCTGCGCGATGCCAGTGCCGACACAACTGGCGAGCGTTGCCGCCTGGCAAGATGAGAATCATGTACTGGCCAACCGCGATGCGTATCGGGCAAAGTTTGACGCGGTGCTAAATATCTTAGATGGTTGTCTGGACGTCGAGCGCCCCGAGGCTGGCTTTTACCTGTGGCCCAAGCTGCCTATTTTGGGCGAGGAATTTGCCCAGCGCTTATTTGCCGAACAAAACATTACCGTACTGCCAGGCGCCTATTTAGCCCGCGATACCGACACGGGCAACCCGGCAGAGTACTATGTGCGTATGGCACTGGTCGCCACCGAGGCCGAATGTATCGATGCGGCCCACCGCATTCGCCACTTTGTAAAAAGCCTTTAACCATGAGTGAGCTAAACACGCCACCAACCGCTGCGGTAAACCTCAAAAAAGCCGAACGGGTCGCGCTTATTCAGCAAACACTGGATGAGCTCTACCCCACTACGCCTATCCCGCTGGATCACTTTGACGCCTATAGCTTACTGATCGCGGTGTTGCTATCCGCCCAGTGTACCGACGCGCGGGTCAATCAAATTACCCCGGCACTGTGGCAACTGGCCGACAACCCACACGACATGGCAAAAGTGCCTATCGAGGAGATCAAAGCGGTGATTCGCCCCTGTGGTCTATCGCCGCAAAAGTCCAAAGCCATTTCGGTATTGTCCCAAAGGCTCGTGGATGAATTCGACGGCCAAGTGCCCGCCGATATGGCCGCGTTAGAAACCCTGCCCGGAGTAGGCCACAAAACTGCCAGTGTGGTTATGAGCCAAGCGTTTGGGGTGCCTGCGTTTCCGGTCGACACCCACATACACCGCTTAGCGCAGCGCTGGGGGCTAACCAACGGCAAAAATGTGGTGCAAACTGAGAAAGACTTAAAACGTTTATTCCCCAAAGAGAGCTGGAATAAGCTGCACTTGCAAATTATCTACTACGGCCGCGAACACTGCAGCGCACGCGGCTGTAACGGTTTAGTGTGCGGGATTTGCCGCGCCTGTTACCCAGCGCGTAAACACCCAAAGCAAGTGCAAAAGCCCTAAACCCAAACAGATTTGTTATTATGGCCGCTTTTGCGCGGAGCGAGCGATGCAGCCAACCCTATACGGCATTAAAAACTGCGACACGGTGAAAAAAGCGCGGCAATGGTTAGCGACAAACGTGCCCGATTACCAATTTCACGACTTCCGCAGCGACGGCCTCAGTGAGGCAAAAGTGCTGCAATGGATTGATGCCCTGGGGATCGATGCCCTTATCAATAAGCGCTCCACCACGTGGAAGAGCTTTAGCGAGGACGACAAAACTCGTATTTTTGACCTCAACCAAGCTCCGGCATTAATAGTCGCCAACCCGACCATCATTAAACGGCCCGTATTAGAAGCCGAAGGCACGACTCAGGTAGGCTTTAAAGCCGAACAATACGCTGCCGTTTTTAGCTAACACAACATTTTACGACTTTTGATAACCGCAAAACAGGATTACACATGAGCAAACTCTACAGCCTCGGCCTCGGTGTCGGCACCCAAAACCAAAAAGGCGAATGGCTTGAGGTGTTTTACCCTGCACCACTGCTTAACCCCAGCGACGCCACAGCACAGGCCATTAGCCAAACAGTAGGTTATGAAGACGGCAATCAGGCGTTAGCGTTAAACAAGCAACAGGCCGCTGAGCTCGCAAAAGCACTCAGCGCGGCCGGTGATGCCGAGCAAGCTGCCATTGCCGAGTCTCTTGCCAGCAGTGAGCGTCCGCTGGTCGCCACGTTACTCGCCGCCGACGAAGCGCCCACCAGCGTACCCGAGGGTTATTTAAAGCTGCACTTGTTGTCGCACCGTTTAGTAAAACCTCACGGCACCAACCTCACCGGTTTGTTTGGCGTGCTGGCCAATGTCGCCTGGACCAATCAAGGCGCCATCGATTTGGCTGAGCTCCCCGCGCGACAGTTACAAGCGCGCCTTAACGGCGAGCTTTTGGACGTAGCATGCGTGGATAAATTCCCCAAAATGACCAACTATGTGGTGCCGGCCGGCGTGCGTATCGCCCACACTGCGCGCGTGCGCTTAGGCGCCTACCTGGGCGAAGGCACCACCATCATGCACGAAGGTTTTGTTAACTTTAACGCCGGCACCGATGGTCCCGGTATGATTGAAGGCCGTATCTCGGCGGGTGTATTTGTCGGGGCGGGTTCTGACTTGGGCGGCGGCAGCTCAACCATGGGCACCTTGTCGGGTGGCGGCAATATCGTTATCAGCCTGGGCAAAGAGTGCCTGCTGGGCGCCAACGCTGGCACCGGCATTCCACTGGGCGATCGCTGTACAGTTGAGTCCGGCTTGTACATCACCGCCGGCACTAAAGTTGCCGTACTTGACGACAGCGGCAAGGAAGTGGATGTTGCCAAAGCGCGCGACTTAGCCGGCAAATCCGATTTACTTTTCCGTCGCAACTCTATGTCCGGTCGTATTGAATGTTTAACCAACAAATCTAGCGTGCAGTTAAACGAAGAGTTACACGTTAACGCCTAAATCGACACCCTGACAAAAACCATGTCAGGGTAGCGCGCACGAAAAAGCCAGGGCTATGCCCCGGCTTTTTCGTGCGCTTAATGTTGCGAGTAACGCCTAACTACGGCGCGGCAACTTCAGCCAAATTAACCTCAAACGGATAGCGCTCAGTCGTCAATGAATCAGCCAGCTCCAACTCAAGCGTATCGGGACGATCGTTAAGCGCAAGTACAATCCCCGCCTCGCCAAACATATTACGCATTTTTGCGGGATCGCTCACCAGCTCACCATTACGCTTAGCGCGCACGGCGACCACACGACTCACATTGCCGTTAAAACTCAATATAACTTCACGCGGATTAAACTCGGTAACTTGCAGACTTAAGCCTTCATCTTGCCAGGTTGCACCAATCTCAAATGCAAACTCTTCAACATGAGAAGCGTCGGGCACATTGAGTAGCAACTCCCCTTGTATGCGCTCGGGTGAGGTCACTTTGGTGTCACGATCACGGAACGTCGCATCGCCTTTAATCCAGGGTTTTTGCTCGTCGGGTTGATACTCACCGTTCATCCAATAGCCACCGTCGTGTACAAACGGAAAGTACACCGTGTTAGCCAACGCTTGCGGTTCACTGTTGGCAAACTCTAACGCTGTTAAACGCACCGCCCCTGCCCCCAGTGCGCCCACTAATGGCACACCGTTGGACAGATACGCACTAAAGCTAATGTTCATACCAAAGCGGTCATCAAACTCCAAACTTTGAAAAGCGAGCGTTGCCGGGCCCGCAACCGTCTCTAACACCGGCTTTTGCCAACTGTAGGTGACTGACGGGGGTTGCGTCGCTTTTAAGGCTTTTTGGACTGCATCGGGATCTGCAAGCGGTAACGCTTTTGCACCAAACAAACTATTGTTAACGGCTGGCCAGACCGTATTAATACTAACGGGATAACGCTTCACCTCGGCGTTTTTGGCGATTACCACCTCAATACGATCGACCTCTCCGTGATAATCGACCGATGCGGTTTTACCACTGCCAATAAGCGTGCCGCCCCACATTGCGCTACCGGATGACAAGGCTTTGCCGTCTTTATTTAACGCCGCCACATGCAATAAATTATCGACCTCGCCACTATAACGATACTGCAGCGCGTGTTTACCAGCGTCCATAAAGCGCACCATCAAGCCGTTGCGTTCGATGACCTGCCCCGCAAGCGGCTGCTGTAACACAATCTTCTCGATGGCGTTTACTTGTCGATAATCGATATACCCCTTCACTTCGGCAACATCACTGGCGCTTACGCCCGTATCGAGCGCGATCGCTTTACTTCCCTGAGTCGAGGTATAGGTCACTTGCTCACCATCCACAAAAGCGGTCGACGTCATACTTGAGCCAATTTCTGAGGGCGCCAGGTTTTTATCCTCACCACACTCAACGGTTGGCAGTAGCGACTGCCCCTGCGCATCCAGCACATCGACTAACGTCATGCTTGCCGCTGAGCCTCGGGTGGGTGCATTAGGTAAGTTATACGCGAGTGTTTTTAGGGCGATCTCCAGCTGTTGTTGATCGTTGAGGGTTAGCGACTCTACCGCAATGGCAAAAGGGCCCGTCTCCGCCGTCGGTGTAAAAAAGCTATTGTGAAAGTCGCTATAGCTTGCGTAGGGCTTAACCTCGGCGCTAGCCACATTGGTAAACACGGGCGGATTTGATTCTAATTGCTCCTCGGTGGGCGCCTCGCCCGGTGACGATAACATTCCCGAGAAAATAGAACTGACCCAACGGCTCACATCGCGCTGCAGGTGACGATCAAAAAAGACCGTTGCGCCCACGCTATCGTCACTGCGGGTAACCTCAAGGCGATCATACAGCCCAGCAACCTCGGGCCAGTTTTTTTTAGCCTCAGCACGCCACTCGGCAATACGCTCGTCAAAAGCTTGATAGCTGTTGTTAATAAATTCGGCATCCTGACTAAACACCTGGGTGCGCAACTCAACCCCGGGGGGCACCGCCACCGGCTCTAAATCAAGATATAAACCCTCGGCGGGCTGCGCCGCAGCACCCACACTTTTTAGCATCATGCCACTCATGCCACCGGCGGCCTCGCCAATGTTTTCGGGAATAAACACCGCCAGTGAGGCCAACTGATTGGCACTCACCTCTTGCCAGCGCTGTAGCGATTGGCTGGCCGGGGCTTTTTGCTCAAGGCGCATTTGCAGTTGCTCAACGCTGGCCGGATCACCCACGATGATACGGTCAGCGCCGATCACCGCCCGCATCGTGGTGCCAGCATCGCAGGCGTTAGCGCGGGAGGTACGAAACATTAGCCCCTCTTCCGACTCACTCTCAATGGTGTAGCGCTCGCCCAGCCAGCTTTTAACCTTGTCCGGTGAAAACACCCCCGACAGCACTATCACCGCGCCGGTATGCTTTGCACTGTGGGTACCCGCAAGCCACATATGCGCGATCTGCTTACGCACATCAATACCTGCGCGGGCCAACGATTGCCAAAAATCGTCATCCCCGGATACCGGTGAGGGCAAATCGGCCTGAGTCCCCGCCAACCCCTCCAGCTGTACGGCTCGTGCGACATCCACATGGGCCAGCGCGTAAGTATCGGGCGAAGCCAGTGCCTCGGCCCACCGCTGTTGCTGATCATCCAGCTGAGCGCCCTGCCACAAGGGTCGGCTAATCCATAGCACAAACACCGTCAAAGCAATGGCCACCAGTACCAGCGCACCCAGCAGCACATACACTTTGTTACGTCGCCGAATACCCGGGCTGCGGCTCGCCTCAGATGCTAACGTGGGCTCTTCAGCAACCGCCCCCGTCACGGCGCTATCGTTGGCGTCGGCGGCGTTTTCGTCAAGCGACTCGTCGACCGCAATACCCGGCTCGACCGCCGCGGGCTTAGGTGAGTGCCCTGCCGCGACTGATTCATCATCTGGCGCTGTGTCGGCCGGCTCTTGATCTCCGGCTGACACCATTAACACCGCGCCGGCGTTGGCAAAGGCTTTACGCCATTTGTAGGCCTCCTCGTCGGTCGCGACTTTCTTAACAACCACCGCTTTACCGCTAAACAGCATACGGCGTATCTGCGTTTCATCGCGCTTAAGCAGCTTGGCCAGCTGACTTATAACCTGGCTGCGCTCAAAGCCAGTAATCACATCGCCCGCAAAGACTAGTTTTATCATGAGATTCTCATCTGCCTCCCTGTTGGTAGACTTACTGTCCCCTATCAAATGCGTCAAATCAAGCGCCATTAACGCCACCCTACCGGGACGCGTCTGTGGCGCTCTACTTGTGCCGCCAAACCCGTTATAATTGCGCCCTTTCGACCGAAAGCGCGCCCCAAAGATGGCGCCCAGCAATGATCAAAGGCAGTGACATCCATGGATAAAACCTATCAGCCCCAAGCCATCGAGCAAAGTTGGTATCAAACTTGGGAAGAGCGCGGCTACTTTAAACCCCAAGGCGGGGATAACGCCTACAGTATTATGATTCCGCCGCCCAATGTCACTGGCAACTTGCACATGGGCCACGGTTTTAACAACGCCGTGATGGATGCCATGATTCGCTATCACCGCATGCGCGGTGACGACACTTTGTGGCAAATGGGTACCGACCACGCCGGTATCGCCACGCAAATGGTAGTCGAGCGGCAACTGGCCGCCGAAGGCGTTAGCCGCCACGATCTGGGTCGCGAAAAATTCTTGGAGAAAGTCTGGCAGTGGAAAGAGCAATCCGGGGGCAATATCACCCGGCAGCTGCGCCGGCTTGGCTCGTCACTCGATTGGTCTCGCGAGCGCTTTACCATGGACGATGGCTTGTCCGATGCTGTTAAAGAAGCATTTGTACGCCTATACGACGACGGCCTGATCTACCGCGGCAAACGTTTGGTTAACTGGGACCCAAAACTGCACACTGCCATCTCGGATGTTGAAGTCGAAAATCACGATGAAAAAGGTTTTATGTGGCACCTGCGCTACCCGCTCGCCGATGGCGCCACCACCGCCGAAGGCAAAGGCTATTTGGTGGTTGCCACAACGCGCCCCGAAACGATGCTGGGCGATACCGCCGTTGCCGTGCACCCCGAAGACGAGCGCTATGCGTCGTTAATTGGTAAAGAGATTGAGCTACCGCTAGTAGGCCGCCGCATTCCGATCGTGGCCGATGATTATGTCGAGCGAGAATTCGGCACCGGCTGCGTCAAGATTACCCCGGCACACGACTTTAACGACTACGAGGTCGGCAAGCGCCACGGCATGGCACTGATCAACGTATTGGACGAAAGCGCCGCGATTCTTGCTGCCGCCCAAGTCTTTAACATGGATGGCAGCAGCAACGATCAAGTGGACACCACTCTGCCCACCGCTTACGCAGGCATGGACCGCTATGTGGCGCGCAAGCAAATCGTCGCCGACTTAGAAGCTGCTGGTCTACTGGAAAAAATAGACGATCACGCTCTTAAGGTACCGCGCGGCGATCGTTCGGGCGTGGTAATTGAGCCCTGGCTGACCGATCAGTGGTACGTTAGCACTAAGCCTTTGGCCGAGCCCGCTATTAAAGCGGTCGAAGATGGCGACATTCAGTTTGTGCCCAAACAGTACGAAAACATGTACTTCTCGTGGATGCGCGACATTCAAGATTGGTGTATCTCTCGTCAGCTATGGTGGGGTCACCGCATTCCCGCCTGGTACGACGAAACCGGCAAAGTCTACGTCGGCCGCGATGAAGCCGAAGTGCGCAGCAAACACCAATTAGCCGAGTCAGTCGTGCTTAAGCAAGATAACGACGTACTGGACACTTGGTTTAGCTCTGGGCTCTGGACCTTCTCGACCTTGGGCTGGCCCGAGCAAACGGAATTTTTGAAAAAATTCCACCCCACCGATCTGCTGGTAACGGGCTTTGACATTATTTTCTTCTGGGTTGCCCGGATGATTATGATGACCATGCACTTGGTTAAAGACGAGCACGACAAAGCGCAAGTGCCATTTAAAACCGTGTACGTCCACGGTTTGGTGCGCGACTCTCAGGGCCAGAAGATGAGCAAATCCAAGGGCAATGTTTTAGACCCACTGGATATCATCGACGGCATTGATTTAGATACCTTGGTACAAAAGCGCACTACCGGCTTAATGCGGCCAAAAGACGCCGCCAAAATCGAAAAACAGACCCGCAAAGAGTTTCCCGATGGTATTGAGTCGTTCGGCACCGACGCGTTGCGCATGACGTTTTGCTCACTAGCATCAACCGGCCGCGATATTAAATTCGATATGGGCCGGGTAGAAGGCTACCGCAACTTTTGCAACAAAATGTGGAACGCCACCCGTTACGTGCTAATGAACACCGAAGGCGAGGACTGCGATCAAGACAACAGCGGCAACTTTGAACTGTCACTGGCCGACCGCTGGATTACCAGTCGTTTGCAACAAGCCGAGCAAGCCGTTACAGAGGCATTAGACAGCTACCGTTTAGACCTTGCCACTCAGGCGTTCTACGAGTTTTTTTGGAACGAATACTGCGACTGGTATTTAGAATTATCCAAACCGATTTTATGGGACGAGAACGCCAGTGACGCGCAGAAAAAAGGCACCCGCCGCACCTTGATTCGCGTGCTAGAGGCTACCTTACGCCTAGCGCACCCACTGATCCCGTTTATTACCGAAGAGATTTGGCAGCGTATTAAGCCCCTAACCGGCGCCACCGGCGAGACCATCATGCTGGCCGCCTACCCCGCTGCCGACAACGATAAAGTCGACCCATCGGCGAGCGCCGATATCGAGTGGTTAAAAGGCGTGATTGTGGGTATTCGGACCATTCGCGGCGAGATGAATATCGCCCCCGGCAAGCACATCCCCCTGTTTATGCAGCACGGCAGCGACAACGATCAACGTTTGCTAGACAACAACCGCCAATACCTGCAAAAGCTCGCCAACCTAGAATCTATCGAGTGGCTCGCAACTGACGCCGAGGCCCCCGCATCGGCCACCGCATTGGTGGGTAAACTGGAAATTTTGGTGCCCATGGCCGGCTTGATTGACGTGGACGCCGAGCGCGCACGGCTAAACAAAGAGATCGATCGCCTGGCGAAAGATCACGAGCGCACCGCTGGCAAACTGCAAAACCCTAAATTTGTCGACAAAGCCCCCGCAGAGGTCGTAGCCAAAGAGCAGCAAAAGCTCGAAGACATTGACGCCTCGTTGGCCACTTTACGCGAGCAGCTGGAAACACTCGCGAAACTCTAAAAGGTAGCGGTTTTACACCTGACATCACCGGATAGATCAGCGATCCGGTGATGTCTTCCCCCAAAAAGATCCCCCCAAACCCCATCGCAAACGTTTCGTCCGGCGTCAAATCTCCGGCAATATTTCGGTGACGGCAGATACTTCATCCGCTAACGCCATAATACCGATAAAGAATAAGAAAAAGATGCTTATATACCATCCGGAAATAACTGAATGTTTAGATTTGCGCCAAAACCATAACAAATTGATTAGTGAAAGATATTTCCAGAAGCGCAAAGCAGTGGCAGAATAGCCCCACAGAAATGTGAACCGGGTCACACTGTTGCAACAAGAACAACAGCCCACCCTCGTAAAAGGCGGTCACAGGGACCGCGTTATCGACCTTACCATGATGGATACTGTTATGAAAAAAGCTCTTATTGCCGCTAGTCTGCTAACCGTTTTTGCCGCTGCCAGCACTCAAGCGTGCGACAAGCCACAAAACCGCCCTGCGATCCCGGATCCAACGACAGCGGTAACCGCACAAATGGTTAAAACCAACAACGAAGTAAAAGCTTACGTGCGCGCCACCGAATCTTACTTAAGCTGCGCCAAGCTTAGCTCAAATGAATTGCGCAGTGCCGAAACCGAACTCAAGGACTACGCCGAAGAGTTCAACAAAACGATTCGTACATTTAAGCAATTAAACAGCTAAGCGCGACACTGGCGATACGCATCGATAAAAGCCCCTTCATTGGGGCTTTTTTTATGTAAACATCACTGTGCTTAACCCTCTGAGTTTTTACCCCCTCGCCTGAAGCGATAAAACCGGCCCGAAAATAAGGCCGGCCTCATTAACACACTAGCACCCTGGCCTAAGGCGCAGCAGGACCTACATCGCTTGCCGTTAGCTTTGTCGGCGCACTGATGCTAGGCGCGCCAGAAAGCACCGCCACTTCAGAAGAGCTAAGTGAGCCGCCACCAACGGTCGCGGCAGCGCCTGTGGCGTATGCCCGGTTGCCAGACCAGGTGTTAGATGAATCATTGGCGTAATTGTTAAACAAAATACCCTCGCTGCCCACCACAAGATTATTATCAACGCTAATGTTGTAAGGCATATTGCCGTAGTTATCGCTACCGATGTGAATACCACCACCTACACTATCAACAATGGTGTTGTCGTATACCGAAAGGTTACTTGGCGTCTCATGGCTATCGGCGCCGGTACTGTCAGAGGTATCACCGGAGTCAATCAGGATCGGGCGGCGCCAGCTAATACCGGTCAGGCCTTCCATGTAGTTGTCGTAAATCAGGTGACCAGAACCGTATACACGAATACCACCGGTTTGATAGTTATCATCATCCCAGTTCGCGCTCGCGCCTTCACCATAAAAGTAGTTGCCGTACGCCTCGTTATCGGAGCCTAAACGGAACGACAGCGAACCCATAGAGTTTTTAAAAGTGTTGTAGCGAAATATATTATTTGAAGTTTTAACGGTGATAATTTCATTCTCACCGTCACAGTTTTCAAACAGGTTATATTCCACAACGTTGTTAGTCACTACGTCTTGCGAATCCGCGATACCCATCGCCATAACTTCTCGATCCGAATCACCGGTGGGTGTGGTGCCATCGGGAACATAGGGATAAATATCTTTAAAGTGGTTGCGGTAAACATGCAAATGCTTTGTCATAAGCGGGTCATCAAACTGGGTTTTGATGTAACTGCCGGTCAGCTTGTAACCTTCGGAGGTAAACATTTGGTTTTTACCGCGAAATTCGTTGTAGCCGATCGAGATGTATTCGCTGGCTTGGGTAGTAACAATCGCGGTTTGACTGTTCATCACATCGGTGTGGTCAAAGGTATTACGCAAAACCTGAATATTGGTGGAGTTAACAATTTTCAGGTAAGTGCTTTCGTCGTTAGGTCCAAACACAAAACCTTGCACAATGATGTTATTGCTGTTGTCGATCGTAGCATTAGTCAGGGTAGTACCACCAATCGATGCCGCACGAATCAGCACCGGCGAATTAAAGCTCAGGTTTTTAAGAGACATTTCACCCGAGCCGGTAACGATAATCTCGTCGCCACCGGAGGCACCTGCCAGCACATCGGCAACATCGTCAGGCGATGCGGTATAAGTGTTACCACCCCCTTCCCAAGGCGCCGACGAGCTCGACGAGGAGCTATTGTCAACAGAAGAAGAGCTGCTGGATGACGATGCCGTGCTAGAGCTAGAAGACGAACTGCTTGTCTCATCAGCGTCTGCACTCACACTCATTTCCGTTAGCGAATTCCAATCGTTTGCACTATTACCGTAGCCGACATAACGGACATAACGTGCATCTGTCTCTGAGACAGTAAACGATTCCAGAGACGTGCCAAAACCCGAGCTGGTGGCGCCGGAGATAAGCGTATCCCAATCTGAGCCATCGGTACTGACTTGAATATCAAACGATGAAGTACGTTGGTCACCTTTATAGAACGCGATATTGACACTGCCAACTTGTTGCACACGGCCTAAATCCAACTGCAACCACTCGCCGCTGCCATTAGCCGACCAGCGAGTATCTAGGTCGTTATCCAATACATTGCTGGCGACGTTGCCATCATCAGAGCTTGCCGAGGCCCCCACTGATCCCGCAGAACTACTACTAGAAGATTGACTGGATGAGCTACTGCTAATCTCTGAACTGTTAATATCGACTTCGGTAATGCTGTTCCAACTATTGGATGTATTGCCATAACCGACGATTCTTACGTAGCTCGCCTCAGAATCTTCCACATCAATGTTCTGCTGCGTCGCGGTACTCGCTACCTGATCGCCGTAGAACACGCTTTCCCAACTACTGGCATCGGTTGAGGTTTGAATATCAATAGTTGAGGTGCGCTGATCGCCCTTATAGAACGCGACATCAAGCGATTCGACGTTAACAACAGAGCCTAAGTCAAACTGTATCCACTGACCATCCCCGTCCGCGGACCAACGGGTAGAAAAGTCATTATCGAGGGTATTATCCGGTGTATTTCCGTCGTTATCAGAAGCACTTACTGCCACAGGCTCAGCGGCAAAACTAACGGCGAAATGGGAAACCGCCAAAAGTGCCGCCAACAACGTTAATTTTCCAGGCACGCGAATATATTTATTCATGGACATAATCTCCTACTGTGTTTTTATAAGTATTGCCGCAACTACATACGAGCACACCACAAAGGTTTTCACTCGTATCCGGCACTAAGAAACCACTGACTGCGAAAAAGAAACGACAAAGCCACAGTTTGTGATCGTGCGTGAGCTTGATTTATTAGTTTTTTCAAGTCAGCTTAACTGTGCGCCCAAGCGTGTCAGGCAGCGAACTCTCGCACAACGCGATTGCTCGCACGGCGTAACCAAAGAATTCAGGCGAGATCACCACGCTTAATTAGCTTTAACCCACCACTTGGTCGCCTTATTTGATAAGCACACTCTAAGCGCAACCGCGCTGCGCTTACCAAATAGTGAGCTGACAGTAGCGCAACACACACCAATTTGTAAACCGAATTAACTACCAATTTTGTGACGCAGGACGACTAAATAAAACATTTGATAAAAGGTGTCGTCAGAAACCTCTAAAAATACTGAATAAGACGAAAAATTAGGCGGTTCAGCGGCATTTTGGTTACCAATTTAGCAACCTGTTAATTAAGTTTGACAGCGCTCGACAAAACACAGCCTCAGAGTTTCGACACGCGGCAAACACCACCCCGAGCCGAAGAGAACTTAAAGCCTCTAACCGACCTCCTGAGGCCTTTCTGGCACACGTGGTCCCGCCACCGTGCTGCGAGGAGCGATACAGGCAGGAGCCGCTGCCAGGGGCAACAAGCAGCTCTCCAACCTTTAGACATAAAAAAGCCGCCGGTGCTATTCAGCGTCCGGCGGCTTTTACTGTATGGCGGAGAGGGAGGGATAAACCAAAGCGCACTCCATGCGCTTTGCCCTGCAGGCTCCCACTGGTCGGTTCCCATTGCTCCCGGCAATGGGTCGAACCCTCTTATTGGGTTCGAACGCCTCCCGTTGACCTTTAGTGCATAAAAAAGCCGCCGGTGCTATTTCAGCGTCCGGCGGCTTTTACTGTATGGCGGAGAGGGAGGGATAAACCAAAGCGCACGCCATGCGCTTTGCCCTGCGGGCTCCCGCTGGTCGGTTCCCATTGCTCCCGGCAATGGGTCGAACCCTCTTATTGGGTTCGAACGCCTCCCGTTGACCTTTAGTGCATAAAAAAGCCGTCGGTGCTATTTCAGCGTCCGGCGGCTTTTACTGTATGGCGGAGAGGGAGGGATAAACCAAAGCGCACTCCATGCGCTTTGCCCTGCGGGCTCCCGCTGGTCGGTTCCCATTGCTCCCGGCAATGGGTCGAACCCTCTTATTGGGTTCGAACTCCTCCCGTTGACCTTTAGTGCATAAAAAAGCCGCCGGTGCTATTCAGCGTCCGGCGGCTTTTACTGTATGGCGGAGAGGGAGGGATTCGAACCCTCGATACCGATCAAGGTATACTCCCTTAGCAGGGGAGCGCCTTCGGCCACTCGGCCACCTCTCCGTGTCAATTAAGCGTAAACACACGCTTCTGGCTTCGCTCAACTGGGGCGGCATAATACCATATTCCACAGAAATTCAAAGGGTTGTGAGTCATCGCAGGCAAAAAAAGTGCTCTTCTGGTGATGATTCAAGCGGCTTGAATAAAATTGATACAACCCATAAAAAAACGGCAACTTAAAAGTTGCCGTTTATCGGACATACTATATGTCGCCGGAGGACACTATGCTAAGCCGTCTTCCTGATTTTGCTTTTCGCGCTGAATGCGCTGATAAATTTCCTCGCGATGTACCGCGATATCTTTTGGCGCGTTGACACCAATGCGGACTTGGTTGCCTTTTACACCCAGTACAGTGACAGTGACTTCATCACCAACCATCAAGGTTTCGCCAATACGGCGGGTCAAAATCAACATAACCTACTCCTTATTTCCATCCTGTTCTGCGGCCGGATTCCTCTCTCCACTGCCGCCATAAGTTAACCCCCGCTTGCGTACCTAATGCCATATTGCAGGTCCGAACTTTAATGTCCGTTACTGACAGTATTGACCATTTTTCGCAAAAAGGGGAGTTGCCCCCAAAAAGGTTTTCTCAAACCCCAAACATCCGTCTTTTGTGGTGCAGGCTTACGCACAGAACAGAAGCTGTGTTACGCCTGTACCGCTTCGGCGTCCAAGCCGAAGGCGCTGTGCAAACTGCGCACAGCCAACTCGAGATACTTTTCACTAATAATCACGGTGATCTTGATTTCAGAAGTCGTGATCATCTGGATATTAATGCCCTCTTCTGCCAGAGCTGTAAACATGGTTGAGGCAACACCGGCGTGCGAACGCATACCAACCCCAACAATAGATATTTTGGCGATCGCATCATCGCTGATGACCTCACGTGCACCTATATCTTTAGCTACGTCGGCAAGCACCGCTACGGTTTTGTGCATATCAGCTTTGTTCACCGTAAAGGTCAAGTCTGTGGTGTTGTCGGCCGCCACATTTTGGACAATCACATCAACTTCAATGTTGGCTTTGCCAACCGGCGCCAATATTTTAGACGCAACCCCCGGGGTATCGGGAATGCCCGCCAAGGTAACTTTTGCTTCATCGCGGTTAAAGGCGATACCAGAGACAACAGGTTGTTCCATAGTGTTCTCATCCTCATCGAGGGTAATCAAGGTTCCCGGCCCGTCTTTAAAACTAGACAAAACCCGCAGCGGGACGTTGTACTTGCCGGCAAACTCCACTGAGCGAATCTGCAAGACTTTAGAGCCTTGACTCGCCATTTCCAGCATTTCTTCGAACGTAATTTTTTCCAGTCGTCGCGCTTTTTCAACCACGCGCGGATCGGTGGTGTAAACGCCGTCAACGTCGGTATAAATTTGGCATTCATCAGCTTTTAACGCCGCCGCCAAAGCGACACCTGTGGTGTCCGAGCCGCCGCGACCTAGCGTCGTAATATTGCCTTGCTCGTCCACACCCTGAAAACCGGCCACCACCACTACCCGGCCCGCGGCCAGATCCGCGCGCATATTGCCATCGTCAATCGACTGAATACGCGCTTTGGTGTGGGAGTTGTCGGTTAAAATCTTAACTTGTGTACCGGTATAAGAACGCGCATCCCAGCCACGCTTTTTAAGCGCCATACACAGCAGAGCAATTGTGACTTGCTCGCCAGTCGAGACCAACACGTCCATTTCCCGGGGGTCGGGGGCTGGCTGGATCGCATTTGCCAACGCAATCAAACGGTTTGTCTCACCACTCATGGCCGACACCACAATCACCATATCGTGACCGTCGGCGCGAAACCCAGCAATTTTGTCAGCCACCGCCTCAATTCGCTCTACGGTGCCTACCGAGGTACCACCGTATTTCTGTACCAATAAGCTCATTCCCGGCCTATTCCTCATATTTCTCGGTTAATTAACACCGTTCGCGACAGGCTTGCGCAAAAGGCGGCAATTAAACACCAAACTAAGACAGTTGTTAATCAGTTTGTTGCACTGTTATACAATTATTTACACTCAAAGTGCGCCCTTCACCCAGTCGGCAACAGACGCTAACGCGCCATCCAGTGCCGCTGTGTCAGTACCGCCACCTTGCGCCATGTCTGGGCGGCCACCGCCCTTACCACCGACCATTGCGGCAACGTGACGCATCAAATCCCCGGCCTTAATACGTGTGGTAACGTCTTTACTGACGCCCGCGACCAGAGCAATCTTGCCCTCTTCCACACAGGCCAATAAAACCACTGACGAGCCGAGCTTGTTTTTCATTTGATCGACACTGTCACGCAGGGATTTAGCATCCGCACCTTCCAGTTTTACCGCGAGCACCTTAATGCCTTCGACCTCGGTGGCCTCGGCAACTAAGTCGCGGCTGCCCGCGGTTGCCAGCTTGGTCTTTAAGCCCGCTAGATCTTTCTCCAGTTTGCGGTTTTGCAGCGCAAGCTGTTCGAGCTTATCCACCAGATTCTCGGGGCTGGCCTTAATAATGCTGGCGGCGTGTTGCAGACGCTCATCAAGCTGATCGAATAACGCCAGTGCGGTACGGCCAGTAACGGCCTCCAGCCGACGTACACCAGAGGCGATGCCCGACTCGCTCGTAATACGCATCAGGCCAATATCCCCGGTACGAGCCACGTGGGTTCCGCCACACAACTCGACCGAAAAACCATCACCCATGGTCAGTACACGAACTTCACTACCGTACTTCTCGCCAAACAGTGCCATAGCGCCACGCTCTTTGGCGGTTTCCATATCACAAAGCTCAGTTTTAACCGCTGTATTGGCACGAATCTGATCGTTAACCAGGGCTTCAATCGCCTTCAGCTCAGCGGGTGTGACACCTTCAAAATGCGAAAAATCGAACCGCAAGCGCTCGGAGTCAACCAGCGAGCCTTTTTGCGTCACGTGCTCTCCTAATAGGGTACGCAGCGCCGCGTGTAATAGATGCGTTGCCGAGTGATTCAATGCGGTTGCGGTACGGACATCGGCGTTCACCTGGCCCTGCAGCACATCGTCAGGTGTGATTTCACCGTGTAACACCCGGCCAATATGTAAAAAATTACCACCCTGTTTAATACAATCGCGGACCTCAAAGCGCACGCTACCGGCCTCAAGATAACCACTATCGCCCGCCTGTCCACCGGACTCGGCGTAAAACGGGGTTTGATCGAGCACTAACGCAACGTTATCGCCGGCAATCGCGCGCTCTACCGTCGCCCCGTCACGCAAGACGGCCAGCACTCGGCTGTCACCGGCCAGCTCGGTATAACCGGTAAACTCGGTAGCCGGCAAGTCGAGCGCGGCTTGGGTGTAATCAACTTTAAATTGCCCGGCGGCCCGTGCCCGCTCGCGCTGCTGGGTCATCGCGCTTTCATAGCCGTCTTGGTCGATTGTCAGGTTGCGCTCGCGGGCAATATCAGCGGTCAAGTCAACGGGGAAGCCGTAGGTGTCGTAAAGGGTAAACACAACATCGCCGGGGATTTCAGTTCCGTTAAGCTCCGCCAAGGCAGACTCTAAAACTGTCATGCCTTTATCGAGGGTCTTAGCAAACTGCTCTTCTTCGGCCAGCAGGACTTTGGCTATTTGCGCCTCGCGCTCGATTAACTCCGGGTAGGCATCTCCCATGACCTCGGCCAATGCGGCAACCAGCGAGTAAAAGAATGCGCCCTCTTGGCCCAACTGGTGACCATGACGCACCGCGCGGCGAATAATGCGGCGCAACACATAGCCGCGACCTTCATTAGACGGTAAAACACCGTCGCTAATTAAAAAGCTACTTGAGCGGATGTGATCGGCGATCACACGCAAGGATTTATTTTCCAAATCCTGCGATCCGGTGGCTTTAGCGGCGGCTTTTAACAGATGCTGAAACAGGTCAATCTCGTAATTAGTGTGCACTCCCTGCATCACGGCGGCGATACGCTCTAACCCCATACCGGTATCGATTGAAGGGTTTGGTAGCGGTCTGAGCTCGCCATCGGTTTGGCGCTCGTACTGCATAAACACCAAGTTCCAAATTTCGATGTAACGGTCCAGGTCGTCGTTTTCACTGCCTGGAGGGCCGCCGGGCACATCGGCACCATGATCGTAAAATATTTCAGAGCTGGGGCCGCAGGGCCCGGTATCGCCCATTTGCCAAAAGTTATCTTCATCCAAACGCGAAAAACGCTCGGCGCTCACGCCGACTTCTTTTAGCCAAATATCCGCCGCCTCATCATCCGAGATATGCACTGTAATCCACAGACGCTCTTCGGGCAGCTTAAGGACACCCGTCAAAAACTCCCACGCATAATGAATGGCATCGCGCTTAAAATAGTCGCCAAAGCTAAAGTTGCCGAGCATTTCAAAAAAAGTATGGTGGCGCGCGGTATAGCCGACGTTTTCTAAATCATTGTGTTTGCCACCGGCACGCACACAACGCTGCGAGCTGGTCGCGCGGCTGTAATGACGTGGATCTGAGCCGAGAAAAACGTCTTTAAACTGCACCATCCCGGCATTGGTAAACAGCAAGGTCGGGTCATTGCCCGGCACTAAAGAGCTGCTAGGGACGATGGTGTGCTGCTTTGATTCAAAGTAGTGTAAAAAGGCGTCGCGAATTTCAGCGCTTTTCATAGGGTATCCGTCGGTTCAAGTCGTTGTTGTGCAGTATTCGTAATTGTGGTGCGATTTCGCCGGTATCAGCGGTGTTTGTGTTGCTGTTTTTCTTCGTCAGAAAGGCGCCTTGCCTCACTTTCTAGCATGACCGGAATACCGTCCCGAACAGGGTATGCCAGCCCGGAGCTCCAGCAAACTAATTCATTTTTATCGGCTTGATAGTCCAGTTCAGCTTTGCTCACCGGACACACCAATATACTGAGTAGCTTTTTGTCGATCATTTTGTTACCTAGCCTCTGCCTTACCCTGTGGGTGGCGGCAAAAATCAGTAATGTGTGGGGGCGCTATATTACACTGCCGTGACGCCGCTGTCTTCACGGCGAACCGGCAGCATCTGGAGCCGGCATTGGCCCCACAAGTGTGGTTGGATCGACTCGCTGGTTGAGCCAGTTCATCCGCCAATCTAAGTGCGGGCCAGTGGCTCGACCAGTGGCCCCGACGTGGGCTATCACATCGCCCTGCTCGACCCGTTGGCCAACCGCTACAACAACCTTAGATAAGTGGATAAAGGTCGACGACAATCCGTGCCCGTGATCAATTATCAAGGTGCCGCCAGAGAAAAACAGATCCGGCTCAGCTAACGTCACCTTACCCGCTGCCGGCGCACTTACCGGTGTACCCGTCGGCGCGGCAATATCGACCCCGTAGTGAGGGCGACGCGGCTCACCGTTATAAACTCGTTGCGAGCCGTATACCCCAGTAATGGGGCCAGTCAGCGGCCATTTAAAGTCCTGCGTAAAATCAGTTGCCACACCGCGCTCTTGCCGCGCCTGCCATACTTTAGCGGCCTCTTTACGAGAGCGCTCTTGCTGCGCGGCCGACGGCGTAACGGTTTTTTGCGGCACTCCTTCAATTTTTTGAATTTGATACTCTTTTGGCGCAACTTTGTAGGTCGTCTTTCTCACCTCGCCGTCTGGCAGCACTAGCGTGAGTTGGGCGCTAGCGGCGGCATCGCGCCCCAAACCAAACACAAACTCGCCCGCTTCCCCGACCATCACAGCGGTGTCATCAAGTTGCAGCTGGGCACCAACCGGCACACGGCCGCGCAACACGGCACCCTGCTGCCACATCCCGTCCAACTCAATAGGATTACCAGGCGAGCTCGCCTGCGCGGTGCAGCACAGCGCCAGCCCCAGCGCTAAAATCAATGTTTTCATATATCCTCCGGGTGCAGTATTGCGTTTGTGATGTTACACCATCTACGCTGTCGCGCTTTGCATCAGAGCAAAAAAAACGGCAGCCGAAGCTGCCGTTTTGTTGCTCTAAAGATTCCGCGGGTCATTCACCGACTTTAAGAATCTTCATCGCATTTGTACCGCCGAGCTGATCGGTATCACCACCGGTGATAATAACCATATCGCCATCCGCCAAAACACCATTATCTTTCAGGATATTCATGGCACGCACGTAATCGGCACTAGAAGGCGCACTTACGCTTTCAAACGGCACCGGACGCACACCGCGATACAAGGCAACGCGACGCTGCGTGGCAATATGACGCGAAAATGCAAAAATTGGCAGCTGTGACCCGACCCGAGACATCAAGCGAGGCGTGGTGCCAGACTCGGTCAACGCGATAATAGCCTTCACACCCGGCAAGTGGTTTGCCGTGTACATGGCCGCCAAGGCAATAGACTCATCGATGGTGCCAAACGATTCATTTAAACGGTAAGAATCGTAGCTCGCCTGCGGGTGCTGTTCAGCCCCCACAATAACGCGAGCCATCGCCTCTACCGTTTCAACCGGAAAGTTACCAGCCGCGGTTTCGGCAGAGAGCATCACCGCATCCGTACCATCCAGTACCGCGTTAGCCACATCGAACACTTCGGCGCGAGTTGGCAAAGGGCTGTTAATCATCGACTCCATCATCTGAGTCGCGGTAATAACCACTTTATTCTGCGCGCGCGAGCGGGCAATAATGCGTTTTTGCACACCAATCAGTGCCGCATCGCCAATCTCGACACCCAAATCA
This sequence comes from Gilvimarinus japonicus, assembly GCF_042847215.1. Lineage (GTDB taxonomy): Bacteria > Pseudomonadota > Gammaproteobacteria > Pseudomonadales > Cellvibrionaceae > Gilvimarinus > Gilvimarinus japonicus. Next base: position 2,375,083 of record NZ_AP031500.1, read on the forward strand.
CCTCGGGCAACCATCACCGCGTCACTGGCGGCAATAATTTCATCCAGTATCTTGTCATCAGCCACGGCTTCTGCGCGCTCGATTTTAGACACCAAACCCGCTTTGCCGCCAGCTTCTTCCAACAGCTTGCGCGCGGTGTTCATATCATCGGCGCTGCGCGGGAAGGATACCGCAAGATAATCAACATCGATCTCGGCGGCGGTTTTGATATCGGCAAAGTCTTTTTCCGTCAAAGCCGGAGCGGTTAAGCCACCGCCTTGACGGTTAATACCTTTATTGTTCGACAAAGGTCCGGCAACACTGGTAGTGCAAAAAACCTTAGTACCTTCAATCTTGTCGACGTCCAAAACCACACGACCGTCATCCAACAACAATTTATCGCCGGCGACACAATCGTTTGGCAGCTCTTTGTAGTCGATACCAACGCTTTCTTGAGTGCCGGCATCGCGTTCAAGCGAAGCATCCAAAACAAACTTATCGCCAATTGCCAAGCGAATCGGACCATTGGCAAAGCGAGCGATGCGGATTTTAGGCCCTTGCAGGTCACCCAGTACCGCAACGTAACGGTTGTGCTTGCTGGCCAAGCGGCGCACGGCTTCCGCACGCCCTTTGTGATCTTCCGGAGAACCGTGAGAGAAATTTAACCTCACCACGTTGACTCCGGCAAGAATCAGCTTCTCTAGTACTTCTTCCGACTCTGACGCTGGCCCCAGTGTACTGACGATTTTTGTACGGCGTAACATAGTATCTCTCGCTTATTTAGCGTTCATCAGTGCAATGGTGTTATCCAGCATGCGGTTGGAGAAGCCCCACTCGTTGTCATACCAAGACATAATTTTAACCCAGCGAGTGCCCATCACTTTGGTCTGCTTAGAGTCAAAGTTGGATGACGCGGGGATGTGGTTAAAATCGATAGAAACCAACGGCTCATCGTTATACACCAACACGCCAGGCATCTCGTTTTCCGCGGCTTCTTTCATGGCCGCGTTAACATCCTCAACGGTCACGTCAGTTTTTACCAGTACATTCAAGTCAACCAAGGACACATTGATGGTAGGAACACGCACGGACATACCGTCCAATTTGCCATCCAGTTCTGGCAACACCAAGCCCACAGCGCGCGCCGCGCCAGTAGAGGTCGGGATCATAGATTGCGTGGCAGAGCGAGCACGGTAGATGTCTTTGTGGAACACATCGCTCAAGTGCTGGTCGTTGGTGTAAGCGTGGATAGTGGTCATTGAGCCCTGCTCAATGCCAAACTTATCGTTCAATACTTTCGCCACCGGCGCCAAGCAGTTAGTGGTACAAGAGGCGTTAGAGATAATCTCGTCGGTCGCCTTTAAGATGCTGTCGTTTACGCCGTACACAACGGTGGCATCAACATCGGTACCAGGGGCAGAGATAATAACTTTTTTCGCGCCGGCTTCCAGGTGCGATTTAGCTTTCTCTCGGCTGGTAAAGATACCGGTACACTCGTAAACCACATCCACATTAAGCTTGCCCCAAGGCAAGTCAGCTGGATTACGTTCGGCGGTAATTTGAATCTCATCGCCGTTAACGACCATTTTGTCGCCATCAACGTGGACTTCACCAGGAAAACGACCATGAACAGAGTCGTATTTGGTCAGATGTGCATTCAGCTCGGCATCACCCAAATCATTCACTGCAACCACTTGAATCCGATCGCGATAACCAGACTCGTACAACGCCCGCAGTACATTGCGACCAATGCGCCCGTAACCATTAATAGCCACTCGAATTGTCATTTATGCCTCTCCTATAAATTTTACCCGCTCCATGAACGGGGCTAATAACCTAATCTTCTCGGCGCTAAGCACCTGTCGTGTGTACACGCATCGCAACTATCGGCGGCACACCTTACTCGCGTAACTTTTAGCGTTCTAAGCTTGCCGCCTCGCGCGCCAACGTCTCAATCTCTTGCCATTTTTTCTCGGCGATAAGATTTTTGGGCGCCATCCACGTTCCGCCCACGCAAGCAACGTTGGGCAACGCCAAATAGCTTGGTGCTTTTTCTAAGTTAATGCCGCCCGTGGGGCAAAAGGTAATTTGCGGCAGCGGGCCCCCAATTGACTTAACCATACTCACACCGCCGGCTGATTCGGCGGGAAAGAACTTCAGGTGAGTAAACCCTTGGGTGTATAGGTTCATGGCTTCAGATGGGGTTGCGATACCGGGCAGCAAAGGAACATTACACTTTTTTGCCGCTTCAATTAACGCAGGTGTGGTACCCGGGCTAACCATAAACTTAGCGCCGGCATCCACTGAGGCCTGTAAATCTTCAGGCGTAACCACTGTGCCCGAGCCAATCACAGCATCTTCTGGCAAGGCTTTGACCATTGCGCTGATTGCGTCCAGCGCGACAGGAGTGCGCAGAGTGATTTCCAATACTTTCAAGCCACCGTTGTACAGAGCCTGGGCCAAAGGAACAGCGTCCTCTAGATTTTCCACCACCATAACCGGCACAACCGGCGCTACTTTTACAATCTCATCAATGGATAGACCCACGTAAATGTCCTCGTTTGTTCGTTAGCAAATAATTAAGGTGCCCAGTAAACCGTCACTGGTACTTTGTCTTGTTCTAGGATGGCCCGTACCGGCATATCCGCCACATCGCCGCCCGCCAAAGCCTCGCGGTAGGTCGCCAGCTTTTCATCGCCAGAGATCAACAACAACACATGCTTACTGTTAGCGACACCCGCCAACGACAGTGTCATGCGCTCAACACAGTCGCCAGTCACCTCACTTTTTCGGGCGGTAATAGCACTGCATAAGGCATCGCTACTTAAGGCTTCATCTAAACCCTTTGCGTGGGGAAACCAAGATGCGGTGTGGCCGTCGGGCCCCATACCCAACACCGTTACATCAAACGGTGTCGGCAGGGTTTGGTAGGATGCTTCACACTGCGCCAGGCCATCAGCGGCCGTTGCAGCGGTATTTTTCATACCGATCAACTTAGCGTTGGCAGCGTTATTTTGCAGTAAGGTTTTTACGATAAAAGCTTCGTTGCTTTTATCGTGATCGAAGTCAACCCAACGCTCATCAACCAAAGCAACTTTAATTTTATTCCACGCTACATCCGCCTCGGATAAGCGCTTGTATATCGGCGCCGGCGAGCTACCGCCAGAGACTAAAAAGCTGGCAGCATCGCCATCGGCCAAGGCCTCTGTCAGCGCCTCAATCGTGTGCTCAAAAACGGCATCGATCATCGCTTCGCGCGTATCATAAAAACGTTCAACTACAGCCATGTCGCAATTCCTTACTCTTGACCTTTGATATTCTCACCGACGTTAAACCAACAGCGGCCATCTTCGCCCAACAAATCCATCGCAGCCTGAGGCCCCCAGCTACCCGCCGGATACGGCTGAGGTTTATTCTCCGGGCGTTGCCACGCGTCGATGATCGGATCGATCCAGCCCCATGCGGCATCCACCTCGTTGCGGTGAATAAACAGTGCCGGATTATTGGCCGCCGCATCTAACATCAAGCGTTTGTATGCGTCCGAGTAAAATTTGTCGTAGTTATCGGTGAGATTTAGGTTCAGTACACTCGGTACTAAATCCGCTTCGTGTTTCTCCAGGTTATTGGAGGTCACAATCATTTGCACTCGCTCATCGGGCTGCAACTGAATCACGAGGCGATTAGGAATCATCGCGCCGGCTGAATCAGGATAAATGTGGTGTGTGACGGTTTTGTACTGAATAATGATTTCCGCACAGCGCTGCTTTAAGCGCTTGCCAGTACGCAGATAGAACGGCACATGGGACCAGCGCCAGTTATCGATATGCGCACGAATTGCGACAAAGGTCTCGGTGTTGCTGTCTTTACCCAGCTCATCAAGATAACCCGGCACTTGCTTGCCGCCAGACTCACCAGCCACATACTGACCACGCACGGTATTTGCCGCCACATCATCACCCGTTAGGGGGCGTAGGGCATCCAACACTTTGAGCTTTTCAGCGCGAATGCTGTCGGCGTTAAGTTTGCTCGGGGGCTCCATGGCCACCAAACACAACAACTGCATTAAATGGTTTTGCACCATATCGCGCAGTGCACCAGCATCGTCGTAAAAACTGGCGCGACCTTCCAGGCCGACTGTTTCGGAGATGCTAATTTCTACGTGATCAATGGATTTAGAGTCCCACAGGTGCTCAAAAATACAATTGGTAAAACGCAGCGCCAGTAGGTTTTGTACCGTCTCTTTACCGAGATAATGATCAATACGGAAAATAGCGTCTTCTTCAAAGTACTGCGCAATATCAGCGTTAATCTTCTCGGCCGACTCGCCGTTGTAACCTAGAGGCTTTTCGACCACGACTCGCGAGGTTTTGTTGATCATGCCCGAGTCGGAGATATTTTTACAGCAGGCCGAAAATACCGCCGGCGGCGTTGCCATGTAAAAGATACGCTCTTCATTACCTTCTTGTAAGGTTTTGGCCAGAGCATCCCAGTGCTCGTCTCGCTCGGTGATGTTAATAAACACCCCAAACACGCAGGCTTCAAACTTGTTCCAAGTCTCGTTGTCGATTTCGTCGTCACGCAGATAGTTAAAAGCGGCTTCGCGTACCATCGCGCGGTAATTCTCTGCTTGCTCGGCTTTACGCATGGTGCCAAAAATACGCGAACCTTCAGGCATTTGCCCATCGCGATAGGCCCGATACCAGGCCGGAATCAACTTGCGCAAGGCCAAATCGCCCGCGCCGCCAAAAATGACAAAATCAAAAGGTTTCTGCATGGATGAATCCTATCTATCAAATATGGTTATGCGTTGCCTAAACTTACCAGCGAAAAACGGTGGCGCCTTCTTCGGCAGCACCTACGGTTTGTCGCAGCGGTGCAAAGAGTTCACGACCCATTCCTTCGTGACTTTGGTCTAAGTCGGGCTCAGCGTGTTCACGCTTAGCTAACTCTTGCTCATCGACATGCAACTGCAAAATGCCACTTTCGGCATCAACCTCCACGATGTCGCCATCGCGCACCAAGCCGATGGGACCTTGATCTAACGCCTCGGGCGTTAGGTGAATAGCGGCGGGAATTTTACCCGAGGCGCCCGACATACGGCCGTCCGTCACCAGCGCTACTTTGTAGCCCCGATCTTGCAATACACCCAACGGTGGGGTGAGTTTGTGTAGCTCGGGCATGCCACAGGCCTTGGGGCCCTGAAAGCGCACGACCGCAACAAAATCTTTATCCAACTCACCGGCTTTAAACGCTTGTTGCAGTGCGTCTTGGGTTTCAAACACAATCGCCGGAGCTTTTACTTTGCGGTGCTCGGGCTTGACGGCCGACACTTTAATCACGCAGCGCCCCAGGTTGCCCGTCAGCAGTTTCATGCCGCCAGTGGGGCTGAACGCACTTTTCGCAGGGCGCAACACGCCGTCATCAAGGCTGTTTTGCGGCGCATCGCGCCACACCAACTTACCGCCATCCAAGAATGGCTCTTGGGTGTAATGGGACAAACCGCCCTCGCCCATCACCGTTTTAACATCATCGTGCAAAATGCCTTCCGCGCGCAGCTCGCGCATTAGATAACCCATACCACCAACCGCTTGAAAGCGATTAATGTCGGCCAGGCCGTTGGGGTAAATACGGCACATCAAAGGCACCGCATCAGACAGATCAGACAAGTCCTGCCAATTGACAATAACACCCGCTGCCCGGGCCATCGCCATAATATGTATCGCGTGATTAGTAGAGCCGCCCGTAGCCAACAGACCAACCATACCGTTAACAATGGTTTTTTCGCTAACGACTTCAGCCATCGGTGTATAGGTACCCCGAGAAGTGATCGCCGCCAGTTGTTTAACCGCTGCATCGGTTAAGGCATCACGCAGTGGCGTACCCGGATTAACAAATGAGCTACCGGGCAAATGTAGCCCCATAATCTCCATCAGCATTTGGTTGCTGTTGGCGGTGCCGTAAAAGGTACAGGTGCCCGCACTGTGGTACGAGGCGCTTTCGGCCTCAAGTAATTCTTTACGACCTACCTTGCCCTCGGCAAACAATTGGCGCACACGTACTTTCTCGGCATTTGGCAAACCCGGCGTCATAGGGCCGGCGGGTATAAAAATAACCGGCAACTGACCAAAAGACAGCGCGCCAATGGTTAAACCCGGCACAATTTTGTCACAGATACCCAAACACATGGCGCCATCAAACATATCGTGAGATAGCGCAATGGCGGTCGACATGGCGATGACATCGCGGCTAAACAATGACAAATCCATGCCATCGCGGCCCTGAGTCACACCGTCACACATAGCCGGTACGCCACCGGCAAACTGAGCGGTCATACCCGCTTCGTGGGCAGACTTTTTGATAGGCTCTAAGTAAGTGCCATAAGGCTCGTGAGCCGATAGCATTTCATTGTAAGAGGAAATAACCCCAAGGTTGGGGGCGTCGCCCTCGGCTAACGCTTCTTTATCGGAGGTGCCGCAGGCGGCAAAGCCATGTGCTAGGTTGCCGCAAGACAAGCCTTTACGAGCGGGACCGTTGGCCCGGCCACGCTCAACTTTGGCTAGGTAAGCCTCGCGCGTGCCGCGGCTGCGCTCAATAATACGGTCGGTAATTGCAGCAATTTTGCTATCGGTCATTTTGTTACCATTAGTCATCGTATGCTTAGGAATACAGACTGCCGCACAGACGGGATAGCCGGTCTATGCAGGGTTTATGGCTGTAATGTGTCGCTCTCTCTCGTTTTCACCACTTTCGCGGTGAGGCCGCTCGGCTTTTCGCTCTAATGCGGCTTTAGGGCCTCAGCACAGAAACAACAAAACGACCCCCCGGCCATCAGGCATCCGGGGCATCGTCTTCGCGGGTGAGTCTAGACACCCATTTGTCCTGCGCTGAGCAGAGCCCGTTATCGGGCTTTCTTGTAGTATTCTATCAGATTGCGGGTCGAGGCATCATGTCCGGCGCCAACTTCAGCGTCCGGCGCCAGTTCCGCCAAAATGCCGTTTGCCAACACTTTACCCAGTTCGACACCCCACTGATCAAATGAGTGCACCTCCCAGATAATGCCCTGTACGAAAATTTTGTGCTCATACATCGCAATCAGCGAGCCCAGCGAGCGAGCATCCACTTTTTGCAGCAAAATAGTATTCGTCGGGCGGTTACCCTCGTGCACTTTATGGTTCACGATTTCTTCAATACGCTCTGAACCCATGCCTTTGGCACTTAGCTCTTCGCGTACTTGATCGGCACTAATGCCGCGCATCATCGCTTCGGATTGCGCGAAGAAGTTGGCCATCAAGGCGTCGTGATGACCTTTAACCGCCACCGTAGGCTCGACTGAACCAATAAAGTCGGCCGGTACAATTTGCGTACCCTGATGCAGACACTGATAAAAAGCGTGCTGGCCATTAATGCCAACCTCACCCCAAATCAACGGGACGCTGGAGTAATCAATACGCTCGCCAGACCAGTTAACACTTTTACCGTTACTTTCCATCTCGGCTTGCTGCATATAGGCAGGCAAGCGGTGCAAGCACTGATCATACGGCAGCAATGCGTGCGCCTTACGGCCCAGGAAGTTATTGTTCCAAACCCCCATCAACGCCAACATAACGGGCGCATTTTTAGATAGTGGCTCCGTTAAAAAGTGCTGATCCATTTCAAAGGCGCCTTCCAGCAGCTCTTCAAAGATCTCCATCCCCAGGTTCAGCGCAATCGGCAAGCCAATGGCGGACCACAATGAGAAGCGGCCGCCTACCCAGTCCCACATATCAAAGATGTTTTCTTCCGCGACGCCAAACTCCATCGCTTTGGGGCGATTGGACGAGACGGCAATAAAGTGGCGATTAATAAAGCTTTTATCTTTGGCTTTATCCAAAAACCAGGTTTCTGCCGAGCTGGCGTTGGTCATGGTCTCTAAGGTGGTAAAGGTTTTAGAGGCAACCACAAATAACGTTGTCTCGGGGTCCAGATCACGCAGCGTCTGGGCGATCTGGAAGCCGTCAATATTGGAGACATAGTGAACATTTAAACTGCCATCACTGTAGCCACTCAGGGCCTCGGTCACCATCAACGGACCCAGGTTTGAGCCGCCAATACCGATGCTCACGACATCGGTCATGGGTTTACCGGTATAGCCACGCCAATCGCCACCACGGACCTGTGCCACCAAAGAGCGCATCCGCTCCAGCTCATGTTTTACTTGAGCTCGAACATCGTCGCCGTCGGCCTCTAACGGCTCACCAGTGCGATCGCGCAACGCTACGTGCAATACGGCACGATCCTCGGTGCGGTTGATCTTCTCACCGGCAAACATTTTATCGCGCAAAGATTCCACATCGCAGGCCTCGGCGAGGTCAATCAAGGCTTTACGCGTGTCTTCGGTAATCAGGTTTTTGGAGTAATCGAGCAGGATATTAGGGGACTTGAGGGAAAATTTGGCAAATCGCAGGTCATCTTCGTCAAACAAATCGCTCATATGCTTGTTTTGCATATCGCGAGCGTGTGCTTCAAGGGCCTGCCAAGCAGTCAGTTCGGTACGGCTAGACATGTGCGGTCCGCATCCTCTGTTCAGGTCTATTTAAATAACACACCGCGCTCTACAGACCACCATTTACGCGCCAAAACGGTGCGTAACGTCAACAAAATAAACCTTGGCAGCTCAGGGACTTACCCTGCTCGGCGAGCGCCCAAATACTACCGGGCAAACACAGATGTAGTGCGGTGCAAAAAGGCGGCTATCATAGGCATACAGGGCCTTTATGTCAATCTGACCCCATCGAGAACAACCCGCCATTAGCGCTTTATCCCACACGCCAGCTGAATTAAGCTGGCAACCTAAATAGTCCCTCGCAAGGGCCAGCCACACTCACCCGACCTTAAGGCAGGATCATGGCAAAGCGCATTCCGCTCGGTGTAATAGAAGGTTTTTTCGGCCGCAGCTGGAGCTGGCAACAACGCACCGAACTGGCCAGCTTTTTAAGGCAAACCGGTTACGACTATTATCTATATGCCCCCAAAGGCGACTCTCGCCTGCGCAGCCAGTGGCGCCAAGACTGGTCACCCCACGACTGGCGAGCCCTAAACAGCCTTAGACAGCACTACCGAGCAACAGGCGTCAAATTTGGCCTGGGCCTAAGCCCACTGGACTTATGCGGCCCCCAAGGGCGTACAGATGGCGCCAGCTTAGACACCAAAGTAACACGCATTAACGAGCTGCAGCCGGACATACTCGCCCTTTTGTTCGACGATATGCGCGGCGACACGCCACAACTCGCGGCGATTCAGACCGAGCTTGCCCATCGTGCCGCAGCGCTCACCAGTGCGTCTAAAGTCATACTCTGCCCCACCTATTACAGCGATGACCCCACGTTAGAGAAGGTGTTTGGAGCTCGCCCTAAAGACTACTGGGAAACCCTGGGCAGCTCGCTTGACCCCGCCATCGATATCTTTTGGACCGGCCCCAAGGTCTGCACTGACCACTTTACGCGCTCACACCTGGGCGATGTCGCCGAGCGCTTACAGCGCCGCCCCTTTCTATGGGACAACTACCCGGTCAACGATGGCGCGATAAAATCAAAGCACCTATACCTTAAACCTTTTAGCCGCGATCGCGCCGACATTGGCGACTTGCTCGCCGGTCACGCAGTCAACCCCATGAACCAATTCAACTTGTCTAAGCTGGCACTCGCGAGCCTGCCCCGCGCCTATGCAAGCGCCAACTACCAGCCCGTCCAATTGTTTAATGAACTTCTGGAGCAGCTTTGCCCCCCCGTATTGCGCGCCGCACTACAAGAGGACGCCGCGCGCTTTTCGGCCGAGGGCCTCGGCAAGCTAACGCCGGAACAGCGCGCCCACTTATCCGAGCATTATTCTCAACTGGCGGACGACAGCGGCATGAGCGCCGAAGTAGCCGATTGGCTGGCAGGCAAATATACCTTCGACCCCGCCTGCCTAACGGACTAACTGTTCAGGAGTGTTAACGGGCCGCCGGACAGCAAAGTCACGTGCTAGCATAGTGCCCCTAGCGGTTGGAGCCCTACCCCTAGGCACCGCACACTCAAAAAACAAACAACACCACAGGGAGCGCCCATGAAAACACGCACACTCGGCAACACCGGCTTTAATATCAGCGAGGTTGGTTTAGGCTGCTGGCAGCTAGGGGGAGATTTCGGCCCCATCGACCACCCCACCGTCGAGGATATTCTGAGCGCCGCGCTCGACAGCGGCATTAACTTTTTTGATACCGCCGATGTGTACGGCGATGGCGCTAGCGAGCGCTTCGTTGGTGAACATTTTGCTCAGGCTAACCCCAAGCCTATTATCGCCACTAAATATGGGCGCGCGGGTGGAACCTATCCCGACGGCTACTCACTCACCGACCTGCGCGACAGCCTAAAGCGCGCACAAGATCGACTACAAACCGACTGCATCGACTTAATTCAGCTGCACTGCATTCCCACAGCAGTGATGGCGCGGGGAGAAATTTTTGACTGGCTGCGCACTGTGCAACAAGAGCAGCATATCCAGTTTTTTGGCGCGAGCGTCGAGACCGTAGAAGAAGGGTTATTGTGCGCGCAACACGATGACCTAAGCTCACTGCAGGTCATCTTTAATATATTTCGGCAAAAACTGCTGGATGAATTACTGCCCATGGCACAAGAGAAAAACATCGGCGTTATCGCTCGCCTGCCACTGGCCAGCGGCCTGCTAAGCGGTAAATTTAATGCCAACACTCAGTTTGATAAAACCGATCATCGCAACTTCAACAAAGACGGCCAAATGTTTAACGTCGGCGAAACCTTTGCAGGCATCCCGTTTGAAAAAGGCGTCGAGCTAGCCCAAGCGATCAAAGACAAAACTCCCGAGGGTTACTCAACCGCACAAATGGCCATGCGCTGGATTCTGGATCAACCGGCGATCACCAGCATCATCCCTGGCGCCAGCCGTGCTGAACAGGCAAAAGAAAACGCCAAAGTCAGCGAGCTGCCCCCTCTACCCCAATCACTACACGACGAGCTAAGAGACTTCTATCAAAAAGACGTAGCCGCACACATTCGAGGAGCCTACTAACAAAACGGATCAACGCGAAGGTTGTTCGCGTTGATCCGTTTTTAACCCGTTTTGCGCTTAAGGTCGACCGCCAAACAAGAACTGCCGCAACAACTCTTTACCACCCTCAGTGGCGAAAGATTCGGGGTGAAACTGTATACCCTCAATGGGGTAATCTTTGTGACGCGCCCCCATAATCTCCAGCGGAATACCAGCTTGGACCGCGTCTGCCAGGCTGGTGATTCCGAGTGGCGCCACCACTGCCGTTAACTCAAGGCACTCGGGCAAACTCGCCGGATCGGCGACCAGCGAGTGGTACCGCATAATTTCAAGCCCTTGCGGCGCCCCCAAAAACACACCTTTATTGTCGTGAAATATCGGACTGGTTTTGCCGTGCACCGGCAGCCCGGCTTTAACGACTTTACCGCCAAACACATGGGTAATGCCCTGCATCCCCAAGCACACACCCAGCAATGGTATAGTCTTTCCCAACTCACGGATAACATCCGCACAAACACCAAAATAAGCTTTGTCGTCTGGCGAGCCAGGGCCCGGCGAAATGATAATCCGGTCGGGGGCCCACGCGCGAATGTCAGCCAGTGTTATCTCGTTATTACGTTTAACACTGATGGTAAAATCATCAATTTGACCACCGTTTTTTTCGGCCGTTAATACCTCACCCACATACTGATAGAGGTTGTAGGTAAACGAGTCGTAGTTATCAACAATTAAGACTTTCAAGCACGCGCCTCCTTGTCAGCGGGGTTATAGGCATCCAGAACCTTTTTTGTGCCGGCAAATTTGCGCTGGATTTCTTGATATTCATCGGCCGCGTTAGAGTCGTAAACGTTACCGCCACAGGTTTGCACATAACCGTGCTCACCACTAACAAACAAAGTACGAATCGGAATGGCAAACGTGCAATCGCCGTTAAATGAAAAATGTCCAACAGCGCCACCGTATGGGCCGCGACCATCCGGCTCTAATTCGTCAATAATTTTCATGGCCTCTATTTTGGGCGCGCCGGTGAGCGTACCGGCCGGAAAATTACTGGCCAGTGCCGTGAACATATCTTCGGAGTCGGCCATAATGCCAACTATCTCACTGGAAATATGCTGCACATGACTAAAGCGCTTAATATCCATCAGGTTGCGCACTTTCACCGTGCCAAACTGCGCCACCCGGCCAATATCATTGCGGTGTAAGTCCACAATCATATTGTGCTCGGCAATTTCTTTGGGATCGTTCAGCAAGGTGCGCGCCAGCATTTTGTCTTCCGCTTCAGTCGCGCCGCGGGCGGCGGTACCGGCCAGCGGGTAGGTTTCCATCTCACCTTGACGCAGGCGAAACAACAACTCAGGGCTCGCGCCGATGACTTTTTCCTCGCCAAACTTTAAATAGTACATTTGCGGCGAAGGGTTCACCTCACGCATCGACTGATAGACGTTGATGGTGTCGCCCTCAACCTTAAACTCGGTTTTAAAGCCTACCTCACACTGAAAGACCTTCCCTTCGATAATATCCTGTTTAACTTTCTCGACGGCCGCCTCGTGGCCGGCGCGATCCATAGTGTCGCCCAAGGGCGTGATATTAAGCTGGCCATCGCCCGAGTAATCCTGCTCGATAAGCTCTTGCACCAGCTCCTGGCGATCATCGTCGTAGTAAAAATAGAAAATTTCGGCCGTCATCTTGTCCAGGATCAGGCCGTCTTTGTACAAACCGAATTTAAAAGCATCGAAATACTCGCTGGACTGAACACTCATGCTGGGCTCGAAGTAATTCATGCAATCGTAGCCAATATAACCGGTCAAACCGCCCGCGTAACCGCGCGAGAGAATATCCTGCGGCATGATATCGCGCAGCAAATAGTAAGGATTATCACTCGGGTAATCCACCGAGCTGCCATCGCGCTCGGTAATGGTTAACGCCTTATCGCGCGCCGAAAAAAGTTGACACGGGTCAAAGCCAATCAGTGAGTAGCGCGATATATGGCTCTCTTCCCCCAGTGATTCGAGCAAAAAACAGTGCTCAAAGCGTTTCTCGATTTTTTTAAACAACTCAAAAAAATCACACTCAGTCGCAAGCGTCACGTAATGTGGCTTGCGCGGAATATTGATTTTATTCGGCTTTTTCATAATACCGCCCTAAATATTGTCCAGTTTGCCGGCCTGTAACGCTCTAGAACCACGGGTAACCGTGGCGATACCAACGCCCAGCCGCTTAGCCACCTCGCGCTGTGACACACCAGCCTTCAGTAAACGCGTGATTTGTAAACGCTGTGAAATAGCGTGCAACTCGGCGGGGGTTAACAACCCCTCAAGTACGCTGCGCAGGCGATCAGAGCTACCTGCCTGCAACAAGTAGTCAATCAGTGCGTTTAAGTGCTGCTCTTCTGTATTCATGTACTAGTACAATATCAGTAACCTAAAGCGAACACAAGCGTAGCACCCTCAGAATACCCAGACGGCAGACGAGACGATCTGAGCGATTAAAAACATCAGCAGACAACAAACTGTTACGAGGAAAGAAAAATGCAAAGCAGAAGGGAGCGAGCCTCTATCGAGGCTCGTAATTTAGAAATTTTCTTTTAAATATTGCTCGGCCAAACGCGAGGCATCAGAGTTGCTTGCCGCGACAATACTCAAGAGCTCTTTAGCCCGACCGTCCTGGCCCTGCAGGTGATACACCTTACCTAGCTTAAACTGCGCATCTGGCACCTTACGGCTATCGGGAAACTCGCGTAACAAGTCGCTAAACCACTGCTGCGCGGATGGCAAATCGTTTTTTAACAGGTAAATCTCGCCCAGCCAGTAATAACTGTTGCCGGTGTACTCACCATTGGGGAAACGCGCCAAATGATCTTTAAAAGCCGCAATAGAGGCGTCTACCTCTCGCTGACGCAACAAGTCGTAAGCAGCGCCGTACACCTCAGACTCCGAGGCGCCAGCCGATGTCACGGATTTAGCGGCAATCTCATCACCCGAGTCACTGGTTGCTGCCATTGCGCCTGCACCAGCATTACTAGCACTGGGTGACAATGACGTGCTGGGAGAGGCCTCATACGTTGGGCGCGGGGACGTCGCAGCGCCACTCGCTGCAGCCGAACCGGTCGTTAGCGCACTGATACGCCGATCGAGGTCGAGATAGTCATCCATACGCTGCTGCTTAAGTTTCTTAAGCTCAAACGTTTGCTCCTCGACTAAGCCACGCAAGCTCATCACTTCTTGCTGAAGTGCTTGCAGCTGATAAAACAGCTCGGCCTGAGGGTTGCCAGCGGATGGCGTAGGGGTAGATTGACGAGCACCAGGAACGTTAACCGAACGCCCCGCCGCCGGTTGCGGCGAGGAGTCGGTAACTTGAACCTGAGCCTGTGCTGTCGAAACGACGGCCAGCAGTGTGGCCGTAACTAACAGAGGGGCTCTCATCACGCAGTGACTCTTAGTAGTCGATTTCTACGCGACGGTTTTTGCTCCAAGAAGACTCGCCACTGCCAAGTGCCAGCGGACGCTCTTCACCGTAGCTGATAACTTCGAGGTTAGAGCGGCTTACGCCTTGCAGAACCAAGAAGTCGCGCACAGCATTGGCACGACGCTCGCCCAAGGCCATGTTGTATTCGCGCGAACCGCGCTCATCAGCGTGACCTTCTAAGCGAGCAGACGCGTCAGAGTTGCGCAGACGCTCTGAGTGAGCCAGCAGCAATGAGCGCGCAGCAGGCAAAAGTACCGCCTGATCGAAATCAAAGTAAATAACTTTGTCCAGCTCTTCCATGCCATCGTCCATGCCATTGCTGGAACCCAGTGCGCCACCATCGGCGGTACCGGTGGTTACCCCGCCATTCGCACCAGCACCTGCCGCATCTTCGTCGGTTTTGGTATCCGTGCTAGAACAGCCCACAAGGAAAGCCATGACAAATGCAAAACTTAAACCCTGCTTCATTGCTTTAGTAATCATGATTAACTCCGATCAAGTTGTTGATTTTTTGAGCAAACTGAACAATCAGTTAAAAAATGGCGACCAAGCAGGCTCCCTTACATCTCCCTGCTTAGATGGCAAACGATACTTTGTACCGGCATCCAGTGAAACAGCTGCCAGTATACCCTTTCCCCCAAACCGTGTCGCGTACAGCAACATAGCCCCATTAGGCGCTATAGTAGGCGATTCATCGAGGTTTGTCTCGGTTAAAATCCGTAAAGTGCCCGTGGTCAGGTCTTGCGCCGCGATGTGAAACACGCCTTGACGCTGATGAACCATCACTAGGGTTTTTCCGTCTTTCGAGACTCGCCCGCGAGCATTGTACTCGCCATCGAAGGTTAAGCGCTCTACCCGCCCGCTGGCAAGTGTCACTTTATAAATTTGTGGCTTGCCACCGCGATTTGACGTAAAAACAACCCCTTCGCCATCAGCTGTCCAGCTCGGCTCGGTGTCGATCGCGTAGTGATTGGTCACCCGCGTAAACTGCCTGGTGCGCAAATCAAGGGTGTAAATCTCGGGGTTGCCGTCCTTTGACAGTACCATAGCCAGCTTATCGCCGTCTGGCGAGAAAGCCGGCGCACCGTTTAGGCCGGTAAAATTGGTTAATTGCTCGCGCTGACCAGTGGCTAGGTTTTGCATAAAAATTGCCGGGCGTGTGGTCTCGAACGACACATAGGCAATCTCACGGCCATCGGGCGACCAAGTGGGCGACAGTAGCGGCTGGTCGGACTCTAACAGCAAACGTGAGCGAGCGCCGTCGGCATCGGCCAGCATTAAGCGAAAGTTATCTGCCTTCTGCTCATGCTGAAACGCCTCTACATAAAGCACTTGCGTTGAAAACGCCCCACGGATGCCGGTGATTTTTTCGTACACTTTGTCGCTGATATGGTGGGCAATATCGCGCAGCTGCTCAGGGCTGCCATCAACCTTACCGGCACTGATGACCTTGCGCTGCGCCAGCACATCAAAAACATCGTAGCGCACAAAATAGCGGCCGCCGCGCTGCTCGGCGCTGCTTACCAATAGGTATTCGGCGCCCATCGCGCGCCAATCCCGGTAGAACACATCTTCGGGCTTGGTTGGAAACGACAACATGCTGGTGCGCGGCACCGGATCAAACTGACCGCTGCGCTGCAAGTCGGCCGAGACGATTTCGGAGACATCCTCGGGCAGTGGCGACGAACCACCCCAGCCCATAGGTACAACCGCAATACGGGTAGGATTATCTACCCCCTGGGTAATCTCGATGGTGAGCTGGGCAAATGCCGGCGACACAAAACAACAAAATAAGAGCGCTAGTAGTTTTCTCACAATCGTAAATCCTTGGGGTTAAAGACCAATCTTAACTGGCGAAAATTTTGTTCAAACAGCTCGGGCTGCATATTTTTAAGCTCGGTAAAGCGATCAATACGCCGCACCGCCTGTTCGGCTGAGCGATCAAAAGCAGCGTTACCACTGCTTTTGGTGATCGTCACATTCACGACCTGACCGGTGGGCACTAACTGTATCAAGAGCTCGACCTGCATGCCACGGCGAGCCGAGGGCGGGCGACTCCAATTTTGCTCGATCCGCGCCGCGATCATATTCACGTAACTTTGGCTCTGGGCTTCGGCAAGCTCGGCTTGGTGTTGCTGCTCTTCTTTGCGCATGGCCTCATCTAGCCGCTCTTGCGCAATGCGCTCTTGACGCTCGCGCTCGGCCTTCTCTCTGGCGGCTTTCTCCGCCCGGCGCTTGGCCTCGGCTTCAGCCTGCCGCTGCTCCTCAAGTTTGCGTTTACGCTCTGCCTCGGCCTCGGCCTTGGCTTTTTTCTCGCGCTGGACCCGCGCTTTACGCGCTGCCTCCTCTTTTGCTTTTTTCGCCGCTGCCGCCTTTTGCTGCTCCAGCTCACGCTTTTTGGTTAAATCGATCACATTGGTCTTTTTTTGTGCAGGCTCGGCGGTATCTTTCGCCTTAAGCTCGACGAGTTTAGCCTGCACCACATTAGGCTTGAAGACACGTGGCTTGGGGTCAATGGTGGACGACTCCCAGCCAATCGTCACGGCCAGAACCAAAATCAAGTGCAGACCAACACTAATAATCACCGGTAGAGTATACAAACTACGCCAATTCATACGGTAAGCGGGCCCGTTACTTAGGTGGATCTGTAACCAAACCTACCGAAGGCGCACCCGCCCCCTGCAGTTCAGTCATTAACGAGACCACAACACCGTAGCTTACCTCGCGATCACCCCACACCAACACGGGTGTGCTGGGTTTTTCGCCCAACACCTTACTCACCATGGCCGTAATATCAGCCAAAGGCTTGCCCTGCTTTGGCTCACCGCCAAGCTCGATGTAGTACTCGCCCGCTTTATCGACCGACACAATGAGCGGCTCGTCTTCTTTATCATCAATCGGAGAAGACGGCGCCTGCGGTAAGTCAACTTGCACCCCTTGCATCAACATCGGGGCGGTCACCATAAATACCACCAACAGCACCAACATCACGTCGATATAGGGCACGACGTTGATCTCTGCCATGGGCTTCTTTTTTACTTTTGGGCCAAATGCTGCCATTTCGCTGCCTGTTATTGCCGGTTTTCAGAATCAGGAAGAAACTTGTTTGCTGTGCACCTGACGGTGCAAAATTGCCGAAAACTCTTCGGCAAACGTTTGGTAATTGTTTTCCATTGACTCTGCTCGCGCCGCGTAACGGTTATACGCCAACACGGCCGGAATCGCCGCAAACAGCCCCATGGCGGTTGCCACTAGCGCCTCAGAAATACCGGGCGCGACCGTTGCCAAGGTCGCCTGATGGACATTCGCAAGCCCACGAAACGAATTCATAATGCCCCACACGGTACCAAACAAACCGACATACGGGCTTACCGAAGCAACACTTGCCAAAAACGGTAGGTTTGCTTCTAACTTTTCTTCCTCGCGGGCCAGCGCAACCCGCATGGCTCGCTGACAAGCTTCCATCACCGCATCGGAATCGGCATTGGACTGCGAGCGCAGCCGAGTAAACTCTTTAAAGCCGGCGCGAAAAATATTTTCAACGCCGTCGACCGCGTTTTTACCGGTGCGACCATTGCTCTGGCGGTACAGCTGGTTTAAATCGATGCCCGACCAAAACTGTTTTTCAAATGATAGAAATTTTGCCCGCGCGCGCCTTTGATACATGCCACGTTGAATAATCATGACCCAAGACACTATTGATGCCAGAAACAATAGCGCCATAACCAGCTGCACAAGTAGGCTGGCGTTAGCAATTAATCCCCAGATGGATAGCGAGTCTTCATTTGGCATAAATCATTCTGCTCTTTAAAGTGATTCCGTGGTTGCGCCTACAATTGGCAAAACCTTCCCGTTATTTTCAATTACCAGTCATTTTTTAAGCAACCGTTGCCAGCTGCTCACGCATCCCTGGCGGCATTGCGCAGGGGCGCATAGTGTCTGGGTTAACACACGCGATGCGAATTAGACCTTCACACAGCAATTCGTTCCCCCGGTAAATACCTTGTTTAAACAGTACATTGGTGCGCGCCAATGTATCAACCTCGGTTGTTACGCTTAGTAAATCATCCAACCGCGCCGAGCGGCGATAGTTCACCTCGGCCCGATGGACGACGAGCAAACTGCCATCATCCAGTATCGCAGGCTTATCATAACCGTACTGGCGCAAAAATTCTGTACGACTACGCTCCATAAATTTGAGGTAATTAACGTAGTAGACAATTCCTCCGGCATCCGTGTCCTCAATATAGACACGAACCGGTATTGCAAAAGGTACATTTGCCCCGCCCGTACTTGCTACCTCGCTCACGATGACTCGCTCAGGCGCGCGGGCACATCAATGCCAAAATGCTCGTAGGCCAGCGCGGTTAATATGCGGCCACGAGGTGTGCGAGATACAAAACCCTGCTGTATCAGGTAGGGCTCAATCACATCTTCAATAGTGCCGCGCTCTTCGCTAATGGCGGCGGCAAGTGCGTCGATTCCCACCGGGCCGCCCAAAAAATTATCCATCATTGCCAGCAGCAGACGGCGATCCATATGATCAAAGCCGCGAGCATCCACTTTAAGCATGTTAAGCGCTTGGTCGGCCACCAGTGCACTCACCTGACCATCGGCTTTGATCTCAGCGTAATCTCTTACCCGACGCAACAACCGGTTGGCAATTCGCGGGGTACCGCGAGCGCGCTTGGCCACCTCGGCCGCGCCCTCGGGCTCAGTTGGCATGCCCAACAGATTGGCCGAGCGGGCGACAATATGAGTTAAATCGGCAATATTGTAAAACTCTAGGCGCTGGACAATGCCGAACCGATCGCGCAGCGGTGAGGTCAACAGTCCGGCACGGGTCGTGGCACCCACCAAGGTAAACGGCGGCAAATCAAGCTTAATAGAACGCGCCGCCGGGCCCTCGCCAATCACGATATCCAACTGAAAATCTTCCATCGCCGGGTACAAGATTTCTTCGACCACCGGGCTTAAGCGATGGATTTCATCAATAAACAGCACATCGCCCGGCTCCAGATTCGTCATAAGCGCAGCCAAATCGCCGGCTTTTTCCAGAACCGGGCCCGAGGTACTTTTAAGGGATACGCCCATCTCCTGAGCGATAATATTGGCAAGCGTGGTTTTACCCAGCCCGGGCGGACCAAATATTAACGTATGATCGAGCGATTCACCGCGCTTTTTGGCCGCTTGAATAAAAATTTCCATCTGCTCGCGCACGGCGGGTTGGCCGACATATTCAGCGAGTGATTTGGGTCGGATGGCGCGATCGAGCTGCTCTTCACGGGTGGTAGGCTCAGGCGCAATAAGGCGGTCGGTTTCTATCATCCTAAATACCTAGCTTGCGATACGCTTAAGCGCGAGTCGAATTAGCTCTTGCGCGCCGGCAGACTCGTTAGCCCGCGCCGCTGTCGCCACCATTTTAGCCGCCTCTGTGGGTTTGTAGCCCAGGCTAATCAAGGCACTTTCCGCTTCGTCGCGCTGATCGTGCTTATCCGCGTGGCTTGCCACCGGACCACTCAACAGATCAGCCCCCGAGCCCGGCGCTGCAACCAACTTATCACGCAGTTCGATAATTAACCGCTCGGCAGTTTTTTTGCCAACACCCGGGACTTTTACCAAAGCTGTGACATTATCCTCATGAACGCAGCGCGCCAACTGCTCGGCATCCATACCCGATAAAATAGCAATCGCCATTTTCGGGCCAACGCCATTGACTTTAATCAGAGTGCGAAACAGGTCACGGTCGGAGCGTTTGGCAAAACCAAACAACTGGTGCGCGGTGTCACTGACTGCCAGATGCGTGTAAACAATAGCGGGATGGTCAACCTCAGGCAACGCATAAAAAGTAGTCATAGGCGCCTGCATCTCATAGCCGACCCCTTGCACATCCAGGAGTAAAAAAGGGGCCTGCTTTTCTACCAGCACACCGCTGAGTCGTCCGATCATGGTTACCTTTCTGTCAGTATTGAATAAGTCGCTTTATACCACACGACCACGCCTAAAGCTGCGTGCGCTGGCGAGTTTTATCAAATGTTGCTGAGTATTGATATGACATAGAGCAATTGCCAGGGCATCGGCCGCATCTTCTTGCGGCGCCGCAGGTAACTTGAGCAGCGTTTTCACCATATGCTGCACTTGCAGTTTGTCGGCAGCGCCACTGCCCACCACAGCTTGCTTGACTTTACGTGCCTCGTACTCAAACACCGGCACCTCATGGTTAACGGCCGCAACAATGGCCGCCCCGCGCGCCTGACCAAGCTTTAAGGCAGAGCCGGCATTTTTAGCCATAAACACTTGTTCGATGGCAAATTCCTGCGGCATGTATTGCTCAATCAAGCTGGTCACACCGTCAAAGATCACTTTGAGCCGCTCCGGCAAGCTGACCTCGGGCACCCGTATCACACCACTGGTGACATACTCGTATTGCCCACCAGCCCAGTTAACAAGGCCAAACCCCGTTTTGCGCGAGCCGGGATCGACCCCCATAATTATCGCCATGCTATTACCACGCTGAGCCCCACACAGGTACTCTTTAAAGTGTCACACGGGGGCACATTAAGCGCAAGACAGCTAGCCGTTTAGCTCGGCGAGCACCTCATCGCTGATATCGGCGTTGGTGTATACGCTTTGTACATCATCCAGATCTTCCAGCATATCCACTAAGGCCATAATTTTTTCGGCACCGGCCGCATCTAAATCAACGGTGGTGGCAGGCTTCATGGTGATCTGCGCTTGTTCGGGCACAAAATCGTCGCTCAACAACGCCTCTTTAACATCAAAGTAGTCTGCAAAGGCCGTCTCCACCTCTTTGCTGCCATCGCCGTGAACCAGCACATCCTCGGCACCCGCCTCTAAGGCTGCCTCCATTAGCGGCTCCTCTTTAACCTCCGCCGGGTAATGCAGCTGCCCTACTTTGCTAAACAGATACGCCACCGAGCCATCGGTGCCTAAATTACCGCCGCGCTTAGAAAAGGCGTGACGCACCTCGGCCACCGTGCGGTTTTTATTGTCGGTCATACACTCGACCAACACCGCAACGCCACCTACGCCGTAACCTTCGTAAGTGCACTCCTCGTAATTTTCGCCTTCGGCATTACCCGCACCGCGACTCACCGCTTTGTCGATGGTGTCTTTTTTCATGTTCGCGCCCAGGGCTTTATCCATGGCGACGCGCAAACGCGGGTTATCATCAGGGTTATCGCCGCCTTTCGCGGCCACCGTTAACTCGCGAATAATTTTGCTAAATACCTTGCCACGCTTGGCATCTTGCGCAGCTTTGCGGTGTTTAATGTTTGCCCATTTACTGTGGCCAGCCATAGTCGACTCCGCTTTTTGTCTGATTTGTCTGAAGCTAAAACGCAAAACGGCCGGGCAAGCCCGGCCGTTTTGTACGCCGCCGCTTACTGCTCGGCGGGTTTTTCTTTTTGCTCTTTTTGACGCAAGCGAATATGCAACTCTTTCAGCTGAGTAGCATCCACCGCCCCCGGTGCGTCGGTCATCACACAGGCCGCACTCTGCGTTTTAGGGAAGGCGATCACGTCGCGAATCGAGGCAGCGCCGATCATCAGCATAATCAAGCGATCCAGACCAAAAGCCAAACCGCCGTGCGGCGGCGCACCGTATTTGAGTGCATCCAGCAAGAAGCCGAACTTCTCGCGCTGCTCTTCGGCACTGATGCCGAGAATCTCAAACACCGCTTGTTGCATATTTTGGTTGTGAATACGCACCGACCCACCACCGAGCTCGGTACCGTTAAGCACCATATCGTAAGCGCGGGACAAGGCCGTTGCCGGATTCGCTTTAAGCTCATCGGGCGAGCAAGACGGCGCGGTAAACGGGTGATGCAGCGCTTGCATCGAGCCATCGCTGGCCTCTTCAAACATCGGGAAGTCGACCACCCACAAAGGCGCCCACTCACACGTATAAAGATCCAGATCTTCGCCCAACTTGCAGCGCAGTGCACCGAGAGCTTCCGTCACAATATTGGCTTTATCGGCACCAAAGAATATCAAGTCGCCGTTGTCAGCCTCTAAACGATCCAGAATCGCGCTGCGCACATCATTGGGTAAAAACTTAACAATGGGTGACTGCAAGCCGTTTTCTAAATCGGCCTTATCGTTCACTTTAATGTAAGCCAAACCTTTGGCGCCGTAAATGCTGACAAACTTGGTGTAGTCGTCAATTTGTTTGCGGGTTAACTTATCGTTACCGCCGGGTACTTTAAGCGCTGTAACGCGACCTTTAGGGTCTTTAGCCGGGCCCGAGAAGACTTTAAAATCGACCTCCAGCATTAAATCTTTAACGTCGACCAGCTCCAGCGGAATACGCATATCGGGTTTATCCGAACCGTATTTGGCAATAGCTGTCGCGTAATCCATACGCGGAAACTCACCCAAATCAACGCTCATTAAATCGTTAAAGAGTTTTTTAATCATACCCTCGGTAATACCCATAATACCTTCCTCGTCCATAAACGAGGTCTCGATATCAATTTGGGTAAATTCCGGCTGACGATCTGCGCGCAAGTCTTCATCGCGAAAACATTTGGCGATTTGGTAGTAGCGATCGAAACCTGACACCATCAGCAACTGCTTAAACAGCTGGGGCGATTGCGGCAGTGCAAAAAACTTATTTTCGTGGGTGCGCGACGGCACCAGGTAATCCCGGGCACCCTCGGGGGTGGCACGAGTCAAAATCGGGGTTTCTATATCCAAAAAGCCGTTTTCATCCAAGTAGTTGCGGATCGCAATGGTCACCTTGGAGCGAAACTGCAGGCTTTTTTGCATTTCGTTGCGGCGCAAATCCAGATAGCGGTACTTTAAGCGTACGTCTTCGCCAACACTGGAATGCTCAGATAACGGAAACGGCGTGGTCTCAGCTTCGTTAAGAATCTCAAGCGCGGTGCCGTAAACTTCGATCTCGCCGGTAGCCATGTTGCTGTTAACGGTGGCCGCATCGCGAGCGCGCACTTTACCGGTTACTTGCAGCACGTATTCGCCACGCACCTTGTCGGCCAGCTCGAAGTTCTCTTTGGTGTCCGGATCAAAGACCACCTGCACGATACCGTCGCGATCGCGCAAGTCGATAAAAATAACACCGCCGTGATCGCGGCGACGATCAACCCAGCCACACAAGGTTACTTCTTGGTCGATAAATGAGGCATTTAAAGCGCCACAGTATTCACTGCGCATAATCTGTTTCCCGTTTATTACTGTTGGTTGGGCCTGTGCCCACAATTAGGTGGCCGGAGTCGCGGGCGCCGGTGTGCTGGCTGCTTTGCTGTCGCCACCTTTGGCGGCATCTCCGACGAGGTTCTTTTTCTTACCCGATTTAAAATCTGTCTCGTACCAACCGCCGCCCTTAAGGCGAAAACCTGCGGCTGAGATCTTTTTGGTCAGCTCGCTCTGCTGGCATTCTGGGCAATCGACCAGTGGCGCGTCACTCATTTTTTGCAAGGCTTCAAGTTCGTGACCACAGCCCAGGCAACGGTATTCATAGATAGGCATTACAAGTTTCTCCACAATTAGGCACATCAATAGAGCCTAAACCTACCAAAAACGCACAGAGGGCAGCCTCCGGCCGTCAAAAAACGCGCAATTATACCTCAGAGGATGGCGCGGAGAAACCGCACAAGGAACGCTAGGACGACGTATTGGGCGTTAATCGCCCAATACGCTTTTGATTTCTAAGATTTCGGCCTCGGCGCGGCAAAAACGCCGCACCAGCTCGGGGTCAAACTGAATGCCAGCACATGCCTCTAGCTGGATGAGCGCCTCGGGCACAGGGTAAGCCTCAGTTTGGGCTCGCTGAGTGGTGAGGGTTTCAAACATATTAGCAATCGCCACAATGCGTCCCACCAAAGGAATATCGCGGCCTGTAAGACCCCGAGGGTAGCCACTGCCATCAAACGACTCACGGAAGGTGGTGACAATCGTACGCGCCATGGTGAGCAAGTCCGAGTTGTCGTTGCCCAGGATACGAACCCCCATTTTGATCTCGGCTTCGATTACGGCGCGCGCCCCTTTACCTGGGTTACTGGCAACCTCCAGGGCCGAGTCAGGTAGGCCAATTTTACCCACGTCGTACATCAAGCTGGCGTTTAGTAGCAGTGCCGCATCGGTCGGCCCCATGCCGGCCTCTTCGCCAAGCAAGCGACTGTAGCGGCTAATTCGCAGGGCGTGGGCGTTGCTGCCTCGCTCGCGGCTGGCCGCCGCCCTACCCAGGCAGTGCACCACCTGTAACCGGCTTAATTCCAGCTCGGCGGTACGCTCGGCAACGATACGCTCTAACGCGTGATTTTGATCCGCCAGCGCCAACTGGGTTTTTACCCGGCGCAGCAAGATAGGCGGGCTAACCGGCTTACTGAGATAATCAACCGCCCCCAGCTCAAAACCTTTAATTTCATCGGCCACGGCAATTTTAGCCGTGACAAAAATCACCGGTATCGAGGCGGTTATCGGGTCCGCCTTTAAACGCCGGCAAACCTCAAAACCATCCATCTCGGGCATCATAATGTCCAGCAAAATAAGGTCGGGCGGGTGGTCAGATGCCGCCAGCTCTAGCGCTTTAATGCCTCGCGTCGCTGCCCTTACCCGATACTCGGATGACAAGAGCCCCACTAACACGTCGATATTCTCAGGGGTATCGTCGACTACCAATATGGTCTTACTGCCTTCCATTTGCACCTCTGGTATCAAGTTCGGCGCTGCTGCCAGCGCGTTAACGCTTGCAGCGCCTGATCAAAATCGTAGCGCTCTACACTCTGTGCCACTTCATCCAGCCCGGCATCTTTCGGCAATGCGCCACGCAGCGTGACTAGGGTTGACCGGGCATTAGTATCGGCGGTTTTCAGCTGCTCGGTCAAAGTCTCGAGCTCGGCTTCAAGCTCCGCCGGACTAAGCGCAACTGGAGCAACCGCAGGGCTATCGGGCCGGGGCAACCTTTCAAGCTCATCTACCACAGCGGATAACGCATCTGACAACTCTGTAAGAGTAGCCTGCTGCAACTCAGATTGCGCAATCTCGGCCTCGACTTTCGCCGCTAACGGCTGTAACCGGTGGGCGCCCAGCGAGCCGGCCAAGCCTTTTAGCGTGTGCGCCATGCGCTGCGCCTCGTCTGGGTCTGAGTTATACGCCTTGGCAATGGTTCGGCTCGCGCCGCCCTGAGTGCGACAAAAGCTATTGGCCAAACGCCATAGAGTGGCCTCGTTGCCCCCCATCCGAGCCAAAGCGTCATCTAGGGCGATAACATCCGCATTTACCGCCACCTCACTGGCACCCACGGCCGTTACAGATGAAACCGCCTCTGGGCTTGCCAGTTGCCGCGCGGGCAAATACTGGGCAATTTTTTGGTACAGCTCGCGTACATCAATCGGCTTGGCAATGTAGTCATTCATGCCCACCGCCCGTGCCCGGTCGCGATCCTCGGCGGTGGCGTTGGCCGTCATCGCAATAATGGGTAGCTCGCCTACTTTGCCCAGGGCACGAATGCGGTGAGTGGCGGTATAACCATCCATCACCGGCATTTGAATATCCATCAAGACACAGTCAAAGCTCTGGCCCCCCATCGCGTCCAATGCCTGCTGGCCATTTGCTGCGAGCACCACGGTGGCACCAACAGCTTCTAGCAGCTCGCTGGCCACCTGCTGATTTAGCTCGTTGTCATCCACCACCAAAAGGGTGGCGCCAGACAAATCGACATTAACCGAGCGCCCGGTCGCCAGCACTTCGCTGTGCGGTACCGCCTCGCCAAAGGCACGACGAATCGCATCGCGCAGCCGCAGGGGGTCAATCGGCTTGACTAGCACCTCGCGGACTCCCAGCTCTTGAGCTTGGCGCGTTAACGAGTGGCTGTCATAGGCCGTCACCATAATGGTCGGCGGCATCGCGGCATCGCGCCCGGCTAACGCGCGGACAACACTAATACCGTCCATTTCAGGCATTTTCCAGTCGAGCAAAATAAGCTCAAAGGCTTGTTCGGCCAGTCGCTCAAGCGCCTCGGCGCCAGAGTCAACTGCCACCACCTGCAATCCAGCCGTTTTGCAGTACACCGTTAAAATTTGCCGCGAGGTGGAATTGTCATCAACCACCAGTACCTGCTTACCTTCAATGGCCACCGGCAAGCCGGGTACGGTCGAGGATTTTTTACAGGCCCCAAATAGCGCGTAAAAGCTAAACCGGCTGCCCTTGCCCGGCACACTTTTAACACCAATTGCTCCGCCCATTAGCTCGACCAAGCGCCGGCAAATGGACAACCCCAACCCGGTACCGCCATATTTTCGGGTGGTGGATTCATCCGCCTGAGAGAAGACATTAAACAGCTTGCTTTGCTGCTCGTCATTCATGCCGATGCCGGTATCGGTCACACTAAAATTAACCGCAACCTGGCCGCCGCTGGCCTGCTTTAATTCAATCGCCAACGTTACCGAGCCCTGCTGGGTAAATTTAATGGCGTTATTCAATAGGTTAATTAATACCTGCTGAAGGCGAACGGGATCGCCTTTTAAAATCTCAGGGACACTGGCATCAAGGTACAGTAGCAACTCAACATCGGGCTTTTCGTTGAACTTCACCCCGGCAATGGTGCTCACGGTGTCGATCACCTCAAGCAAGCTAAACTCTATTTGCTCCAGCTCCATGTGCCCGGCTTCGATCTTAGAAAAATCCAAAACGTCGTTAATCAGGCCCAACAACGAGTGCGAGGCGCCGTTGATTTTATTAAGGTACTCTTGCTGCTTCTCGTTAAGTTCAGTACTGCCTAGCAAGTGCCCCAGGCCGATAATGGCATTCATCGGCGTGCGAATTTCATGGCTCATATTGGCCAAAAAAGACGATTTGGCATCGGTTGCCGCCTCCGCCTCACGCCGCGCTTGAATCAGTTTGTCATTGGTGCTTTGTAAAGCGCGAGTGCGCTGGCTCACAGTTTGCTCTAGCTGCTCTTTATGACGGCGCAACTGCCCGGTTGCGGTACGCAATAACTGCCGGGTGCGATGCTGCGCGGCAAACAACTGATCGACTTCCATAATCGCCACGCGCGGTGTCTCGGGCTCGCTAAAATCAAGCTCCGCGATGCGCTGATTCTGACGGATCAGGTCACTCAGCGGGCGTGTAAAGCGTCGCGCCAGCGCCGCCGCTAACAGCGCACTGATCACCAGCACCGACAACAGAATCCCAATCAGCCAGCGTTTGTGATTGACCGCACCGGGGATAAACACCCGCTCGGGCGCGAAACTGCCCACCCATAAGCGCGTGGTTTCCAGTGAATAAGGAATAAAGGAGTAATACCATGTGTCGTCACCCGCCCGATAACGACCGACATCTTGCGCCTGACGACCACCCGCTTGCCACTGCTGCCAGCCCACCAACAGCGGCCCAGCCAACACATCATTAAGGTTCGCAATCTCTTGTTTATCGCCTTTCGTGTCGCCAGCCGCACGATAACTGTTGGGCGCGCCCAACACTTGGTTCGCATCAGTAAAAATAATCACTTGCGAGTCAGAGCCTTTGTTGAGCGTATCAACCAGCGATGATAAGTCGCTCAGCTGAATATCCAACCCCAGCACCATCTGCTCGCCGGCGGCATTAACCCAAGACGTTGACACCGTTATGCCCGGCTGTCCCGAGGTAAAAAAGATATAGACGTCCGTCCAGTAAACCTTAGCGCCAGCACCATTGGCGGCCCCCGCAAACCAAGGGCGCTGGCGCGGGTCGTAATCGAGTGTGGGAGACGTCTCGCCATTTGGGCGCCTAGCCCCCTGCGCATCCATTTCCACCACCCGGTAGCGCGATTTTTCGGCATCGCTCACGCGCATACGCCAAGGCTGAGCGCCGCGACTTTGCATGAGCATCCACTCTCGGCCCGCGCTGGTCGCCAGCATGGCCGCAGTGATGTGAGGGGTTTCTTGCAACAGCGGATAAAAATAAGCATTCAGTGAGGCAATTGCCTCTGGGCTGGCATCAGATTGCCTCGCCCAGCGCCGGGCCATAGACAGCAAACGCGCCGTATCGCCCAATAAGCTATCGAGCTGGTGGTGAACGTTATCGCCCGTGCGCTGCATCTGAACCAACGACACTTTGCGCAAGCTAGGCTCAAACACCAATTTCACATAGCCCCAGTAAGCGCCACTTAACGCTACCAGTAAAAGGCCTGCCATACCGGCCAACAATGCATTGCGAAAAGAAATTTTTCTCTGGCTCAAAAGTTTGTTCCACCCTGTCCCTGGAGTCGACTTACTTGAGGTTTATTGGTTAGTTATCTCGACGCCAACACTCGCGCCTTCATACACCAGCGGATAAAACGTCAAACCAGCAGCGCAGTCAATTGAATTGAGCGCACGACCGGTGCGCAGGGAAAACTCAATGCCATGAGCGGGACAGCGCAACCCCTCTCCGGTGAAGGTGGCGCGCGTCAACGGGGCCTGCCGGTGCGGACAGCGATTGGCTATTAGATAAAGCTGCCCGTGTTCCTGCAACAGCAACAACTCTTGACCGGCCAACCGCACGGGGCGCATAAAACCATCGTCAATTTCGTGTAACTTTGCCAGTTCGATATACGCCATCGCTTTACCGTTGCTTAGCCGGCCCCATTCTCATTCAGACTTTAGTCATTACTATGCCCTAAGTCACGAATGAAGAAAAGGCGTCAAAATTGCTGCGACACTGCCGCCATAGCGCGCTACACTTGCAGCCTGACACACGCCCTCGAGCGTGACCGCACAAGCCGCCACATTCCTACTGAAGAAGGACCCGACAGAGCACCCTCATGGCAAGTTCTAACACCCAGGCGTACCTCACAAAGCTCAAAACCCTTTCAGACCAGCTAGTGGAACTGCAAAGGCCCATTCGCATTCTCGACGCGATCAAATGGCCCATTGAGGCGCAAGAGCGATTCTTTGCCGCAGGCGGCAAGCGTTTACCGGACATTGGGCGAGATTTTTACGAGCGCCATCCGCTGACTTTTGATCGCCACAAATTAACCGAGGCTTTTCGCGAACTAGACCGGGAGGTCGTCCGCCAACTGGGCCAGCAAGACGCCCTCGGACGCATTTTGCGCGACACTATAGATCAGTATCGTCTGGTCTTAGAGATGCTTGGCGCGCGCGGCACGGCGCGCTTTGGCGAACTGAGCAGACGCCTCTACGGCTCGCCTAGCGATTGCATTACGGGCGACAACAAAACCCTCTTGGACGTCGGTCAAGAGCTGTGCCGGGTATTCTCGTTGCCAGCAGCGGCTCAGCTAGCACCCTCCAGTAAACGTCAGCTGGACGCAACCGAGGCCACCGCCTATTTAAGCGCCCGAATGGACGAATACTTTGGCGCTGGCACAGTCAACGTCACCTTAAGTGACGACATTGTTTCAGACGCAGCCGCCGGTGGCGACAGCCTAAAGCTTAACCGCCGCTCACTGTTTACCCCGCAAGATCTTAACGTGCTAGAAGTGCACGAGGGCTGGGTCCACATAGGCACCACCCTCAACGGCCGCGCCCAACCCTGGGCCACTTGGCTGAGTGTTGGCTCACCGCGTATTACCGCCATCCAAGAGGGGATGGCGGTGCTTATGGAAACCTTAACCTTTAGCTCGTTTCCCAAGCGCGCGCAGCGGGTCAGCGATCGGGTCGTCGCCGTCGACATGGCCGAGCGCGGCGCCGACTTTGTCGAGCTGTTCCGGTTTTTTCGCGACCGGGGTGACAGCGAACAAGACAGCTACCGAGTCGCGCAGCGGGTGTTTCGCGGCGGTACGGTAACCGGCGGCTCAGTGTTTACTAAAGACATAAGCTACGTAAAAGGCTTCGTCGAAAACGTCGGCTTTATTCGCAGCGCCATTTTCGCGGGTCAGCCAGAAATGATTCCGCTGCTGTATCTCGGCAAGCTCACCCTGGATG
Organism: Gilvimarinus japonicus; assembly: GCF_042847215.1. Lineage (GTDB taxonomy): Bacteria > Pseudomonadota > Gammaproteobacteria > Pseudomonadales > Cellvibrionaceae > Gilvimarinus > Gilvimarinus japonicus. The sequence goes on from NZ_AP031500.1 coordinate 2,405,456, forward strand.
ACATTCCCGCCCTGCAAGAACATTTGCAGCTTGGGCACATTGTACCGCCACGTTTTTTGCCACCAATGTTTAAAAACTTGAATGGTTTATATGTTTGGTTTGGCTTTTCCAGTAGTATTGCCGGCCTCGACAACGTGCGGGTAAGAAAACATTTTTCGCGCCTTTTCGGTGACAAAAAACCGTCCTCTGCAAGCCGCGCCCCGAAACAAAGCTAAGGGTCCAACCCACCCGACAACAGGAAACGCTATCGTATGTCCCGTTTTTTTGATGTCACACTCTGCGGAACAGAGATATTTTTTGACAACTACACTGAACAGGCTGTTATTGGATTTCTGAGCGCTCGCCGTGTAGCGGCCAGCTCTTTAGAGGAGGCCGTACTGCGCGCCCGACACGAAGTATTGATTGACTGGAACTACACCCACAATGCCGACCGCAAGCTCGGCGTGCCCAAACTTACCACAGAGCAGGTGCACCCGATTAAAAAATGGTTGCACCGTCACCCAAGTGAAGATTTTTATTTTTTTGACTCCCCGGAGCGCAAACAAGAGCATTTGGCTACGATTAACAACAGCGCTAGTCCCTGGTACCGGTTTAGCAAATAAAACTCCCACCCAGTAAAGCACCACATAAAAGGTAGCTGCATCGCGTGCCATCTTACGGGGCAGTTAAACGCGCTTTTAAAGGCGTCGCGGCACTCAGTTTTTTGCCGTTTAATCTGACCTAGATGCGCTTGCGATTTTTATTTGTATCGCAAAATATTGTTCTTTAAAGTGGCAAAAAACATTTCTATTACCCATCAGACTTAGCGCAGCGGTACTGGTAAGATTTACGGACAATTAACTCTCGCGCCCAGAGCTTATCGCAAAATATATTAGCAACGGCTCATGGCAGCAAAGCTAGGCGTCAAGTAGATAGCCGGGCGCATAGCGTTCGGGGTGGCCACAAGGGACGAGACTAGCCGGCGTGATACACAGTGCGCACTTCGTCAGCCAAGATAGCAATGGCCCGGGCAATCACCGACACCGGCTGACCATAACTCAACCGCAAACACTCGTGTTGGTGCTGCCAAGGCTCTGTCAAACCGGGAAAAAAGTGGTGGCCGGAAATTACCAGTACACCCCGCGTTTTTAAACGTTGATAGAGCTGTTCGCTGGTAATGGGCAAACCTTCTAGCCAAAGCCATAAGAAGATCGCACCTTCGGGTTTATGAATACGAAAAGGCAACCCGACTAACGCACGCTCCAACAATGCCACAGTTTGCGCAGCGCGCTCGCGATAAAATGGCGCAACGGCATTGCGCCCCAATGCCAATAATTGCTCGCTGGCGATCAGTTGCCGGGCGATGGCTGGCCCCATATTACCCGCGGCTAAGCTGAGCACGGTATTGGCGCTCGCGAACGATTGAATCAGCGACTCATTCGCAATCACCACAGCCGTGCGCGCACCGGGCAACCCTAATTTCGATAAACTCAACACCAACAGAGTGTTGTCGTTCCAACTAGGACTGGCGTCGGTAAAAATGATACCGGGGAAAGGCATGCCGTAGGCGCCATCGACAATCAGCGGAACGCCATGGGCCTGCGCCTGAGCATCCAGCCGCGCCATTTCGTCATCGGTAATGACATTACCGGTCGGATTGGTCGGACGCGAAACACACAAAGCGGCCGTGTTAGCATCAATGTGAAAGCTATTAAAATCGACGTGGTATTTAAATTGCCGCTCACCGACATATTCAATGGCTGGTCGGTCAGCGCGATAGAAGTTCTCGGCCAAACCCAGCTCACTGTAGCCTAGGTATTCGGGCACGAGCGGCAATTGAATATGCCGCGCAACACCATCAGCTCCCTCGCCGGCCAACAAATTAAACAACACAAAAAATGCCGACTGGCTGCCGTTGGCAAGGGCTAGATTATGACGTGTTAAGCCCCATTTAAACTCTTTATTCAGCAGCGCAGCCAGCTCGTCCAGCAGTTGCCTATCGCCGGCTGGCGACTGATACACGCCGAGCATCTGCTGCGATTTGACCGGATCATCCAGCACTTGCTGTAAGGCTTGCTTTAATGCAGATTCAACAGCGGGAATACGCGCAGGATTGCCGCCGCCCAAAAACAGCATATCGGGGTTATCGCGCAACGCGCCGCCCAGATCCTCCATGAGTGAGACAATGCCGGACCCTTGGCTTAACGTTGCACCAAACTTAGACAATCGCATAGGGCACTATTTATGATGATGTGATCGCGAATTAAAAACGCAGAAAGGTGGCCGCGCTAGTCGCCGCAGCCGAGCATTACAATAGACCGTAAGTTTGCAGGGTGTGCTCCAACGTCGCAGCACTGACAGGCTTTTTAATAAAATCAATGGCGCCCAGCGCCGTGACCCGCTCCCGGGCGGCGGGTTGAATATCGCCGGAGATGACAATCACTAGGCATTTAAGCTGCTCGGCCGCCACCGCCTCAAGCACCGCGTAGCCGTCCATTTCCGGCATAGTCAGATCCAGCAACACCACCTCACCCAGGCCCGCACGAATCGCGCTCAGCGCTTCGGTACCGTTCGTGGCAAAACTGACCTCGACATCCCAACTCTCGGGCAAAGCACGGGCGACTTGCTTGCGCGCCATGTTCGAGTCATCACAAATTAGCAGCGGTGTACTCATTAACTAACCGTTATTATATCCGGTGACTGGTAAAACCCCATTATAGCCACGGGAGCCCCTCAAGCGCCAAACAATAAACGCTTTTTAACCCACCCGGCGCTCGCGGCATCCACTGGGGTGCCCCGCAGGCCCCTAAAACGCTATAATCGCCGCAGTTATGACTATCGTCGTAATACAGTTGCTATTACTTAACCGGATGCCTTTATATGCTGTCGATCTATCACAATCCACGGTGCTCTAAATCACGCCAAACCCTGGCCCTGCTGGAAGAGCGAGGCTTAACACCCGAGATTATTAAATACCTCGACACACCGCCCGCACCCGCGGAGCTAAAAGCGGTTATTGGCAAACTCGGCATTAGCCCTCGCGAGCTGCTACGCACAGGCGAGGCCGAGTACAAAGAGCTTGGGCTGGCGGATGCCAGCTTATCTAACACCGCGCTGATTAACGCCATGTGCCAGCACCCTAAGCTCATTGAGCGCCCTATCGTTATCAACGACACACGCGCCAAGCTTGGGCGGCCACCAGAGCAAGTATTGGACATTTTAGCCTGAGGCACCTATGAGCAACCTTCCGTACGTCCTCATTTTATACTACAGCCGCCACGGTGCCACCGCCGCGCTCGCTCAGGCCCTTGCGCACGGGGTGGAACACAGCGGGCAACTGGAAGCCCGGATTCGCACAGTTCCGCCGGTATCGCCCGACTGTGAAGCAAGTATTCCGGCGGTACCCAGCGAAGGCGCTATTTACGCCAGTGCCGATGACTTGCGCCACTGCCACGGCCTATTGCTCGGCAGCCCTACCCGGTTTGGCAACATGGCAGCGCCACTTAAATACTTTTTAGACACCACCAGCAACCTCTGGCTGGAGGGCTGCCTAATTAACAAGCCCGCCGGGGTGTTCAGCTCAAGCAACAGCTTACACGGTGGGCAAGAGTCTACGTTGCTGAGCATGATGTTGCCATTACTGCACCACGGCATGGTGATTAGCGGAATCCCCTACAGCGAGGCGGGGCTCAATAATACCCAAAACGGCGGCACCCCCTATGGCGCGACCCACTGGTCCGGAACCGCCGAACCCGCGTTAACCGAGATCGAAACCCAACTGTGCTACGCCCAAGGCCAGCGTCTAGCTCGTCTCGCCCTGCAACTGGATACCTTTACATGAAAATACCGCAATACAGCGCTGCCGATATCGCCCCGTTAACCCAGCGCTATAAAGTGGCCCGGTGGCTGACTTTAGGCAGCTTATTGGCACTTCTCGCACTGTTTTGCATCAGCAATATCGTCGAGCCCACAGGCAGCCTATTTCGGGTACTGGTGCAATGCGTTCCGCTGCTGTTGTTTATTCCCGGCATTTGGATCGGCCACCACCGCACATACAGCTGGCTTTGTTTTGTGATTTTATTTTACTTTACCGCGTTTGTGGTCGAAGCCATGTCGCCGTTTGCCAACCTTAGCGATTATTTAGCCACCGCTCTCACGGTTTTGTTGTTTCCCGCCGCGATGATGGCCAGCCGCTGGCGGCAACACTCGCGCTTAGCGGTAAGTCAAAACCCCACGTCACGCCGCAACGCAGATAGTAACGCCGAGCGCGAATAGCCAACGGTTAGATCTATCGCACAACCTGATATTTGTACGCCCAAAAAGGAACACGATGTGAACAACCCCGAGAAAAGCAAAAACAAAGGACCGGTCCGCCAACTGTTTAGCAGTATCTGGGGCGCCATCACCTGGCTAAGGCGCGCCTTGGCCAACGTTATCTTTATTATCATTATTGTTGTGATAGTGGTGGTTATCAGCCAGCAACGCGCCGATGTACTGCCGCAAAATTTCGCTTTGCGGTTGGCGCCATCGGGCATACTGGTGGACCAGCGTCAGGCGCTTGATGCACTGGCCGCACTCACCGCGGATGAATCGGCAGAAGCCGCCGAGACGTTGGTATCTGATGTTGTGCGCGCCATTAATCTTGCCGCCGATGACGATCAGGTAACGCACCTAATTCTCGACTTAAACAGTCTGCGCGGCGGCGGCGTAAGCAAGCTTTACGAAATAGGCCAAGCCTTAGAGCAGTTTAAAGCCAGTGGCAAAACTATTACCGCGCTTGCCGACAGCTACAACCAAGATCAGTACTTTTTGGCCAGCTACGCCGACCAAGTGTACCTGCACGATATGGGCTACGTGCTGTTAACAGGTTTTGCCAGTTATCACCAATATTTTAAAGACGCACTGGACAAACTCGCCTTGAACGTAAACGTGTTTAAGGTGGGTAAATACAAAGACGCCGTTGAACCCTACACCCGTAACGGCATGTCCGAGGCCTCACGCGAGCACAATCGCCTGTGGTTAAACACTCTATGGCAAGCGTACAGTAGCAACATTGAGATTCAGCGCAAACTGCCCATCGGTGCGCTCGACAATATAATCGGCCAATCAACCGAGCTTTTGCAGCAAGCCGGCGGCGATTCGGCGCTGATGGCGCAGGAGGCCGGTTTAGTCGATACCGTAGCGAGCCGTCAGGCCACTCGACAAGCGCTGATCGAGCAATTTGGTTACGACGATCACACCGACCAATACAAACACGTCAATTGGAACCGATATTTGCAACACCGCCGTGAAATACCGCTACCAGGCGCCAATTATGTCGGCCTAATTACCGCCCGCGGGGCTATTACCGCCGGCGAGCAGCCCCCTGGTATCGTCGGCAGTGACACGTTAGTGCAGCTGTTGCGTCAAGCGCGCGACGACAAAGACATAAAGGCGCTGGTGGTACGAGTAGACAGCCCAGGGGGCAGTGCCTTCGCCTCAGAGGTAATTCGCGCAGAAATCGAAGCGACTCGCAATTCAGGTATCCCAGTCATCGTTAGCATGGGCAGCGTCGCCGCCAGCGGCGGTTACTGGATGGCGACTGCGGGGGATGAGATCTGGGCGCTACCGACAACCATTACCGGCTCTATCGGTGTTTTCAGTGTTATTCCTACGCTTGAGCAATCACTTGGCAAGCTGGGTATCTATACGGACGGTATCGCCACCAGCGAGCTGGCCGGTACCATGGACCCAACGCGGGCGCTCAACCCGCAAGCCGCAACCGCTTTGCAAATGAACGTCGACAGCGTCTATCAGCGCTTTCTTAAAACAGTGGCAGACGCCCGTGGACTGAGTGTTGAACAGGTAAATGATATCGCCCAAGGCAGAGTGTGGAGTGGTGTTCACGCCCAAAAGCTTGGCTTAGTCGACAAGCTAGGCACCATGCAACAAGCAACCGCTGCGGCGGCTGAGTTTGCCGAGCTGAAGGAGTGGAAAACCAAAGAGATAACGCCGCCGCTAACACCGATGGAGCAGTTATTTATGCAGCTGGCCAATGCCGGGGTAAGCTTGCCGAGTGACTGGCAAAGCTCACTCGATAGCTTACAAACACTCGACACGCTAACCGGTGGCGCCGCAGGCAGCCGCTTACATGAGCTGACCGACCTGCTAAACAATAAGACCGACGAGATACAAGCGCGTTGCCTTAGTTGCGCGCTGATTAGTCGTCCAGGCCAATAACCAACTCTAGGCGCGCAAGGCGTTTTTGTGTGTCTAGCCGGTTTTTTACCAGCACCTGCTCAAACTCGGGCAGGTAAACGATGGTGTTGATGGCGGCGGTGTACTTACGCAATAGCTTTTGTTCGTTCGAGAGCATCGCCTGAACTACGGCGCCATCGCTTAACAGTTGGCCAAAGATAACCCGCATACGCGCTGGAACAGCGCCCAAATCGGGCCCCTCTGACACGTCATCATGGTGCGCTTTAACGACCTCCGACAAGGACTCGATTGATCGCTCGTGGCCGCGTACCAGGCTGTCAAACACACGCCGTAAACTCGGGGCTCGCACTTTGTCCCAGGCATCCTGATAACTTTGCAGCAGATCATGGTGACGGCGAATAAGGTCGTTTAAATCATCCGTCAGAAACTCACTTTTCACTTTCTCGTGTGTAATACGCATAACTCATACCTCACTGACAATGGCGCCTCGCGGCGCGTTATCCCTTTAATGGCGATCAAAAAGCCCACCAAAGGCTACTACGTATTGGTATGAGCAAAACCCGCGCCAATTATTTTTAGCGACAATAGGACCCTATTCGGCGCTATTGGCCACAGTTTTGCCAAGAAAGAGCATTTTTACGCGGTGGGAATGTAGAAGTTACAGTAAATAAGTGCCCAGCGTTAGGGGCTGGCAGCCGCCAAGGCCGTGCCGTGATGCACACAGCAAGGCGCTAGTTATCGATGCGTAGAATAAACTTTTCCGTCTTCCACGGTTTGTTGATATTGTGCGCAAACATATCATAGTCAAACTTGTCATCGCACATATCGATAAGCTTCAGAAAAGGTGTTCTACCCGGATCGGCAATTAAAATCCGTTTTACACCGGCTGTGCGCGCGCGTTTTATCAGATTAAACAAGGGCCTTGTCATTTCATCCCAAAAGCAGATTTCGCTTCCAATTAAGGTGTGCACCCCCTGTAGATCTTTTTTGGTGATTTTCTCAAAGCGTTTCGCCTCAAACGTAACGCGTTTTACACTGTTAAGGCGTTTAACAAAATCAACATAAGGGGCGAGTGCCGCATCGGCATCCACAGCGGTAACGCGCGCGTTAAACTTCTCTGCCATAAAACAGCTTAGACCACCCCAGCCGCAGCCAATCTCTACCACCTTGGCGCCCTTTTTGATGGGGTTTTGCAATAGGTAGTCCATCAATACCGCACTGGAGCGCCACACTTTAGTGCCGTGAAGCGACGGCTCATCATACAAACGTTTAAAGCGACGAATCTCTTTATGCTGCGCTTTTGGCAGTAATAGGCCGTGTAATTTATAAAGATGTTTATCGGACGCGGACAGTTTTTGTTTTGCGGTCGGTTTTGCTTTGACAGCCATAGAGAACCTTGTGGGCGTATTGTTGGTAGCATAGACAATTGTCTATGCTACCACGTCAAAAAAAATCCCATAACCTTCTTGCGCGATTGCGTTAATAGTAACTCAACGCTTGAGCTTTACCGCGGAAGATACGATACATAAAAACGGTATACGCCATGATGCTTGGCAACACGACCGCCGCACCGTATAAAATAAACCGCAACGACTCGGGCGCACTGGCCGCCTCCCAGATGGTTAATTTACCCGGTACAATATACGGGAAGTAACTGTAGGCCAGCGCCTGAAAACACAGAATAAAAATACCCACCGCGCAGGCAAACGGCACCCAACTACCAAAATCGTTGTTATAGGGAAAGTGGCGAAGATACACAAACAATGTGACAAATAAAATCGCACACATAAAAGGTATCAGCAGCAATAAAAAAGCTTGCGGTAAGCTAAACCACTTATCAAACACCTCACTACTCATGAGCGGGTTTACTCCACTCACGGCGGCAACACCCACAATCATTAAAATAGCGGTAATTTTAGCGCGCCCTGCCGCCCAGCGCTGTAGGTCACCCTCGGACTTTAGTATCAGCCAACAGGCGCCGATAAACGCATAGGCGGCCGTTACACACACCGCACTGAGCAGCCCAAAACCGATGGCTAAGATGCCACCGCTAAAGCCGGTAACGTATATACCCAGCATGTAACCCTGCGCCATTGATGCCAAGATTGAGCCGGCTTTAAAACAGCGATCCCAACGGTTTTGATGCTCGGCGTGGGCCTTAGCCCTAAAGTCAAACGCGACACCCCGCAAAATCAAGCCAAGCAACAAAAAAAACGCCGGTAGGTACAAATAACCCAATATAGCGCTATGCGCCGTGGGAAATGCGATTAGCAACAAGCCTACCGCCAGTACTAACCAGGTTTCATTCGCGTCCCAAAAAGGCCCGATGGAGGCGATCATGGTGTTGCGATGCTGAGGCTTGCCCATCGGCAAAAGAATGCCTACGCCCAAATCAAACCCGTCGAGCACCGCGTAAATCAAAATGGCGACACCCATTAGCAATATAAAAATAACCGGCAACCAATACGCTTCACCACTCATAATTTGGCCTCCTTAGCGGTTGTTTCCAGCGGCTTAACGTCACTACTAACCGCCTTGCGCGCCAGATAAAATAGCGTGTGCAAAAAAGCCACAATTAACACGATATAAACCAATACATAGGTAATGGCGGTAAACAGCACATTACCCGAGGCGGTTGTGGTAACCGCATCAGCGGTTTTAAGTACGCCGTACACCAAAAATGGCTGTCGTCCTATCTCGGTGACATACCAGCCCGCCAGAGTGGCCAACCAACCCGAGAATGTCATGGTAACCAACACTCTTTGCCAAAGAGTGGCCACATGCCCGCGACGCCAAAGCTGGAACGAGCAGCTCCAAGACACCAACAGCATCAAAAGGCCCATGCCCACCATCACGCGAAAACCCCAGAACACCGGCATAACCGGTGGGTGCTCACCGGCAAACTCATTTAAACCTTTTATTTCACCATCGCCGCTGTGGGTTAATATCCAACTCGCACCGCGCGGGATCGAAACGGAATAATCATTAGTTTGTGTCTGCTCATTAGGCAGTGCAAACAATTGTAGCGGTGCGCCTTTCTCTGTATGCCACACACCTTCCATGGCCGCAATTTTGGCCGGTTGATGCTCCAGGGTATTCAGCCCGTGCATATCGCCGACAAAGATCTGGATAGGAATCAGAATAGCCGCTAGGTAAACGCCGGTTTTGAGCGTTAAGCGCACCTCGTTTGACCGGTCGCCTTTGAGTAGCCGGTAAGCCGATACCCCAGCCACAAAAAACGACGCGGTTAACCCCGAGGCTAAGAGCATATGGGTAACCCGGTACGGCATAGACGGATTAAAGATAATCGCGGCCCAATCCAACGGATACGCGACCCCGTCGCGCATCTCAAAGCCCGTTGGCGTTTGCATCCAACTGTTGAGGGCCAATATCCAAAACGCCGACAGCGACGTACCCACCGCCACCAGCGCGGTCGCCACGGTGTGCAAGCGGTTAGACACCCGGTTACTGCCGTACAGCATAACCCCGAGAAAGGTCGCCTCTAAAAAGAATGCGGTTAACACCTCATAGCCAAGCAGCGGGCCGGCAATATTGCCCACCTTCTCCATATAGCCGGGCCAGTTGGTACCAAACTGAAACGACATGGTAATACCGCTGACAACGCCTAGGGCAAAACACAGCGCAAACACTTTAACCCAAAACCGGTAGGCGGCCATCCACGCGGTATTGCCGGTACGATCGTAGCGCAGCTTAAAAAACAGCAGCAGCCAGCACAAGGCAATAGTGATGGTAGGAAACAAAATATGAAACGTGATATTGGCCGCGAACTGAATACGCGACAACATAAAGACATCCAACATAATTACCTCGATGGATTAATAAAGACTAGCTAAGTAGCTTACTCACGCCGGCGCCAAGTTTGAGCATGCGGGCCAACTGTTTGGGCGACAGGCGTTGTATCTCATCGCTCCAGTGGGTCATCATTTCAATCAGTTTGTACATATCTTCAATTCGCGATTGCGCGTAGCGCTCGCCGCTATCCGCGGGCTTATCCATCAACAACTCGCGCATCACCGTTAGGGTTGGGTCAATTTCACGCTTGCGCCGCTCATTAATCAGCGTACGGGCGATCTCCCAAACGTCCTCGGGGGCAGTAAAGTAGTCTTTTCTGTCCCCAGCGATGTGTTGTAATCGCACCAAATTCCAGCTTTGCAGCTCTTTTAGGCCCATGCTGACATTGGAACGTGACACCGATAAGGCCGCCGCCAATTCATCGGCATTAACCGGCTCTTCTGATAGAACAATATAGGCGTACATTTGCCCTACTGTGCGATTTATCCCCCAGCGACTGCCCATTTCGCCAAAGTGGCGCACAAATGATTCGATTAACGGCGACATGAATTTTCACTAATTTCTGAAATTTCAGTAATTATACGTTATCAGAGATTACAGGCAAGCCTTTACGGACTATTTCGGCAGAGGTTACTCGACAAGAGGAAGCGGAGGTTACTCGACAAGAGGAAGCGGAGGTTCACTCGCGACTTAGGAACAAGCCGCAAGCGACGAGGCTACAGACGGGCTTAGGGGGTCTTGAGGTGCCCTGTAAACATCATTAAACGATCACTCTTAGGGGCCTCAGCTGCACGATCTTCCAAATCAAAACTGAGCACACCGTTTTCGCGACGAAGGGACTGGTGCAACAAATCCATACGAAATGAACCAGTTAAAATATCCATCACACCATCACCCGTGAAGTCGTTTATCACTAACGGCACCAAACCGCGGTAATTTTGACTGATTGGGTAAGGCGTAAAATTTTGCTTACCGTCATTTTCATACCAAATAAGCGCATTGCGTTTAGGGTCGTCCCAGTTATTAACCCAGCTGCTGGCGACGACATCCATATCACCATCGTTATCCATGTCAGCCGCAACCGCATTAACAGCACCGTAATAACGGCCCACATCATGGGCTGAGAAATTTAACCCACCTTTATTTTCAAGCCACTGCACACCGTGGTATGGCTTAGGGTCGGTTTGCGTATCAAAGGCATCGCCATTGGTAAATAGAATATCTTGGTCGCCGTCTTGATCTAAGTCCGTCACAGTCATGCTGGTAGCGCCAAACATGGGGTGCCCTGCATTCACCAAATCGAGCCGTTCAAACTGCCCCTTTCCTTGCCCAATAAAGGCAACTAAGGTTTCATGCTCTTGCGCCACTAACGTCAGCAAATCCACGATACCATCGTTGTTGATATCGGCATCGTCAATACTCAATGCGCCACTTAGCATCAGCAACGGATGCTCCTCATAACCCTCGGCGCCTTTATTTTCAAGCCAAATGACTTCACCCTTACCTTGGCCACCGAATATCGCAAGGGCAATGTCTGTATCACCATCCTGATCCAGATCTAGTGCGTTAACATCACTCACACGGCGCAGGTTGTCTTTTAGCAATTTTTTTGCAAAGCTACCGTTGCCTTTGTTAATCAGCACAAAAACTTTACCCGCACGATTATCGTTAGGCGCCAACTCACCCAGGTCGGCAACCACATAATCCAACAGATCATCGCCATTAAAATCAAACATATCCACGGCGACTGGCAGAGCGATATCGGCTACCCCCTGCTCTCGCCACGCATCTACTTTGCCACGCGGCCCCCAAAGCCGGTTAAGCTGACCCTGCTCCGCGTCTGCAACTAAAAAACTAAAGCTGTCACCGGTGCTTGGTAAAGGGGTAATAGCCATAATTTGTGGCACAAGAGTTGGCACTGATAACGCTTGAGCCGAAAAGCTTAAGGTGGGGTGCGTCGCATCAATGTACGGCAGGCTCGCTAAACGCTCCGGGCTGCTGCCATAATAAAGCGCTTTAATATGGCGCAATGCCGTATCGGGAATAAAAGTCGAACCAAATCGCTTGGCAGACAACTCGGCCATAGCATCAACAACACGGGGCCAGTCTTTTTTCGGCAATAATTGCGGTGAGGGAGGCGCATGGCAAGCGCCACAGTACTGTTTTACCAAGCTGACAGCTTCTTGCTGGGTAACACCCTTCTGCGCGCGGGCAAAGCAGGGAGTGAAAAGCATCGCAACGACCGAGCTGAGCAATACCAGTCTCACCGTTACCGTGTTAATCCAGCGCAATACCAACATACAGATTAAACTCTTACTCCGCGTTCTCACTTTAAAGCGATCAAAAATCACCCATCCCTAGCGATGAATCAACCAGCACCAAACAAGCCGGCTACATGAAAAATAACAGCTTCATCGCCGCCAGACGCATTAATAACACATTTTAGGTGCAATCACTAACGCCCTAAGAATCTAATAAATACTGTAAATATCGCTCGTGTGTTGGCATAGCCTGCACCTGTTTCTCCAGGCCTTGGGCAATTGACTGTAACAACCCGTTTAACTCTCGCTCGGGCATTTCATCCACCACCCTATGGTACTTCTTAGGAACTAACCCCTGACCAATCATGACCTGAAACCACGAATCCACAAACAGCTCATTATTTCGGACAAAAAAGCGACCCGTTTGCGCAAACAGCTCAAGTCGCTCAGACAAACTATCGGGCACATCCATGGCTTGACAGTGCCGCCAAAAAGCGGAATCGTCGCGCTCAGTCAAATGATAATGTAACACTATAAAGTCGCGGATCTGCTCATAGTCAAAATCGGCATGCCGGTTAAACTCAGCAACATCCAATGGCGAAATCTCATCACTGGGGAACAACTTAATCAGCTTCAAAATATTTTGCTGAATCAAGTGAATACTGGTGGACTCTAGCGGCTCGATAAAACCCGCCGACAAGCCAATGGCAACACAGTTTTTATGCCATTGCTGCTTTCGCTTACCCGTGGTAAAACGAATAAAGCGTGGCTCGCTCACAGCGTCGCCTTCGATCTGATCCAGCAAGCGAGCCACCGCCTCGTCATCCGACAAGTGCTTAGCTGAGTAAACCAGCCCGTTGCCCATGCGATGTTGTAACGGTATCGCCCAACGCCAACCGGCATCGTGTGCGATGGCCCGAGTGTATGGCGCTGCAGCGGTTACCGAGCTGCTCTGTACCGCCACGGCCCGATCGCAGGGCAACCAATGGGACCAATCGTCGTAGCCCGTCTTTAAAGTTTGCTCAATTAAAAGCCCGCGAAACCCGCTGCAATCGATAAACAGATCCCCGGCAACACATTGCCCACCGGCCAACGTGACAGCGGTTATATCACCAGAGTCTGGGTGTTGTGTAACCCGCTCCACCTTACCCTCAATACGCTTTACACCCTGCTGCTCGGCAAGCTTACGTAAAAACTGGCCATAACGGGTGGCGTCCATGTGATAAGCGTAGTTTAAGCCACCTTTTGCTCCTTTTGGTGGCTGAGCAAACCGACCAGAAAGAGCGGCTTTTGCCTCTAGACAATAGTCACTAAAGGATTCGCTAATCCCTAAATCTAAACCACGGCGCCAAAAATTGTGAAAGCCAGCCGCCCAAAAATCTTTACCGGTAGAACCAAAGCCATGGAAATAGCTTTTATCCAAAGCCTGCCAGTTCTCAAAATTAATACCGAGTTTAAATGTTGCTTGGGTTTCGCGAATTAAATCTCGCTCATTAATCCCTAACAGCTTATTAAAAAACAATAAGGTCGGTATCGTCGCTTCGCCCACACCCACGGTACCGATCTCATCCGACTCGACCAACTCTACCGCAAGGTGGCTTAGCACTTTAGATATAGCCGCAGCGGCCATCCAACCAGCGGTACCACCACCTACGATAACGACCTTATTAACATTTGGCATATTATTCTCTTCTGAAAAAAAGCAGCCGTTATTAATAATAACGGCTGCTTTTGTTATCACACCATTACGACTCTCGATTTAGAACGAATAGCGTGCTCCAAGCGCATAGCGTGCTTGCTGCTCACCATAAAATAACAGGCTGTTTACCGTACGGCCATGAACCCGTATGTCTTCTTCGGTGACATTAATCCCTTCAAAAAACACGTTTAGATTGTCAGTAATATCATAGCTAACATTGAGGTCTACTTGGCCATAGGCCTCGGTGTAAGCAGGCTCTTGTTGGCCATTACCCTGCGCTGTACCACTTAAGAACTCATCGCGCCAGTTATAGGCCAAACGCGCCTGCCAGCCATTTTTATCATAGAACGCTACGACGTTGGCGGAGTCACTCAAGCCCAACAAAGCAAATTGATCTTCACCAATCACGCTGTTGTCGTAACCTATATCACCATCAACGGTAGTGAAGTTAACAATACCACCAAAACCGCTATCGCCAAACATATGCTGTACAGCAAATTCAAAACCATCAATTGAGGCTTCTTTTTCATTAACCGGCACACGCACAGTATAATTTAGAGAATCATAACTACTGGTATCCCCCAGCAACTCACCGGTCGTTCCGTCAATCCAGCCCTGTGCAACATAGTAATCACGGACATCCTTACCAAAATTATCGGCCGTTGCAACTGCCGCCGCTTCATCATAGCGTGGGCCTGTTGCAGGATTTTTAATGCCTGGAAAGAGTATCTCCTGCTGAATGCTAGTACCAATAAAATTCTCTACATCTTTAGCGTAGTACCCCAATGAAATATAGCTACCATCTGCGTAATACCACTCGGCCGAAAAGTCTAGGTTAGTCGACTCAAAGGGGTCAAGATCCGGGTTACCGGCGGTGGCGGTACTATTGTCGTAAGTTCGCGCCTGCGGGCTATCCGGGACAGCGGCACCCTGCAAGTTAGAGTAACTAGGACGAGAGATAGTCTTGCTATAAGAAGCTCGCAACAGTACGTCATCCAGCAGGTTAACACTGAAATCCAGGTTTGGTAGAACGTTGCTATAATCTCCAGAACCCTCACGGAATACACCTCCCTCGGCACTTAACAATAGCTCGTTGGGGGTCTTCCAGGCGCCGCTTATGTAGTTAGGCAACAAAGTCGAAGAGGTAACGTCAGTCTTCTCGTAGCGAACGCCGAGCGCCAACTGTGTTGGCATTTTCGCCATTTCCCACGCAAGATTTACCTGCGCATAGGCAGACGTTTGCTCTTCTTTCATGCGGTTATCGACCGAGTACTCGGGGTCGATACACAGGGTGTCACCTTCACAGTCTGCAAACACATTACCACCGGCACCTTCGCCATCCGGATTTTGCTGGTAGAAACGTGCTAGGTCGCCCGAAAACTGATCGTAATCCACATCGACATACTGACCGTAAACACCGCCTTGATCGAACGATTCAAAAGCACTGCCTAGCTGTTTAAATTCAAAAGCCGAATCATCAAAGTTATTATCACCGTCACCGGCCGCCGCATTCCAGCCACCGCCAATATCGGTGTAACCCACACCACCCCAATTGCCGCCTTGATTTAAGCTAAACGCGGTACGGTTATCAATTTCCGTTGACGCGAGACCAAAATCCACGCTCTGAACAATGCCACTGTCAAAGTCGAAGCTACCGTCAAACTGTATTTGCTCAACCTCAGACTTCATGTAGCTGTTGCGATGACTGGTACCCGTCGAAATAATATCACTCGCGGTGAGGTCGCCATCGGTCATTTCGACACTCATCACGGGCATATCTTGCGAGAAATCCACCCTTGTGGTGCCACGCTCGAAACCGGTGGCGGTCACAATATTATCGTTACCCCGTGCGTCTTTACCGTGCGCCTCAGCATCAGAGCTGTGATAGTCCAGTGCCAATGTTAATCGCTCAGTCGCATCCCACACAACATTAAGGCCGGTAGAGCTTGTTTCATTAATATTGCCCCAATTACCAACACCAAAACCAACATCGCAACAGTCTGTTGAAACCAACTGATCGGGGGTCACCACGCCATCCGCATCGGCACCCGTGAATACTGTACCTCCGGTCTGAGTATTAAAACCACCACCAAACCATGCAGACAGCTCTTGGCGTTGCTGCTCTACGTCCAATTCCGCATAGGTGTAGTCAGCCGTGGCCGTCAAGGTATCAATAGGACTCCACTGCAACGTTACTTGAGCGTTGGTGCGCTCGCGTTGAATATCATCTAAACGGTATAAAAAGTTTTGCGGGGTAGACATTAAGTCACCCTCTTCTACCGGGTAGTTCTCCAACAAAAAGGCATCTAGGCCAGGGTTTGTACTACCGACACGCAGAGAGTTCCAGCCCGAGGACACATTACCTGAATCCGACGCACTATCGCGCGCTTGATAACTAGCACTGATTGCTAGGCCAATAGTATCGTCGGCAAACGTGTTGCTGTAGATACCAGAAATTTCCGGTGTAACATCATCACCCGCACGATTGGTTTGATCGGCAACAGCTTTAACCCCAACACTAGCGTTTAACCCCGGGTTTTCAAGCGGCCGGGTAGTCTTGATATTAATGGTCGAACCGATACCACCCGTCACCAAGTCTGCTTTGCCGGTTTTATACACATCCACACCCGATACCGACTCGGCGGCTAGATTGGCAAAGTCAAATGAGCGTGAGCTACTCGCGGAGGTAGCGTTGATATTAGCGGTCGGCATTTGGCGACCATTCAAGGTAATCATGTTGTAGTCTGGACCAAAACCACGGACCGTGACTCGCGAGCCTTCATTATTCTGGCGATCAATGGAAACACCGGTAACACGCTGCAGCGACTCGGCTAAGTTGGTATCGGGAAACTTACCAATATCCTCTGCCGAGATGGCATCTACCACCCCTTGGGAGTCGCGTTTAATATCCATCGCGCGATCTAGCGAGGCCCGAATACCGGTAACAACAACCTCTTCCAGCACGTCTGTATTGTCTTGTGCAAATACCGCAGCGGCAGGCAATGTGCCCATCAGTGCAGCAATTGATGTGGATAATATGGTCCGCTTCATAGTTGATTGACTCATTATTTTTGTACCCCAATTGTGATCAGTTCACCTGCTGTACTGCATCTGCACTTACGTCAGAACCGAGCTCTCCTCATCGCGCCACAGCAAGTCATTGGTTTTGCTCGCACCCTAGGTAAACCAGTATCTAAGGAGCCCCAACCAGAGTGGGCAAACCTCCGGCTACGCCAACCTGCAAGCATAACGACACCAACGGTGTTCGTTATCGTTAACGTTAACAGTAGATTTATAGTGTGTCAACGTTATCTGTAACGATAACATTCGTAGAAAATAGGCAAAACCAAAAGACTTATGCGCTACTTGCCGCAAATGTCAGAGTTTTATATCAAAGAGCGGTAAAACTCAGCGTATTAGCTAAGAGGCCAGCCAAAGCCGTCTTCAGTGCGCCCTAATATTTACCGCCACTTGGAGGCAAAAAAGTACCTGCGGCGACATCAAAGGTATTGTTGTATTGTTGTTTACGAGTCGCTATTCCACCCAACGGGTCATCATCAGATACGCAACTTTTTGCGCCATAGGTTTGATCATTAAAAAACTCTTAGTGCTGGGGTAATTGCTTTACCAGAGCCTGACGCCCCACTGTAGCAATTGGTGTCAATGTCAAAACAACCTCATAAAAGGCGCAAACCCAGCTGTCACCGGTTGTTGATTCAGAGTTATCGCAGTATTGTCACAGGCAAGTAAGTGCCGTATGCCATCTCATTCACACCACTCTAAACGGTAGATATGAACTATACATCCAGCCCACTAATGGAGCGCATCCGCCGATGTACCTTATGCGAGCAGCATTTGCCGCTAGCCCCCAAGCCGGTTCTGCAAGCCGAGCGTAACGCCAAGATCTTGATCGCAGCGCAAGCGCCTGGCAAGCTCGCTCACGAGGCTGGCCGTCCATTTGACGACCCCAGTGGCGATCGGCTGCGCCGCTGGCTGGGGGTCAGCCACGAGCAATTCTACGATCCGGGTTTATTTGCGCTGGTGCCTATGGGGTTTTGCTACCCCGGTACCCGAGCAGGTGGCGACCTGCCCCCGAGGCCCGAGTGTGCCCCGACATGGCGAGAAGAGCTGCTGGAGTATTTATCCCAGATAAAGTTAACGTTGGTAATCGGTCAGTACGCCCAAACATACCATTTACCCAACAGCGAGAGGACTTTGACAGAGCGTGTGGGCAATTGGCGTAAATATTGGCCCGCACAGCTGCCCCTGCCTCACCCGAGTGGCCGCAATAATCGTTGGCTGGCAAAAAATCCGTGGTTTGAACAAGAGGTAATTCCTGCACTGCAAATACGCGTGCAGGAAATTCTTAACAATCAGTCGTGAGGGAGCTTACGACAAACGCATTTTGAAATCGTCGTAACCAAATTCGCGTATAACCTGTAGCTCATCGGTTCGCGAATCCCACAAGGCGATAGCCGGCAAGTTAATACCGTTAAAGGTTGTGGTTTTCACCATGGTGTAGTGCGCCATATCATCAAACACCAAGCGCTGGCCAACCTCTAGCGGCTGAGTAAAACTATAATCCCCAATCACATCACCCGCCAGGCAGGTCATACCACCCAACCGATAAGTGTGGTCCAATTCTCCGGCCTCACCGGCACCCAGCACATCGGCGCGGTATGGCATCTCCAGTGTATCTGGCATATGACAGGTAGCCGAGGTATCTAAAATCGCTTGCGCTACAGTGCTGTGAAACACATCCAACACCTCAGACACCAAAACCCCGCTGCGAATTGCCACCGCCTCGCCCGGCTCTAGATAGACCTGCACATCAAATTGCTCCGAGAAATTACGCACCAGCGCGATTAGCTCATCGATTTGATAGTTCTCGCGCGTAATATGATGGCCACCACCGAAATTTACCCACCGCATTTGCGCCAGGTAACGGCCAAATTTTTCCTCCACCGCGGCGAGGGTGCGCGCCAGTGGCGGCACATCTTGCTCACACAGCGTGTGAAAGTGCAGGCCCGATATTCCCTCTAAAAAATCGGGCTGAAACTCCGACAGCGGAACACCCATGCGCGATTTCGGCGCACACGGATCGTACAGTGGTACATCACCTTCAGAGTGCTCGGGGTTAATACGTAGGCCAAACTTTAACTCAGGCCGATCCTGCTGCGCAGCCAAGCACAAGGGCTTAAAACGCTGCCATTGGCTCATCGAGTTAAACACCACGTGATCTGACAGCTTTAGCACTTCAATTAAATCGGCTTCCTTGAAAGCGGCCGAATAGGTATGCACCTCACCACCATAGTATTCCCGCGCAAGCTTTGCCTCATTGACACCGCTGGCGCAGCTGCCCCACAAGTATTTTTGATTAAGCTCCGCCAACGACCAACAGCTAAACGCTTTTAACGCGCCCAGCACTTTTGCGCCACTTTGCTGCCCTACGTGATGCAACAACTTAAGGTTGTCCTCAACCGCTGCGCGATCCACCACAAAACAAGGCGATGGCACACGAGTGGCATCAAACTGAGAAAAATATTGCCGTTTTTTCATCGCTATTTCCGCTGCGCAATATAAAAACGGCGGCCTTCGCCGCCGTCAAACAATGGTGAGGTGTAGCTATCTACTTTTCCATACCTGTAGGCTGGTCTATCTCGACGACCTGCCAAGGCAACCCGTATTGATTCAAATCATCCATAAAGGGGTCTGGGTCAAGTTGCTCCATATTCCACACCCCGGCACCGGCCCATTTTTTCTCCAGCATCATCTTGGCGCCAATCATTGCAGGCACACCAGTGGTGTAAGAGATCGCTTGCGACTGGACCTCGGCGTAACACTCTTGGTGATCGCATATATTGTATATGTAATAAGTTTTCTTAACGCCGTCTTTTACGCCTTGTGCGATACAACCAATGCACGTTTTACCTTTTGTTAAGGGTCCAAGGCTCGCCGGATCAGGCAGCAAGGCTTTTAAAAACTGCAGCGGAATAATCTCTTTGCCTTCAAATTCAACCGGTTCTATCGAGGTCATCCCAATATTACCCAACACCTCCAGGTGCTTAAGATAGTTATCAGAGAATGTCATCCAAAAACGTGCCCGTTTAATCTCAGGCAAATGCTTGGTAATGGATTCCAGCTCTTCGTGATACATCAGGTAAATTTGTTTGGGCCCGATACCCGCCGGAAAATCAAATGAGCGATTTTCTTTTAGTGGTGCGGTTTCTTGCCAATGGCCGTCTTGCCAATAACGGCCATTGGCCGTTACTTCACGGATATTAATTTCGGGGTTAAAGTTGGTAGCAAACGGCATCCCGTGATCACCAGCATTACAGTCGATAATATCCAAGTAGTGAATTTCGTCTAAATAATGCTTTTTCAAATAAGCGGTGTACACATTGGTCACCCCAGGATCGAACCCCGAGCCCAACAGCGCCATACGGCCAGCTTCGGTAAACTTATCTTGATAAGCCCACTGCCATTTGTACTCGAACTTAGCCTCTTCTGGCGGCTCGTAGTTGGCGGTATCAAGGTAGTCCACACCAGCTTCTAAGCAGGCGTCCATAATGGCTAAGTCCTGATAAGGTAGAGCGACGTTGATGACTAAGTCGGGTTTCTCGCGCTTTAGCAGGGCAACGGTCTCAGCGACATTATCCGCATCGACCTGCGCAGTAGATACCGGCCTTGGCAGTTGCGCTGCAATCACTTTACATTTAGATTCGGTACGACTGGCCAGCACGATCTCGGTAAACACTTCCGGCAACTGCGCACACTTGTGGGCCACTACTCCACCGACGCCGCCGGCGCCGATAATCATTACTTTAGCCATAAACCTTTCCTCTAACGTTGGATCGTTAACGTTCAAAATAGGTGTAACCACGCAGGCTTTCAGAGTACGCACTTAACATACTCTGGCGCTCCGACACATTGATACGGCCATCTCGCACGGCCTGCTCTGCAGCCACCCGGAACTGGCGAAACATCTGTTGTGGGTCGTACTCGACATAACTCAACACGTCGGCAATACTGTCGCCGTGCAACTCGTGAACAAAATCGACACTACCGTCAGTGTTAATGCGCACACTGGCAACGTTGGTATCGCCAAACAAGTTGTGTAGATCACCCAGGGTCTCTTGGTAAGCCCCCACTAAAAACACACCTAAATAATACTCTTCGCCTTCTTTTACCGAGTGCAACGACAAAGTTCGAGTCTCGCCCTCTGGCCCGGCAAAGCTATCGAGTTTACCGTCACAATCGCAGGTTAAATCCGCGATAGTAGCCTGACGATTAGGCTTTTCATCCAAACGGTGTATAGGCATCACCGGAAACACTTGGTTAATTGCCCAAGAATCTGGCAACGACTGGAACACGCTAAAGTTACCGTAGTAAATATCAGCCAGCTGTTCGGGTAGCTGCTCAAGCTCTGGCGGAATACGTTTCATCTCAGGCAGTAGCGCGACAATACGCTGCAACCCAGCAAAACAAAGGTTTTCTGCAAATGCCCGCTCGCGCAAACTCACCTCACCGCTAAAAAAGCAGTCGCGAACTTGATCACGGTAATAGATAACATCGTTATAGCTTTCTTGCAGCTTATTTACGTTGATCGCCTTGAGGGTAAACCACAGGTTGGATACCTGCTCGTGACTCTCTTCGGGTAATTCAGACGGTACCGGGCCCGGCTCAAAGTGGCCAACATCTAATACGTTAAACAACAGTACTGAGGTGTGCGCCACCGTGGCTCGGCCTGACTCTGTGACAATGGTCGGGTGCGGCAAGTTATGCGCGTTTAATTGTTGCGCCAACGCCTCGACGACATCGACGCAATACTCCTGCACCGAATAGTTGCGACTGTGACCACTTACGCTGCTGGTTCCGTCGTAATCAATGGCCAGACCGCCACCAAGATCGATATAGCTGAGTGGTGCACCTTCACCAACCATGGCGATGTAATAGCGGCAAGCCTCTAAAACACCGGCGCGAATACTGCGAATATTTGGAATTTGCGATCCTAGGTGAAAATGCAAAAGCTCTAGGCAATGCAGTAAATCAGCACTGCGTAGTTGGTCCATCACCTCGATCAGATGATTCGTCGTTAAACCGAAGAGGCTACGGTCGCCGCTATCCTCTGCCCAATGCCCTTCTACTTTTGTGGAAAGCTTTAAACGCACCCCAAGAATTGGGTCAACACCCAACAACCGGCTACGCTCTATCACCAGCTTCACTTCGGCGACGGTCTCCAGCACAAAAATGCACTTAAAGCCCAGCTTACGAGCTTGCAAACCCAGATCAATAAACTCAGCATCTTTATAGCCATTACAAATAATCAGGCTTTCTAGGTTTTTTAAGGTCGACATGGCGATCATCAGCTCAGCCTTACTGCCAGCTTCAAGACCATGGTTATAGCGCTCGCCAAAACGCGCAATTTCTTCGACAATATGACTTTGCTGATTCACCTTAATAGGAAACGCACCGCGATACACACCCTGGTAACCGGTCGTGGCAATGGCCTCAGCAAATGATTCGTTGAGTATACTAATACGGCTATCGACTAAGTTCTCGATACGTAACAATACGGGCATCTCCAGCCCCCGCTGCTGTAACCCATCAATAATATGGGTTAAATCAACGGACACATCCGCGGCACCTTCACCGGGCGCGCGCACTTCGACATTACCAGCGTGGTTGATACCAAAATAACCACTGCCCCACTCTTCAATACCGTAGAGCTCAGCCGAATGCTTTGCTGACCAACTATCAGAGGTTTCTTTCAATCGCTCAACTCCTGTTTAGGGTGTGCAGATAACGGAGAACATCCGCTCAAAGTCGCGCAATTCTCCACATTTTGGGCTAAAAGAAAAGGCTTTTGATAGCAACTTTTGCAGTTTGCTCACCATGCCAGAGATCACCAATCTTGGCAACGCGCGAAAAATCACAATAATACCAGCCAGATACAAAAAAGGCGGCCAATTCAGGCCGCCTTTTTTGTAACAACTGTAAAGCTTACCAACCGGTCACTTCTTTCAAAGCGGTGCCGATATCGGCCAAGCTGCGCACGGTTTTTACACCGGCGTCTTCCAGCGCAGCAAACTTCTCATCAGCGGTACCTTTACCACCGGCGATAATAGCGCCAGCGTGCCCCATGCGCTTACCGGCAGGTGCGGTAACACCGGCGATGTAAGAGACAACAGGCTTGGTTACATTCGCTTTAATGAATGCCGCCGCTTCTTCTTCGGCACTACCACCAATCTCACCGATCATCACGATCGCTTCAGTCTGTGGGTCGTCTTGGAACATTTGCAGGATATCGATAAAGTTAGAACCGGGAATTGGATCTCCGCCGATACCAACACAGGTAGACTGACCAAAGCCGTTATCGGTGGTCTGTTTAACCGCTTCATACGTCAAAGTACCAGAGCGCGATACGATACCGACTTTACCTGGTTTGTGAATGTGACCGGGCATAATGCCGATTTTACACTCACCGGGAGTGATCACACCGGGGCAGTTGGGACCAATCAAACGTACACCCAGCTCGTCACACTTAACTTTACAGTCAAGCATATCCAGCGTGGGGATACCTTCGGTGATACAAACAATCAATTTGATGCCGCCGTTGGCCGCTTCCAGGATTGAGTCTTTACAAAACGGGGCTGGCACGTAAATAACAGAAGCTTCTGCGCCGGTCTCGGCAACCGCTTCAGCAACAGTATCAAAAACAGGCAGACCTAAATGAGTCTGGCCGCCTTTACCTGGTGTTACACCGCCAACCATTTTGGTGCCGTAGGCAATCGCTTGTTCAGAGTGAAACGTTCCCTGCGAACCGGTAAAACCCTGACAGATTACTTTGGTGTCTTTATTAATTAAAACGCTCATTTACTTGCCCTCCGCTGCTTTTACTACTTGCTCGGCAGCATCAGTCAAACTGGTCGCAGCAATAATATTCAGACCACTGTCAGCCAGCACTTTAGCACCCAGCTCAGCATTGTTACCTTCAAGGCGAACCACAACGGGTACTTTAACGCCTACTTCTTCAACTGCACCAATCACGCCTTCGGCGATTAAGTCGCAGCGAACAATACCGCCGAAAATGTTAATTAAAACAGCTTTTACATTTTCGTCAGACAGAATAATTTTAAACGCTTCAACAACGCGCTCTTTGGTTGCACCGCCGCCTACGTCAAGGAAGTTGGCAGGCGCGCCGCCGTGCAATTTAACGATATCCATGGTACCCATGGCCAAGCCAGCACCGTTAACCATGCAGCCGATATTGCCATCAAGCGCGACATAGTTAAGCTCCCATTTGGCAGCGTGCGCTTCGCGCTCGTCTTCTTGCGAAGGATCGTGCATTTCACGCAGGTCAGCGTGACGATACAATGCGTTACCATCGATAGCGACTTTGGCGTCTAGGCAATGCAAGTCGCCAGCGGGCGTAATAACCAGCGGGTTAACTTCAATCAACGCGAGGTCTTTTTCTTTAAACAATTTTGCCAAACCTAAAAAGATCTGAACAAACTGTTTAACTTGTTTGCCTTCAAGACCCAGTTTAAATGCCAACTCACGACCTTGGTAAGGCTGCGCACCGGCCAGCGGATCAACAGTCGCCTTAAGAATCTTTTCTGGTGTTTCCTCGGCCACTTTCTCGATCTCTACACCACCTTCGGTAGAAGCCATAAACACAATACGACGGCTCGAGCGATCAAGCACTGCACCCAAGTACAGCTCTTTGTCGATATCGGTGCAGGTTTCAACCAAAATACGGCTAACCGGCTGACCCTTCTCGTCGGTCTGATAGGTCACCAAGTTTTTGCCCAGCCACTGCTTGGCAAACGCTTCGATTTCACCTTTGGTTTTAACCAATTTTACACCACCAGCTTTACCGCGGCCGCCGGCGTGAACCTGAGCTTTTACGACAAACTCACTGCCGCCAATTGTGTCAGCTGCTGCTGCCGCTTCGGCAGGAGTCTGTGCTGCTACACCCTGGGAGACGGGTAAACCATATTGCGCAAACAACTGTTTGCCTTGGTACTCATGCAAATTCATGATGTTCTTCCGTTCTGTTAACGTGACTTAAAAACTGCTAGCAGGCCAGCGAAATCTGCAACCTCAGTACAGCAAACATACCAAGGCACATCGTGCCTACCCCTGGTTTCTTCCCGATCGCGCCTCTAGTGGCTCTAGGTCGCGACCACAGAGCCAACTCGACAGCGTTTACCATCGAGAGACTCAGTGCTTCATCGTTGTTTTAAATAATTATTTTTTGCGCTTGCGATTTGGCATGTGGATGGCGTGACCCGCCACTGCCAATGCTGCTTCTTTGACGGCCTCAGAGAAGGTCGGGTGACCAAACACAGTCATTCCGATATCTTCAGCACTGGCGCCAAATTCCATTGCGATTGCAACTTCTTGGATTAGATCCGATGCGCTTGGGCCCACGATGTGGCAACCCAAAATACGATCGGTCTCAGCGTGTGCAATCATTTTAACCATACCCTCTGGCTGATCAGCGGCAACCGCGCGACCAATAGCCAAGAACGGGAAGGTACCTACCTCGTAGGGCTCGCCTTCCGCTTTTAGCTGCTCTTCGGTTTTACCGACGGATGCAACCTCTGGGTGAGTGTAGATCACATTGGGGATGATGTCGTAGTTCACCAAAGGTTTTTGGCCGGCAATACGCTCGGCAACCATAACACCCTCTTCAGAACCTTTGTGCGCCAACATGGGGCCGCGCACAACATCCCCGACAGCCCAGACGCCGGGAGCGTCGGTAGAACATAAATCGTTGACGTAAATAAAGCCACGCTCATCCAAGTTTACGCCACTGTCTTCAGACAATAGACCTTCGGTGAAGGGCTTGCGACCTACACAAACAATCAGCTTATCAAAGGTTTCTTGCTGCTCATTACCGTCTTTATCGGTAAAGGTCACCGTAACTTCTTTTTTCTTACCTTTGCCTTTAACTTCCGAGCCGGTCACACGACAGCTAAGACGAATGTCCAAACCTTGCTTGCCAAAAATCTTGAATGATTCCTTGGCAATCTGCTGGTCCATTATCGCGAGGAAGTTATCCATCGCTTCCAACAACACAACCTCAGACCCCAAACGTTTCCAGACACTACCCAGCTCAAGCCCGATGACACCGGCACCGATAACACCCAAACGCTTAGGCACTTCGGTAAATTCCAATGCACCTGTAGAGTCAACGATCACATCGTTATCCACTGGAGCCACACCGATATTGACCGGCACCGAGCCCGAGGCCAAAATAACGTTTTCGGCCTCTAGGGTTTCTGTTTTGCCATCGTTATTGGTGTATTCGACTTTTTTGCCGGCAAGCAACTTACCGGTACCAAACAAGCTAGTAACTTTGTTTGCCTGAAACAAACCACCAATACCGCCTGACATCTGCTCTACGACTTTGTTTTTACGCTCGATCATGGCGGGCACGTCGATGGCCAACTTACCGGTAGAGATACCGTGCTTGCTAAAAGAAACTTCCGCTTCGTGGTATTTCTCTGAGCTATCCAGCAAAGCTTTTGACGGGATACAGCCAACGTTCAGACAAGTACCACCATTTACACCTTTACCTTTCCCGTCCTTCCACTTTTCAATACAGGCGGTTTTTAAACCCAACTGTGCAGCGCGAATGGCAGCCACATAACCGGCCGGACCAGAACCAATTACAATCACATCGTATTTGTCAGACATAGTCGTTTCCCAAAAATTTTAGCGTAGCCGGCGTTGGTGTTCCGGCAAAATGTTTATCCGGCCAACCGGTAAGCCGGCCGGAGCGAGTGCACCCGAATTAAATTTCTAACAGGATGCGCGCTGGATCTTCCAGGAGCTCTTTAATCGCCACCAGGAACTGCACAGCCTCTTTACCGTCGATCAGACGGTGATCGTAAGACAGCGCCAAATACATCATTGGTCGAATCTTAACTTCACCATTAACGGCCATTGGACGCTCTTGGATTTTGTGCATGCCCAAGATAGCCGTTTGCGGCAGGTTCAAAATAGGCGTCGACAGCAGTGAACCAAACACACCACCGTTGGTGATCGTAAAGGTTCCACCGGTCATTTCATCGATGCCCAGCTTACCGTCACGGGCACGTAAACCGAAATCGCGAATCGTCGATTCCACTTCGGCAATGCTCATGTTTTCGGTGCTGCGCAATACCGGCACAACCAAACCTTTCTCGGTCGAGACCGCGACACCGATATCTTGATAGCCGTGATAAACAACGTCGTTGTCGTCCAACGAGGCATTAACCGCAGGAAAACGCTTCAGCGCTTCTGTCGCCGCTTTAACAAAAAAGCCCATAAAGCCCAAACGAGTGCCATTATGAATTTTTTCAAACTTGTCTTTGTATTGTTTGCGCAGCTCCATTACCGGACCCATATCAACCTCGTTAAAGGTAGTGAGCATCGCGGTAGTGCTGGTAGCCTCTAAAAGACGCTCGGCAATACGCTTGCGCAAACGTGTCATAGGTACGCGTTTTTCTACTCGGTCACCCTCTGGCGCAGCAGGTGCCGCTGCAGCCGGCGTAGGAGCTGCCGCCGCAGGCTTAGAGTCGCCCGATTTAACGTGATTTAAGACATCTTCTTTCGTAACGCGGCCATCTTTGCCGGTACCTTTAACAGATGCTGGATTCACGTTGTTTTCGTCGGCAATTTTACGCGCGGCTGGGCTCAAAATTTTATCGCCCGCATCGCCACTCTCAGGGGCAGAACTGTCGTCTTTTTGCTCGGCAGACGCTTCTTTTGCGTCACCTTTCTCATCGCTGTCTGAGTCGGCTTTGGCCGAGCCGCCAGCGCCGGCCTCGAACTTAGCAATCACTTCGTTGCTAAGTACGGTATCGCCTTCGCCTTTTAACACTTCCGTTAACGCACCGTCAGCGGGGGCAACCACTTCCAGTACCACTTTATCTGTTTCAATATCGACGATCAGCTCATCACGCGAAACCGCTTCACCTGGCTGTTTGTGCCAGGTCGCAATGGTCCCGTCCTGAACAGATTCGGGAAAAGTAGGGGCTTTAATATCAGTACTCATTACGTGTCCTTAGCTTTCGCTAGTTTTCTGTGCTGCAGTTTGCGTGTCAAACACTCAATGCTTCGTTGATAAAACGTTTTTGTTCTTCCAGGTGCACCGAGGCATAACCCGCTGCTGGTGCGGCCGATGGATCGCGACCCACGTAACCTAAAAACAACTCGGGGTTTAAGTCGTACACAACGCGGCGCATATGGTGTTGGCTCGAATACCAAGCACCTTGGTTCATTGGCTCTTCCTGACACCACATAACGTCTTTAACGTTGGCAAAAGGGGCAAGCGCCGCTTTAAGCTCTTCTTCTGGGAACGGATACAACTGTTCCAGACGAATCAATGCGACGTCATCCTGTTCGCGCTTGATGCGCTCCTCTAACAGGTGGTAGTAAACCTTACCGCTGCAAAGTACAACGCGCTTGGCTTTGGCCGGATCAATGTCTTTCTCGCCAATCACATTTTGGAATGTGCCCTCGGATAACTCCTCAATGCTGGAGGTTGCCAGCGGGTGACGGAGAATCCATTTTGGACTCATGACCACCAGCGGGCGACGCATTGGCCGAATCGCCTGACGACGCAGCATATGAAACACCTGCGCAGGTGTCGTGGGGATACACACCTGAATATTATGCTCGGCACACAGCTGCATAAAGCGCTCGAGACGCGCAGATGAGTGCTCAGGGCCCTGCCCTTCATAACCGTGCGGCAATAACATTGTCAGGCCACACAGGCGGCCCCACTTGTGTTCGCCACTGGTGATAAACTGGTCAATCACCACTTGTGCACCGTTGGCAAAATCACCAAACTGCGCTTCCCAAATTACCAAACCTTTGGGCATGGTAGTGGCATAACCATATTCAAACGCGAGCACAGCTTCTTCGGATAAATACGAATCGTACAAATCAAAAGCGGGCTGCTCTTCGTTCATATGTGCCAGTGGAGTGTAACTGGTGCCATCTTTTTGGCTGTGTATCACCGCATGGCGATGCGAAAACGTTCCGCGGCCAACGTCTTGACCGGTCAAGCGAACCTGAAAACCTTGCTCTAGCAACGTGGCGTAAGCGAGTGTCTCACCAAACCCCCAGTTGATAGGCAGCGCGCCGCCAGCCATTTTACGCCGATCGTCGTAAATCTTTGACACTTGGCGTTGTAATACCACACCGTCTGGCACGTCACACATTTTGTAAGCAGCCGCTTGCAGTGCTTTCAACTCGTAGCCGGTCTCGGCCGGTGTTTGCCAGTCGTGACCAATATAAGGCGACCAATCGACAAACAGTGAACTGTCAGGCTCCGACACCAAACCACTGGCCACACTTTCGCCGCGATCGAGTGCTGCGCGATAGTCGTCCATCATTTTGGCCGACTCTTCTTTGCTCACTACATTCGCCTCAATCATGGCGTCGGAGTAAAGCGTGCGTACGGTTTTATGGTTGCGAATTTTTTTGTACATCACCGGCTGAGTCGACGACGGATCATCGGCCTCGTTGTGGCCGCGACGACGATAACAAACCAGATCAATAACAACGTCTTTGTGAAACTCGTAACGATAGTCTGTCGCCAACTGAGCCACAAACAACACCGCTTCCGGGTCATCGGCATTCACGTGAAAAATCGGCGCCTCAACCATTTTTGCGGTATCGGTGCAGTACTCCGACGAGCGCGCATCTTCGCGGCGGCTGGTGGTAAAGCCCACTTGGTTGTTAATCACCAAGTGCAGCGTGCCGCCGGTTTTATAGGCGCGGGTTTGAGACATCTGGAACGTCTCCATCACCACGCCCTGCCCGGCAAAAGCTGCGTCGCCGTGCACAACGATCGGCACAACTTTATGGCCCACATGGTCATCGCGACGATCTTGGCGAGCGCGTACCGACCCTTCAACCACAGGCGAAACAATTTCTAGGTGCGACGGGTTAAACGCCATCGCCATATGAATCTCACCGCCAGGGGTCATCACATTAGAGGAAAAGCCTTGGTGGTATTTCACATCGCCCGAGGTATCGACCAGGCGTTTACCTTCAAACTCACCAAACAACTCAGCAGGGCTTTTACCAAACACATTCACCAAGGTGTTAAGACGACCACGGTGAGCCATGCCCAACACGATCTCTTTGGCGCCGTAAGAACCTGAGCGTTTTACTACCGCGTCAACCAGCGGAATAAAACTCTCGCCACCCTCTAGACCAAAACGTTTGGTACCCGGGTATTTACTGTCCAGGTGGCGCTCAAGCCCCTCGGCCGCGGTCAGGCGCTCTAACACCGACAACTTCTGCTCGGCGTTATAAGTCGGCTTGGATCGCACGCTCTCAAGCCGTTGCTGCAGCCACTGTTTTTCGGCCAAGTTGGTAATATGCATGATTTCTGGGCCGATGTGACCACAATAGGTCTGCTCTAACGCCTCGACAATTTCTCGTAGCGGAGCGGCATCTTTACCAATGAACATGGTGCCGGTTTGAAAGGTAGTATCGAGATCGGCTGTGGTTAAGCCGTGATAGGCCAAGTCCAGATCGGGAACTGTCTCGCGCTCCATAATGCCGAGAGGGTCGAGCTTGGCGCGCTGGTGACCGCGGAAACGGTAAGAGCTAATCAGTTGTAGGACTTTAACCTGCTTGCGCTCATGCTCAATAGAGATGGCTGAGGCAGCGGTTGGCGAGGCGCTGTGCGAGCGGTTTTTAGCCAGCTGCGCAAACTGCTCGCGAATGACCGAGTGTGGTGAGTCTTGCGAGACCACCCCCTCGACTCGGGGCAACTGATCAAAGTATTCGCGCCACTGCTCTGGCACGCCGTTAGGATCGTGTAAATAAATATCGTAGAGGTCTTCCACATACGAAGCATTCCCACCAGATATATGGGACGTACTCCATAGCCTCTCCATAATGCTGTCTTGCATTCCACCCACCTTTTTACGGGGATTATCCGGTCAGCCGCACGCAAGCCAGGTCAGGCTCGCGAGTTTGACAGACTGAACAGGCTCAGGTGATGCCCTAAGCCCCCCTGCTATAAATAGCCGTTAGCTTCCAAAACGCGCCCCGCTTGTGGCCGGGCCCGCCGCTTAATCGCACCATTTCAGAGTTTGGCACATACACAAATGCGCCGCAGGCTGTAACAACACATTACAACCGGGCAGCGCATCTGTTTACTCGTTCATATAACCCGACTCCGCGCTACGTTGCACTGCGCAATAACATAGAGCGAATATGACCAATCGCCCGTGTAGGGTTTAACCCCTTGGGGCATACCGCCACACAGTTTTGAATACCGTGACAGCGGAATACGCTAAACGGGTCATCCAAGTTTGCCAGGCGATGCTCCGTCGCCTCATCGCGGGTATCTACCAAGAAGCGGTAGGCCTGCAAAAGGCCGGCGGGGCCAATAAATTTATCGGGATTCCACCAAAAGGACGGACAACTGGTTGAACAGCAGGCACAGAGAATACACTCGTACAGGCCATCCAGCTTGGCACGGTCTTCTGGGGATTGTAACCGCTCAATGGCCGGAGCGGGACTTTCATTTTGCAAATATGGCTCTATTTTGTTGTATTGCGCGTAAAACTGCGACATATCCACGATCAAATCGCGAATCACCGGCAACCCCGGCAGTGGACGCAAGATCAGCGTATTATTTTTTATACACTCAGAAAGCGCGGTAACACAGGCTAAGCCATTTTTACCGTTAATGTTCATACCGTCCGAGCCACACACGCCTTCACGGCACGAGCGGCGGTACACGATAGAAGAGTCCTGAGCTTTCAACATTTCTAAAACATCAAGAACCATCAAATCTTTACCCTGCGTGTCGAGCTCGTAGCTCTTCATGTAGGGCTTGGAGTCGGTCTCTGGGTTATAGCGATATAATTCTACTTTTAACATAGTAGGCCCACCCCTTAATATGTACGAATTTTTGGTTCAAACTTGGCCATGGTCTTAGGCGCAAAGTTCACGTCGCGCTTACCCACCCGCTTCTCGGCCGGGAAGTACATGGAGTGACACAACCAGTTTTCATCGTCGCGCTCGGTAAAGTCATCACGCGCGTGTGCGCCGCGCGACTCTTTGCGCTCATCGGCGGCAATAGCGGTCGCCTCCGCCACCTCAAACAAGTTTTGCAGCTCCAACGCCTCGATACGCGCCGTATTAAACGCGTTGCTTTTGTCATCGAGTGCGACATTGGCAATTCGCTCACGCAACTCGGCAAGCTTCTTAATGCCCTGTTCCATAAACTCGCCTTTGCGGAACACCCCAAAGTGATTCTGCATAACATTCTGCAGTTCAGTGCGCAGCACCGCCGCCGACTCACCGCCAGTCGAGTTGTTTAAGCTATTGAGGCGTGACATAGCCGCTTCAATATTAGCGTCTGTGGCTTCGCGGTACTCAACACCTTCGCGCAATGCTTTTTCGATGTATTGACCGGCAGCGCGACCAAACACCACCAAGTCGAGCAGTGAGTTGCCACCCAAGCGGTTAGCACCGTGTACAGAGACACACGCCACCTCACCACAGGCGTACAGCCCTTCAATCACTTGATCGTTGCCATTTTCATCTTGACGCAACGCCTGACCGCTAACGTTAGTTGGAATGCCGCCCATCATGTAGTGGCACGTAGGCACAACCGGAATCGGCACTTTAACCGGGTCGGCATGCGCAAAGGTGCGAGACAACTCCAAAATACCTGGCAGCTTGGCGTTTAGGGTTTCTTCACCCAAGTGGTCTAGTTTAAGGAATACGTGATCGCCATTTTCACCACAACCACGGCCTTCCAAAATTTCCAACACCATCGAGCGAGCCACAACGTCGCGGCCAGCCAAGTCTTTCGCATTGGGGGCATAGCGCTCCATAAAGCGCTCGCCGTCTTTGTTAATCAGGTAGCCGCCTTCACCGCGACACCCCTCTGTAACCAGCACCCCGGCACCGGCAATACCGGTGGGGTGAAATTGCCACATCTCAATATCTTGCACCGGGAAGCCCGCGCGCAGCGCCATACCAATACCGTCGCCGGTATTAATGTGGGCGTTAGTGGTAGAGGCGAAAATACGACCTGCCCCACCAGTGGCCAATACAGTCGCTTTAGACTTAATGAAAACCGTCTCACCGTCTTCCATATTGATGGCGATAACACCTACCACAACGCCATCTTCGTTTTTCACCAGATCGACGGCGAACCACTCGTTCAGAAACACCGTGTTGTGCTTAATATTGCCTTGATACAGGGTGTGCAACAGAGCGTGACCGGTACGGTCTGCCGCCGCGCAGGTGCGCGCCGCCTGGCCACCGCGACCAAAATCTTTCGACTGACCGCCAAAGGGACGCTGATAGATACGACCTTCTTCGGTGCGTGAAAAAGGCAAACCCATGTGCTCAAGCTCAAACACAGCCTCAGGGCCCACCGAACACATGTACTCGATAGCCTCTTGGTCACCGATATAATCGGAGCCTTTAACGGTATCGTACATATGCCAGCGCCAATCGTCCTGCGGATCATCACTGGCAATCGCGCAAGTGATCCCGCCCTGAGCCGACACTGTGTGCGAACGGGTAGGAAAAACCTTAGTAATTACCGCTGTTTTGTAACCAGACTGGGCCAGCTGCAGCGCAGCGCGCATACCAGCGCCACCGCCACCGACAACAATGCCGTCAAAAGAAATCGTGCGCATATTAGCCATCTATCAAAGCCCCCAGATGATTTGGATACCCCAGACGGTATAAGTGATGGCGACAACACCCAGGACAACCTGAGCAAATACGCGCACCACAGTGGCCTTGCCACCTAGCGTCTGGTTAGTAATGTAGTCAGTTAATACGGCCCAGAGGCCGATCCACGCGTGCGCCACAATCGACATCAGCGTAATCAAGCTAAACACGCGCATCCAAAGCTGATCGAACAACGCGCGCCACTGACCAAAATCTAAATCGGGGTTAACAACCAAGTAAGCGACTAAGAAAATCAAGTAGGCGGTCATGGCCACAGCGCTCAGGCGCTGAATTAGCCAGTCATACAGGCCGCTGCGGCCCAAATTTGTAATTGCCGTTACCATACCCAAACCCCTGCCAAAACCATCAAAATTACCGCTGACACCAACGCCAACTTGGCGCCTAAGCGACCACCTTCCAGGCTCTCACCCACGCCACAATCCATAATTAAGTGTCGGACCCCGGCTGCCAAGTGGTACGCAAGGCCCGCAAGCACCGCCCAGATAATGAATTTGCATACAGGGCTCGCCAGCGCGTCTTGGACGGCGGCAAAACCTTCTTCGGAGCTTAAGCTAGAATCGAGCATCCACAACAACACCGCCACGCCGGCAAAGATAAACACGCCTGATGCGCGATGTAAGATGGAGACAATAGCTGGTAAGGGTAGTTTAATCGTCGATAATTCGAGATTGACAGGTCTATTTTTGTTCACGGTAGCTAATCACCTTTTTGCCCTTGTGAGGCCGGTTTGTAAGAATCAGCGTCTGGGTCTATCGCCCATGAATAAAGCGAGACCATCCAACATGCGCCATAATTGTGCGCCGCAGACGACCCCCAGCCGCATCCTGCAAGTCGCGGCATATTATAGGGATTTGACTGACGAAACACAAATAAAAAGGAAACTCACAAAAAGGGATTTTTTGCCGATTTTCCAAGCACTTCCCGACACAATTGCCCATTCAAGCTGGGTTGATTTGCGCCATAACCGCGCAAAAACGGCCCCGCGCCCCAAATTGGCCTTACCGAGCGCACCGAGATCGCGCACAAGCTCATTAAACCGCCAGCCTCAAGCAATAAAATAGAACAAAAATATCGCGTTTACCCCCGAAAGCTATGCTTAAGCGTAAAATCTCATCTATAATGCCGCCTCCTGATGTCAGGGGCGTTGACTCACCCTGCCACAGAAATGTGTTGCCTTAAAGATTGTTCTATTGAATATAGTTTAAGACAGAGCCACGACGAGCCACTCGGATTAACCTTCTGGCTCGACGCAAACAAAGAGCTCGGTAAAGAGCCGCAGCAACACCACCTGGTGAGCGCGACCTGCAGCATACCGAATGGTATATGCCTGATTCGTCTTCACAACCCATGTATATAACGTACAGACCCATTACTGGCACCCTTGCTGGGCCGGAGCCATGCGGTCGCATGTCACGTAATTTATCGGTTTGACCGCCAAGATGCAGTCGAGCCCGTCAAGTAACTACAGGAGTCCGTAATGACTGACAAAAAAGCACGTTTAACGGTCGAGGGCCTAGATGCAGACGTAGAGCTGCCTATTTATGCCAGCGCCGTTGGTCCAGACGTCATTGATGTCACCAGCCTGACAAAAAACGGTTATTTCACTTATGATCCGGGCTTTATGTCCACCGCATCGTGTGAATCACAAATCACATTCATTGATGGCGGCAAAGGGGTTTTACTGCATCGCGGCTACCCCATCGACCAGCTGGCAGAGCACTCCGACTACCTAGAAACCTGCTATTTACTGCTAAAAGGCGAACTTCCTAACGCCGACCAGAAAAAAGCATTTGTTGACGCTGTCAAAAATCACTCCGCTGTCGCCCCCTCCGTTGCCAACCTGATTCAAACCTTCCCGAAAGACGCTCACCCTATGGCGGTGCTGTGCAGCGCCGTTGCGGCGCTAGCGGCGGTTTATCACGAAGAGACCGACATCACCAAAGAGGAAGACCGTGACACCACAGCTTTCCGCTTAATCGGTCAGATGCCCACATTGGCCGCAATGACTTACAAGCACCTCAAAGGCGAAGATTTTGTCGACTCTAACGCCGCCCTTGAGTACGCCGAAAACTACCTAAACATGACCTTTGGCAAAGCCGGCGACAGCAAAGTAAACCCGGTACTGGCCAAGGCCATGGATCGCATCTTTTTGCTGCACGCCGATCACGAGCAAAACGCGTCTACCTCGACCGTGCGCCTGTCTGGCTCATCCGGCACCAACCCGTTTGCGGCGATCGCCGCCGGCGTCTCCACCTTGTGGGGCCCTGCTCACGGCGGCGCCAACGAGGCTGTGCTGAGCATGCTCGAAGAGATCGGTAGCGTCGACAACATCGACACCTATGTTGATAAAGCCAAAGACAAAGCGGACCCATTCCGGCTGATGGGCTTTGGTCACCGGGTTTACAAAAACTTTGACCCGCGCGCCAAAGTGATGAAACAAACCTGTGACGAAGTACTGGCCGAGCTGGGACTCGAGAATGACCCACTGCTGGCCATCGCCAAAAAGCTGGAGAAAATCGCCCTGGAAGACGAGTACTTCATTAAGAAGAAACTCTACCCCAACGTAGACTTTTACTCCGGCATCATCATGAAAGCCATTGGCATCCCATCCGAGATGTTTACCGTTATTTTTGCCACCGGCCGCGCCGTTGGTTGGTACGCACACTGGGACGAAATGGTCAGCAAACCTTATAAAATTGGCCGTCCGCGCCAGTTGTACACCGGCTACACCCAGCGCGATTATCCGGCATAAGCCATTAGTTGCTCTGACAAAGGCCCTTCGGGGCCTTTTTTATTGCCTTAAATTCCGCCCCTAAAAACAGTAGACTTTTTGTTTCAGCACATAACGGGAGTAAGAGTATTGAACTGGCTTGCAGAGAACCAAGGCCCCTTATCAGTATTAATCAACGCCGGCATGCTGGCCATCTGGATACTGTACGCACAACTGTTACTGCGTGACTACCGCCGCAAGTTGCGGCCAAAAGTTTTGATCAATCAAAGCTTGGGAACTGCCCTACAGTCGCGCTGCCTTATCTGCAATATGAGCGAACAATCCTTTTACGTCTCACTAGTAATTGCCGAAATAGACGTTGGCGACAAAACCTACCGCTGCTCGGTCACCGATTTAGAAATTACCGACAAGGACAGAAGTAAAAGCACTACGGTTCAGGGACCACTAAAGGGCGGTGACTATCGTGACATGGGGGAATTTGACAATATCATTCAGCGCATCGCAAGCGAAGCTTCGCAGCAGGATATCGCGGCTCAAGCACAATCGCTGTGTATCTACGTTATTGGCCTATACGGCTCAGAAAATCAAGCCGTAGGGGCCAACCGACGGTTTTGCTTTAGCAAAGACAAGCAGGGTAACGCCTGCCTAAACCCGGTGCACATTCATACCGAAAACCTTACGGGCAGACGACACCAAAAAGAGATTCGCCGCTGGCTCGAAAACTATTTGTAAAGAGTAACAGCATTTTAAAATAGTTACGGACAACGGCCACTTTTAGACTCTCGAAACAGACCTAAAAGGTCGCATTAAACATCAACCAAAACTTTTGCGTATCACTGCCAAACTCATCCGCCTGATAGTCGGCATACTTAAGCAGTACCGTTACCGGTCCAAATTGTTTGGCAGCACTCAGGTCCAGCTCTTGGCCGTAGTCGGTGCTGCCATAATCCGACGCTAAATCGTGATAGCTAGCAGCGAGTTTAATACCCGCCAAGGCACCACTAGCACTCACATACAAATCCTCAACACCATCATCCGGGGTTGTTAAAAAACGGTCTGTCCACCCCTGAAACTTATGCAGTGTTGCCAAGGGTGTACTAAAAGCGGCCACACCATCATCCGAGCCAAGCAACTCATAACCACCGCCTAACTGCACCGCGCCAACGCTTACCCCCACCTCTGCCAGCAAATAATCAGCATCGTAACTAACCGGATTATCACCCGCCTCAGACTGGGTTGCGTATTCCAAATTATAAGTAAAAGACTCCCCTACTTTACCCATCCAGCGTGCACCATAGGTATCGCTGGATAACGCCGCAGCGGTTTTATTGTCCAGTAAATACCCATACACCGACAAAGTACCAGCGCTCCAGCCGCCGATGTTAGCGTTTAGCAGATGACTCTCCTGCTTGTGATCACCAATGGGGTTGTCTTCACCAAATATCCGATTAACGTTGTATAGATAAGCGTAAAATAAGGTAACGTCATCGACACTTTTGTTGCTCACCGAGAACGCGTCGTAGGTCTGCTCATTTTGACGCCAACCAACCCCGCCGACAAAACGCTGGTTATCCAACAAGATACGCTGTCGACCGTACTTCAATGTGGTATCGAGCCCCTTATAGGATAAATACGATTGGTTTACTTCAGTGCCTTCCGGGTCTGCGATTATGGCGGTGCCGGGGTTGGCCGGGTCGTTACCCGCGGTACGATAATCCACATCTGTTAGCGCCGTCACATCATCCATTTCAAGCGTCAAGCCAAAGCCGTGATAGTCTGCGGACGTAAACGACAATCGCGTCCGCAATGTGAGTGCATCTGAATCTTCCAGGCCATCCCAGCTCACATCTTCGTAGCGTAACCGCAAGTTCAGCTTTACGTCGGCCTCTGTCAGCGCTTGCTTTAAACTCGCCGCCGATTCCTCTTGCGCCTGTGCCCCCACACTTATCGCGGCCGCTACTGCACACATCAGTCGAACCATTGGTTTTTTCATTGCTAATCTCCACACTCGTCAATTATCGGGTTTCTTCCCACCGCGCCCTATTTTTGACATCTTTTTTTCGGTCGTTTGTGAGCGTTTAGTGTGCATCGCACTTTTGCTTGTTACCCCGGCTCACTGCGGTTAAACCCCACAGAGCAATGCTTATGCCAGCAAACCTAAATATATTTTTCGGAAAGTTATTTTCCTTTTATTACATAGACTTAAGACACAAAAAGAAAGTACGCCAGAGATCCAGCTAAGAAATTTAACGGCAATACCTTCCAGCCCGAGCGGCCCGCATTTGAGCACAATCACACCCCGGTGCCTCAATGAGAGGCGCAAAATACGCCCTTAAATAATGCGTAAGTACCGGTGCACAATTCTCTTACTGCACAAATGTATCGCACGCCCAGCGTATTGCGACGCTAAACACAATTGCATGAGTGTTTGGTTAATCGACTCGAGCACAACAAGCAGGCATAAAAAAAGCGCTGCGTTTGCAGCGCTTTTTAACTCTAAAAATTACGTTATTTCTCGAGTTTAACCACCTCACCAATCAGAGCGACACCGGCCACAAACGCGCCATTGTGACACTCGTACTCTGTCTCGCTGCTGACTTCATCTTTTTTGTAGTAACTGCGAATATTGACCACCGCATCACCACCTTCGCGTACAGCGCGCTCTTGCAGAGAAAGCAATGCCGATAACATCACCCACTCACACGCTTCGCTGTCAGACTTATTAAAACCATTTGTTTTTTTATTGGTAGGGTATTCCCCCAATTTTTTAGCTACGGCCGGGTGCGACTGTTTGCCAAAGTACAAAGCCACATCACTATTCAGCTTAGATTCGTATTTTTCTAGCACATCGCTAACGGGGCGCATTGACTCATCGTCCCGGGCCTGCGATTGTGCGGCACTAAGCACTAACACTAACCCCAAACTTCCCAAAACTGCTTTTTTAGATAAAATCGACACTATTGATCTCCTTTCAATCATTCTATCGGTGCGCGTTTACACATCGCACACCGGATTATTAAACTGGTGGTTTTGCTATCACCGACAAGGCAAAACAGCGGGCAAAGTATCGCAACTGCAGCGCGTGCCCGCAACTACTAATACCGCCATTAAATCAATAGCGGCAAATGACTAACGTACTGCTTGCCTCAAAGTAACAAACTCTTCTGCCAGGGTCGGGTGGATACCTATCGTCCGATCAAAATCGGCCTTTGTTGCACCGGCGGTCATGGCAACAGCCAACCCCTGAATAATCTCGCCCGCCTCTGGACCGGCCATATGACACCCCACCACTTGGTCGCTGGCAACATCGACAATCACCTTAATAATGCAGCGCTCATCGCTGTCGGTTAGGGAGAGCTGCATAGGTTTAAAGCTCGACTGGTACACTGCAACCTGCTCATAGCGCTCACGTGCATCCTCTTCGCTCAGCCCGACCGTAGCGATATTAGGCTGAGTAAACACCGCTGTAGGAATCAAATCGTAATTAACAGCCTGCCCCACCTCACCAAACAAGTTGCGCGCTAACGCCATCCCCTCGGCGAGAGCGACAGGCGTTAGTTCTGCCCGGCCAACCACATCCCCGATGGCATACACGCCTGACTCGTGAGTCTCAAACTTATCATCAACGTCAATCGTACCTTTGTCAGTCAAGCGCACATTGGTCGACTCCAAGCCTAAGTTATCCAACAGTGGCCGGCGCCCCGTGGCATACATTACCTGGCCGGCGCTCAGTTGCTGCCCGTTATCGAGGGTCACGTTACGGACACCCGCAGCGTCAACACTGACCGAGGTCACATCGGCGTTAAAGTGCAGCACTACACCTTTAGCGCGCATTTGTTCGACCATAAACTCACGAATTTCTCGGTCAAAACCACGTAAAAATAACTCGCGCCGATACACCAAATGGGTTTTGACCCCAAGGCCGTTAAAGATACCGGCAAATTCGGCAGCGATATAGCCACCACCGACAATAACAATTTCTTCGGGTAGCTCATCCAAATAAAATACGTCATTCGAGTCAATAACATGCTCTCGACCCGGAAACTCTGGCACAAAGGGCCAACCGCCCACGGCAATAATAATACGTTCGGCTGACACCTCTTCATCACCAACCATCACGCGCTTTGATCCCAGTAATGTGGCGTGCCCTTCTAACAGCGTAACGCCAGCATTATCGAGCAGCCTGCCATACACGCCATTGAGGCGCTCTATCTCGCGATCTTTATTTTCTCGCAGGGTTTTCCAACTGAGTTGCGGGTCAGACAGTGCCCAGCCATAACCGCGCGACTGAGAAAATAAATCACTAAAGTGGGACGCATAGACAAATAATTTTTTCGGGACACACCCAACATTAACGCAGGTGCCACCAAGGTAGCGCTCTTCGGCAACCGCCACCTTTGCACCAAGGCTTGCGGCAATACGGCTGGCGCGCACGCCCCCCGAGCCCGCACCAATCACCAATAGATCAAAATGTTGCATAAAGCTCTCCACGCTGAACAACAGGCTTACGATTAGACAAAGCCCAGTGTAGCACTGGCGCTGACATGCGGGGTATAAGGAGGGTTAGACTTCGATGTCTATATTGGGGCGAGGTTTAGCGCGGCGGCGATCTTTTCCGGTGCGAGTATCCAGCACCGCGCTCTCGCGCTGCTTACGACGATCCCCCCGACGACGTTCGACCACGGGTGGCAGATGCTCGGGCAGTTGTTTACTCACCACAATATCTCTATCCGGCTCGTAGCCAGTCGCAGGCTTTGGCTTGGTAATCGGTGTCAGGCGAGTGATGGGGCCCAAATACACCATGACGCATCCTCGTAAATAAAGTCGATACTAGGAATATCGGCCGACGCCAAATAAACTTAAGGGCAATTTTAGCTATTGCGAAGCATCAGGTGTAAACCAACTGAGTTGGCGGTGCAACTTAACAACCTCACCGATAATCAATAATGTCGGGGCACTCACGGATTCAGTCGCCACCCGCTCACCAATACTGGCCAAGTCACTCACGATCACTCGCTGCTCTTGGGTTGTGCCCTTCTCTACCAGGGCTACCGGCGTTGTCGAGGCTCGCCCGCCCTGTATTAGACCGCGGCAAATAGCCTCAAGCTCGATCAACCCCATGTAAATCACCAAGGTCTGATCCACGCGAGCCAGCTCAGGCCAGCTTAGATTGGCATTATCGGTTTTTAAGTGCCCTGTCACAAAACGTACCGACTGAGCGTAATCACGGTGCGTTAACGGGATACCAGCGTAGGCGGCACAGCCGGACGCGGCGGTAATGCCCGGCACCACCTGAAAGGGAATATTGTTTTCCGCCAACAACTCGATCTCTTCGCCGCCGCGACCAAAAATAAAAGGGTCGCCGCCTTTTAAGCGCAGCACTCGTTTGCCTTCGCAAGCGAGATCCACCAGCATCTGGTTAATGGCCTTTTGCTCAACCGCGTGCTCGCTGCGGCGTTTACCCACATAAATGCGGTCGGCATCGCGGCGCACTAACTCCATTACCTCGGGGGACACTAAACGATCGTACAGCACCACTTCGGCCTGCTGCATCAGCCGCAGGGCTTTAAGCGTAAGCAGCTCCGGGTCGCCTGGGCCACCGCCCACCAAATACACTTCACCTTGGCGTGTCTCACCGGCTTTGACGTTTAAACGCTGTTGCAGCACTTGCTCGGCCTGCGCATCCTGACCGCTAAATACCAACTCGGCGGCCGGGCCTTGCAAGGTATCTTCCCAAAAGCGCCGGCGCTCATCGCCACTGCTAAAGGTTTGCTTTACTCGCTCGCGGAATTTACTGGCAAGCGCGGCCAAACGACCATAACTGGCGGGAATGAGCGTTTCGAGTTTGGCGCGCACCATACGCGCCAACACGGGCGCCTCGCCACCGCTGGATATGGCAATAACCAGTGGTGAGCGATCGACAATGGCGGGGGTAATCACGGTACACAACTCAGGGCTGTCCACCACATTAACCGGAAGCTGGCGGGCGCGAGCATCGTGAGAGATCTGCTCGTTTACCGCAGCCGTATCGGTGGCGGCCACGGCGAGCACCGCGCCGTTTAAGTCATCAGTTTGATACTCACGGCGGCGAAGCTCGCCGTGAGTCGCGCTAATTAATGATTCCAACTCCGGATCAATCTCTGGCGCAACCACCACCAAGTGGGCACCCGCCTTACTCAGCAAGCGCGCTTTGCGTGTGGCAATATCACCCCCGCCTACCAGCAGCACGCGCTCACCGCGCAGATGCATAAAAAACGGGAAGTACTGCATGCGTTAGCCCTCGGCGCCGATGCGCGTCACACCACCCATATACCCCTGTAGCGCTTCAGGTACCAATACACTGCCATCGGCTTGCTGGTAGTTTTCCAGCACTGCCAACAGAGTGCGACCAATAGCCAAGCCCGAGCCGTTTAAGGTATGCAACAACGCGGGCTTACCGGTTTCTGGGTCGCGGTAGCGCGCTTTTAGACGGCGCGCCTGGAAATCGCGAAAACTAGAACACGAGGAAATCTCGCGGTATTTGTTTTGCGACGGCACCCAGACTTCAATATCGTAAGTCTTAGCCGCCGAGAAACCGATATCGCCACCACACAAAATCACAGTGCGATATGGCAAACCGAGTTTTTGCAAAATCGCTTCGGCGTGACCGGTTAAGCTTTCCAGCGTTGCGTCGGAGTCTTCCGGGCGCACAAACTGCACCAGCTCGACTTTTTCAAACTGATGCTGACGAATCATGCCGCGAGTATCGCGGCCGTGGCTGCCCGCCTCAGAGCGAAAGCACGGGGTGTGGGCGACAAACTTAAGTGGCAGCGCCGCGTCTTTATCCAGCAGCGTATCGCGCAGCAGGTTGGTCACCGGCACCTCGGCGGTGGGAATCAAATAAAACTCGCGCTCGTCGTCGAGCTTAAACAGATCGTCGGCAAACTTGGGCAGCTGACCGGTGCCGTAGAGCGATTCGGCATTGACAATGTACGGGACATTGACCTCTTGATAGCCGTGCTCAGCCACATGCATATCGAGCATCAGCTGCACCAACGCTCGGTGCATACGCGCCACACCGCCACGCATAACAGCAAATCGCGAGCCGGTAATTTTGCTGGCAGTTTCAAAGTCTAGGCCATCGATATCTGCGCCTAAATCGACGTGATCTTTTACCTCAAAGTCAAACTCGCGCGGTGTACCCCAGCGGCGCACTTCGACGTTGTCGTCTTCGCTCAAGCCTTCGGGGACTTCATCGGCGGGGATATTAGGCACGCCCGACAAATACTCATCCAGCTTATTTTGCACTTCGTGCAGCTCTGTTTCTGCCTGAGACAAGTCGTGCTTTAGCTGGTCAACCTCTTTGAGCAGCGGCGTAATATCGTCACCTGCGGCTTTAGCCTTACCGATATTTTTGGATCGACTGTTACGCTCGGACTGCAGTTGCTCAGTTTTTACCTGAATAGCCTTGCGCTCTTCTTCTAAGCGTTGCAAAAGGCTAACGTCTAGGCTAAAGCCACGCTTTTTAAGCGCGCCCGCTACGTCGTCGAGATTGGAGCGAATCAGTTTAGGATCTAACATATCAATGACTTTTCGGTTCGGTTGAGGAATATCAGGGGGCACGTGAGCACCCCATTTTTGGGGCGGTTAAGATAACACAAAGTTAGCCAAATACCACGAGGCGGTGACTGCCAGCAAACACAGAACAACATTGGCCAGCACATACAGCAGCGCAATAACCGGCACGCCGTTTTGCCACAGCGTGAGCGCGTCGAGCGAGAAGGTCGAGAAGGTCGTCAACGCTCCCAGAAAGCCGGTAATCAATAGCAGACGCCAGTACGGCGGCAGCATGGCTTTTTCAATGATCACCACATAGAACAGCGCCACCAGAAAGCAGCCCAGCACGTTAACAACTAAAGTGCCGAGGGGAAAGCGATTGCCCGTCACCGGGTACAGGTGAGCGGTAATGTAAAAGCGCAACATAGCGCCCAGAGCCCCGCCGGTGGCGACAAAGAGCCACTGCATGGTAAATCCTCTTACTGTTGTGGTGGATCGT
This sequence comes from Gilvimarinus japonicus, assembly GCF_042847215.1. Lineage (GTDB taxonomy): Bacteria > Pseudomonadota > Gammaproteobacteria > Pseudomonadales > Cellvibrionaceae > Gilvimarinus > Gilvimarinus japonicus. The sequence continues at coordinate 2,449,915 of NZ_AP031500.1, forward strand.
CACGGTAGCGGCGATAGCGGCTCGCCTTGTCCTGCTCTTGCAAATACTGCAGCTTTTCGCTAATTTTTTGCTCCAAGCCCCGCTCCACCGGATGATAGTAACGCCGGTCGGCCATCTCGCGCGGTAAGTAATTCTCCCCCGCCGCATAGGCGCCTGGCTCGTCGTGGGCATAGCGATACTCGGCACCAAAGTCCATGCTCTTCATTAACTTGGTGGGCGCATTGCGCAGGTGCATTGGCACTTCATAGCCTGGGGTGCTGCGCACATCGCGCATCGCTTGATTAAACGCAGTATACACCGCATTACTTTTAGGCGCGCAAGCGAGGTAGGTAATGGCTTGAGCAATAGCAAGCTCGCCCTCGGGGCTGCCCAGCCGCTCTTGGGTATCCCACGCGGCCAAGGCTAACGGCAACGCCCGCGGATCGGCATTGGCGATTTCTTCGCTCGCCATGCGCACCACTCGGCGCGCAATGTACAGCGGGTCGCAACCACCATCGAGCATTCGCGCCAACCAGTAGAGTGCGCCATCGGGCGAGGAGCCACGTACCGATTTATGCATGGCCGATATCTGTTCGTAAAATAAGTCGCCGCCTTTATCAAAGCGGCGAACATCGCCGCCCAACACCTCGGCTAACACTGTTTGGTCGATTACCCGTTCTTCGGCGTCATCGCGAGCTAGGTCGGCCGACAACTCTAGCAAATTTAGGGCTTTACGCGCATCGCCATCGGCGGCATTGGCCATCAGCGCCAGCGAGTCGTCGTCAATGCGCAAAGGCACATCACCCAGGCCGCGCTCGCGATCTGTCAGCGCCTGGTGAATAATCGCCTGAGTATCGGTTAAATCCAGCGAGCGCAGCACATACACCCGGCAGCGCGATAACAAGGCGTTGTTTAATTCAAAGGACGGGTTCTCGGTGGTGGCACCAATAAAAATAAAGGTGCCATCTTCAACGTAGGGCAAAAAAGCGTCTTGCTGAGATTTATTAAAGCGGTGGACTTCATCCACAAACAGAATCGTTTTGCGCCCCCGGCCCGAGCGCTCCTGTTGCGCTATTTGCACCACAGCTCGGATATCTTTAACGCCCGCCAAAACCGCCGATAGAGTCTCAAAGCGGGCGTCGGCACGCTCGGCAAACAAACGCGCCAGCGAGGTTTTGCCCACCCCTGGCGGGCCCCATAAAATCATCGAGTGCAGCTGGCCTTTATCGACCGCCTCGCGCAGCGGTTTGCCCGCGCCTAGAATGTGCGTCTGGCCTATGTAATCGTCCAGCGAGCGCGGCCGCATGCGTGCCGCGAGCGGCTGATAGGCGGGCTCGGAGGTAAACAAATCAGTCATCGAAACAAAATCAATCGATCAAGACATCAACGCCTTCGGGCGCGTCAAAGGTAAACTGCTCCGCCGCAACTGGCTTGTTGCGCTCGGTATCAGTCAAGGCAAACTCGGTGGTTTGGCGAAGGCTATCGTGTACCACAATACGCAATAGCTGCGGCCCATCAAACTCTAGTTCAAGGCGGGCAAACAAGCTATCGTCATCGTTTATCGGCGCCAAACCAAACACCTCGTGTCCGTCCTGGCCAACGCTGCGGGTAATGCGAAAGGCCTCGGCCAAGCCTTCAGCGCTTTCACTTAAGAGCGCCGCAGGTGTGGTTTTAAGGTTGTCGTTAACCGGGCGCACCGTGACTTGCATTAAATCCGGGTCGTACAACCAGATGGTATCGCCATCGCTAATCAACTGCTGCTCAAAAGGCGTTTTGGTGTGCCAAAAAAAACGCCCGGGGCGCTGCAACACAAAGCTCCCGTCACTGCTTTCAATCACTTCACCCTCGGCGTCGCGCAAAGTTTGCGTAAATTGCCCACGCAAACTAGTTGTCGCGGCCAAGGCATCACGCAACGCGTTAGCGCTGCTACCGTCTTGTGCGTAGCTCGCGGTGCCAAGCACCATAAGCACAGCAGAAGCAGCCGCCAATAATTGCTTTAACATAGTATCTCCAATACAGCTTAAGATTTAGGCGCCAGAACTTCGCGGCTACCATTATGGCCGGGGCCCGAGACTACCCCGGCCGCCTCCATGGTTTCGATTAAACGAGCTGCGCGGTTGTAACCAATGCGCAGTTTGCGTTGCACTGATGAGATAGAGGCCTTGCGTGAGTCCAGCACAAACGCCACCGCCTCATCGTAAAGAGCGTCACTTTCATCATCGCCGCCGTCGTCGCCACCAGACAAACCTGGTACCGGAATACTGTTGGTGCTGTCATCGACGATCTCTTCGAGGTAATTGGGCTCGCCGCGACGTTTCCAGTCGGCCACCACCTTGTGCACTTCGTGATCATCGACAAACGCGCCATGCACCCGCACCGGCACGCTGGTGCCCGGTGGCAAATAAAGCATGTCGCCGTGGCCCAGCAGCTGTTCGGCACCGCCTTGATCAAGAATGGTGCGCGAATCAATTTTAGAGGACACCTGAAAGGCCATGCGGGTAGGCACATTGGCTTTAATCAGGCCGGTAATCACATCCACTGAGGGCCGCTGAGTGGCCAAAATCAAGTGAATGCCAGCCGCCCTAGCCTTTTGAGCAATACGGGCGATCAATTGTTCCACTTTTTTGCCCACAATCATCATCATGTCGGCAAATTCGTCGATGACCACAACAATCGCGGGCAGTGTTTCTAACTCGGGCGGTGTGGCTTCAGCGCTGCCGGCCTCGAAATGTTCATCGGGTACAAACAACGGATCCGCAATCGGGCTGCCGGCTTTTTTGGCGTCTTCTATTTTGCGATTAAAGCCTGCTAAGTTGCGCACACCCATGGCCGCCATCAACTTATAGCGTCGCTCCATTTCTCCGACACACCAGCGAAGGCCATTGGAGGCGTCGTTCATGTCGGTAATAACGGGGGTCAACAAGTGCGGAATGCCCTCGTACACCGACAGCTCCAACATTTTTGGGTCCACTAAAATCAAGCGCACATCTTTGGGCGAGGATTTATACAACAGCGACAGCAACATCACATTGACCCCTACCGACTTACCGGAGCCAGTGGTACCGGCAACTAACAAGTGCGGCATTTTGGCCAAATCGGCAATCACCGGCTCGCCAGCGATGTCGTGCCCCAGCGCCATGGTCAGGCGCGAGCGGGATTTTTCATAGATATCCGAAGCGATCACCTCGCTCAAGCGCACGATTTCGCGGTGCTCGTTGGGGATCTCGATGCCCATCACTGAACGGCCGGGAATCACCTCGACCACACGCACACTGATAACCGCCAGCGAGCGGGCTAAATCTTTGGCCAAATTGGTAATACGACTGGCTTTCACCCCAGGCGCGGGCTGAATTTCAAAACGGGTCACCACCGGACCTGGCTGTACCGAGACTACCTCAATGGTAATGCCAAAATCTTTCAGCTTAAGCTCCAGTAGCTTAGACATAGCCTCCAGCGATTCTTTAGAGAAGCTTTTATCGCTACGCGCATCGGCGGGGTCGAGCAGACTAATCGGTGGCAATTCCCCCACCACTGGGGTGTCTTTATCAAACAATGAGGCCTGCCGCTCTTTTTGCACCCGCGCACTCTCGGCAGGCTTCTTTTTAACCGGCTCTGAGATGGTCGGTGGTACGCGCTTAGACTCTTCTTTTTTACGGGTTGCGATCACTTCACGGCGCTGGTGCTGTTGCACTTTAACCTCTCGTTTCTCGGCCCGTTTACTGCGCCAGTTGCTCCAACCCTCGCCAATTTTTCGGGTTAACTCCAGCGTCCAGCGGCCGATATCATCCATCAGGCCGAGCCACGATAGATCGGTGAAAATCGTTAAACCAAAAAAGAACACCGCAAACAGCAGCAATGTGCCGCCGGTGTGACTAAAAGCGCCGGCCACTGAGTCGGCTACCGACACACCAAGAATACCGCCGTCAGAAAACGGCAGAGCACTTTCTTTGCCGCCAATGTGCAGTACCGCAAGCCCGGTGCCAGCCACCATCACCAGCACCAAGCCGATGGTGCGAAGCCCCAGCAGCACCGGATCGAAGGCCGCTGGATGAGCTCGGTCGCGAAATACCAACCAGGCGCGATAGCCGAGCATCAGCGGAAACAAAAACGCCAAATAGCCAAACAGCGAGAAACAGACGTCCGCCAACCAAGCTCCGGCGGGGCCGCCGGCATTGCTTACCCGAGTATTATCACCTGTGCGGGACCAACCGGGGTCGCCGACATCGTAGGTAAATAAGGTCAGTAGCACGAACACGCATACGGCAACTAAACCAATCAACGCGCCTTCGCGTACGATTCGCAGTATTAAAGTAGACGCCTCGGGCCGAGCGACTGACGCTTTACTGGTATTTTTTTTACTCAAACGTGTACCTATTTGCTTAACTCTTTTATGTAAAAACGTCTCACCGCAGTCACGGTAACCCGCTATTGTAATGCATCGCGGCCGCCCAAAGGCGTTTGCCGAGCGGTGAAGTTGGCAAATCTCGGCTATATCATCCATTAAGCTGATTAATTTTACCAATCTAAGGTATTGAAGAGTACAATTTTGCCCGCATTCATTGATTGACTTATTATTGTCGCCTGAATTTTTTAACAAGGACCTCTGCACATGAGCCAACCCAAGCATCATCGCTTAATCATCCTCGGCTCCGGCCCCGCCGGTTACACCGCTGCTATTTACGCGGCCCGTGCCAATCTTAAGCCTGTCATCATCACAGGCATGCAGCAAGGCGGTCAGCTGACCACTACCACTGACGTGGAAAACTGGCCGGGCGGCGTTGCCGACCTACAAGGGCCAGATTTAATGGTGCAAATGCAAGAACACGCAGAGCGCTTTGACACCGAAGTCATCTTTGATCACATCGATAAGACCGACTTGAGCAAGCGCCCTTTTACGCTTCACGGCACTGAAACCTACACGTGCGATGCGTTAATCATCGCAACTGGCGCCTCGGCCCAGTACTTGGGCCTGCCCTCTGAGGAAGCCTTTATGGGTAAAGGCGTAAGCGCCTGCGCTACCTGTGACGGTTTCTTCTATCGCGATCAAAAAGTCGCTGTTATCGGCGGTGGTAACACAGCCGTTGAAGAGGCGCTGTATTTATCGAACATCTGTAGCGAGGTGACACTGGTTCACCGCCGTGACAAGTTGCGCTCTGAGAAAATTTTGCAAGATAAGCTGTTTGCCAAAGACAACGTTAAAATCTTGTGGAACCACACATTAGACGAAGTACTGGGTGACGGCTCGGGCGTTACCGGCTTAAAGCTTAACAGCACCACCGATGACAGCTCGCAAGAGCTTGATGTCGCCGGCGTATTTATCGCTATCGGCCACAAACCCAACACCGGTATTTTTGATGGCCAGCTAAATATGCAAGATGGCTACATCAAAATCAACAGCGGCTTGGAAGGCAATGCCACTGCCACCAGCGTACCCGGTGTGTTTGCGGCGGGCGACGTATCCGATCACGTTTATCGCCAAGCGATCACCTCTGCCGGGTTTGGCTGTATGGCGGCGCTGGATGCCGAGAAATTTTTAGACGACTAACCAGCCTCAAAAGCCTTAAAAACGGCGGCTCCGACCGTCGTTTTTAAGCGCTGCTGGCAACTGAACTGCCCACCTTGAGCCACGGCCAACGGCGACGCCCTAGGCACTCAGTATGTCACTTCCCAGCCGTTTTATGATTAAATAGCGCGGTGATTCAATTACCTTGGCTCGACCCAGATTCTCTCGAATTTCCGCCACTCGATATGGCGCTAACCGATCCCGACGGCCTGCTGGCCGGCGGCGGTGATTTGCGACCTGAACGCCTGATTCAGGCTTATTGCCAAGGGATATTCCCTTGGTATGAAGACGACCAGCCAATACTTTGGTGGAGCCCCAACCCGCGCTCGGTGGTCGAACCTGACAGCGTACACATCTCCCGCTCGATGGCTAAAACCTTACGTAAATCGACACTAAGGGTAACCTGCGACACCGCTTTTGAGCGTATCGTCCGCCAGTGCGCCGCGCCGCGCGCGCAAACGGCGAACACTTGGATTACCGACGAAATGCTTGATGCATACCAACAGCTCCACGAGCGCGGTATTGCACACTCCATTGAGGTGTGGGATGGCGAATTGCTGGTGGGCGGCCTCTACGGACTGGCGTTGGGTGGGGTATTTTTTGGCGAGTCCATGTTTGCGCGACAGAGCAACGCGTCAAAAATCGGATTTATTACCCTGGCGAGCTATCTACAAAAATGGGGCTTTGGCTTAATCGACTGTCAGGTCAGTAGCGACCACTTAAACAGCCTTGGGGCCTTCGAACTGCCCCGCCCTACATTTACCCGAGTGCTGCAGGCACTGGCGGACCCCAGCGGGGCCTCGCTCTGGCCTGATAACACAGTCTCACTTGAGTTGCCCAGGGGCGCATAGAAGCACCTATGGGGCAGACAAACCGCGACATTTCCTCTACAGTAAAACCAAGACAACCGCTAACGGGACACCGACAACCTAGGTGGGTACCGCATGAGTGATTTATCAAGCTTAAAACTGTTTGCCACTGCACCGCATCCGTGCAGTTACCTCGAGGGCGAAGAGGCGACCACGGTCTTTATTGATCCGCAAGCCGACGTCAACGCCGAACTCTACAGCGAACTCTCCGAGCTGGGCTTTCGCCGCAGCGGCGGGCACTTATACCGCCCCCACTGTGTCAATTGTCAAGCTTGTATTTCCTGCCGTATTCCCGTCAATCAGTTTCGTCCAAACCGCAGCCAGCGACGCTGCGCCAAACGCAACCAAGACTTAGACCTTCGCGTTATTGACGACATCAATACCGACGAGCACTACGCCTTATACGAGCACTACATTAACACCCGTCACCGCGACGGCGATATGTACCCCCCCACCCGCGAGCAATACGAAACCTTTTTAAGCCGCGAATGGGGCGTCACTTGCTATATCGAATATCGCTGTGAGGAAAAACTGGTAGGCGTTGCCGTGTGCGATAAACTCAACGACGGCCTCTCGGCGGTATACACCTTTTTTGCCGGCGATTTAGCACCACGTAGCCTAGGGGTTTTTGCCATTTTAGTGCAGATCGAGCAGGCCAAGCGCATGGGACTGTCCTACGTGTACCTAGGCTACTGGATTCGCGAATGCCGTAAAATGGCCTATAAAACCCAGTACCGCCCACTGCAAATGCTGGTTAATAAGCGCTGGGTACAAATTAAATAAGCCTAATTAGGCGTATCTTCCCTCTGTTTGGCTAAAATATCGCCTTCACCCTTGGCTAACGCGTCTATTTCAGGCACAATTGCCGGCTTTTCGTGCCCGTGACTTACGTGTTTGAGACCAAATTGAGGAATCTGCCGAATGGCAAAAGAAGACAACATCGAATTTGAAGGCGAAGTAATTGATACCCTGCCCAACACCACCTTTCGAGTAAAGCTGGAAAACGGCCATGTGGTAACTGCGCATATCTCTGGCAAAATGCGGAAAAACTATATCCGCATTCTAACCGGCGACAAAGTTAAAGTAGAGATGACCCCTTACGATTTAAGCAAGGGACGCATCACCTACCGCGCGCGTTAAACTTACGCCGCCGGCTAGCCGGCACACTCAAAGCCTCGCCTATGCGGGGCTTTGTTGTTTTTAGCAAAAGTAATTTTTAAAAAGCGCAACGGGGCCTAACACTGTGCCCCCGGCCCAATCCCAAGCCAAAGAAATAACTGCCACCTCACAAAAAAATCCCGGCTTTACCGGGATTTTTTTGGTTCAGCAATGCGCGCTGCTTAGCTTACTCAGCTCAGCCAATAACGCGCAACAAGTGGCTAGTGTACTGGGTCAAACTCAAGCTCCAGCTCATCGCTGTGGTCGGCAACGGCAACGTGCACCGTACCACCGCCACTTGCCAGCTCACCAAACAATACCGCTTCGGCCAATGGCTTTTTCACTTTTTCCTGAATCAGGCGAGCCATGGGCCGGGCACCCATTTTTTCATCGTAACCGTGCTCGGCCAACCATTTGCGCGCAGCCTCTGTTACGTCCAAGGTAACTTTCTTCTCATCCAGCTGGGATTGTAGCTCCGTCAGGAACTTATCGACAACGGTTTCGACTACATCGAGCGGCAAGGCCCCAAACTGCACCGTAGCATCCAAGCGGTTTCTAAACTCAGGCGTAAACATTTTCTTAATGGCCTCTTTGCCATCGCTGGAGTGATCCTGCTTGGTAAAGCCAATGGAGGTACGGCTAACATCCTCGGCACCGGCATTGGTGGTCATGATCAAGATAACGTTACGAAAATCCGCTTTACGACCGTTATTATCGGTCAGCGTGCCGTGGTCCATCACCTGCAGCAGCAGGTTAAACACATCGGGGTGCGCTTTTTCAATCTCATCCAGTAGTACCACGCTGTGCGGCGCCTTGGTTACCGCATCGGTTAGCAACCCGCCCTGATCAAAACCAACGTAACCGGGCGGCGCACCAATCAAGCGCGACACCGTGTGCCGCTCCATGTACTCGGACATATCAAAGCGAACCAGCTCGACGCCTAAACACGCCGCCAACTGACGACTCACCTCGGTTTTACCCACCCCTGTGGGGCCGGCGAACAAGAACGAGCCAATGGGCTTATCGCCCGAGCGCAAGCCAGCACGCGCCAGTTTGATAGCCGTCGACAAAGTATCGATGGCCTCATCTTGGCCAAACACCGTCATCTTGAGGTTGTCGTCAAGCTTACGCAGCTGCTCAAGGTCAGACGACGAAACGCTTTTGGGCGGAATACGGGCAATTTTGGCAACAACAGCTTCAACGTCACCCACCCCCACGGTCTTTTTGCGCTTGCTCGGGGGCTGCAACTGTTGATACGCACCGGCCTCATCGATCACATCGATCGCTTTATCGGGCAAGAAGCGATCGTTGATATAGCGCTCGGCCAACTCAGCGGCAGCTCGCAACGCCGGGTCGGTGTAACGCAACCCGTGGTGCTCTTCAAAGTTTTTCTTGAGCCCTTTAAGAATTTGATAGGTCTCATCGACACTCGGCTCTTTGATGTCCACTTTCTGGAAACGACGCGACAGCGCGCGGTCTTTTTCAAAAATACCGCGATACTCCTGATAGGTGGTTGAACCCATACAGCGCAACTGACCAGAGCTAAGCAGTGGTTTGAGCAGGTTTGACGCATCCATAACGCCACCTGATGCTGCACCGGCGCCAATGATGGTGTGAATCTCATCGATAAATAAAATCGAGTGCTCTTGCTTTTTCAGCTCCGCCAACAAGCCTTTAAAACGTTTTTCAAAGTCACCGCGGTATTTAGTACCGGCGAGCAACGCACCCATATCAAGTGAATACACAACACTGTCGGCCAGAGCATCGGGCACTTCACCATCGACGATACGGCGGGCTAACCCTTCTGCAATAGCGGTTTTACCCACACCGGACTCGCCCACCAGCAGCGGATTATTTTTACGTCGGCGAGACAATATTTGCGCCACGCGCTCCAACTCCAACGCCCGACCAATCAATGGATCTATGCGGCCGTTTTGCGCTTGTTCGTTCAAGTTGGTGGCGTAGTTTTCCAACGGGCTCTGCGATGGCTGTTCTACACCCAACGCGTCTTCATCGGCCTGATCGTGTGACGGCTCTTCCGAGCCATGCTCGTGACCGGCGACTTTTTGAATACCGTGGGTGATGTAGTTCACCACATCAATCCGGGCAATACTCTGCTGCTTTAAGTAATAAACCGCCTGGCTCTCTTGCTCGCTAAAAATTGCCACCAATACGTTGGCACCGGTAACCTCTTGCTTGCCGGAGGATTGAACATGAAACACCGCGCGCTGTAACACCCGCTGAAACCCTAGAGTCGGTTGCGTTTCGCGATCTTCTTCGTTTTCTGGCAACAAAGGCGTCGTTGAATCGACAAATTCAATAAGCTCCCGGCGCAACACGACTAAATCAGCGCCACAGGCTCGCAGCACCATTGCCGCCGATTCATTGTCGATCAGCGCCAACAACAGGTGTTCAACGGTCATAAATTCATGCCGTTTACTACGGGCACCTTTAAAAGCCATATTTAGGGTGACTTCAAGATCTTTACTCAGCATCAATAGTACCTCTCAATCAGGAGCCTACAATCAGGAGTTAACTCCATTTACGCTAAACTCCACACACTACATTTACGACATCTATACACGGACGTAACTTAGTGTCAGTTCTCGCACTCGCCACCGCGATTATTCATCATCCTCTTCGGTCGCTTCTATTTCGCATACCAAAGGGTGCTCATTATCTTTGGCAAACTGGTTTACCTGAGCGGCTTTGGTCTCGGCAATATCCCGCGTATAAACCCCGCAGGTTGCTTTACCTTCCATGTGAACCGTCAGCATCACCTGAGTTGCTTTTTCACGATTCATGCCAAAAAACACTTCCAGCGTCTCAACAACAAATTCCATCGGGGTATAGTCGTCGTTAAGCATAACAACCTTATAACGCGATGGCCTTTTTAGCTGTGGGGGCGCCTCTTGCAGGGCGACACCGTCATCGTAGCTATCGTCATATTCATCATCAGAGTTATGACAGCGCAACTGATTTAATGTTAGTCGAATGTTTTCAAACTTTCCCATAGTCATAGGTGGTTTTGACCGTAAATATTGTCTTTGGCGATGCACCTCTTAACATTCAGAAGTGCCAAAAACCCATTGTACCCCATCGGCTACCGCACAGCACAAAGCAACTAGGGGGTTCTTTAGCCCGATAACCGGCAATATGTTGCCGCGCCTCACACTTGACAATGCCGATACGGTCGGCTAAAAAGCTCACTGGTGTTCAAAATTTGTACTTAGCGACTGATACACTCATTAACTCTGCCGCTAACTCATACACAACAATAAGATCGACGGTGAACAGCAATAAACCTACGGTTGCCAGCACTTCGAATACCAATAATCGGCAACAACAATGGCTGGTCAGTGCACACCGTTTTGCCAAGCCGAACCAACATCAGGCTAAAAGACCTGCGCAGTAATGAGTGCGTGTAATGTAAGGTACGGTGTTAGTGTTGGTTTTAGATGCATGCTTTACAAAGAATTCTACATCAGCCGACAAATTCAATGATCACCTAGCACGACCATTATAATAATCAACGTGAGGCAGGCATTGCCGCACGACTGCCAATAAGAAGAAGGAATAACAATATGCCTACCGGTACCGTCAAATGGTTTAATAACGCCAAAGGTTACGGGTTTATCCTCCCGGACGAGGGCTCAGAAGACCTTTTCGCCCATTACTCAGCCATCGATATGGAAGGCTATAAAACGCTTAAAGCCGGCCAGACAGTCTCGTTCAATATATCCAAAGGCGACAAAGGCTTACACGCCATCGATATTAACCTGCCACATACCGAAAGCCAGCCCGGCTAACACCAAGCGCCAGAGTAAAGACGGTCGCAGGCCGTCTTTACACACTAACGCCCCTCGCACCGCCAATCTAGCTGCGGTACACTGGCCTGCTTTGCAACCGCCTCGTTTAACTATATGGCCAAATTGGTACTTTTCAACAAGCCCTACGACGTTTTATGTCAGTTTCGGGACGATAACGGCCGCGCGACACTCGCCAAGTACATTAAAGATAAAGGCGTTTACCCCGCTGGACGGCTAGATTTAGACTCTGAGGGGCTACTGTTGCTAACCGATGACGGCGCATTGCAGCACCGAATTACCCACCCGCGCAACAAGCTCCCCAAAACCTACTGGGTGCAAGTCGAGGGAGAGCCCAACTCAGAGGCACTCAACGCCTTGCGCCACGGCGTCCAATTAAACGATGGCCCTACCCGCCCTGCCACCGTCGAGCGTATCCCCCCACCCACGCTGTGGTCGCGCTCAACACCGGTGCGAGAGCGCAAAAACATTCCCACACAGTGGTTGGCCATCACCATCACCGAAGGTCGTAACCGCCAGGTTAGACGCATGACGGCGTTCGTAGGGCATCCTACCCTGCGCCTGATTCGGGTGCGTATCGGTGACTGGCAATTAGGTGCGTTACAGCCGGGCGAGTCGATCAGCCAAAACCTACATATGCCAGCCGCGGGTAAAACCGGCAGCGACCGCACCACTAAGCCCGCCACCAACAACCGCAACAAACATCGCCACAACAAGCGCTCTCGCCCATGAAACGTTTTCTTCCCCACGTTACCGTCGCCTGCATCATTGAGCGCGATGGCAAATTTTTACTGGTTCGCGAGCTGATCGATGGCCAAGAGCGCCTTAATCAGCCAGCGGGACACCTTGAGGCCGACGAGTCGCTGCAACAAGCCGCCGTCCGTGAAACACTTGAGGAAACCGGCTGGGACATTGAGCTGACCGGGGTTGTGGGCGTCGATGTCTACAAAGCCCCCGCCAACAGCGAAACCTATGTGCGTACCACCTTTATTGGCAAAGCCATCAAACATCGCCCCACATTTACATTAGACGACGGCATTATTGGCCCGCAATGGCTCACCCGCGACCAGGTGGCCGCGTCGCTCGACACACTGCGCAGCCCGATGGTGCTCGGGGTTATCGACGATTACCTCGCTGGCCGCCGTTTTGCGCTGGAGGTCGTCGCCACAGACGGGTAAAATGCCCGCCTCTGGTTTTTCCCCACTTTATAGCGTCTGGCCTTTTACATGATGAGCTCTAGCAGTAACACAAACACCCCTCTGGTGATCGTCGGCATGTCCGGCGGCGTCGACTCGTCGGTATCTGCCCTACTGCTGCTGCAACAAGGGTATCGGGTAGAAGGGCTATTTATGAAAAACTGGGAAGAGGACGACGGCACCGACTACTGCACCGCCAAAGAAGATTTGGCCGACGCGCAAAAGGTTTGTGACACCCTTGGTATTAAGTTACACACCGCTAACTTTGCCGCCGAATACTGGGACAATGTGTTTGAGCACTTTTTAGCCGAGTACAAAGCCGGCAGGACACCCAACCCAGATATTCTATGCAACCGCGAAATCAAGTTTAAGGTGTTTATTGAGTACGCTGAGATGCTGGGTGGCGATTTAATCGCAACCGGCCACTATGTGCGCCGCACCGAGCGCGATGGCCATACCTATTTATTGCGCGGGCTCGATAACAACAAAGATCAAAGTTACTTTTTGCACGCCGTGGGTGAGGCCGAATTTGCCCGCACGCTATTCCCCGTGGGTGAGCTGGAAAAACCCGAAGTGCGGCGCATTGCCGAGCAGCACAACCTGGTTACGCACAGCAAAAAAGACAGCACCGGCATTTGCTTTATTGGTGAGCGCCGCTTTAAAGACTTTTTAGAGCAGTACCTGCCCGCTCAGCCCGGCGAGATTGTCACTACTCAGGGTACCGTCATCGGGCAACACGCGGGGCTGATGTATCACACCATTGGCCAGCGCCAGGGGCTTGGTATTGGCGGCGTCAAAGGGGCCCCCGATGAACCTTGGTTTGTAATCGCCAAAGATCTGGATAACAACCAATTACAGGTGGCGCAAGGAACCGACCACCCACTGCTGTACACTAACTTTTTAAGCGCGGGACAAGCTCACTGGATCAACGGTGCCCCGGCAACGGACACGCTGCGGGTTACCGCCAAAACCCGCTATCGCCAACCCGACCAGACTTGTGAGGTAACTCTACTACCCAAAGGTCAGCTAGCGGTAGCCTTTGACGAGCCACAGCGAGCCGTCACACCCGGGCAATCGGTGGTCTTTTATCAAGATGATGTATGCCTCGGCGGCGGCGTCATCGAACACAGCGAAAACCGCTAAACCGCGTATTTTTTCAACCATCTTCGATAAGGCAGTTTTCATTGGCTAAGGTAAACAACTGGCAAGAAGTAACATTGGCAGCGGCTGGCATACTTCAGGCCGCAGCCCTTGTCGATCAGTTAGCACGCACAGGGTTTATCCCCAGCGATGCCTATGAGTGCAGTATTAATAGCCTACTGGACTTAAACCCACCCGATACCATCAGCGTTTACGGCGGTCGCCCGGAAAACCTGCGTTTAGGACTCGAAACTCTGCGTGACTTGCTGCTGTCCAGCAAGCAACTGCAAAACAACACCGTGCGCTACAGCGCCGGCGTTCTGCACCTACAGGGGCGCTTGCGCAAACGCAAAGACATGCTGGGGGTGCTTTCCAGCCGCCTCAAACAAGCCTCGCAGCAGGCCTTGCACTTTGGCCCCACCCACGAGAATGTCATCGGGAATCTGGCAGATATCTACAGCGACACTATCAGTCGCTTTCGCTTTCGTATTCAAGTGGCGGGCGACCCCGGCTACTTGCAGCAACAACGGGTGGCCAACCAAGTGCGCGCATTACTGTTGGCGGCTATTCGCTCGGCCACCCTCTGGCGCCAACTCGGGGGCACACGGCTACACCTAGTGCTACAACGCAAACGTATCCTAGCCGAAACCGAAAACCTACTGCGCAACTTACGGGTATAAGCTACCCATAGAAACTGACTGAAAAACCACCGACTTTACGGTATCATACCGCCCCTATTTTAAGGAGGACTAGCTGGCACTGATCGCCGGCTAGTACAGGCCGATTTAACGCCCACTCCACAAGCCTATTAACTTACTCTGACTAACTTGCGAGATCGCCCCATGGAACTTTCCCCGCTGAGTGCTGTGTCCCCCGTCGATGGCCGTTACGGCAGCAAAACGACCGCTCTACGCCCTATTTTCAGTGAATTCGGCCTTATTCACTGCCGCGTCGAAGTTGAAGTCCGCTGGCTACAACAGCTGAGCCAGCTCGACGGCGTAGCCGAGGTGCCCGCTTTTAGCGATGCCACCCACGCACAGTTAGACGCCATCGTTGCACAATTTAGCGAGGCAGACGCGCAGGCTATTAAAGACATCGAGGCCACCACAAACCACGACGTTAAAGCCGTTGAGTACTTCCTTAAAAAGAAATTTGCGGGCAATAGCGAGCTGGAAGCCGTGCTTGAGTTTGTCCATTTTGCCTGTACCAGCGAAGACATTAACAACCTGTCGCACGCCTTAATGCTCAGCCGCGGCCGCGATGTACTACTGAGCGACGCCCTGGCCATCAGCGACGGCATAGCCAAGCTGGCCCACGACTACGCCGCCGACCCCATGCTATCGCGCACCCACGGGCAAACCGCCTCGCCCACTACGGTCGGCAAAGAGATGGCCAACGTGGTGGCGCGCCTGCGTCGTCAACTGGAGCAAATTAAAAGCGTAGAGTTACTGGGCAAAATTAACGGCGCTGTGGGCAATTATAACGCGCACCTGTCGGCCTACCCCGACATCGACTGGCAAGCCAATGCCAAAGCCTTTGTTACCTCTTTGGGCTTAAACTGGAACCCCTACACCACACAAATTGAACCGCACGATTATATCGCCGAGTTATTTGACGCCATCGCGCGCTTTAACACTATCGTGATCGATTTTGACCGCGACGTGTGGGGCTATATTTCTCTGGGTTACTTTAAACAAAAGACCATTGCGGGCGAGGTAGGCTCGTCCACCATGCCGCACAAAGTAAACCCCATCGACTTTGAAAACTCCGAAGGCAACCTCGGCATCGCCAATGCTATTTTTAGCCATTTGGCGCAAAAGCTGCCCATCTCGCGCTGGCAGCGCGACCTGACCGACTCCACCGTGCTGCGCAATATGGGCGTTGGTTTTGGTTACAGCCTAATCGCCTACGCATCGACCTTAAAAGGTGTTAGCAAACTCGAAATTAACCGCGCCCGCTTAGCCGAAGACCTGGACAATAGCTGGGAAGTATTGGCCGAGCCAATCCAAACCATTATGCGTCGCTACGATGTCGCCGAGCCCTACGAAAAACTTAAAGCCCTTACCCGTGGACAAAAAATTACCCGCGAAGTGCTGGCCGAGTTTGTCGAGACTCTGGATATTCCAGAGCACGCTAAGCAAACAATTCGCGAACTAACTCCCGCAAACTATATCGGCAACGCCACCGCGCAAGCCCAAGCGATTTAACCCCACAAGCCGGCCCTATTGGGCCGGCCTTGCTTTGAGGTGTCACCATGTCTCCGGCCTCTTCGATTCTCACCCATCTGGGCGAACTACCCATCGACGAATTCTTAAAAAACTACTGGCAGCAACACGCGGTTTTTTTACCGCAGGCGCTGGCCGGTTTTCACTCGCCCTTAAGCCCCGACGAGCTCGCAGGGTTAGCTTTGGAAGAAGTCATTGAGTCTCGCTTAATTATTCACGACGACCAAGCCCCGTGGCAGCTAAAAACCGGACCGTTTACCGAGCGGGACTTTGCCGAACTGCCCGCCGAGCAATGGAGTTTATTAGTACAAGCGGTAGATCACTGGGAGCCTCAGGTGGCCGACTTGCTGGATAAGTTTCGGTTTATTCCCAATTGGCGACTCGATGATGTCATGGTCAGCTACGCACCTACCGGTGGCAGTGCCGGGCCCCACTTTGATTATTACGATGTATTTTTAGTCCAAGGGGCTGGTACTCGTGAGTGGCACATTGGCCAGCGCTGCGATAGCACAAGTCCGCGCCTAGAGGGCACCGACTTAAACATTTTACGCGACTTTACAACCGAGGCGACTTACGTCGCCCAGCCCGGCGACGTGCTCTATATCCCACCCGGCGTCGCCCACTGGGGCACAGCTCTGGACGACGAGTGCATGACTTACTCCATCGGCTTTAGAGCGCCCTCTGAGGCCGACATTCTCGATGAGTTTGGCCAACACATTGCCGCCACGCTTACCAATGACAATCGCTATAAAGATCAAAATGCGCGGGCGAGCACGAGCCCGGGCGCTATTGATATAGCCGTTATTGAACAACTGCAGAAACAGCTCATCAGCCACTTAACACCTGCGAATATCGCCCAGTGGTTTGGTCGCTATATGACCGAGCCCAAGCTCGCATTAGAGAGTACCCCAGAGCACATTACCAGACAAAAATGGCAGCAGTGGCTTAAGCAAAACGCCCAAGCGGAGCGCGAGCTGGGGGCACGTTTTTGCTACTTTACCGACGACAACACCACCACTTTATTCGTCGACGGCCAAGCCTTTTTCTGCTCGGCACCGCTTGCGGCGACCCTATCAAACCAGCGCCAATGGTCAATTAAATCACTAGACGCGCTGCTTAGTAACGACACCGACACATCCTTAGTCATGCAATTACTAACCGATAACACGCTGGTCATTATCGATAACGAGGACGAACTGGACGACGAACAATCGTGACCGCGCTCACATGCCATACCGTCAGCTGGCGCTCGGCCGCCAAAGCTCTGTGCGAAATTCGCAGGCAAGTGTTTATCGAAGAGCAGCATGTGCCGCCAGAGCTAGAATGGGACGATGCCGACCACCAGGCGAATCACTTTTTACTGACCTCAGCGGCGCAAACCTCTCGCGTACCTAGCGGCGCCATCGGTTGTGCACGAGTTTTACGGGAAGACTGCGCAGGCAGCACACATTTTCATGTCGGCCGGGTCGCCATTGTGGCGCCTGCGCGTCAGCACGGCGCGGGCACTTATTTAATGCGTGAACTGCTTCGCTGGTGCCAACAACAAACCGACTATACTCACTGTAATCAGGTGTTTTTACACGCCCAGTGCGACGTGATACCGTTTTACGAGCGGTTAGGTTTTTATGCCCACGGGGACGTTTTTATGGATGCTGGCATTCAACATCGCGCGATGATCTGGCAAACGAGCTTATAAAAACCATGTGATAGTAACAGCGGAGGCAACGTGAACCATCAACCCGACGCTAACGACAGCTTCTACCTATTTGACTCGGTAGCGCACTGCCTTGAGCACACTCTCCGTGTTATCGCTAAAGCGCGGCGTAAGCTTTATATTATCAGCCACCAATTAGACCCTTTGATCTACGATCGAGACGATACCGCACTAGCGTTGTCACAATTTGCCCGCCGGGCGCGCAATTGTGAGTTACACATTCTCGTCCGCGATACCGCCGATATGTTAGAGCGCGGCCACCGTATTGCTCGCCTGCACCAACGTTTACCCAGTAAGGTACAACTGCGCAAGTTAGTGATTGAGCCCAACAACCCGCAGATGGGGTTTATATGCGCAGACCGGGATTTTTTGCTGTACAAAAACGATGATACGCAGCCGACTGGATTTGCCAACTACCAGGCCGCGCAAGAGGTAAAAACCCTTGCTGACGAGCACCAAAGGATTTGGCAACACGCGTTAGCCGAGCCCGGTTTACGACTTCTTCACCTGTAACCTTGTCACCAGGAGCCAATATGCGCGCTTACCGTTACATCCGCTGTCTATTATGCACAGCGCTTTTTGTAGGCGTTAGCGGCGTTAATGTCGCCGTAGGTGCCGAGCCTAGCACTAACAACGCTCTGGCCGATACCACGGCCGGCGAAGAGCAGGCAACGCTAATCCTTAAAACACTACCCCTTCATCACTTAAACGCTGAACAGTTGGTCGCGCAGCTTGCCCCTTTTGTCCCCGCGCCCGGCACTATAGCGGTGGTTAATCACCGGCTCGTGATTAACAGCAACGCTCATAACATTGCCGAAATAGAAGCGTTACTGCAACAACTGGACACTCCCGCCGAAGAGCTAACACTCAGCGTTCGCTTTAGTGCACCGCAAGAGCCCAACGGCTTAAGCGCCGGCACCAATCATCGACACTACCAAACACGGGCTATTAATCAGCGTGCGCCACAAGTGCGCACGCAAACGCAGCAACCAACGCGAATCGCACAGTCGCACATCCAAGAGGATCTAACTCCCTCTGGCTGGGGTGGATTTAATAGACAGCGCCGACAAAGCGAAGGCTACGAACTCTACGCCACAATCGCGCTCAACGCCGACACAGCAACCATCGAGCTGGCCACTCGTCACTTCCAGGGCAATGAGGTCGAGCAAGATTTATACGACATTGAAACACGTGTTTCAGGCCCGGTTGGACAGTGGCTTGCGCTTACCCCGAGCGAACCCCAAAACACTTCGAATACCGCCAAACACTACCAACTTCCTCTTTCGGGGCAGACGATATACATAAAAGTCGAACGCGCTCGCGAGTCAGCGTCCAAGCACAAACAGTAGGCGAACTTTGCTTTACAGTGTAAATTTTGCGGTATTTCCCCTACTAGAGTGACTTTTCTCTTGCTGATCGCTTTTTAATCCTTTATATATAGACTCAATCGCGTTGCCGACTAAAAATAAGCTGTATAAACGTGCACGGCATGCAACTTACAGCTTTAGTATTTTATTTATTCAACTCTCAATAAAAGGATCACACCATGGCCGCAAAAAAAGCACCGGCGAAAAAAGCACCCGCCAAAAAAGCCGTCGCCAAAAAAGCCCCGGCTAAAGCAGCACCAGAGCGCAAAATTACCGCTGTTCGCGAGCGCTACAACAAGACGCAAATTGTGTCGCAAATTGCCGAGAACACCGAGCTGAGCAAAAAACAGGTTCAGTCTGTGCTTGACGAACTGTCTGCCGTCATTGAAGGTCACATTAAAAAGCGTGCCTGTGGCGAATTTGTTCTGCCCGGCCTATTAAAAGTGCAAACGGTTAAAAAACCTGCCACTAAAGCTCGCAAAGGTATCAACCCCTTTACCGGTGAAGAAACCATGTTTAAAGCGAAGCCTGCCACCACCACTGTTAAGGTTCGCCCCCTGAAAAAACTAAAAGAAATGGCCCTGTAACACTCCGGCCACTCCCTAAAAAGCCCGCAGCCGCGGGCTTTTTTGTATCTAACACACTTGTTAGCAGTTAATTTTAGGGATTTTTGTCTCGCGCGGCTGATATGGCTCTTGGCGCGACAAAGGCGTAAAGCCTTCTCCGGCCAACGCATCGGTAAGTTTCGCAATCCGCTTTTGCAACCGCTCAGGCTCATAGTCTAGAGCATCTGCAGCCCCCCAAATAGGCGATGGCCACGCAACATCGGACTCAAACCGCGCCACGTGATGGACGTGCAGCTGCGGCACGATATTGCCCAACGCCGCAATATTAATTTTATCGGCATCAAACAGGCTATTCATCACCTCCGCTAATTGACAGGACTCCCGGGTTAGCTGCTGCTGATCTGCGTCACTCAGGTGATACAGTTCAATCACATTCTCACGCTCGGGCACCAAAATACACCAAGGGTAATTGGCGTCTTTGGCCAGTAATAACAACGACAACTCAAAACGACCGATAACATACGTATCGTCAGCAAGACGTTGGTCTAATACAAACATAATTGCTCTCCACTGATTATCCTAGCCACAGTAGCCAAACACGGCGGCAGGCCTGTCAAATTACGCCTCGGTATCTGTACCCCGAGGTCTAAGCTGCGTAGAATACCCGGATACTGCCAAGCCTCAGGGCCCGGCTAGATAACAACACTGAGTATAGCGATTATTACCATGTCCATGCGCCCTAAACTCAGCCATTAGCCCAGAACGAACCCCAATAGTAAACATTGACCCTTAGACAAGACTTAACACTATGCGCTCCAGTCGTTTTTTAATCGCCACATTAAAAGAAACTCCCGCCGACGCCGAGGTTATCAGCCATCAGCTAATGCTACGCGCCGGTATGATCCGCAAACTCGCCTCTGGCCTATACACCTGGCTGCCTTTGGGGCTGCGAGTGTTGCGCAAAGTCGAAAACATCGTACGCGACGAAATGAACCAAGCGGGTGCGCAAGAGGTCATGATGCCAGTAGTGCAGCCCGCCGAGCTGTGGGAGCAGTCGGGCCGCTGGGAGCAGTACGGCCCCGAGCTGTTGCGCATAAACGATCGTCACGATCGCGCTTTTTGCCTTGGCCCCACCCACGAGGAAGTCATTACCGATTTAGTACGCGGCGAAATAAACAGCTACAAACAGCTACCGGCCAACTTTTACCAGATACAAACCAAATTTCGCGACGAGATTCGCCCGCGCTTTGGCGTGATGCGCTCCCGTGAGTTTATTATGAAAGACGCCTACTCCTTTCATTCCAGCACTGAGTGCCTGCAGCAAACCTACGAGCGCATGCACAGCGCTTACTGCAACATTTTTAGCCGTATTGGTTTGGCGTACCGACCCGTTCTGGCCGATACCGGCTCTATCGGGGGCGCTTTCTCCCACGAGTTTCACGTGTTGGCCGACAGTGGTGAGGACGCCATCGCCTTTAGCGACAGTTCGGACTACGCCGCCAATATCGAAAAAGCCGAAGCCTTGGCCCCCGCTACCGAACGCGCCGCAGCGAGCGCCACCAAGCAAGATGTGGCCACTCCAGGTAAGCACACCATCGAAGAGGTCGCTGAATTTTTACAGGTTGCCCCACGCGAGACAATTAAAACCCTGATCGTATTGGGTGAAGCCAAAGAGGAAGACGCTCAGCAGCCATTGGTAGCACTGGTGCTGCGCGGCGATCACGAACTAAACGATATTAAAGCCGAAAAACTCGACGGTATTGCCAACCCGCTTACCTTTGCCCCTGAGGAGCGTATTAAAGCGGAGCTGGGTTTGGTCGTAGGCTCTATTGGCCCGTGTGGTTTACCTATTCGCGTGATTGCCGATCACAGTGCCCTGGCCATGGCAGACTTTGTCTGCGGTGCCAACAAAGACGGCCTACACAGCACCGGCGTTAACTGGGAGCGCGATTTACCGCTGGCCGAAGCGGCCGATATTCGCAACATCGTCGCTGGCGATCCTAGCCCGTGCGGCCAAGGCACCTTAGAAATTAAGCGCGGCATCGAAGTCGGCCATATCTTCCAGCTGGGCACCAAATACTCCGAAGCCATGGGCGCTACCGTACTCAATGAAAACGGTAAAGAGCAAACCATGATTATGGGCTGCTACGGCATCGGCGTCACCCGGGTGGTGGCCTCGGCCATCGAGCAAAACTACGATGAAAACGGCATTATTTGGCCCGCCGCCATTGCCCCGTTTCAAGTAGCGATTGTGCCCATCAACATGCACAAATCTGAGCGCGTAGCCGAAGCCTGCGAGCAACTGTATCGCGACTTACAAGCCGCCGGCGCCGACGTGCTGCTTATGGATGAAGAAAAAGCCCGCCTAGGCGTACTGCTGGCCAACACCGACTTAATGGGTATTCCCCACCGCATTGTGGTGGGCGATCGCGGCTTGGAGGCAGGTAACGTCGAATACAAAGGCCGTCGCGACGCCGAGAAGCAAGACGTGGCACAAGAGCACATTGTCAGCCTTATTAGCGATGCGCTGGCTCGCGGTTAACAGCCGGCACCAAGCCCCGCAGGCGTGCGCACTCGCGCTTGCCTGCGGTTTGCTCGTAGGCGCTGCCGAGCTGAGCGCCGAGCAAATGGCAGGCAATATCATCTTAACCCCCGCTACAGAACAGCCCATCATCCCGCAGTCAACAGTCGATGACGAGCTGCGTCAGCTGCTTAAAAACCACATCGAACGCGCCGACAGTTTTACCGACCGCTTTGATGCCGAAGCCTGGCTGATGCTGATGGACACTAGGCTGGCCCGCTATATTAAAAGCCCCGATGAGCGCTTAGCTCTGCTGCGCTTGATTCACCGCGAGGCAACCGCTGCCGATGTTAAACCTGAGCTGGTGCTCGCGGTAATCGAAACCGAAAGTCACTTTGATCGCTTTGCCATATCGCCCGTCGGCGCTATGGGTATTATGCAAATTATGCCCTTTTGGAAGAACGAAATCGGACGCCCAGAAGACAACCTTATTGATGCCGCCACTAATTTGCGCTACGGCTGTATTATCCTTAAACATTACATCGATATCGCCGATGGCCGTTTGGCCGAAGCGCTTGCCCGCTATAATGGCAGCTATGGCAGTTATCGCTACTCTGCAAAGGTTATGGATGCCTGGGAGCGCTGGCGTTAAAGCAACGTTATGGAAACCCACAACAGCAAAAAAGGCCTTGCGATGAATAAAATAAATCCCTCTACTCTCGGTATTTTGCTCTTCCTGCTGCCACAATACAGCCTCGCCGAACCTCTCAAAACGTTTTCATTCAGTCAGCCAAACTGGCAAAACGCATGGCAGCTCGACTGGAACAGCCGACTAAACACTACGAAGGTTATCACCTCTACTAAAGGAGCCTCTGTACTGCAGGTTAACTACCCCGAAGGCGGGGTCGGCCCCTCTCAAAGCGGGGTGCAATTTCCTATACGGTTTTCGAGTTTTAGCGATCTGGCACCGGCCTACCATTCACTTAAACTCGATTATTGTTTGACCTTCTCGAAAGATTTTGATTTTGTTAAAGGTGGCAAATTACCAGGCCTAATGGGCGCAGGTGACTCCTGGACGCGTTCGGGAGGCAACCAACCCGATGGCAGCGACGGCTGGACCATGCGTTATATGTGGCGCGAAAAGGGCGAAGCCGTTATCTACGCGTATTTACCCCCTTCACCCAACGGACGTTACGGTGGCACAACCTGGGGACAAGACATTTCACTCAACAAACAATTTATAGCCGGCCAACAACACTGCCTGACACAAGAAATAACAATCAATGATGTCGGGCAAGAAAACGGACAGTTAAAAGTGTGGTTTGACGGCGAGCTGGTTATCGAACGCAAGGATGTAAGCTATCGCCTAGTGGATACCCCTGAGGGCTACATTGGCGCCGTAATGTTTTCCAGCTTCCACGGTGGCAACAACCCCAGTTGGGCGCCCCGTCATTTATCGAGTATAGAATTTTCCGACCTGACCATATCCACAACCCAGCAATTATAGAGTAAGCCCAGCCACCAGCCACAAAAAAGGCCACTTAAAAGTGGCCTTTTTTAACACTACAACGTCTTGTTATTGACAGCTAATCATCGCACTCGCTGCCCGGCCTTTCATTAACTTCACATTCGCGAAGCTCATATCCAGCTCACCAGTGGTATAGATGGTGAAGGGGCGCAGCACTTGCGTGATGTACTCCGATTGCGGCTGAGCCAAACCAAAGTTTTCGCCCGCATCGGGGAAGCACGACAAATCCACCGTCACGGTCTGCCAGCCAGCACCGGCTAAACGCTCGCGCATACCTTCAGTCATATCGATATCTGAGGCACAATAAGAGCCACAGCCAAGACGTAGGTAGGTTTTCGCGCTTGGCGCCTTATCGACTTTGATATCAAACGACAGAGCGGAGTTGGCTTTCACATAATCACTCCAGTCCTGACGGTCGTCGGCAAACAAGGCAACATGCCCCGCACCTTTACCGTTAAACACAACACGGCGAGCGTCCTGCTGCTCGTTGCGGTCAACCGCCTCAACCGTTACGGTAGACGTTTTCATGGTGTTGCTATTCATCACCGCGCGGTCATTTTCGGCGCCTACTGCCTCGATACCCCAAGGGTCAAGAGGACGACGATTAAACAGCTCTAACACTTCTTGCGTATCAGCTTTTTTAAGGCCAGCTTCTGACAACTCATCACCCAAAGTATCTTTGTCAGCGTAGCTCAAACCGAAGCCATAAGGAAACAAGGGGTTATAATTTTTGTCGCCACGATTTAAACGGTACTGGTCGGGGCGCTCAGGCCAACTAAACGACAAGCGCCCTTTTGCATCGTGATTAATCGAGCCATCGTTATTACGGAAGACCACATCGGCAATGCCTTCACCTTCAGTCCCCGGCTGCCAAACCACCATAAAGGCATCAGACGCGTTTAGCTCGCGGTTGATCCACAATGGACGCCCCGTAATAAACAACGACACCACCGGAATACCCTGCTCTTTAAAAGATTTGAGCAAGTTGAGATCGGCTTCAGCGCCGCCTTTGTACATCAGGTTCGTCAAATCACCCTGCATTTCGGCGTAAGGGTCTTCACCAAACACCACTATAGCGACATCAGGCTTCTTTTTGAACGTGCCGTTTTGGCTCAGCTCAGCGTTACCGCCACCGGCCTCCACGACCTCCGCGATACCGTCGTAGATCGAGGTCGCACCGGGGAAGTCCGAGTTTTTATTACCGGTTCCCTGCCAGGTAACCGACCAACCGCCGGCTTGCTTACCGATGTTGTCCGCCCCATCGCCCGTTACCAGCACATTCATGTCGCGGTTTAACGGCAATAAGCCATCGCTGTTTTTCAGCAATACAAGCGACTCTCGCACCGCTTGACGAGCCACTTCGCGATGCTCTGGCGCACCCAGTAAATCGGCGCGTCCAGCGATGCCACGCTCAGACGGTGGGCCCGCCTCAAACAAGCCCGCACGCAGCTTAACACGCAGGATACGGCGCACCGCGTCATCAATACGAGACATGGGGATAGTGCCGTCTTCGGCGTGTTTTACCGTACTGGCAAACAACTCTTTCCACTCGGGCTCGGGTGCCATGTAGATATCCAGGCCGGCGTTAACCGCCTGCGGGCAATCAAGTGCCGTGCAACCGGGGATAAAACCATGACCACTCCAATCGCCGACGATGAAACCGTCAAAACCCATTTGGCCTTTAAGTACATCGGTCATCAGATACTCATGGCCGTGCATGCGCGTGCCCTCCCACGAGGTAAACGATGCCATCACCACCTGCACACCGGCCTCGATCGCGCTAAAGTAACCAGCGCCGTGGATATCGCGCAACTGCTCTTCCGTCGCGAGCGTCTCACCACGGTCAATACCTTTAGCGGTGCCGCCATCGCCAATAAAGTGCTTGGCGGTTGCAATAACGTGATCTTCATTTAAGAAGTCGTCCGATTTGGGCTCGCCCTGCAAACCGCGAATCATACGACCGGCGTACTGGCCTACCAGCTCTGGATCTTCTGACCAGGCCTCGTAAGCACGGCCCCAGCGCTCATCGCGCGATACCGCCACGGTAGGAGAGAAGTTCCAATCGATACCGGTGATTTTAAGTTCACGCCCGGTAACCCAGCCGATTTGCTCTAGCAAATCCGGATTGTGGGTCGCTCCCAAAGCGATGTTATGGGGGAACAAGGTAGCACCTACCACATTGCCCACACCGTGAACCGCATCGGTCCCCCAAATAATTGGTACCCCAGTGCGACCATCGGTTTTATCGATAGATGCATAATAGTAACTATCAGCCAAATCGACCCAATCTTGGACACTGGCATACTTGTTGTTATCGGGTGTCGTACCACCGCCGTTTAACACCGAGCCAATGTGATACTCGCGGATGTCTTCCGGGGTTACCTGCTTAATTTCCGGCTGGATCATCTGTCCCACTTTCTCTTCGAGCGTCATCTGGGACAACAGCTCGTCGATACGGGCCTCGATCGCAGGGTCCTGCTCGACTTCACTGTGCACCGCAGGCCAAGCCACATGGTTACTTTTACTCGTACCCGCTGAGGCTGAGTCATTTTGCGTCTGACACCCCACCAGAGCGGCCATTACGGCCCCCGCCAGGGTTAGGCGCTGAAAGGCATTAATAGCCATATAGGCTCCTTATAAGTTTTATCAGTATCGTTTATCAAGATCGTGTTTGCTGAACATTCGTTAACCACCGATGCTGCAGGTAAATATGCGCCAAGATTACTGTATTTCACACCCTGAATGCGCCCCACCTCGCGCATGAGTATAAAGTGGCAAAAGCTCTTTAAACGCTGTACATTATGCGACCACTAAAGAGTACATTTAAGTACACTTTGCCGGTAGTCCTACCTAAAAATTAAGCCTATTTCACAGTGCTATCGGTTGAGACGGTTGAGCAGATATGCTCTTAGCTTTCTCGCCTTCATACCATCTAACGCTCCCAAGTCACCCCAAGCATGTTCAGGCAAATGCTCCACAGAATTTTCGGTAGAGCCAAAAACATAATAATCAAAAATATGCTTCCAAGCTTGTCGCTCCTGCTCGGGTCGACCTCGAATACTCAAAAGTGCATGCATCAGAACGCTCGTTGGCGTCCCCATATAATCTGGGGTGGTATCCCACCAGTAGTTAATCATGGCATTAAAAGGGCTAAAAGACTCCACTTGGTGCCACCACATACTGGGGTAGAATAATACGTCTCCCGGTTCTAAGTCTGCCACTTGCGCCGAATCAATAGCCCACTTCGCCCTAGGGTGACAGTTAAAATCGGGATTGGCGAAGTCCACCATACTAATAGGCTGGCCACCTGGGGTAGGCTCTAACGGGCCGGGATAAAGGTTGTCAATTTGCTCTGGCGGAAACAATGTAAAACGTCGCTTGCCCAAACAACAGCACGCCAAGTTATTGGGCACGTCGTAATGCGCAGATATAACCGAGGGGTTGCCCAGCCAGATACTATAAAACGGGCGCCGAAACTCGAACATGGGATGGTTTAAGCCTAAGCTGTTGTCCTCTCGCATCCCGGGCAAGCAAAGATCTATATCGCTGGAGCCCACATAAAGAGATGGCGGCCGCTCATCGACTAAATGCTCTTCAACTGTATCGAGAAACTCATCTAAAGCCACGCGACGCTTTTCAAAGTTCAGCGCCGATACATCGTTAGTATAAAAGTAACGCCCCGAGACTTCAGGGGCGCCGTAATACGCACCGACTGGGCGGCCACCGTAATACGATTTAAGGTAATCAATTCCATCGGTGCATGAGGTTTGCCCCGCTTGTACCAACCCCCAGTTTTTCACAGTGCCCTTCAAGATAACGGGCTCACCGGCATCGACCAACTCATCAAAGGGTATTGTATTGGGCGTCACGCCCTCAATTTGCTTGGTTTTACGTGACGTTATAGGCTTCATATAGGCTCCAACTTTCCCTCACTCAACACCGAGACTCGACAAAGTCAGGCATCGTAAAATAAGCATTAACGACTGCCATCAGTTTTGTTGTTCAAGAACTCGTTTACCTGGTCTCTCAGGCTAGGTGTCAAAGCCCCCATTAAACCACGGATCTCAGGCGTCAGATGCTCACCCGGAGGTTCGGCGGAAAAAACATAATGATCAAAAAGCGCGCGCCACGCCGCTTTTTGTGTGTCAGGAAGGTGGCCAATTGTCAGCATGGACTGCACTAATCCATTAAGAGGTGAACCGGTTATGGGTGTTAAAGGCTCCCACCAGTAGTTAACCAAAACATTTAAGGGGTCAAACGACTCGACGTTATGCCACCACAAAGGAGGAATAAACAATGCGTCTCCCGGCTCCAGGTCAGCCACCAGCGCATGGTTCAACGCCTCCCGAAAGCGTGGAAAACGCTCATAATCAGGCTGCTTTAAATCGACCAAGCTGATCGGTTGACCAGCGGGGTTAAACTCTATTGGCCCAACGTACAGATTTGCAACTTGCTCTGGAGGAAAAAGTGTAAAACGCCGACGTCCAGCGACCGCACAGGCAACGTTGGTGGAGGTATCAAAATGAGGAGCAATCGTCACCGCATTGCCAATCCAGATATGAGGCGGCACATCAGCAACGATATCAAGGGAGTTGTCCACCTCCATACCCGGAAGAACTTTGGCGACCGAGGTCGCACCCATGTATAAGGCGGGCTCCGAGGGTTTTCCTCGATAGGCATCTAGCAACGCCAGAGCCATTCCAAAAGGTCCACGTTTCTCCTGAAAATTAAAGCCACTCATATCTTCATTATAAAAAAAGCGGCCTTTAATCCCATCATTGCCTATCAAGATTCGAACGTCGTTATCGACATTAAACCTTTTTAAATAGGCGACAAGTGCCTCATTGGAGTCAGCACCCGCTTTGGTTAATGGCCAATGATTAGTCAAGCCTTTAAAAATTACCGGTTTGGCAGCGGTCACAATATCATTCAAAAATACATCTTGATCGACCGATTCGCGCCATTCAACCTTGCTGTTTACTATCGGTGTACTCATATCATCTCTAAAAACATTTAGCCTCAACGTTAAACGTTTAACCTGACATAGCGCTAGGGCTTTTCAGCCGCACAATACTTTTGTACGAAATCATTGTGATTTGGCAACCGAGCAACCGATTTATCAACAGCCTGACGAATTCCGGCCAGCAGTTTCTCGAGATCTGATTTGCTCATGGCACTAACAATAGGGTTGTAAAAATGAGGAGTGATGCCCTGTCCCAGCATCACTTGCACCCAGGACTCGGCAATAAAGACTTCACCATCCCGGTTAAATGCCCTGCCGGACTCTTTAAAAAGTTCAATACGGTGCTTGAGCGTATCGGGTATATCCATATTGGCATAATCGCGCCAATATGGGTTGCCCTTCCTGCCATTAATATGATAATGCAGAATAATAAAATCACGAATATTCTCTAGCTCACGATTCGTTTGGGCATTGTATTCACGAGCTACCGAGCTAAGCGAGCCGGTCGAAGGCAACAATTTTATAAGACGTACCAACGACGACATCACCAAGTGAATACTAGTAGACTCCAGAGGCTCTACAAACCCACTTGCTAGCCCCAGAGCAATACAGTTTTTGCTCCAACCTTCTGCGCGCCGCCCGGTTTTAAACTTAATCACACGCGGATCAGAAACTGTATCGCCTGATACGCTAGAGGCTAACTCTTCTACCGCTTGGTCATCTCCCAAATACTGACTACTATAAACAAAACCATTTCCAACACGATGCTGTAACGGAATACGCCAGCGCCAACCGGCATCATGAGCAACGCTTTTTGTATATGGGACGGCAGGCCCGGATAGTGTTGTTTGCAAGGCAACGGCCCGGTCTGCCTTTAACCAATGGGACCAGTCCTCAAAACGGCTCTCTGTAACTTTATCGATCAACAGCGCACGAAAACCAGTACAATCAATAAACAAATCGCCAGCCACGCACTCGCCACTATCAAGCTGCAATGATTCGATAAACCCACTATCGGTGTTTATCGCAACGTTATCGATCAGGCCTTCTATTCGCTTTACCCCGCGAGCCTCACTGTACGATCGCAAATATTTTGCGTATCGGGAGGCATCTAAGTGGTACGCATAATTGATGCTAGACTTTTCAGACACGCCGAACTTTTCAGCCTTCGCGGCCTGTAACTCATAGCAAAAGTCACCGTATTCACACTCAATCCCCAGCTCCTTTGCTCTCAGCCAAAAATTTTGAAAGTCACAAGCCCAGTACTCTTTACCTGTTTTCCCAAACGAATGAATATAATCTTGATTCTCGCTGCGCCAACCATCAAAACCAATCCCCAATTTAAAGGTGGCCTGCGTCGCCCGCATAAATTCTTGCTCATCAATATTGAGAATACGATGAAACACACGTATTGGAGGAATGGTTGCCTCGCCAACCCCCACTGTGCCAATGGTATCGGACTCAATAAGAATCACATCCATAATACCTTTAAAGTACTCAGAGAACATGGCCGCAGTCATCCAGCCTGCAGTACCACCGCCCGCAATGACAATTCGCTTGATATTATTTTTCAAAAACTACCCTCAGCAATCCTTACGAGAAAATATACATTTAATGCGTGAAGACGTAACCCTCACTCATCTAGCATTCTAGCTTTTTTCATTTCTACCATACGAGACAGATTGCCGAGTGAAGACAACACTAAATATGCCGCCCGAAGAAAACCCGCGCGATGCAAGGCCACCAAATCAGCCTCTTTTAAGTTTGCCAGCTTTTCTTCATGTATCGTGTAATAGCCCTGCAATCGAAAAGGCTGTTGGCCGGGGATTTCAACATCCATTACTACCGGCTCAATAAGATCTAGCGCCGAAAACGCCGAAAACATAGCTTTATTTAGCTCGATCCCCTCATGAATTGCCAGCAATTGCCTGCTAACACGATCAATGTAAGGCGTATTACCACCATGCTCTAAAAAGACAGGCTGACCTTCAGCCTCACTAAGGCGCGGACTATCCATATCCACATGAATCATGGGCTCCTCTGGCCCGCCATTTTCGTCTCTTTGATAACCGATCAAAAAAGGGCCTCGCGCCACAACGGCCGGAACGTATTTGGCAGACCAACCAGCCTGCGTTAAAAACAGGTTCTCTTCTCGCTGAAAACCAAATACAACAAACGCCTCAAAATCGTCTAAATCATGCCTAAATAAAATAGGGTATTCACGCTGAACATCCTCAAACTCTGTTAGGTATGTTGGTACCGCATGAACATTATCCCCATAATCCGCTTTTAGCTGTGTATCGACCTTTAAATCTTTGTGCGAGGTATTGTTTAACAATTCGTATTTAGCCATTAATCACCAGCCTAATATTTAGTCCGTCCTCTCGTAATGCACGTTATACAATCATTCATAGCAAACATAAGAGAGGTCCCACCGTAACTTGGGATACTCTAGTTACAAAAAAGCCGCTGCACAACGACAGCGGCTTTTAAGACACACAACATCAAAAGCTGTGTATAAATCACTCAAACCTTAGAAGGTATAACGAGCCCCTAACTGGTAACGTGCCGCGCCTTGTTCGTAGTTCCAAAGCTGATTCACACTACGGTTGTAGGTACGCTTGCTTTCCTCTGTAAGGTTAATACCCTCAAGAGACACTGTGAGATTATCAGTTAATTCATAACTCACATTAAAGTCTAATTGCTGGTAAGCCTCAGTGTACTCGGGGTTGTTCGCGTATCGGTTGGCATTATTCAAGAACTCATCACGCCAATTGTACGCCAAACGTCCTTGGAAGCCATAGTTATCGTAAAGCAAAACGATGTTTGCCGTATCACTTAGCCCCACCAATGCAAACTGGGCAACACTAGGATCACCGGTGTTATCGAAGCCTACATCACCCTCTACTGTCGTGTAGTTAGCTTGGACACCAAAGCCGGTTTCACCAAAGAAGTGCTGTATTGCCCACTCAGAACCATAAATCTTCGCCTCTTTGTTGTTAACAGGCTTGTTGGTCTGGAACATATAAAGCGGATCATCGGCATTAGGATTGACACTGTAGTTCGCTTGAGCATCTAACGGATCTAAGTCGTCAAAATCGATACCATTCTCCATGGCAACAACCATTGTATAAAGGTTGCCATCGGTAACTTCAATGCCTTGATCGTTGAGCGCAGCGACTGCAGCCTGAGCACGCGGACCGTTTGTGGCATCACGTAAACCAAACTGAGGCTCATCAACCGGCTCGATACCGATAAAGTTGTCAACACGCTTTTCGTAAAAACCCACGGACACATAGCTAGAGTCATCGTAGTACCACTCAACCGACAGGTCGATATTGTTAGACTCTAACGGCACCAGCGACGGATCATTTGCGTTAGCGATCGCGTTTGGCGTGCCGGGGTTGTTAATGGTTGGGCGCGATGGCTGATCTACAGAGGTACTTGCAGACAAGTTGTTGTAGGTCGGCCGAGCAATCGTTTTACTGTAGGAGAAGCGCGCTTTAACATCTTCAAGTACATTAATGTCAAAGTCAAAACTTGGTAACAAGTGATCATAACTGGCTGTTACAGTGTATGGCTCTGCGTTAGCGCTTGCGTAATTACGCAAGAAGTCATCATCGCTCAACCAAGTAATAGAGGTAGGCTGACGAACTTGTGATGTGGAAGTCACATCAGTCGTTTCATACCGCACACCTGCAGTCACATGTGTCGGCATTCCGCCAATCTCGCTATCGAGGTTAACCTCGAAAAATGCAGCATCAACCTCTTCTTTAACTGTATCGTTGGTACTTAAAGGAGCCGGCGCAAAGCCATTATCAAAGATGTAATATGTGTCATCTTGCGTCTCATAACCAGACACCCTCTCAGCTAGATCAACCGCACTGCCAATGTAAACATCGCCAAACGACTGATTGCCTGCAGGCGAAGCATCGTACTCATCAAACTCACTAGGGAAGTCTTCTAAAGACAGCAAGTCTGAAACGTCGCCAGGACGCGCCAACGCCCAGTTACCCATAATATCCGTGGTTTGTGAGTACTCGGTGCGGTTCTCTGTCTCGCGAGACTCGATACCAAATCTGAAGCCGCCATTATCAAAGGCTAAATCACCCACCAAGCGTACTTGAGTCACATCGTTGTACTGTGCTGAGTAAGTAGTTTGGTTCACCTGGCTACCCACATCACCCGGGTCAAACTCACCATTACAATTCATATCATTGCGTGGCTCATCATCTCCGATACCGACACAATCAGAAAATTCATCAATTACAAAACGCGGCAGACCGTCATTAAAGTAGCCAATTTGATGAGCAACGATATTGGCACCCATGCCAAAGTTCACCCAGCTACCGCCAAACGATGTATCAGGGGTAGTTTCAGCCGACGAGTCGTGGGCATCCAATGTCAGGCTAAAATTGTCGGTAACATCCCAGCTCAGGTTTAAACCAGTAGACTCAAGCGTACTGCTCGTACCACGGGCTTGCTGCGCTAAGCCCAAATCTTTACTGTTACCGCCGTTAATTGGCAGCACATCTTGCGACAACACGATTGGCGAAGCGACTGGACTATCGTCATAGGTCAGGGCATCAAAGCCATTCAAAAACCAAATTGACTGTTCAGAGCGAGTCTCTTCAAGATCATTTTGCGCGTATGTATAATCTAACGTACCCGTTAAGCTATCCATCGGACGGAATTGCAATACCAGCTGCGCATTATCACGCGTGCGCTCCCGATCGGCGATGGTGTAACGAATATCTGTTGGCTGAGAATATAACTGCCCCACGTCTGGCTCGTTGGTAATATCGGCAGCCGAGAAAGTGTTGTCTGTCCAGGCTTGCGTATTCCATTGAGTCACATAAGAGCCCGATGCACCGCTATCACGCTGTTGGTGACTAACAGACAAACCCACCCCAAACATTTCACTGTCATCGGTCCAGCTAAACAAGCCCGACACTTCAGGAGTTACATCACTGCCGTTGCGATTAGAAGTATCTGTAACCGCTTTGGCTCCAACACTGATATTAAGGCCGGGATTATCTAGGGGGCGCGCCGTCTTAACATTAATAGTAGCACCGATGCCGCCACTGGCTACGCTAGCTTTACCAGTTTTGTATACCTCAACGCCACTAACCACTTCTGAGGCAACCTGCGCAAAATCAAAGGCACGCGATGTACTTATACCAGTAGGCGATGCCGCCGCCGTAGGCATGGAGCGACCGTTTAGGGTTACCATGTTGTAGTCAGGGCCAAAACCACGCACCGTTACCTGCGAGCCTTCGCCGTTCTGA
This sequence comes from Gilvimarinus japonicus, assembly GCF_042847215.1. Taxonomy (GTDB): domain Bacteria; phylum Pseudomonadota; class Gammaproteobacteria; order Pseudomonadales; family Cellvibrionaceae; genus Gilvimarinus; species Gilvimarinus japonicus. The sequence goes on from NZ_AP031500.1 coordinate 2,483,819, forward strand.
CGGTCGATTGAAACCCCGGTAATGCGCTGCAGAGACTCAGCCAGGTTGGTGTCAGGGAACTTACCAATATCTTCTGCAGAAATTGCATCAACAACGCCTGAGGAGTCTCGCTTGACATCCATAGCACGATCCAATGATGCACGGATACCAGTCACAACTACCTCTTCTAGCATCGGGTCGCTATCCTGAGCAAAGGCCAAACTACTAAAGCCGGACAGAGCACAGGAAGCAACCGCCGATGCGATCAGCTTTCTTTTAAAGCTTACTTTGTTATACATGGGACTCTCCTTTATTATCATTCGGAACAAACTTCCGTTACAGCATATGACCTACCCGCTAACTCCTATTAATAATCTCGTAGCAGGTAAGCAGATATAGCTTGCGAATTCTGGGTGCTGGGCGGCACCTGTAAGATGCTTATCTTGTGCAACCTAACAAAACCGTTCTGGTCTTTTTGACTTTAAGAGGAAGCCAAATCTACGTTATCCCACCAAGAGATTCAAGCTCTTTACAAAATCTTAACCTAGTCAAAAAAACATTAGACCGCTTACCATTAGCACGCAAATATAAACATTACGTTACTGCGGAAAAACACCGGAACACAATTATGACAAGGCAACTGACCCGAGTGTCAGAACACAGACCATGTGGGTAATGCCCTGCTGTTATCCCAGTAAACAAATATCTCTGCAAAAAATACGCAACGCTTAACTACTTTACGAGTCGCACGGCGCCCCGCATAACGAGAATTTACGGTAGCTTAATGACGGATTCAATAGGTTTTTGTTTTCGCAAAAAAAGTAACCGATTACACTGCAAAATGTTAACATTAACGAGATAGTCTAACGCTATTCAACAGCGCTCAAGAAGCCGTTCACTCAGCCCAGAGCTTAGGTAAGAAGCATAAATATGAAAAAAATCAATAAAGACAAGAAATAAAACAGTAACCTATTGTTTTTATTGAAAAATAACTAAAACCGAAGGAAACCATTGAGTTCAAAAATGCGTCACGCTAGAAGAAACAGATGATGACGCTATCATTTTCAAAGTGCCCGATTTACGGGCACTTTGAATAACGTCAAAAAAAGTGAACTTTTTCATAACAAAGCTATACCCTTACTCAGCCAGCTAATGCTCTCACTCAAAAACACCACCATTATTCGCCCAAGCCCTACTCCCAGTTGGGCTCGCCCTGCAAGCCATTACGACAGCGCTGTCACACAGACAAATGTAACCGATTACTATCGTTTTAAAAATCGCGAAAATAAAAACAACAAGCCAATTTTTATGCCTCTCCAACACCTTACCGAGCTCTTCAAGGGCTCCAAGCGATAGCGAGAAAAATCAAAAAAAGGCCGCCCAATCAAACTGGACAACCTTTATTGAGACGCGTTCGCTACAATCTTTTACGCCAACACCCAGGGGGTGTCTTACCCAAAGCACCAGCAAATGCCAGTAGCATTAACCCCATCAGACCAAAGCTACCACCACCACCAGAGGAGCCATTAGCAACGCTGGAGCTACTGTCGCTATTGCTTTCGGGCTCTTCGTTTTGGTCATCATTGGGCTCCGAGCTGGCAGATGAGCTTACCGATGAGCTCGATGCCGAGCTAACACTGCTTACTGAGCTGCTTGACTCGCTGCTTGAGCTAACGGAGCTTTCACTGCTCTGCTCTGAGGAGCTATCGCTACTGGACGATTCGGAGGCCACACTGCTCGAACTTACTGAGCTAGCACTGCTGACACTGCTTGAGCTGCTGGCGATACTAGAGCTTGAGCTACTCATCACACTGGAGCTTGAACTGCTGACTACACTCGAGCTTGAACTACTGGCAATGCTGGAACTGCTCACCACACTGGAGCTGGATGAACTTGCAACCACTTCTGCCTTACTGGCATCCAGCCAGTTAACGTTAATCACGTCGCTAAACTCCATGCGCAGGGTAAACGCGCCCTGGGGTAACGTTAGGGTATCTGTAATGCTGTCCCACTGCTGTAAACCGCCGGTACTCGGCACAGTCACCTGAGCGGCTTGAACGTCCTCAACATAAAAACGCAAAGTACCGCCTAGCTCGCTGGCAACACGTAGCTCAAAGTCGTAAGCGCCCGCGTCTGGCACGACCACGTTGTACATCACCGAACTACCCGGATCCATATTGCTTAGGTTTAAAAAGCCGTTGTAGTCCTCTGTTTGCTCAACCCGAACATCAATTTTGTCGTCTTCAACCGTCGGATAAACAATATCGCTCATGCCCTTGTATTGCTCAGCCTCAATACGCGCGGGCAACGTATGAACATTACTTTCATTATGAACTGGCATGTTCACGTAAATACTGCCAAGCTCGGTCAATACCCCAGACTGACGGTAGTCAAACAAACCATTGTACGGATGACCATTACGACGACCGGTAAACCAAGCGTAGCGCTCAAGATCGTCATCGTTTTCAAACGAATCCACCACTTGAATCAAAAAGCGTTTTTGATCCTCGAGCGTAGTCCAATCCTTCCAGTGTGAAAACTCTGTCATCCAAATGGGCTTGTTGTACTTTTTAAAACGATTAACGTACCACTCAACTCCGCCGGCATCCTCCATGTAGGCGTGAATCGAAATTGCATCCACACGACAGTCGGGACAAACATCAAAAAAGTCGTCAAAGTAGTCGATCGGATCATAGTAAGTGGTGCCGCCCTCGCTGTTACATTCGCCACAGTAATTCATCGCCACACTGACAATCTTAAGACCAAATTCATCGGCAATCGCTTCCAGACGCGGCCATTCGGCCGCCGCTTGCGATGGCGTCATATTCGCCTGCTCAAGAAAGTTAGGTTCGTTAAAGGCCAAGATATACTTCACATCCGGGTGCGCGGCTATGTACTCGCGCATAGCCGCATCATCAAAGCCGCCATTCCAGGCCATAGGCGCAAACTCAACGCCGTAGTTTTGATAAACCTCGGCGATCTGCACATCAGGTTTGTGGCTCCAGTTATACCACCAACTAATACCCTCAGAGATAGCCGCAAAATCAGCTTCTGAGTGATGACCAAAACCCAAGCCGCGTTTTGCGCTTTTATCGGAGCTGTGATTATCATTTACCAGTACGTAATTAGTGGTGACATCCTCTAGCTCGCCATCGCTCACGCTTAGAGTAACCGCAAAGCTGCCTTCGTTTTGATATTCATGGGTGGCTATTACCCCGCTGCCAAGGCTTCCGTCACCAAAGTCCCACACATAACTCAGCTCATCGCCGTTCACATCTACTGAACTGCCCGCATCAAACTCGACGGTTAAAGGAGCGGTCCCTGAGCGAACTGAGGTTTTAATCGATGCTACTGGCGCACGATTTACCTCTTCACCACCGCCAGCTATATCGGCCTGCTCACCACCCGACAAATAGATATCATCAATGGCCAAATCATCAATCTCACCCACACCTAACACCTGAAACACTTGGCGCACATCGCTAAAATCGACATCTTGCGCAAGCTCGGATACTGGGATGGTAATTTCGTGCCAAGCGCCGTCACGCACAAAACCATAAGGGTCTGAGCCGGGCGAAAAGTTAAGCCACAACTGACCGATAACAGCATCGCTGCCGCTTTTCATGCCGATATCGAACGTCGCATCCGATTCTGTTTTCATCGAGAAGTGAAGCATACCGTTGGGATTATCAAACGCGCTCAGGTTAAAACCTTCACGGGCGGTCAAGCCCAGTCCGTACCAACCTTTACCGGTCGAGGTTAAATCCAGTGAACCATTACCTTCAAGCACATCCTCAGCAGCAACGGCCAAAGTATCTTCCCAGATAAACAAATCGCCGTTTACGCCAAAGGCAAAGTCGCCCGCATCACGGTGTTCGGCAGTCTCTGTAAAAATACCAAAGCTGCCGTACTCGGCCACCTCAAGTGCGACGCTCTCGGACAAATAAATATTGTCGACCGCAATAGTCATAGGCGTAGACTGCCCAGGCCCAGACATACTAAACGTCTGCTGCACCGTATGAAAATCAAGGCCGGCGAACTGACTGAGCGGAATCGCTACATGGTGCCACTCCCCGTCGCGCTGCAACCCGTACTCATCGCCACCGGGCGCCAAAGTTACTTTGCCTGCACCGCCCGATGTGCTGTCCATATTGATTTCAATATTACTGGCCGCTTCGGTTTTCATATGAAAATGCAGGTAACCGTGTTTGTAATTGCGTAAATTTTGGTCTTTGTGCAGCAGCCCCATACCCCACCAGTTGTCTGGCGCGATATCGTAAGCCATCGCCGAGCTACCTTCGAAAGGCTCAGTCGCTACCCCAACCATATTGTTCCAAATATACAAGTGGGTGCCATCGCCCCAATTGAGCTCGCTCATGACCGGAGTCAGCTCGGTGCTAATACCGTAATTGCCGGTGGCTTCGTTATCTTCGGCCAAATGTACTTCGGTGTGCTCGTTTTCATACAAGCGCACATAATCCACTTCCATTTTTGCGGGCATCGGTGCGGTAATGGCGGCCGGGTCGGTTATTTCAACAAAGTTCCAGCCGCCCACCGCCAGGTTAAGAATAATATGGGCGGGGTTTTCACGAAACTCCGACATAGTGGGATCGGTAATATCCATCGCGAAGTATTGAATATCATCCACACTCATAACCACTTGCTCGGGCGTCCACACCAACTTGTAGTTATGGAAGTCATCATTCATATTAAACGGCAGCTCGACATCGGCGGCATAGTCAGCTTGTGACCCACCGTCAACATCGTGCCACCAGTGCATGGCCCCAGAGACCGAGTTATTAACCTTGCCGGCGTCAATCGCCGCTTTATAACCCGCCTCGAGAATGTCCCACTCGCCAGATTTAGGCCAACCATCTACGCCAAAATTATTTCCCAGCATCCAAAAAGCGGGCCACAGACCATCGGCTAAATCGGGTAATTTAATACGCGCCTCTATAGTGCCGTAACGAAACCCAAAGCGACCATTGGTGTGAATCCGCCCTGAGGTAAATTCTTTGCCCTCGCGTGTTTCACGTTTGGCCTCGATCACTAATTTTCCGTCGTCAAGGTAAACGTTGTTATCCGATGCGGTGTAATACTGCAACTCGCCGTTGCCATTACCGCTACCACCGGTGGTAAAAGTCCAGGTCGAGCGATCTAAACGATCACCGTCAAATTCATCGGACCAAATGGGGGTTGTTTGGGCGCTTGCTAGTGGCGCTGCGGCGCATACGCCCACAAGCGTTAAAGCCTGCCACAATGGTTTTCTCATGAGAGCTATCCTGCGATTAAATTATTCATTATTAGTCAGGCAGGGGTATCAAAGCGTGGCCAAACCCTTAAGGCGAAGGGTTATATTTTTATAGTGTGGCTCTGCTGGGCACGATACGTCATGTGAGGGCTGTCAACTTGCACCAAAAACGTCAGCGGTACAAGCGACCGCAAGACAAGGCGGGCCCAGTGAGCGATAAACAGGCGTAAAAACATTTAAGTCGCTATTGCGTTTAATAACGGCTCATTGAATAATTTTCGGATGACGCACAACAAAAAACCGCCAACATAACGGGTGACCAGAGTACAAATTAATGCCCACTGCACTGACGAGCGCGAGAGCAAATCAATCAGTAATCCCGCGGTGCTTTATCGTCGCATTTTTTACAGTTTAAACAGTGCCCCAACATCGCCGCGCGGCCCATCTCGGTAGTAACCCAATAACGCACAACCCAGGGCGGATTGTGGCGTACATGCTGATAATGGCCGCATTCAAGTCGAGCCACCCAGTGGCCCTCACTATCGAGCTGGAACCCCACCATTGGTTGTTGCACAGCGGTCTCGACTTAAAAGAACATGCCAGTTTCAAGCTGGGCTTCTTCGCTCATCATCGTGCGATCCCATGGCGGCTCAAACACCAGCTCCACATGACTCGAGGTTACGTAGGGGACCTCTTCTAAACGACGCTTCACATCGGCCACCAGCACATCGCCCATACCACAGCCGGGCGCCGTTAGGGTCATCACCACAGCAACTCGTTGCGCGGCTTGGTCGATCGTCATTTTATACACCAGCCCTAGGCTCACCACGTTAACGGGGATCTCGGGGTCGTACACCATACCGAGCGCTTCCCACACATGGTCTTCATCAATTTGGCCGTCTTCTCGGGCCTCAAACTCCAGCGCGTTGGTGCTAAGGCCAATAGCGTCGGCGTCTTTGCCATCAATGCGAATTAAGTTGCCGTGGTACAACAGTGTATAACTGGCACCCAGCGCTTGGGTAATAATCGCCTCAGCGCCTTTCGGGACCATTAAATCATCACCGGCTGGGACAACTTTAACCAAACACTCGCGCTCAAACTCTACCTCGCGCCCCTGTGCGTTAAAGGGCTTTTTGGCGTTGGGGGCGCGCATAACCAACTGATTGCGGCCGCCAATCTCGTTAAGGTCAATATCCAGCCCCTCAAGGTAAGGCAAACTCGGTTTGTCTAGGCGCAGCGTTAAATCGCCCGCTTGCACGGTCACGTCCGTCTCGACCTCTTCGCCGGGCCGGCAATAGGCCAAACAGGTTTCGGCGCGCGCCGTTCCCGGCTGATCGACAAACACGCGTACCGCCTCTACGCCGCGGCCATACAGTAAATCAACCAGATAATCTCGGGCGGAGTCAGAGATTTGAAGCTTGGGCTGCATAAATGCATCCTGAATAGAATAGGTGTGGACGAGAAAAACGCCATTATACCACCGCTCGGCGCGACACAAAATACCCGACTAAAACAGTCAACTATATGCGTCCTATCAGGAACATCAGCTACAGCATTGACTTTAAAGGCGGTTAAGGTAATCTCAGCAGTATCGCTGCAACGCCATTAATCGCCACTATGCACATCATCCTACAGTTTCTTATGTGGAGGCTCACGCCCCTCTTCCCCCTATAAGGGTGCTTTCTTTAGCACTCCGAACTTCGTCGCTCTAAAAATACCGGCAGAACTGTACCCGCAGCACGCCCGCATATCAGCTAGAGCTATTCGCAATACCACAAACCGCCCCACCCGGCCTAACCCGCTATACACGGCACAACCGTGGGGGCTGTAAGGGCAATACTTTATCACCGCTTAATCGCTTACATCAGGAGGCTCCCATGGGCGCTAAACCCAAAATTACGCTAACCCGTAGTATCTACAATCGGTTATCCGCATTGATCGACTCAGTGCCAGAAGACCCCATTACCGAACAACTGCTCGACGAGCTGGAGCGCGCCAAAATCGTGTCGCCGCAAAAGCTGCCCGACAATGTCGTCACTATGAATTCCACCGTTACCTTTATGGTTGAATCGACGCAAAAAACCTTTACCTATCAACTTGTGTACCCATCTGAGCTGGACAATAGCGAACAAAAGTTGTCGATTTTAAGCCCGGTGGGCAGTGCCCTGATCGGCTTGCAAGAAGGGGCTCAGATTGCCTGGCCAATATCCACCAGTAAAAATACGGTGGTACACGTCAATAAAGTGGCCCCGCCGGCGCAGGCTTAGCGGCAGCTAATATGTGCTACATTCACGTCAGCCTTACATAAACTCGCAACGGAGACGACCATGAAACTGGAATCCCTGGCACTACACTGCGGCTATGAATCGGAGCCCACCACGAAGGCGGCAACGACGCCGATTTATCAAACCACGTCTTATACCTTTGACGACACCCAGCATGGTGCGGACCTGTTTGACTTAAAAGTGGCAGGCAATATTTACACCCGCATTATGAACCCGACTAACGCCGTATTAGAGGCACGCGTAGCCGCCATGGAAGGCGGTATTGGCGGGTTGGCGGTAGCGTCCGGCATGGCCGCTATTACCTACGCGATCCAATGCATAGCCGGCACCGGCGATAACATCGTGAGCACCAGCCAACTCTACGGCGGCACCTACAACCTATTTGCCCACAGCTTTCCGCGCCAGGGCATTGAGGTACGTATGGCCTCTTTCGACGACTACGACAAGCTTGAGAGTTTAATCGACGACAACACCAAAGCACTGTTTTGCGAATCTATTGGCAACCCGGCGGGCAATATTGTCGATGTAGAAAAACTCGCCACCATCGCCCACAAGCACGGCGTTGTGCTTATTGTCGATAACACCGTGGCCACACCATTTTTATGCAAGCCTTTTGAGTACGGTGCCGACATTGTTGTGCACTCGCTCACCAAATACATTGGTGGCCACGGCACCACCGTGGGCGGCATGATTGTCGACTCGGGAAAATTTGACTGGGTCGCCAATAAAGCGCGCTATCCTATGCTCAACGAGCCCGACCCGTCTTACCACAACGTGATCTACACTGAGGCGCTGGGCGAGGCTGCCTACATCGGCCGCTGCCGCGTGGTGCCACTGCGCAATACCGGCTCTGCACTCGCGCCCCACAGCGCGTTTTTAATTATGCAGGGGCTTGAGACTTTAGGCATCCGCATGGAGCGCCACTGCGAAAACGCATTAGCCGTGGCCAAACACCTACAAGCGCACCCCAAAGTTACCTGGGTAAAATACGCCGCCCTGCCCGACAGCCCTTATCAAGGGCTATGCAAAAAAATCACCGGCGGTCATGCCTCGGGGATTTTAAGTTTTGGCGTACAAGGCGGTAAGGCGGCCGGCGCGCAGTTTATCGATGCCCTGCGAATGATCTTGCGTTTAGTTAACATCGGCGATGCTAAATCACTCGCCTGCCACCCCGCCACCACGACCCACCGCCAACTGAACGAAGATGAATTAAAGTCAGCCGGTGTCTCGGAAGATTTAATACGATTATCGGTAGGTATTGAGCATATAGATGATATTTTGGCGGATATAGATCAAGCGCTGGATAAAGTTGGATAGATTAAAGCAAGAATATTAAAGCCGGCCCTGCGGGGCCGCTTTATTGCTCGTGATAGTTACTGTTGCCCGCGGTATCACTAGGGCCGTTCGGTCGCGTACAAAGCCATATCAGCACACCACCCATTGTTAATATCAGCAACCACTTTACCCACAACAATATACTCGACTGGCCAATCAACACGGCGCTAATAGTCATGGTTAGTGCCGCCGCAACCTTAGCCCGCCGAGGTATTGCACGGTGACGCTGCCAGTGCTGAATAGCTGGCCCAAATCGAGGGTGAGTAACCAGCCACTGATTAAGTGCCGGCCATCCATGACTAGATGCCCATGCCCCCAGCAGTAAAAACACCGTGGTTGGCAAGCCCGGCACCACAGCGCCGATTAACCCCAAACCGACAAATAACACAGCGAGGATACGCCACGCTAAACGATTCAACACAATACAACCTTACGCAAAACGTGCCACCACAGATTTACCATATCATTAACTCTGTTTGGCTGTGGCGACCCAGCGCCGTTTATGAGCAGCAAACGATTTTTACCTTTAGGTTGAACGGGCATTGCGCGATTGTACCGGCAACGCAGCGTCATTGTCCGGGCTGTCACCCGCTAACGACTGTAGTTTTGTTTAATGTCGAGTATCTCACTTTTGATTGACAAAAATAACTCGGCCAATGCCGGATCAAAATGACATCCGCTTTGCTCTTTAATCAATGCGAAGGCCTCGGCCTCAGTCCATGCCTCTTTGTATGGACGCTTAGAGGTCAGCGCGTCAAACACATCGGCAATGGCGACGATACGCGCCTCTAGCGATATCGCCTCTCCCACCAGCCCATTGGGATAACCGGTTCCATCCCACTTTTCGTGGTGCTCCATGGCCAACACCCGAGCCAGCTGAATCAACGGCGAGTCAGAGTCTTCAAGAATCTTGGCGCCAATCGTGGTGTGTTCGCGCATCGATGCAAACTCTTCGGTACTTAAGCGTCCAGGTTTGAGCAAAATGGCATCGGGAATACCAATTTTGCCAATATCGTGCATGGGTGCAGCTTGTCGAATAAGCTCGGCATACTCCTCGCTAATGCCATAGGCCAGCGCTAAACGCTTACTGTAAAGACTCATACGAATAATGTGCTCGCCGGTATCCGTGTCTTTGTACTCGGCGGCCGCACCAAGGCGCTGCACCAAATCGATATGCGCTTTTTTAAGCTGTTTTGCCTGCACCAGCGATAAGTGCGTTTTCACCCGTGCCCGTACCAATGCTGGGGTAATAGGCTTGGTAATATAATCCACCGCACCGACCGAAAAGCCATTGTACTCATCGTCGTCATCATTCAGTGCGGTAACAAAGATAACCGGAATATGCTGCGTTGCAGCATCCGCCTTTAATGCCCGACAAACGTCGATACCACTCATACCAGGCATCATGACGTCCAATAAAATTAAGTTGGGCGGATTCTGCTGAATCACCTCAAGCGCCGCTTGGCCTGACTTTGCAAACGCCAAACGGTACTCATCCGCCAACACCGTTTGTATCACTTTTAGGTTGGTCGACTCATCGTCAACAACCAGTATTCTAGGCTTTTCAATCATAACTTGCCCTGCTCAGAGTCAGCTGACGAGCGCGATAACTGATCTAATATTGAGGTAATAATAGATACCGCCTGTTCAAACTCAAAATCATCAAAAGCGGTAACCAACTGCTCGACCTTAGACGCCAGTTTATCGTCGCTCTGCTGCTGTAAAACGCTCAGCAACTCAGCATCTGTTTCGGCCTGTTGCGCTAAAACAAAAAGATTTTGGCAAATGGCTTTTGTGTCATCCATGGTTAGGCGCTTTTGCGACTGCTCCGTCGCCATATCGCTATCACCCACACTCGCGTTATCGACTGTTTGCGCGATGTCAGCCAGACTAGCATCCAGACACTGAGCGTACGTCTGATACTGGTCAGCAGAGGTTGCTTGCTCCATTAATTGCAGCAGGCGCGCCAGCTGCACCAACCCAAGGTTTCCAGCCGCGCCTTTCAGGGTATGCAACCGTGTAGCGTTGTCTTCTGTTTGATAGGTCTCTAAGCGCGCGATGAGTGCCCATGAGTCTTTATGTTTAGCAATAAACTCATTAATCTCATGGCATTGTCGCTCGCGGCTTCCCCATAATAACTCACCGTGTTCAAAGTCCACCTGAGCGCCCAAAGCGGGCGCGGTCGCACCACTCGGCTCGCGCGTAGAGATACCTAACGCAGCGGCCATTTCACCATATAACTGCGACGGATTGATCGGTTTGTTGGCAAAGCCGTCCATACCCGCGTTATACGCTGTGGCTCGGTCTTGCTGCAAAACACTGGCGGTTAGCGCAACTATAGGGGTTCGCCCACGCTTTTTATCTTGCTCGTACTGTCTGATTTTTTCGGTCGCACAAATACCATCACACTCTGGCATATGCACATCCATTAGCACGATATCAAACTCGTTGGCGCGAAACCGATCGAACGCCTCTAAACCATTACTGGCCGACACCACTCGATGTCCCTGCCTCGACAACAGAAGAAACAGCAGCTCGATATTGGTTTCGATATCATCCACCACCAAAATATTTAACGGCGGTAAATCGACATCGGTGTCTCGGGTATCGCGCTTTAGCTTAGTCTCTTCGCCCACCTCCAGTGGTAGACTAAAATAAAAGCGACTGCCTTTATTTTCTTCGCTCTCTAAACCAATATGCCCACCCATTAGCTCAACCAGTTGTTTGCTAATAGTGGTACCTAAACCCGTACCGCCAAAACGCCGCGTAGTCGTACTATCGGCTTGCTCAAAGGCCTGAAAAATAGACTCGACTCGCTCAGCCGCAATACCAATACCGGTATCAATAACCTCAAAGAGCACCTCGTGACTGCCTGATGGCGTCACCCGCGCAGTGACCGATCCGGTATCGGTAAACTTAACCGCATTACCCACTAAATTATTCAATATTTGCCGTATTCGGTTGCTGTCGCCCACATACACAGGCGACAAACCTTCGGCTAATGCTAGATTAATGACGATATCTTTTTGTTTGGCGAGCAACCAGAAAGAGGAAATAACCTCATCTAACAAAGACGACAAAGAAAAGTGCTCCCGCGCTATATCGACTTTACCTTTTTCAAGCTTCGCGGAGTCTAAAATATCGTTCAGTAAATACATCAAAGAGCGCGCGGAAGCATTAATCGTACTCAGCTGTTTTCTTTGCTCCGCGACTAACTCGGACTCCAGCATTACCTCACTAAAGCCGATAATCGAGTTCATCGGCGTGCGAATCTCATGGCTCATATTGGCCAAAAACGACTGCTTTGCCTGAGCGGCGTGCTCAGCCTGCTGCTTAGCGGCTTTTAATTGATCTTCGTAAGCATGCCGCTCCGTAATATCAATTAACACCCCGTCAATCCACTGCGCCTCACCGTCATCGTTAAAGTGATAACTACCCTGATCCAAGACCCATCGGATATCGCCCGAGCGGTGGCGTATGCGATACTCAAGCGAGTACGCTTGGCGGTCTACCAATGCTTTATTTACCGAGGTTTCAATACGGGGTAGGTCTTCCTCAACGATAAGGTCACCCATGTCAATATCACGGGCCATAAACGTACTGAGATCATAACCCGTAAGTCCCTGAATACTGGGACTGGCAAAAATCATGCTCCAGCTGGCATTAATCTCGCAACGAAACGCCACCCCAGGCATATTGTGAATTAACGAGCGGTACTGGCGCTCTTTTTCTAGCAGCTCTTGCTGTAGTTTGTGCTGCTCGGTCAAATCCGTTAAAAAAGCCACATACAATCTCTGCCGCAACGACAGCTGTACCTCACCAACCCCTAAGCGAATGGGGATACTGCGGCCATCTTTGTGCAGCGTATTCACTAGTTGGTTGTGCCCGACAAATCCCGATAAATCGATCGGCGCGCCGGAGATGCGACACACGGCCATCGTGTCATCTTCATCGGATGTCAGGCGCAAAGCGCTCTGCCCTTTGAGCTCATCTTCGCTATAGCCAAGTATGGCTTCTGCCGCTTTATTGGCACTTAAGATATCGCCGTTTTCACCAATGGTAATAATGCCGTCAACCGCTGTAGACAAAATGGCACTTAAGCGTGACTCCTGCTCGGTTTTTTCGGCCAACAATAACTGAAAGCGCAACAGACCATTGAGCACCGCTACCCCTAACGTCAGCACCACTGTGGTACTGGCAACGCTAATGGCGATAAAAGACAAATCGGACTGCACAATGGCGTTAACCGGGCCGCTCGCGCTGGTATCGATAAACCGAGTGGCGAGCATCCCCATATAGTGCATGCCGGACACCGCGAACCCCAATACCACAGCGCTAATTAGCCGGCTTTGTCCGCTGCTTAACCGCGGAATCACTCGACCTAAATAAAACCGAGACAACACCGCGATAAACGACAGGCTCACCGCCACCACAATCGACAAAGCAAACGTCAGCGGATCATAACGAAGCAATGGCGCCAGCTCCATCGCGGCCATACCGCTGTAATGCATGGTACCAATGCCCGCTCCCAGCAGTACCGAGGCGGCCATTAAGTTTTTTAGCGATGCCCGACGACTTAAAAGAAATATTGCATACAAACAAGAGACAAGCGCCGGGAAAAACGACAATAGCGTGATGGTTGGGTCATACCCTATTTGCCGGCACAACGAAAATGCCAGCATGCCGATAAAGTGCATGCTCCAAATGCCACCCGCCATTATCACTGCCGCCATGACTTTGGCGACGTAGCGATACAACTTAATGGGCGTGTGCCTCGCTAAATCCAGCAGGTAAAACGTAAAGTAACCGGCAAAAATCGCGGTACAAATGGAGAGGCTCACCAACTTATAGTTATACACACCGCTCAGCACTAAGGCAGGATCTTGATTAATAAAGAAAAAATCCGATAGCATTTGCGACCCTCAACAAATCATAGGCATGGCCAGGGCGGTATTAAGGTAAAAAATATGTATACCGACACCTCAATATAGATGAAATATGCGCCACCATAAAGTCATAATAGCCAAATAAATGCACTCTTTACAGTCGTTACCGCCCACCTATAGCGGGACACCAGCCGCAAAGGCGGACGTCAATGGCGTACTGCTGCCTCTCAGCGCCAAACACGACAGTGGGTATAACGAACGTGTGTGATAATAAGGTTACGGCTGAAACGGGGATTTCTGAAGATCTGGCAAACCTTGCGGGCGATGGGCGCTACAGGTTGAAACGGGGGGACAAAGACCGCCAGCGGGGCTAGAGTCTAAGCCGCCACCACGCGATCTGACTACTCGATAAGTTGCACAGCAATACGCTGGGCCGTTGAATAAACCATAGGGCCAAATTGGCTGTAAACCGCCACATCCGCAGCGTCGCGGCCGTACCCGACCGTTACATAGCCGCCATTTAGCACCGGTTGCGTCGCATCAAACGTATACCAACGTCCGCCCACGTAAGCCTCAAACCACGCGTGTAGATCCATCGGTGTCAGCCCGTATAGATACCCCACGACCAATCGTGCTGGAATACTAATACTGCGACACAAGGCAATGCCCAAGTGTGCTAGATCGCGGCAAACGCCCACTTGCCGCTGGTTCACGTCCACGGCCGATAGCGGGATACTGCTGCTGCCGGGCTCATACCGTATCGACTCGCGCAGCCAAGTCTCAATCGCTGCCACTTGGTCATAGCCCAAATGGCGACCAGCGGTAATCTCGGTGGCCATCTGACAAAACAGCTCCGACTCGCAGTAACGGCTCGGCAATAAATACCCCAACACCCCATCTGGCAGATACTGCACCTCAACAAACTCCGCCCCTGGCGCGCGGTCTACGTAATCCGCCGTTCTGACTTCGGCCACGGTGCTAATCGAGAAATTCCCCGGCGGCGCCACCAGACGCTGACACAAGTTGCCATAAAGGTCGGTAAACTCGTACACCTCTACGCTGGGCGAAATATTGTATTCCTCTCGCGCAATCCACTGCTGCGCCCCGCTGCGCGGACGCAACATCAAAATAAAAGGCGTAGGCACCGAAATATCAAAACTTAGTTCACAACTGGCGCGCAACCACATGAGCTGGCCCTGTAGAAAATGAGCGAGAATGGAAAAACCTATGCGCACCAGCATACCGCTTTTTATCACAGAATGTTAGCAGTCCCCCGCTGTCAACACCCTACAGGAATCTTCGAACAAACCCCGCTATAGTTCACAGGCGATGGTTAGTACCGTTGCTAACCCGGCGGTGCCACGCTTAAACACAATGAAGACATTGTGATTTTCAAACATCGCAGGCACTATTTAATTCGTGGGGCAGACTCTCACGGGCAGCCCCATCGCACTGCACAAGCATTGGCTCTGCAACACCCTTTTGCGGCCCCAAACGACTTGGTAAGGACACAGCATGCACCCTATTCGCGTTATCGTAAATGGCAAAAAAGCCGGACTAGAAGCGTTTCGTGAGGCCGTCTTTAACGCCCGTAAAAAGGCACCTATTGAAATTCGGGTGACGTGGGAGCAGGGTGATCTAGCCCGCTTAGTACGCGAAGCCTGCGCAGAGGATGTCCGGCGCTTAGTCATTGCCGGCGGTGACGGCACCGTGAATGAGATGGCCAACGCTCTGATGGCTTTACCTATTAAGCAGCGTTTGCCCTTTGCAATAATTCCCATGGGTACCGCCAACGATTTTGCCACTGCCGCTAACATCCCCGGCAACTACGCCCACGCACTCAGTCTGGCTCAAACCGGTGCGCCAAGCGATATCGACGTTATTCAGGCCAACCAGAGGTATTTTATCAATGTCGCCAGCGGCGGCTTTGGCGCACAGGTGACCGCCTCAACCCCCACCGCTCTAAAAAACTGTTTGGGTGGCGGAGCCTATACGCTATCCGGCTTGGTGCAGGCACTGCGCTTTACACCTCACAAAGGCCGTATAAAGTACGCCGAAAACGAATGGCATGATGAGATCATCGTTAGTGCCGTATGCAATGGCACGCAAGCGGGCGGCGGGCAAGTGCTGGCAGAGCACGCCAAAATCAATGACGGACTACTCAATACCGTCGCTATTCGTCGCTTTCCGGCCGAGGCATTTACGCAAGTTCTTAAAGAGCTTCAGCAGCCCGCCAGCGATAACCAATACGTCAAAGCTTTCACCTGCGAATGGATCGAGTGGCAATCGCAAGTACCCATGCCTATTAATTTGGATGGCGAACCTATCGAAAGCAGAGATATTCGCTTTAGCGTTTGCCCCGCGGCGGTTCAGGTGGTACTGCCACCGCAATGCCCACTGCTTAAACTATAAACGATGTAATGGGTGTTGCGGGCTGCCATTAGCGAGATCTCGATTGTCTCCGGCGACAACATCGGCAGGCATCTTAATATACCGTTACAGGCCCCAAAACCTCAGGGGTGAACGACAAACGTCTAGCCACCTGCTAACCGGCGGCGACACTGGTCAGCCGCCGCATAGACCACCTCAGTACGCGAGCGATCAATTGGTACTGCACACGGCTAGAAAAACATGCCGTAAATACGGTATTGTAGCCGCCGCACGGTTGTAGCGATAACCCCTGCCCCACAAACCACCGCCCCCTTAAACGGCCACCGGTTAACACAGCACGATAGGATGACGTATGAAGTTACTGATAAAACTTGTTCGCGAAGGCTTAGGCAGCATTATCGCCTTTGTTAGTTGGCTCACACGTCCGGCCAAGCTCAAGCGCACCCCAGAGGCACAAACCAAGGTCGAAAACGAGCTAAAAAACTTTGCCTTGTACCAGTTTTTTGCCTGCCCCTTTTGCATCAAAACTCGCCGTGCACTGCACCGCTTAAACCTACCGATAGAACTGCGCAACGCCCAAGCCGGAAGCCCACATCGCCAAGCGCTAGAACAAGGCGGTGGCCGAATTAAAGTGCCCTGCTTACGCATTGATGAAAACGGTACTAACACGTGGATGTATGAGTCCGGGGATATTATCCAGTACTTAGAGCAGCGCTTTGGTTAACAGCTCGTGCCGAGACTGGATTCGGTGCAAGTCATAGGCAAATCCTGAATCGCTCGCACATCCCGGTACGCAAACAGACAACGATTACGACAAACACTCAAGCTCTAAACGCATTTACTCTGGACTGATTAGTAACGACTAAAACCGTCGAGGCCGTTTAAAATAATCGAGGTAGCCCCTGCTATATAGGCTCAAGAATCTAGGTCAGAATCATTCACTCGGTTCTGGCCGATATCGGCGTCCGATCTTTTCATCTCTTGACGGCGCCAGTGTCTTCTTGCCAACTCTTGCATATCGCGGGTTTTATCGTTCTCGTCGACAATTTCCCGCCCCAGTAAAGTTTCCAGCACATCCTCTAGGGTGATAATGCCCTGTACATCGCCGAACTCGGTAACCACCAAAATCATATGCGTCTTTTTGCGCAAAAACTCTTCTAAGGCCTGGGTCAAAGGCATTGCGCCTAACAACACCGGCAACTCGCGCCGATAATTAACAATCGGCGCCTGTTCCTCGCCTCTTGCCTGGGCGAGCAGTAAATCGCTAAGCAGTACTACCCCGGTAATATTGTCGGAGTCGTCGGCAAATATCGGAATACGTGAAAAGGGAATACTGCTGTGCTGTGCGAACACCTCCCCGACGAGGCTGGATTGATTTTCACTAAACAACACCGTGCGCGGCGTCATAACTTCACGTAGAGTCGTTTGGCGCAGCTGCAGTAAGTTTTTTACCACCTCGCTCTCATTCTCATCCAGGTGGCCCTCGGCGCTACTGATGTCCGCCGCGACCGCCAGCTCGTGGCGGTCCAACCCACTACCCGCTCGCTCCCCTCGGGTAATTAAGCGAGTTAGTCTTTCCGATAATAAGATAAACGGATAAAGCGCCTTAATTAAATAGTGCAATCCGTAAGCGGTATAAGGGGCAAGCGCTCGCCAATAGTAAGCCCCCAGCGTTTTTGGAATAATTTCTGACAATACCAAAATGAGCAGTGTTAAAACGGCCGAAAATGCCCCCAAATACGCACTGCCAAACACCACAGTGGCCTGCGCACCGGCCCCGGCTGCGCCAATCGTATGGGCGATGGTGTTTAGGGTTAGAATCGCTGCGAGCGGGCGCTCAACATCGCGGGTAAGGTTAGCCAAGAGTTTCCCTGAGCGTTTACTTCCCTGCTCTAACAGCGAGGCGTAAGCCGAGTTAACGCTCAGCAACACCGCCTCGGCAACCGAACACAAAAACGAGACCCCGAGGGCCAGCGCAATATAAAGTAGTAATAAAGTCATTCACTAGTCCCCGGCCACTGTCGGCGTTTGCCAATTGTTTAGCTTAGCAGGCAGGTCGCTGGTTAAAAAGCATGGCGAGGTAGTATTGCTCAACTGTTTAACGCTATCGGAGCTTGCTACCGGCCCACACACAAGCAGTGTTTGCTTGCCGCTAGCTGGGCACACGCATCTTGCGTGCACTCGATCATCGACCGAGCCCCACACTCGGCCTAGCAGGTTCACTCTAAGTCGCGGGTTGCGCGGGGCTTGCGTCTCGGGCGGCACACCCAAACCGAAACTGCGATAACCGCACCTCCGGCAATCAACCGAACGACATCGGCACTATGGCTCCAAAAAAGGACATTAACGAGCAACCCCACCGGGATCAGTAGATTGTTCATCGTCGCTAACTGCCCCGTGTTAACGCATTTGCTGGCCATGGCCCAGCATAAATACCCCAGCCCCGATGCCCCCAACCCGAGCCAAATAAGTACTGCCCACTCAAGCATACTGTCTGGTACCAATTGCCAATCGGCAAATAAAACGCAACCAACGCCAGATACTAGCGTCGCGCCCAAAAAGAAACAGGCAAAGGTATTGAACTGTTGCTGCGGCTTATTAATCGGCAGGCGCTTATAAGCCACTTGGCCTAAGGCAAAGCAAAGGTTAGCCGCTTGAATCAGTAAAAACCCGGTAAGCACATCGGCGCTGATGTGCTGGTAGCGAATAATCGCCGCGCCCACCACCGCCAGTGCCGAGCCCAACCACCAGCGTATGGGCAAGTGGCGCCTACCCAGCAGCACCTCATCAATTAAGGTAATCCAAAGTGGGGTAAATATCGTAAAAAGCAAAACCTCTGGCACACTTAAATAGGCAAAAGCGTGATAGAGAAACTGGTAGGTCACGCCTACTTGAACAGCGCCAATAGCCGTTAACGCCAGTAGCGCTCGCGCCGGAATTTGACGCGGCCTAAAAAACGGCAGCAATACCAGCAGCGCTAAAAAAACCCGAATGAAAACCGCTAGGTAACTGTCCACTTCACCGCTTAGGTAAACCCCAATCAGCGAAAAACTAAATGCCCAGATAACAGTGACTAACGACAGCACCAACATGGGTGACAGGCGAGAAACAGCAAACATGAAAACAACCCGTAAGAAAAGGATATTTTAACACGGCTGGGTTTTAACCGGCGCGATCAACCGTGGCCTTGCCTGCATTGCAACTGCTAGACAAAAGTTAATACCAGAAAGCGTTAAAGTGGCACGACCATAACGACTAAGAGGGAAAGACCACCGTATCATCCCCTTCCTGCCATGGCTGATATTTGATCATGGCCTGTACAAACAATGGGTCTGCAAGCCAGTGCTGTAGCCACTGCTGCAGGTTTGGGTAAGGTAGGCGGTAAAACACCTCGCGATCAACATGGGCAAACTGCCGGACAAAAGGCATGATGCCGATATCGGCAATACTTGCGTCATCTCCCAGCAAAAAGCGGTGTTTAGTCAGTAACTCTTCCAGTATTTGTAAAAAGCTCTCACCCCGTTGCCGGTACTCAAGCTGAGTCATCTCAGGGTGACGGTCGGCGTATTTATAGCGATCCAGCCAATGTTTAAAGTCGCTATCATTTTGTTCAATCAAAGCATTGGCCGACGGCAAGATATCCTTACGCAATAACTTTTGCGGGTCTTGCTGCTCCAGCGCCCACTGCATAATATCCCGGCTTTCATCAATCACCGTGCCGTCCACAAGCTGCAACACGGGCACAGTGCCTTTCGGGCTAATCGCCAGCATCTGGGCTGGCTTATTTTTCAAAACGACCTCCCGCAGCGTTACCTGAGCCCCGGCAAACAATAGCCCGAGACGAGCACGCATAGCGTAGGGGCAGCGACGAAAGGAGTACAGGTGGTGTAGTGTGGGGCTCATGGATGTTTTCGCAGTTGGATTAAAACAAGTTACTGTGTGGATCGCGCCAAAACCTTCGATCTGTACCCAAGGCTCTGATAATTGGCGAGATTACCGCTGTCAGGATAAACGGGTCAAGCAACGGAGGTGCCCTGCCAGCAACCGGGCGAAACAAACAACCTAAGCTACGTGTTAAAGTAAGAGCGCACCAAGCCTTTAAATAGAACCTTGTAATTAACTAACAGGATTTTCTATGCACAATATTCAAATAGACATTGTTTCTGACATCGCCTGCCCTTGGTGCGCAATCGGCTACGCCCGCCTAGAGCAGGCCATGGAGCAACTGGCAGCCACGCACGAGTTTAACGTGCAGTGGCATGCGTTTGAGCTAGACCCAGAACACAGCGGCAAAGGCGAGCCGATTTTGCCGGCACTGGTGCGCAAATACGGCAGCACCGAAGCCGAAATGCGCGCCAATCAAGATCAAATGATGCAAATTGCCAAAGACCTCGGCGTCAACTTTAGCAAACTACAAGAGCGCTTCACCTGCAACACCTTCGATGCTCATCGGTTAGTAAAATGGGCCGGCGAGCAAAGCAAGCAGACCGAGATGAAACAGGCTCTGTTCGATGCCTACTTCGGCAACGCCGACAATGTTTCCGACCATGAGGTTCTAGTGCACTGCGTTGCAAGTATTGGCCTAGACCCAGCACAAGCGCGCAATGTATTGGACTCAGACCAGTATGCCCAAACGGTACGCGACGACGAAGCAACCTACCAGCGGGCCGGGGTTACCGCCGTGCCAGCGTTTATCGTCAACAATAAGTACCTGATCTCGGGGGCGCAAGAGCCCGACACGCTGGTGCAAGCATTTCAAGATATCGGTGCGGAATCTGAATGAGCGTCAACACCCAAAAGACAAAAGCAAAACCCTCGAAGGCCGAGCAGCAAGCCATTTTAGCGCGACTGGATAAGTTCAGCCGCCTCACCGACAGCAGTGTTGCAGTCCCGTTTACCAACGTTCGAATTGGTGCAGAGGCTATTATCGGCATACTGCCCGTAGTGGGCGACGTAGCCGGCCTGCTACTGTCCGGCTACGTGCTGTTCGAGGCCCAGCGCGCCGGCGCCAGCTGGTGGGTGAAGCTCCGCATTTTAGCGAATATGACCATTGACTTTCTCGGCGGCTTGGTGCCTGTGGTGGGCGATGTGTTTGACGCATTTTTTAAAGCAAATACGCGCAATACTCGGATACTTAGAGAATATTTAGAAAGAGACATGTAGCCGATACATCTCGCGATGCCTTCAAAGCGAATACAAAAAGCTTAAAAAGTAATCTCCCACACGAGCGTTAAGGTGCTCGGTTCAAAATCCCGACGCAAAAACCTAGAGAGCATCCCACCCAAAAGGCGTAATGCAACACATACTTCAATAAAAAACGCCACCGATGTTTGCAAGATGAATTTTATGAGTCCGGCATCACGCAAGATGCGTGATAATCCCTATACCATGGCGTCTAGTAATTGATTCCGGTAAAGGATCATTACCTAAGGGTGAAACTCTGCAACGCGGTCATAACCGAATTTCGCAGACACTCCGACAACCGCTAACTCTAGCGGCCAAAAAAAATAACCACCACAATAATTAGCGTTGCGTCAGCAAAGTGGAGCACACTTGCTGCGAGCAACGCTATCGTAAAATTTAGATTTAAAAACGATATTTTAACGTTATTACATGAGGTACAAATGAGTATAAAATACGGATTACCCGGGGCATTCTGCATATTATTAGCTGTGGCCAACACCGCTCAAGCCGATGACTTTCCCTATGCAAAATCGGGATTCTATCTAGGAGGTGAAACCGGCGCCAGCGAATTTAAATCGGGCTGCCGTGATCTGTCCGTCACCTGTGAAGACGACGATGAAGTGTATGGCGGTTTTGCCGGTTATCGCTTCAACGACTACTTCGCCATTGAAAGCGGTTATCACGAGCTGGGGGAAGCAACCTCATGGAATATCGACGGTAAAAAATCAGAGATCTCGATTGAAGGCTACGACTTGTCTGTATTGGTGGGTATGCCACTATCCGACCGCTGGATGGCCTACGTTCGCGGTGGCGGATTATATTACGATGCCAACCTGATTGACGGTGGCGACTTGTTCCCCGAGCAAGCCAACAACGCCAAAGGCTGGACTGAAACCGCCGGTGCCGGGTTAGTGTTTCGCGCCACTGACCACCTACAAACCCGCTTACAATACCAATACGTAAACGACTTTGGCGGCAGCGATTGGGGCCGTCAGCCAGACGTGCAGGCCGTTACCCTTGGGGTTTTGTGGCAATTCGGCAATGTCGCCAGTAAGCCCACCCGCGAGCCAATCGCCGAGCCGGTAAACACCCCTGCTCCAACGCCTGCGCCAGAACCGGTTGAGCCCGAAACCAAACCCGTGCATGTTCTCAGTCAGTTTGACTTCGATTCGTCAGAAGTCAGCAACACCGGCGCGCTAAATCAGCTAATCAAAGAACTGGCCTCGTCACAAGCCGCCATCACCATTACCGGCTATGCCGACGGTGAGGGCACGGCAGAGTACAACATGGAGCTATCCAAAGAGCGTGCAGAAGCCGTTAAAGCTTACCTGGTTTCTAAAGACGTATCGGCAAGCCGTATTACTCTGGACTGGAAAGGCGAAACCGAAGCAAGCAGCCAGTCGCCCAACCGGGCTGATCGTAAAGCAGTAGTCAGCACTGAGTTGCCGAAATAAAGCAGCACAGCGATGCTAAAAGGCCGACCTTTAGGTCGGCCTTTTTGTGCGCCCCCCCCCCCTTTAACGCCTCAACGACAACACTCGCATATCAAGTAGCAACGTAAATTGCCCCTTGGCGGTGCGGCTTTTTGGGGAGGAAATAGCAACCAAAAGATAAACATTTGGAGGGGAATTACAGCTCAGGAAACGTCAGTTATACCTCGCTATTAACGGATTATCCTAGACTCTGACACGTTAATCAAGATATTAGAAGGTGACCTTCGCTCTCGGTCGATACGCCTTACATCTCGCAGGAGGCTGGCACGCTATTATTACCAGCCTCCCCGAGTAACAGAAATGCAACCAGCTAAATTATTTAAAAGTACAAGCTTGTAACTTTTTCGCCAGAGATCTTTATGTCACACTTATCGCCAGATTTCGCATTAGACGACTGAATAGCACCAGCTACCGCACCAAAAACTCCGCCTTGGTTATTTAATACAGACCCAAAATAACAATAGCTTGAGATATCAATGTTTTGATACTCACTCGCCAGATTCAATGTTGGCGTGTAGGGAGGAAAACTCCCTTTCATTACAGGGTCACCATTTACCGTCAGCTGCAGTACATTTCGGTGTTCATCGTACTGCCCGCCTACCACATAATCTTGACCTTCATGTGAAATAGTCTTGTCCTGTGCTTGAATTGGTGGAGGTGGTGTTGATGCGCAACCGGCGAGGACAACTAAAGGCAAAATCCCGCTAAACAAATTCTTGATTGTCATAATGCTATTTCCTTATATTTGAATTGGCCGAAATATACCCTAACCAATATTAACTTTCAATCTGGGCGTATAGCCACCAAGTCAAAAATACAACTAGCGTTAGATTGGGATGAAAGCTATCACGCACGCGGGACGCATATAAGGAAAGTCTAGACGTTAGGCGCCAGATTAAGCACCCGATTTCGGCCTGCTAAAACCATTCCCCTGCCACCTATCTCTGATAACCGCTTTGGTTTATGCTTTCTGCTACACATAAATGAGGTTTTTATGAGCAATCCCAGCGATTTTGACAAAGTACGCGCCGCCCAGCTGGACTATAACAACAAAAGAGCGGCAGGCTATCGTGAGCAGTCATTAAAGCTTTATCCATGGGTTTGTGGCCGCTGCACCCGAGAATTCACCCGTAAAAACCTTTCCGAGTTAACCGTCCACCACCGCGACCACAATCACGACAACAACCCGCCTGACGGCAGCAATTGGGAGTTATTGTGCCTTTATTGCCACGACGAAGAGCACACAAAGTTTGAGAACCTTGTGCGCTACGGCAGCACCACGGAGACAAAAATCAAACCCGCCACCTATAACCCGTTTGCGGATTTGAAAGCACAATTGAGCGGTAAAGATAAGTGAGGCGGCATCGTTAAACAGTACTTTTTACCATGCTGGAAGATGCTTGATGGACCAGTGCGAGGTAAGCGCGTCATAGCGTCAGCTGACCCAGCCATCCTAGAGGATGCTCAATATGTCATAAGCTTCAATCTGCGCCCGCTTCTTGAGCTACCTCTTGCTCAGGATTAAACAAGCGCCTGAGCAATGACTTCGGCCAAATAGGGAGCAACTGAAAACTTTCCAGTATCGACAGAGACATAGTTGCCGTGATGAAGTAAGCCAAGCTTATCGCGGCGGTGGAGACTGGAGCTGGGGTCGTCCAATCCCCCCGACGCTTGCGCATAGACCCAGCCACCTTGCACGTTGACCCGATCCGCCTGACTGATTATATCTGCCGCGCCGGGCAGTATATCGCCTAAACCCTCCTTGATCTTTGCGACGATAGAATCTGCATCATCGGCAGACAGATGCGGTGTCTTGGGGGGTTCCGCATTTCGCCCTTCAGCGAGCAGCCCAGCCGGGTACCAGGAAATATAATAGCGGCCATTGCCATAATGCTTAATGTCACCGAAGGGGCCGGCACAAATCACTGCAGAAGAGTGATAAGAATGATCCAGTGGGCACTCCAGAAACGCGGACACTCGATAGCGGTGATGCGTGGTGAAGTCGGTGCGCCCCATGACGGTTTTGTCGATAAAAGGGCGACCCGCCCACAAGGCATTGACGACGGCGTCAAACCCCGTGAAGGTATCTTGGTCCGTATGAATGGCGTAGCGCTCGGATTTCTCGTCGCTGGAACCCACGGACTGCACTGCTTGTTCGGTTAAGACCGAGATGGAGGGATCATCCATCACACGTCGCGCAAGGGCATCCGCAAAGCTGGTGGTATTTATGGAATATTCCGGCACGCGAGTCGCCAGGCACACTTGCTCAGCATTATAATTAAAATCCACGTCAGTTGCGGAGAGGCGGCGTAAGTCAGATGACGAAATATCACGCAAGTAACCGTTCACATCCGGATGCTCGCATACCAGATCGGTGACTCTTTCGAAATAATCCCAAATTTCATCGGGGCCAACCACGCTATTTTTGTGAACAAGGTAATGGTCGGCTTGTGGTGTTATCCACGAGTCAATAGAGGTTTCCAAGAGCTGTTCGACAATAGGTTTAAAGCGCAAGCCGCCGGTCAGAACCTTTTTGGCGGTATCTAGGGTCCGCGATGCCGCGTATAGGTAGCCAAGGTGGATTTTTCCCTCATTCCACCGGCTTGCTTCACTCATAACCTGGGGATGTTGTTCAAATAGTGTGACTGTGGCACGCAGACGGGCGAGAGACAACGCGGTGCAGCAACCCATAATGCCTCCGCCCAGCACAGCAATATGTTTCATTATTCAGAGCCCCTTATATGGCAGGTCGTTCTGAAGTCAGCGTCCTGCGCCACACAGCATGGCGCACCCGACTTCGGGCTTAACCGCAGCACCCCGTGCAATGCCTCCAGGATATGAGGCTCGATAGCGTAATTATGAAAATAGATAGAAAGTCACTCGCCGGAAATTTCACTCAGTGCCAAATTGACGCTTAGGATCCTTCCCTCTCGAGGCCCGTGAATCAGCGCCCGAATTCGTGAATTCCTGGCGGTGGCCTCCTGGGCGATTTCGGCGGTGTTATCCGTAGCTTGGCCCAACGTCATAATACTCTGGATGCCTTCTAGTGTCTGATCTGGTGCACAAGTGATCGCGTGTTCGAGCACGTCCTCTCCCGGCCAAACAGGAGTGCACACGATAGCGAGGGGCGCCATAAATGTTAAGGCCCGTCCCATGCCGAATCAGGCAAGGCTAAATCTGAATAGAAATAATCAGCTGGATCATAGTGATTACTGGCCAATACCAACAAGCTGGCACTTTTACTGAGATACTTTTGCCAGGCGATGCATCCCGGTGGTATATGCAGCGCCACACTGCCTAGCCGGAGCAAGTGCAGTGTCTCAGCCCCGCTGCCATCTCGAGTGACGACGTTAATTTCACCTTGCGCGGCTATCAGCAACTGATGCCCAGTGTGGTGCCCATGACCGCCGCGAATGTGACCGGCCGGCACATCGCTCACAAAGAAAACTCGACGAGGCGCAAATGGCAGGCCAGAAAAATCGACTGGCAACAACCGACCTCGATTGTCTACCACAGAGGCCAGAGCAATGGTCGCAGGAGTCCGGCTCTCATTTATCTGCGTGATTTTATCGGAAGGCACAGCGGACTCTCGTTTTCTGTGGCCTTCTGATCATAGAGAAGACCAATATTATATCGTTTGGCTAGATGCCGCTTCATCACACAACCCACCTGCTTCGTGGGCGGGGAACTTTGATCGGACTACAGGAACAAATCCAATACCAAGCAGTACAATAAGCCTGAAAACGACCGGTCATCAGGCTTCATTTCCGACCCGGCATTAACGACTTATCATTAAGATGTAATTCGAGTCGTGTTATACCACATTACGTAACTCGCGGGCCATCGACAAATTTGCCAATTCTTTACGCCATTACCAATGAAAATTCAGCATATTTATCTGCTCGCCCACCATAAACCATGATTCGGCCAAGGAAGTCACTGATACCCATTGCCGCCCCCCAGCTAAAGCAGCAACCCGTAAAAATCAACTACTGCTTTGTTATGACCCATTAGCTTGGCTTGGGAGCAACCACCGATACAGGTTTGTCCGCCACCGTGAAGGATGACAGCCAAAAAGCAAGCGTTCTTGTGTCGTCGGACAGGCCAAGTTTGGCTGGTGATGTCGGGTTAACGATCTCGACCTGCAGAAGATGCCGGCCTTTTTTCGGGATCAGGATTGCGACATTTTTGGGTTTGCCGCTAAAACAGACCTCATGCTCCAAATCGGAGTTGAGCGTAAATGTCACTTTGTCGTCGTGCCGAAACGGATACCCCGAAAGGATGATTGTCTGAGCGTCTTGCTCTGTCGAGAAAAACAATTCGGCTGTTTCAAATTCGCTCCACGCCCCTTCTTTCTCAAAGTGATGCCAGCCAAGTCCCACGTGCTCTTCTGCGTAAGCAGCGGAGAACGGCACAAGTTTGCCAACCTCTAAAACCGGCGGAGTGCCCCGGGTAAATTTGGTATGACTTTTGACCCATGCGCCTTTTCCAAGCCCCCCAATAAGCCGTTGAAACACATCTGGGTGTTGGCCCAGCTTTTTCGCAATGTGTCGCGCGAATGACAGCAAGGGTTTTTGAAAACGCGTTAGTTTTTGCCGCCATAGATATTCGCGCCCCGCCATTTCCACGAGTGCCGCGTTCAAGACACGACTTCGCGCATCCGCCCCCGCGCTAATCCACCCCCATGCACGCTCATGCTCGAACGATCCATCATGGATATAGCTATAAGGGCGCACCCCAGAGTGAATGCACAAGACCGAGGCCTCGCGGTGATAGCAGATATCGCAGCCTTGTTTCCAGGCGCGGAAAAGCCACTCCTGAGAAGGCGAGAGGCGTGTTTTCTTGATCGGCAGCCAAGGCCCCACGTCTAAGCAGATTTCGCGTCGGACGGCCCAGCAGGATGAGATAATAAAGGCATTCGGATCGAATTTGTTGTCCTGCACAGCCCCATCAAGCACGATGCGATCTTTATGGGCATCCACAGGCCCATGGTTTGCGGCTGTGCGTTGCAGAAGCAGGATAGGCGACCAAGAAATATCGGCCTTGGATTCGCGCATGAAGGCGACACGCCTAGAGATATGGTCAGGAAAATAGAGATCATCTTGGTTGAGAAAGAGGATGAATTCCCCACTAGCCATTTCGATGCCCTTATTATGCGGGGCGGATTGATGACCGGTATTTTCAGGCAGGTTGTAAAAGAGAATACGAGGATCAGTAAAGGCACAAATCGCCTCCTCCGTCTCTTGATTGCAACCATCGCCTACAACGATCAGCTCAAAATCTTGAAAATCTGAGTTCAGAACGCTCTTGATCGCGGTACTAACCACGCTTGGGCGGTTATAGGCGGCTATAATTACCGATACGGTTGGCGAAACAGACATGGCATAACTTTCATAAAAACTAAAAGGAGGTAGATTATTACTGGGTTAATGCAAATTCCTGCGACAGTCTACTGAATTCGCCCGTAAAATTCTTGTGAAATCGCAAACTCCTACTATAGAGTGCGGCGGCTCGCCATTACCCCAAATCCAGCCGAGCGGCTGTCCATTAGGGGATAAGCGCGCAGGGATCAGTGTACCCCCGGCAATAATGCATCCTTCAAGTCAACCAGTGCGAACCCTCGCTCTCATAGACCCCAAAACTGCCAACGCCTGCGGGAAGATGTATCGGGTTACAGCGAGAGCTACCACCCCTGATCGATCTTATTGTTTTTAAAGGGTTTTGCTAAGGGCTTTGTAAGAAGTCGCGGGACTTCGGCTGCCCGCCTAGCGGGATGCACGGGGCACTCAGCCCAGACCGCCCTCTCTGCATCTTAGAGGCATTCACCTTATCCTTGTGCCCCGCCCTACGGGCGGCATTCGCCGTGCTAATTCGCTCCCAGCGAATTTGAGGTCGCTCCTGCGCGTCCTGCGCCCGCGACATTTGTGCATCCATGCACATCAAGCACGCTGGCCTCAGCGGTCTCACCCAACTAGACCCACAAACAAAAACCCCCCGTCCAATGGGGTAACTCGAATGCAGATATGGGACTTTGACGATACGCGGGATGCATGACGCACCTCCCTGTGCGCCACCCTCCGGGCGACTCCGTCGTGCTAATTTGCTCCCGGCAAATTAGAGGTCGCTCCTGCGCTCCATGCGCCCGCGACATTCGTGCATCCATGCACATCAACCGGAGCTAAACCTCGCTCTCGCTGAGCTTTCAGCGAGATATACAAAAAAGCCCCCTGCTCATACGAGCAGGGGGCTTTTTGTATTTTTGGTGGAGCCTAGCGGGATCGAACCGCTGACCTCAACACTGCCAGTGTGTAAAATCGGTATTTTTCCATGTATTTCAGTGAACAACCACGTACACAGAACAACTATATTATATATAAAAATCAACAACTTAAATAAATATAGTCGTTCATGGAGGTTCACAGATTTTCTTTGCGATTCTTTCAATTTGGACTTAATATGGACTTAAATTTCCTATTAAGTCCAAATACAGAGATGAAATTGCCGCCATGAGAGCCAAATTGACTACCCTCAGTGCCCGAAATTTCGAGCCAGCTGACCAAGCTTACGAAATTGTTGATACCGAGCTAAAAGGTTTCTTAATGCGGGTTCAGCCAACAGGCCTCAAAACCTTCTATTACTCCTATCGGAATTCAGACGGTCGCCGTAAGCGAATCAAAATTGGCCCCCTCGGCCCGTCACTCACTCTCGCTCAAGCACGAGACAAAGCCACCAGCATGGCCGGTAAAGTGGCAGATGGTACAGATGTGCAAGCGGATAAGGTCGAAGGCCGTCAAAGAGCCAAAGAAACCCTCAAGGGTACACTGGGGCGATTTTTAGAGGAGCAGTATCAGCCGTGGGCTTTGGCTAACCATAAAAGCGGTCAAAATACGATCAACATCGTTAAAGCCTCATTTCCTGACCTATTGACCCTCCCAATGAGCCAGATTCAACTCAAGCGTATGGAACGCTGGCGAACGGAGAAAATGCAGCAAGACCGAAAAGCTACCTACGTTAACCGGTGCGTTAACGCGTTACGCGGTGTGATAACTAAAGCGGTAGAGTGGGAGGTACTGGAAGAGCATCCGCTAAAACGCCTCAAAAACCTGAAAGTAGACGAAGGCCGAAAAGCTCGCTACCTATCGAGCGATGAAGAATTCAGAATGCTAGCCGCGTTAAAAGAGCGTGACGATGAACTTAAAAAGGCTCGGACGCGAGGTAATGAGCACCGAGCAGAAAGAGGCTACCCTCTTCTACCTGACATATCACACCTCGCCTACGCTGACCGTATGACGCCAATGGTTACGCTCTCCCTTAAAACCGGAATGCGCCGAGGCGAACAGTTCGATTTAATGTGGTCTGAGGTTGACCTAATAAACAACGTGATAACCGTAAACGGTGCAACAGCCAAATCCAGCAAAACCCGACACATACCCCTAAGCCCCTCAGCCCGCG
Source organism: Gilvimarinus japonicus (assembly GCF_042847215.1). Taxonomy (GTDB): domain Bacteria; phylum Pseudomonadota; class Gammaproteobacteria; order Pseudomonadales; family Cellvibrionaceae; genus Gilvimarinus; species Gilvimarinus japonicus. Next base: position 2,514,075 of record NZ_AP031500.1, read on the forward strand.
AGGTTCTGGGCAAATGGCGCGGCCAATGCGGGTTAAATGAGGCGCGTGTATTTCCGGCTGACGATGGCGGCAGGCTGGATAACGTTAAAAGCTCGTGGACAACTATTTTAAAAAAGGCTGGAATCACTCAATTTAGATGGCATGATATGCGTCACGATTTCGCCTCTAAACTGGTTATGCGTGGAGTACCCCTAAATACCGTGCGCGAGCTTTGCGGCCACGCCAGCTTAAATACAACCTTACGATATGCCCATTTGGCACCAGATCACAAAGCTGATGCCGTGGCGTTGATTGGATAAATATTAGTCCGGTTAATTACATTCACTAAATTTAAAAAAGCGGTTTCGACTATAAAGCTATAACTACTAGATTCAAACAAGACACCCTATATTAGAAAAAACAAATAAATTATAAACATTCAGAATATTTAGGAATTACGCTAACGGCACCTGAACAATATCGACATACACCTCAGTGACAACAAAAAATCTGTATGCTACGATTTCTTCGCAGCGGGAGATGCTGCTTGTTACTAAATGGAAATACTAGAATCGGAGTTTAGTGTTATGGATAAGAAAAAACTTGGTGTTCGAGCATTATTACTATCAGTCTCGACATTGCTTATCGCGCAATCAGCCTTAGCTACGACCTACAGCTATCGAAACTCTTCCGTGTACTCACGGCTTGACCCTTCTACAAGCGTAGCTAACGTTACGGTCTATACATACCCAGTCCAAGCTTATGCCCCTATTTATGCATGGAGAACTCATTACGAGACACAAGGAGTAGAAGGTAATTACAGCTACGATGCCGGCGGTCAGATTGTTGGCTATACCAATGAAAATGGTAGTTGGAGCATAACCGCTGACGCGATGGATCACCCCACTGGCGCATGTGGTAAATTTCACAATGAAAAATTTGCAGTAGGCTCACCATTAGCACAAAAAACAGCTGGATCTACATTTTATATTGTTGACGAATATATCCCACCGATTGACTTTGGACCACTCCCAATCCCCAATGAGGGCTGCAAGAGGAGCCACTGGGGCCTATAGTGACCCAATCATTTTAAATCACTATAATTGCTCATAGTGCATGCGCACAGCATGCACTATGAGGCGCGGTAATACGTTCTCTGTCTCTGTCTCTGTCTCTGTCTCTGTCTCTGTCTCTGTCTCTGTTACACGCTATTCACGTCCCTAATCTTCTTGCAAGCCCGACACAGTAACTAACATATCTCATAATACGTAGAAGAAGACTGAAATCATCCAATTTTGATGGCATGATATGAGTCTCGGCTCCGCACCTAAGATGCTTCGGTGAGCGCCCTGCTAAACGCACCCACTTGCCACCAAATCACATAGCTGACGCTGTGGCGTTGATTGGATAAGAACTAAACGAGATATTTATGAAAGGGCCTTGGTTTACTTTAGAAGAGGCAGCCCAAAAGCTTGAGGTCACGGCTTCTGAGCTATCGTATAAAATTGAAAAAGGTAAAATCTCTGCCGCGGCCTTCATAACAGACTATCCCTTGCTTGCTCTGAGCATTTCAAACAAAACTCAGTGGTTAGGAAGGGCTACGTGCAAATACCGTGGTCACATCCAGCTTACCACCGCGCTAAGCATCGCTCTTTTAGACGGAAAGCCAGCCCAGCAGGGCGAGCGCCCTCTCTCCATCTATGATCCGGCGGGTATAAATGATTGGTCATCTGAGTATCCATTTCAGCAAGACGCCCCTATTGCCCCTCTTTGCGGCTGGAAGCCTCTCGCCTTCGCTGAGGGTTTAGAAGAAGACCTGTTATTTTTACCGTCTCCACGTCTCGGCATCCCCACTAATACTATAATGGAACAAGCAAGTAATTGGCTTCAGGCCCTATCGTCAAAAGCGCCTGCCAATTCAGCTAAAACTATCGACCAAATAAAGCTTGATGAACGTTTAATATTTGACCGTTCTCCCTTTATCAAATCGAATCAACTGCGAATTTCGTGTAGCGAACTTTTCCCAGAAAAAACTCATTCCCCCCACTCCAGCCTAAGCCTTTCTGGACGTGAGAATCAGTTACATACCCTGATTGCCAAAATCATTACCGATACAGGTATAACGTCTGCAAAGCTAATTTGGAAAGAGATCTCTAACGAGCACCAGAGGGACGACCCAATATACGATACCGAAAGCATTCTCCAGAATGTGAGTGACGGTGAAATCGCGTGGCAAAGCCGGCACGGAAATACAAACTACATGCGCCTCAGCTCATTTAGATCAGCGGTAAAACGAGCTAAAGAAAAGTTGACGTAATGGTAGCATCAGGTGGCTAATAGGTCTTCTGGAGCAAATGAACACACATTGGCATCATCAAATAAAACCCCAATTCTAGGCCGCTTATCGTAGTTTCGTATTGTGTCTATCTCTCCAAATTTTCCAAAGTGCTCACCCTCTTTCTCAATCCGAACTGAGTCACCTACGCAAAACGGGTAGCCATCTTTATTTAACACAATATGATCCATAATTTTCTCCAAACCTTTGAGACAAAATGCATCCTGTAAAGGGTGAAGTTGCCATAACACCCAAAACAAGCACCTTAGCAAAAACAGTCTTCGCTCGCCTCATATTGCCATATTTTTTCGGAATGCAGATTTTTGTAGCGCTAAGCGTACCCCTAAGCCTAAAAATCACCGCTAAGCGTAGCAGCTAAATTTAGCTTTTACCGTACGCCCATCGAACCAAGTAATTCGTTGAGGCACACAATGAACACAGAACAACAAACCGTATTACCGCGCTCACTATCAGAAATTGAGGCGGCGCTATACATTTGCATGAGCCGGTCGTTTCTTCGCCAAGCACGAATGGACGGCAAGCGCGATAACCGCACCCCTGCCCCGCCATTTATCAAGATTGGGCGCTCCGTTCGCTACCTACGTGAAGATCTGGATTCATGGCTAGATAGCCAACAAAAGTTAGATCACCTTGGGCAGATTAGCCTAAAGGCTACCGGCTAACACGTTATGCGCTATAGGCCGTTTATACCATTAGCCGCTCTAATGCTTGCAGCAGCTCTCGCCCTGCCTATAGGTCAAATCTGGCCTATAGGCCTTCTCGCGCACCTGAACACCCCCGCGTTCCACCTTGGGTGCTTGCCTATAGCCCAAGCGTCTACCTATAGGCCGCTTTAATATGCTTTTGTTTGCTCTTGAAAAGGCACTAAAGCTAACCGAAGGTATCGGCACCGAGAGTTGTGCGGACTATAGGCGTCGCCTATTAGGTCATCATCCATCTATCTGTATCGACCTCGCACACCACTATTGCCGGCTGGCAAAAGCTAAAAGCCATGTAGAGGCCAATTTGATGCTTTTGCGCACAGACCTTTACTTACGGCTTGGATCAGGTAGCGATAGCCTGTACCTATCCTGCCCCGATGACGAGCTAAGGGATTTTGCCAAATGGCATTCGCGCAATTTAGAAAAGCTCATTATTCGTACAAGCCGCCGTGGCAACTCAAAAAAAGTGATACAGCTAGCTATAGGTTACCTAGAGCACCGAGAGCTGATATTCCCCCTAGATAGCCCCTTTGAGGCAAGCGAGGAAGAGGTAGCCGGGGCTATAGCTCGTGTTAAATGTGACCTGTGGTGGCGACAAAAAATACGCAAACTGCAAGATATTAAAATGGAAACCGTCCAAATCGAGATGGGGCGCGTTAATAAGGTGGCGGGAATCTACGCCAGCCACAATTGCGTAAAGCGGAAGTTTGCGCAAGCAGCTCGCAACAAAGATGTATTGGCTCAGTGCGTAGCCGAAAACGACTTAGGCCAATCATTTACGCTATTGAATATTGCAGAGCGCGGGGTATCTAATCCCGTTAATCGACGCAATGAGTTAATGACCCGCATTGCCGGTTTTGAAGCTATAGGTAAAGAACGCGGCCATAAAGGCGTGTTTATTACCCTAACGGCACCCTCCAAATACCATAGCTTTCTGTCAAAGCCTTGTGTCCCCAACCCTAAGTATCAAGGGCTAACACCAGCCGATGCACAACACTATTTTAACGGCCAATGGCGCAAAGTACGGGCAAAGCTAAAGCGGGACAATATCGCCCCTTATGGCTTCCGTGTCGTAGAGCCGCACCATGATGGTTGCCCTCACTGGCATATGCTGTTGTTTATTGAGCCAGAAAACGAACAGGCATTAATCGACACGCTTACCCATTACGCCCTTGAGATCAATGGCAGTGAAGCTGGTGCGGAAACACACCGTATGAAGGTTGAATATATCGACCCTAAAAAAGGGACGGCAGCAGGCTATATAGCCAAATACATATCTAAAAGTATCGATGGGGCAAATCTAGACGCCGACTTATACGGGCAAGACGCCGTAAAAAGTGCTGGCCGCATACGGGCTTGGGCCTCTACGTGGAATATTCGCCAGTTTCAGCAAATAGGCGGCCCGCCCGTCACGGTATGGCGTGAACTACGTCGCCTGACCGCTGGAGACAAGAAAGAGGCAGTATTAGAGAGCCTTAGCGATGACCACCTAAGGCAAATAGCAGAGGCAGCAGATACTGGCGACTGGCAAGCGTTTACCGAGCTATTTGGTGGGCCTGTTATCGCCCGCAAAGATCAACCTATACGCCCCTTTGAGATCATCAAAGATAAGCCCAGCCGGTACGATGAAGCCGCCAAGCAACTTATTGGCCTGCTTTACCAAGCAGCAGAATTTATTCAGACACGCTTTAGAACGTGGGAAATCAAACGAAAGGAAAGTTTTAATACCAGCGCGACCGCGCTGCTTTCTTCTTCAGGAGGGGCGAACGCCCCTCCCTTGGAGTTCTGTCAATAAGTGTACGGCAATCAGAAAGTTATGAATACTCTAAGGATGTTGATAGATCACACAACTATAATCATCCTTAGCACCTTCCGACTCTATCTTTAAGGCTATCGCCTCAGATAATACTTTAGGGTCTTCGGAAGCCAAAGAAAGCTCAACCAATTCTTTTTTTGCTAGAATATTATAGACACCATCTGTGATGAGCAATAAACGATCGCCCGACTCTAGAGAAAACTCCCCCATCTCAAGCTCGTAATCATGGGAAGGTGAAAGTACAGACAGTAGAATGTTTCTTCGCGAATAGTTAGCAGCTTGGCTTTTTTTAATGACTTTTTTATCCAAAAGATATTGTAGCTCCGACTGATCTTTTGTTCTTGTCATCAGCCCACCACCTCGTACATGGTAAACACGACTATCACCCACATGAAAGAAATAACAGATGTCGCCATTTATTTCGCAAAGAGTTAACGTTGTTCCCATCTCTTGGAGTGCACCATCCTTTTCTGAAAGGCTGACAAGACCACTCCGAGCACCATCGATCAAATTGGGATAGTCGACGTTATCCGTCTTTTTCAGCTCCTCAAAAATATATCTGATCACCTCATTCGACGCCACAGCCCCCCCCGCAGCCCCGCCCATTCCGTCGGCAACAGCGACGACCACTTTATCATTTATAACAAGGTGACCAATAGCGTCTTGATTTTCTCTCCCCCCCTTACCTTTTGAAAAAAAATATACACTCATTCGCCAGCCTCGCTCCGATAATAAGCCAGCAAGTCAGGGTGTAAATTTTCAAGATCATATCTAATCGATTCAGAAAGTCGATATACTCGCCGCCTAAAGTCTATTTTCTCATCTTCCACTTGAAGTATAATTTTTTCAATCAATGCTTCGCTGCAACCTTTATTTACGAACTGCGTAAAGACTTCTTCCACATACCAACGGTTATGGGTAACCCCTAGCTCCAACGCCGCGACGGCCGCCTCTGACTTCACATTTAAATCACCAAGCTCGAAAAATACTTTTAATTTATCAGCCAGAACATCGCAATATTCAAACGAAAAATCTGTCTTCTTTATAAAATTACAAAAATCTATAACTAACGAAGCAAATAAATCGGGAGAATGCATATTGAGCGCACGTATGTGATCAATTTTAAAAGCATGAAATAGAGCACTAGGAGTATTACCATTCTCCACTGCTACATCCAAGTAATCAAAAACCTCGTCCCATTGATCCTCGCTCAAGTCGACATTTTGCTCAAGTAAGTCTACAAATTTTTCTTCTTCATCATTTTTACTAACTGGGGAGGCTGAATCAATAACCCTAATCAGATCCTCTCTAAGAGCCGCAACATCTCGATAACGTCTCCTAGGTTGTCTTTTTGTGCATTTTGAGATGATGTCTCCAATAGCACCTTCGACGGATAGTTCTGTATAGGGAATTCTTCGTGTACGCGGTGCATAGATATCATGGAGGATCGCCCCAAACGAATATATATCAGAAGTGCACGTCGCCCTCTTGAAGTCAGCCATGCATTCAGGCGGAGAGTACATTTCTGTACCCCCCTGTGCCCCAGTACCAGTTAATGCAGTTGAATCGCTCTCGCCATGACTAATTAAACCGAAATCAGATATTTTATAAGTCGCTTGATCACCCCACCCAAAACGCAAGACATTAGCTGGCTTTAAGTCACGATGAACATGCCCCTTAGCGTGAATTATTTCTAACCCAGCAAGGATGTCAAATAGTACTTTTTGGCGCCCAATTCCCTCTACATAGCCGGAATCAATATCTTCTTTCAAAGTAGCGCACCCAAGCTCCATTAGAAAATATGGCGGGGATAGATCCAGTCGGGCCTCAATAATATTAACGACTTGAGGATGCGAAATACTTTGCTGAGCTTTAACTTCTCGAATAAAACGACGTTTCAGATGATCATTTCCAACCTGACGTACTAACTCAGACAAGGGATCAAAGAGCTTCAACGCATAAAAGCTCCCGTCAGTAGCTACAACCTTGTTTACTTTGGCGAACCCCCCTCGTCCTAACTCTTCCTGTAATGTAAATTGCATCATTCCCCCAAAAGCCCTTGATCCAAACCTAGACCTACACTTTACCATCTAGTAGCCCCCAAAAGACCAACGACCCACCAATTCAACTATCTTTAATACCGCTAGCCACCCAAAAGACTCTACCACCTAAAAATTTGGACTTAATATGGACTTAAATTTTGGACACAAAAAAGCCCGCGATTAAGCGGGCTTCTAAGTCGTTGATTTAACAACGTTTTTTGGTGGAGCCTAGCGGGATCGAACCGCTGACCTCAACACTGCCAGTGTTGCGCTCTCCCAGCTGAGCTAAGGCCCCGAAAGAGGTGCGCATATTAGGCTCGAATCGGAAATCTGTCAACACCTTTTGTCAATAAATTTCAGCAAGTTAGCCAGCCTGGCCAGTGATTGTACGAAGTGACGAATTTTCCAACAACAAACTACAAGATGCGTGTTTTTGTCGGCTTTCCAGCCATTAAATCCGAATCCGGCACCCCACGGGGCCCCTGCGAATGAGTCGAGCGCAGGCCTATTTTTGTGGGTAAGCACGCATGGACGCGTGCGCAAGTATCGCCAGGCCACGGAAGGCCTGTCGATACGGCCCTCAAAAATCGGCTGGAGCGAGGGCACCCGAAGGGCCAGACGCCGGGGTGTCCTCTTTTGAGTACTTTGCTGGACAAGCAGAAAAGTGCTTCGCCCGCCCGGCGATAGAGGGCGAGAAGTACGGAGAAAACTCTTAAAAGAAATCAAACGAGGAACAGAGAAGTAAAGCAGAAAAGAAACCGGCACATCCATGTACCCTAAACAGCCGGAGAGCAACGCTCCCCGGCAAATACCATTAATCCTCCGGATTACTCCCCAAAGCCGCATAGGCTTTCTCAAGCTTTTTGAGCTGCTTCTTTCCCACTTCACCCCAAATATTAATCGCCTGACGCAGTCTTGCGCGGCTCATATCCGGGCCTAACAGAGTCATCGAGTCCATCACCGAAAAAGACGCCGTGGTGCCGGCGATGGCGATAAAGATGGGGGCCAAAAAGTCTTTGAGCTTGATATCCATTTGCCCGGCCAGCTCTTTAAGCGCGTTAAAAATTTCATCGCGCTCCCACACACGCAGAGCCTCTAAGCGCCACAGAGCAAATTGCAGCAGTTGCTTTTGCTCGTCCATAGGTAGGCGGTTTTCGGCAAAGTGCGCTTCGGTCAGCGGCAACTGGCCCGAGGCTAAAAACGCCACCAAAGGCATAAAGTCGCCCAGAGTTTCCATACGCGACTGGGCGTGTGGCAACACTTTTAATAGGTTGTCGCGGTTTAGCGCCCACTCGCTCAGACGGTCGGCCAGTTGCTCGGTATTTAAGTCTTCACGTATCCACAGGCCATTGAGCCAGCTGAGTTTCTCCACATCAAAGATAGGCCCACCCAAACTGACGCGGGTAATGTCAAAATTAGCCTGCATATCAGCCAGGGTAAACTTCTCGCGCTCGTCAGGCATAGACCAGCCCATGCGGCCTAAGTAATTAAGCACCGCCTCAGGTAGGTAACCGGCGCGCTGGTAGTACAGAATACTGGTGGGGTTTTTGCGCTTGCTGAGCTTGGATTTATCCGGGTTGCGCAGCAGCGGCAGGTGGCACAATACCGGCGCTTCCCAGCCAAAGTATTCATACAGCTTTAGGTGTTTGGGGGCAGAGTTGATCCACTCTTCGCCGCGAATCACGTGGGTGATGCCCATCAGGTGATCGTCTACCACGTTCGCCAGATGGTAAGTGGGCATGCCGTCGGCTTTTAGCAGCACTTGCATATCCACTTGCGACCATTCGATCTCGATGTTGCCGCGCAGCATGTCATCGATAACACACACGCCCTCTTCCGGCAGTTTCATACGCACCACGTAGGGTTCGCCGGCGGCGAGCTTGGATTGCACCTCAGCCTCGCTAAGTTTTAAGCCACGGCCGTCATACTTAGGCGTCTCGCCACGGGCTTGTTGCTCGCGGCGCATTTCATCCAGCTCTTCGCTGGTGGCAAAGCAGTAAAAGGCGTGACCTTTTTCAATCAACTCATCGGCGTATTGTTTGTAAATACCCATGCGCTCGCTCTGGCGGTAGGGGCCATGCTCGCCGCCAACATCCGGCCCTTCGTCCCAGTCGATGCCTAACCAGCGCAGGCTGTCGAGAATCGCTTGCTCGGATTCTGGCGTGCTGCGGGTTTGGTCGGTATCTTCAATGCGCAAAATAAACTGGCCGCCGTGCTGGCGGGCAAAGCATTGGTTAAACAGCGCAATATAAGCGGTGCCAACGTGGGGGTCGCCGGTGGGCGACGGAGCAATACGAGTGCGAACGGTCATAAGTGTCTCTTGTATCAGTTCTGAATTTGGGTAAGTGCTTGCCACAGTTGGTCGCCGGTAATGGCGGCCAGTGTGCGTGGGCGGTTGCCCACAAAATCCGTTGTTGCGCTGGCGTCCGGGTGACGGCATAAACGCTTACCGCACTGCTCACACAGGTAGCCAGGCGCTACAATGTGGCTCGAGCGCGGGCCGGTGGCACCAATCAGCGCAGGGTCCGTCGGGCCATACGCGGTTACCGTAGGCACATTAAGCGCGGCGGCAATGTGGGCCAGGCCAGTATCATTACACACTGCCCCTTGGCTTGTGTGTAAAAGCCCGGCAAGTTCGGTCAGGCTCATACGCTCGAGTACTTTAGCATTGGCGTGGTCGCGCGCAATAGCCTCGGCGGTTTCGCGCTCGGTGGGCGAACCCCACGGGAGCAACACCTCTAAACCCGCCGCTGCAGCGTGCTTAATCAAGCCCTGCCAGCTTGTATTGGGCAGGCACTTAGTGGGCCAGCTGGCGTTGGTTACGGCTACTATATACGGCCTATGGGTAACGGTTTGCGCGGGCCAGGCTTTATCCTGCAAACCAAACTCGGGCGCGGTTTGAGGGCGCGGATACCCGAGCCCGGCGGCAAATAAATCTCGCCAGCGATCCACTGCCAGAATATCTTGCGCCACTTTAAAACGGCGCTGGTAAAACAGATGGGCGCCCTTCTCGCGCACCGAGTCGGCATCGGGCCCCGCGCGTAAACCGCGCGCCATACGGGCCACCGTAGCGCTTTTAAAGCTCGTTTGCGCATCCAGCACTAAATCGTACTCGCGTTCGCGCAACTTACGCCAGTAGGCCTTTAACTCGCCCGACTGCCAAGCGGTTTTGACGCTGCGCTTCCAGCGCCGGTGGGCGGATACGATGGTGCGCTCGACCGCCGGATGCCACGTAGGTACCTCGGCAAAGGCTTCATCCACTGCCCAATCAAACCGGATACCGGGAATGGCACGCACCGCATCGCTGATAGCGGGCAGCGTTTGCACCAGGTCACCCATAGAGCTCAATTTAACAATTAATACCCGCATATCCGTCCAGCCACTGAAAAACTGCGCGCATTGTACCTTAACAGGCCGTTAACTGGCGCCCCATCCGAGAAGGGATAAAAACTTAACCCAAAACATTAGATAAATCTAATTTAGCTATTGCTATTTTAGATTTATCTAATATTATAAAGGCAAGGAGGGATAAACATGAGCCAACCCATGACACCCGAACAACTACAAGCGAACGCCAGTCAGGCGGCGGGCTTTTTAAAAATGCTGGCCAATGAAAAGCGCCTGATGATTTTGTGTGCCCTGATTAACGGCGAGATGAGCGTCAGCGATCTGAATGCTCAGGTGCCGCTGTCGCAGTCTGCCCTGTCGCAACACCTGGCCGCCCTGCGCGAGGCCGAGCTGGTCGCCACCCGGCGGGATTCACAAAAGATGTTCTACCGCCTAAACGGCGATGCCGCCGTGCGGATTATTGAAGTATTACAGAGCATTTATTGCCCCTAGGGCTCACTAAGTGCACTTACCGGAGATTAACCATGAATCACAAAACCGCCACCGCACAAGAATTTTTAAACCAGCACCCAGATTGCTGTGTACTGGATGTACGCACCCCGGCTGAGGTGGCCGGCAACCATGTACCCGGCAGCATTTTTATTCCGGTACAGGAAATTACCGCCGAGCGGGTTAAATCCGAAATGGCCGCCCAAGGCCAGCAAGGCAAGCCCATTTACCTGATGTGCCAAAGCGGCAAACGCGCCGAAATGGCAGCGAATAACCTGGCAGGAAAAGTGGACGAGCCGCTGATTATTGTCACCGGCGGCGTGAACGCCCTAAGCCAGCACGACAATGCCCCTCTGCAAAAAGGCGACAGCAATGTGATTTCGCTGGAGCGGCAGGTGCGCATCGCCGCCGGTAGCCTGGTACTGATTGGCGTGGTGCTGGGCGCGCTGGTAACCCCTGTCTTTTACGCCCTATCAGGTTTTGTGGGGGCGGGATTGGTGTTTGCGGGCATAACCGACACCTGCGCTATGGGTATGCTAATTGCCCGAATGAGCTGGAACCGCCGGCACTAACCGCCGCACGGTGACAAACTCACCTAGGTGGTAACAGCAACATTTGAGTTACCGTTTTGCGCGCCGTAACAGATTAACCAACCAGCGTAGCCCCCTCACCAATGGGTTGCTGACCACACGATCTAACATCCGCTGCAAGCGGTGGTTATCACGGTATAAACGGGCCAAATGTTGATCGCGCCGCGCCAGCAACGTTTGTATTTGCTGATAGTCCTGCTCGGTGAGTGTTGTGCCCGGTTGAATATGCTCGGGCAACGGGCGTTCAATATAAATAGTGGAGTGACGCCCCGCATCTTCATCTTTAGGGCGTGTTTTGGTGTAAAAATACAGCGCAAGAGATTTACGCGAATGGGCATCTTGATCGCCCTCGGGCAAGTTAATTCGCTCAAACCCGTGCCACGAAGTATCGTGGGTGGCAAAAATCACGCAGCGATTAAACAAGGGCGCGACCTGCGTAATATTATTTTCGGCCGCGGGCTTACGCGGATCTTGATGAAACTCAATGGCACCGCCCCACTCATCTCGCCAATCATGGTTTAAGTACACAATAAGATTCAAGCGGCGATGATAATTGGTTACCGGGTGGCGATTAAAATCAACGTGCGGGTCGAGGTCTTGTCCGTGACAGTTTTCATGTGTGCCACCGCCAAAATAATCCGGGTCGTATTTTAAATCGGGAATGCCTGTTGCGCGACTGACCCATGCAAGAAAATCTGACGACTTAACCGTGTCGTCGAGCGTTTTATAGTGTGGGCCTAGCGCGGGCAATTGCGTGTTAACCGCTTTGCGGCCCACGGTACCGTTTTCATTGAGGGCTCGCTCTTTGGCAAACTTGGGAAACTCATCCAACAGTGCCTGACAAAACAGCGGAGTAAAAAAGTCGTCGATAACCACATGCGAGAACGGCTCGGCAGCGGTAAATCGCTCCGCCAGTTCCGCAGTATTACTAAGCGTTTTTTCACTTAATATAGTAGACAGCGATGTTGCCATTTGCTGATAGTACTCCCATCCATGTGCGCTAAGCTCGCAGCATTACCTACGCCGGTGAATTATAAAATGTTAACGCCCAGCCGAACACTTGGCGCACGACGAAAACACGCCATGCACCAAGCTTAACACGATAAACCTAAGGGTTTTCAGCCGTTAAGTAATACGCCTCTAACGCACCCGTCACATAAACCAAAGGCGCGTTCCAGTTAATGGTGATCTCATTGCTCGCGTAGCTGCACCAATCATCCAGATACGATTCGGCCGGTAAATCCGACGGGTATTCACATCCATCTTGCTGGCCGCTGTGGGGGCCGCCGGCTAAAAACCCGGGCACCGGCGCAACGACATCATCAGCCACCGATGGACGGTGGTGAATATGCATAGGCGGCCGCGCACCAAAGCCTGTGACAAAACTGTATTCGGTGGGATTGCGGCCCAACACGTAATCCAGCAGCGCTTGCGCCGCTGCCATGTAGTTTTGCTCGCCGGTTATACGATAGGCCTGCACCAGCATCATGGCGCGATTCATGGCCACGCCATTGCTGCCCCAGACAAAATCGGGCCGAGTCATCGATACGCCGTAGGCCGACTCATTACCGGCGGCCACAATCGTATCGGCCAAATCCGTCACGCGCTTCTGGATCAGCGCTGTGTCGGCAGCAGCGGTTAAGCTATCGGCGTGAGCGGCAAGCGACATCCACGCCAAGCCCAACGACTGTGACCATCCGGGCACTTGGTTGCCAATTGCATCGGCTTTAATCGCCTGGTAGTAAGCATCGTTACCGGTGGTGATGTAGAGCTCGGCAGCGGCCCAGGCAAACTCATCCGAGAAGTCGCTATCGCCATAACCGCCGGTGCTTACGTCGTCCGGTTGGTGATAGGCAATATTGGGGTTTTGCCCGGCCCACTGCCAAGCGCTTTGCGCCGCCTGCAACATAGTGCTGGCGCGAGTGCTGTCATAGGGCTGCACCACCCGGCTGGCAGCGGCCATTACGGCGGCAAAGTTCAGTGTCGCAGCAGTGCCCTTTTGCACCACATAACGCGGCTCGTGGGTTTCGGCCGGCATTACCTTACCGACAAAGCTTTTGGTGGTTAACTTGTGGTAAACACCGCCATCGGCCGGGTCTTGCATGGTTAACATCCAGTCCACATTCCACAAGGTTTCATCCAGTAAGTCGGGTACGCTGTCACCGCTTTCGGGAATGTTTAGCTCGCACTGGGCGTACAACTCGGGGTAATGCTCCAGCGCCGCGAGCAAGGTGTACGTCGAGATACCCGAGTTAACAATGTACTTGCCATAATCACCCGCGTCGTACCAACCTTTGGGCGAGCTAATCACACTCTCGGCCGGGCGCGCCGCGCTTGCCGCCGAGGGGTGAATCCGCACCTCGGTATCCGGGTGGCCACTGGCACGGGCCCAATCGCCGGCGTATTGCGGCTCCAGTGCGGTACTGGCGCGATTAAAGTAATAGGCTTTAATCACGGCTTTATTTAGTTCGCGGTAAGGGTCTTGGGCCACGACAAACGTGTCCGAGTCGGCCAAGCCCGGCACACGCACCACGTATTCACCCGGCATATTCAGCTCACTAAAATCAGCCTGCGCAACGCGACCGCTTGCATAGGGCCATTGCTGATAAGCGCCTATTTCACCACTCGCCACCTCGGCTCCGGTGACCACGTTAATCACGCTGAAGCTTGAGGCATCAACTGGTGGGATAAGCGCCACTTTGGGCCCGGCAGTGGCAAAACCCACCTGATTTAACAAAATACGATCGCTGGCGTTTACCGCGCTAGACGAACTGCCGGCAACGGGCGCCGAGCTTACCGGCGATGAGACACTGCTATTGATGGTTTGATCAGAGGCGTTATTGCTGCCGCACGCGGCGAGCGCTAAACAAGCACTGCAGGCAACCGCCAGGGCATGGGGGCTAAAGGTCTTCATGGGCTCTTCCTCGTTATATTGTTGTTTTACGCCACGGAGTGTAGCGCGAAGTAAGAGGCAGGCTATATTAGGGTTCGCAAAGAATGGTTAAAGAAATGAGAGTCGGAGGACTGATGTCCGAGGTCTGAGGCCCGGCGCGAAAGAACAAAGGATTAGCGTCAGACCTCGGACATCCGACGTCTGACATTCCATCATAATCCCAACGTTTTTTTCACAAACGGGATGGTCAGTTTACGCTGCTCGGCCAACGAGGCGTGATCGAGCCGGTGCAGGTAGCAAAACAGCTGGTTCATATCGCGCGGTACCCGCTGCACGATATAGCTGGCTACCTCTTCGTTTAGCTCCATACCGCGCTCGCGGGCACGGCGCATTAACGCCTGCTGTTTGTCGGTATCGTCCAGCGGTTGCACTTTAAGGATAACGCCCCACTGCAAACGCGAGCGCAAATCGGGCAGCTGGATATTCAGCTCACGGGGGTTTTGCGGTGCGGCAACCAGTAGCAAGCGGCCCGCATCGCGCAGGGCATTGTACAAATTAAACAGCGCGCGCTCCCAGGTAGGGTCGCCGGCCACCGACTCCAGCCCGTCAAGGCAAACCATATCCAGCTCTTCTAAGCCTTCCAGCAATGCCTCGGGTGCAAAGCCGGTCATCTCGCGCAAAGGAAGGTATTGCACAGCCAAACGGCGCGACTCCGCATTGTGGCAACTGGCTTGCAGTAAGTGGGTTAAGCCCACACCGCTGGCGCCCCACAAATACAAAAAGTGCTCGCCCTGCCCCTCAACTTGCTCGCGCAAAGCGCGAATCACTTGCTCGTTGCCAGAGCCTGCGGGGGCGTAAAAGTTATCGAAGGTGGCGTCGTCTTTTAAGCTGACGCCTAATGACAGCTGTTGCGGAGTTGACATAGGGCGTCCTCAAGGTGCCAGACGATACTGCAAGGGCGCACTGGCCGTGCCCGGCACAAGATAGCGATTGGTCGGCAAACTAACGCTGTCGGAGGCCGGCACCAATACGCCGCCCAGCGATAAGGTGTTTTGCAACCGAGCTATATCACCCTCGGTGGCCAACTTTAACGTCAAACCATCGGTGTTCAAATTAGCCAGTTGTGTGCGCCGCACCAAGGCCAACTGCGACAAATAATTCTCGACCTTTTTATAATCGGCAAAACTGGCAACGTTATTCACTTGCAACACGACATTGGCATCGCCCGCCTCGGTGGGGCTAATGGCGTACCGCGCGGCAAAATGATCGGCGACGGTATCGATGACCGCGGGCAGCAACGCCTTTAGGGAGTCACCTTCCGAGTCAAAACTGGGGGCACCATCGTCATGCATTAATTGCCAATCGGCCCGCCAACGCTCGCCCGATAACTCACTGGCACGCACCACAACAATGGCGTCGGCGCGATAGCGCTCGGACGCCTCGCGAATTTGTCGCTCTTGGATTTGCCACAGCGCATCGGCGGGCATGGCGAGGTGATCCTCCAAATCAAACAGCGGGATCATCAGGGGTAAACCGCGCTCTTGCGCGCGATCGCGCAATACGGTCATAGCAGGTAAATCACTCACCACATCGCGGCCCGAGGGCGTATTAGCCACGAGCCACACCAATACCGTAGGGCGATTGGCGGGCCAAAATGCCAGGTTGGCATCGCGCAGTAACTGCTCGACCAAAGGTGGAGAAAACTTAAGCTGCAAGCGCGACGCGGCAACTTCACTGCCATCGAGCGTCTCTAGGGTTTCATCGGTAGAAACGTAGCTGTACTCGTAGACGTAATCCTGAGCGCGCACCAACGCTTGGCGCACCACAGGGTTATCGACAATAGCGCTCGACCCAGACACGCGCACGAGCGTGTCGGCCAGTGCCTGCTTGGCGGCCGCGCCGCGCTGCGCCTCAGATTGCGATTTAACCAGCGCCTCGGCGCTGTAGAGATCGACCACTTTGTCGGCACTTGCCGTGCCTGCCAGCGCCAGGGCGCAGATGAATAATAAATATCGAATAATCAGCGTCTCGTCTCCCAACTGCCGAACTCTGACAATGAAGCTCGCGCATTGTAACAGGCAATGCCGCGCTTTTCTTGTCGTTATCAGCGTGTAGCGATGATAGTGGCAATAAAATGGATCTGTCTGTGAAATATCGCCGCCTTTACCTGCAATTAAGCACTATTAACTGCTAGAATGTGCGCCTTTCAGACCCGGCGCCCCACCCATTGACGCCCTCCGGTAGTCGAGGCCGGCGCACAGCACGAGAGACCCTAGGCCGCTATGAGCGAGAAAACCCCGCAATCGTTAAGTTATAAAGACGCTGGTGTAGACATCGATGCCGGTAACGCGTTGGTAGAGCGTATTAAAGGTGTTGCCAAGCGCACCCGTCGCCCAGAAGTCATGGCCGGCCTTGGTGGCTTTGGCGCTCTGTGCG
Source organism: Gilvimarinus japonicus (assembly GCF_042847215.1). Lineage (GTDB taxonomy): Bacteria > Pseudomonadota > Gammaproteobacteria > Pseudomonadales > Cellvibrionaceae > Gilvimarinus > Gilvimarinus japonicus. Next base: position 2,530,725 of record NZ_AP031500.1, read on the forward strand.
AGCTGCCCGAGGGCTACCGCCAGCCAGTGCTGGTATCGGGCACCGATGGCGTAGGCACAAAGCTGCGCTTAGCGATGGACCTGGGCAAACACGACACTATTGGTATTGACCTGGTCGGCATGTGCGTCAACGATCTGATCGTGGCCGGCGCCGAGCCGCTGTTTTTTCTCGACTACTACGCCACCGGCAAACTTAATGTGGATGTTGCCTCGGACGTAGTAACCGGCATTGGTGCCGGCTGCGAGCTGGCCGGTTGCGCACTGGTCGGTGGTGAAACCGCCGAAATGCCGGGCATGTACGAAGGCGAAGATTACGATTTAGCCGGCTTTTGTGTCGGCGTGGTAGAAAAGTCCGAGATCATCGATGGCAGCAAAGTCAGCTCGGGCGATGCGCTTATCGGTATTACCTCAAGCGGGCCGCACTCTAACGGTTACTCACTGATCCGCAAAATCATTGACGTCTCCGGCGCCGACTTACAACAAGATTGCGGCGGCCAGAGCTTAGCCGACGCGCTAATGGCCCCTACTCGCATTTACGTTAAACCGCTGCTCGAGCTGATCAAGTCGATGCCTGTGCACGCGTTATCGCACATTACCGGTGGTGGCCTGCTGGAGAACATCCCCCGGGTTCTGCCCGACAACGCCAAAGCGGTAATCGATACCAACGCCTGGCAACTACCGCCGGTATTCCAGTGGCTGCAAGCGGCGGGCAATGTTGACGCACGCGAGATGTACCGCACCTTTAACTGCGGTATCGGTATGATCATCGCCGTACCCGCCGAGCGCGCCGACGAGGCCATCACCCAACTACAAGCTGCTGGCGAGCAAGCGCTGCTGGTGGGCCACATCGCCGACGCTGCCAAGGGCGAAGAGCAAGTACAACTGGATGGTTTACGCTAAGCATGACAATGGCTAAAACACGGGTCGCGGTACTTATCTCGGGCAGCGGCAGCAACTTGCAGGCCTTAATTGACGGCCAGCAAAGTGGCGAGCTGCCTATCGATATTGTCGCGGTGATCAGCAACCGTCCAGGTGTGCGCGGCCTAGAGCGCGCGCAAAACGCCGGTATTCAAGCGATCACGCTCGACCACAAAGGCTACGATACCCGCGACGCATTTGACCAGGCATTAATTGCACAGCTCGATGCGCTGCAGCCGCAGCTGGTGGTTCTGGCCGGCTTTATGCGGATTTTAACCCCGGTTTTTACCACACACTTTGCCGGGCGGATGCTTAACATCCACCCGTCGCTGCTACCCAAATACCAAGGGCTGCACACGCACCAGCGAGCGCTGGATGCCGGCGATGCCGAGCACGGTGTCACAGTACACTTTGTCACTGCCGAGCTAGACGGCGGCCCGGCGGCTATTCAGGCGGTAGTCCCGGTACTTGCCACCGACGACGCCGAGACACTGGCGGCGCGCGTACAGCAGCAAGAGCATATTATCTACCCCATGGCGGTGCGCTGGTTTTGTGAAGGGCGTCTAGCCATGAGCGCGAATCAGGTACTGCTTGACGGTGAACCTTTGCCGTCCAGCGGTTACCAAGTAAGGAACTCATAACGGCGTAAGGGATTTATGACACGACTTAAACGTATTACCCTGAGTTTACTCACAGGGGCGACACTAGCAGCAAGCTGCTGGTTACCACAGGCAATTGCCGCCAACGACGCGGCGGCGCCCAATCAATTTCGCAACATCTATAAATCATCGGTGTACGGTATGACCGTCACCGTCACCCACGAGCTAATACCGCTGGATGACAACCGCCACAAGCTGCGATTTTTTGCCGACTCGCTAGTGGCCAGTATTGAAGAGGTAAGCATTTTTAGCTCGCCCGAGGACCAGCTGTTACAACCACAGCTTTACACCTACGATCGATCGGGCCTAGGCCGCGACCGCGAGGCGCGTGTTACCTTTGACTGGGAAAAACGCAAAGTCGTTAACGATATTAACGACAACCCCTGGAAGATGAATGTTCCTCTGGGCACACAGGATAAGGTGAGCTTTCAGATCCAGTTGCAGCGCGACTTAATCGCCGGCAAAACTGAAAACCTAGCCTACACCATAGCCGATGGCGGTAAGATCAAAGAGTACCAGTTTGCCATTGTCGGCAACGAGCGCTTAAAAACGCCCTTAGGGCAAATTGACACAGTAAAAATTAAACGCACCCGCAAAGACAGCGACCGTATTACCTACGCCTGGATGGCGCCCAAATATAGTTATCTGTTAGTGCGTATGCAGCAAGAAGAAGACGGCGATGTGTACACCATCAACATCGACGAGGCCGAGATCGACGGAAAGAAAATCTCGTCATTTAATTAAGACGGCCTGCGAGGCAGGTGAAACGTCACAGTTCACTCATCAAAAGCAAAGGTTATTTTATGACTATTTCTGACAACTGCGTTGCCAGCTTCCATTACACCCTGACGGATAAAGATGGCAAGGTACTCGATTCGTCCGACGGCCGCGAGCCGCTGGCGTACTTGCACGGTGCCGGCAACATCATCCCAGGTTTGGAAAAAGAGCTTGTTGGCAAGCAAGTTGGCGACAAGCTGCAAGTGGCTGTTCCTGCCGCTGAAGCTTACGGCGAGCGCAACGACGCCATGATGCAAGAGCTGCCAGCAAACATGTTCACCGGCGTTGATAAAGTCGAAGAAGGCATGGAGTTTCACGCGCAAACCGAAAACGGTACACAAGTTGTGACTATCGCGGCGGTTAACGGCGACATGGTTACCGTCGATGCCAACCACCCACTGGCGGGCGTCGATCTGAACTTTGATGTTGAGATTACCGACATTCGCGAAGCGACCGAAGAAGAAAAAACCCACGGCCACGCTCACGGTGCCGGTGGTCACGAGCACTAATATTGCTCCGGGGCCGGCTACCGGCCGGCCCCGACTCCTACCCGCTAGCTAGCCCACGTCATAACATCAAGCCCCTACTTCGCTACCCGCTCGCTTACTCGCCCCAATACCCATCACGGCGCAGCGCAAGCTTGTGTCTTCGCACTCCGTTGTCAGCGCTGAAAACTCGCCAATGTGCGCCTCGTTTATTTAACCAACAGACACAAAAAAGGGAGCCGAAGCCCCCTGAAAACTGTTTACTGATGCAATACCTACATTGAGTAACGCACACCCAACGCGTAGGTTTTACTAAAAATAGACGCGCCGTTGTTGTACAGGTAAGGGTCGGTGTAGTAACCGCGATACACTTCACCGGTTAGGTTGGTAGCATCAAAGGTCACCATCAACGACTCGGTCACGTCGTAACTTAACTGAAAGTCCATATTGGCTTCGGGCTTAGAGTAATCGCCTGCGGGCATGGCAAAATTTGCATTGTAACCACGCAAAAAATCATCGCGCCAAACATAGGACAAACGCGCATCGAAGCCGGCTTTCTCGTACGCTAGCACCACGCTGTAGCTAGAGTCGGACACACCAATTAACGGCTTAGTCTCATAGCCGATTAACTCGCCCGGGCCGTCGTCAGTGTCGGGGCCAAAAATAGGGTCGTTGGTTTCGCCATCGATTTTTGTGTAGCTCGCCTGCACACCGGCGCCCTGCAGCCACTCGGGGACATTATCGGGAAAGTACTGAAAGCCCAGCTCGATACCGTTGAGCTTACCTTTACCGGCGTTAGACGGTTGCGACAACACATACTTCGCATTTAACTCAGGATCTGGGTTATCGGTAACCTCAATCGCCTTACTGGCGGTAAACACAAAGCCATCGATGTCGCGCGAAAACAACACCCCGTACAAGCTGCTACTGGGGGCAAAGTACCACTCCAGCGACAGGTCAGTATTGATCGACTCCACCGCTTTTAAATTGGGGTTGCCGCTGTTGGCAAAACCGTATTCGGCATTGGTAAAATCCGCCGGCGGGGTCAAGCTCATGGTGGGGTTTAGCTGGCCGAAATCAGGCTTGCGGATAGATTTACCGTAAGACAAACGCGCCATTAAGTTTTCGGTAATTTCGTAGCGCACCATAAAGTTAGGCAACACTTCGGTCGAGCTGCTGTTAGAGTTAACTTGTGTTGCCGCCGACTCGTTAAAGCTCAGCTCGCTGTCGGTATCTACCACCCGCACACCAATTTGACCGTCGATAATCTGGCTGCCCAACTCAAAGGCGTAGTCGGCTTGAAAGTATGCCGCCGCGGTGGTCTCTTCGATATCAAAGGTGCTGGCATCTAAGAAGTCCGAGCCGCCCGATTGCAAACCGTACAGGCCGCGCATTAGCTCGGCGTTATCAGATAAAAAGTAGCCGTCGGCCACCAACCACTGGTTGGGTACATTAGCTTCGTTATCCAGAAAATCATCTTGCGTAACACTCGCAAGGCCTGCGATATCGGCAATATTACAGGGGTTGCCATCCATGCTGCAGGCACCAGAGCTTTGGTCCCGCGAGCGCGACAAAGCGCTGCGCACATCGTAGCGCACACCAAAGCTTAAACGCTCGATAAAATCCCAGCCGGTGGTATAGTCGCCATCCATCGTCCAGGTAATGGCGTCACCCTCATCGCGACCACTGTTGTCAAAAAAGTTCGACATCTGCCAATCGGCGGGGTTTGTTAACACGCTTTCATCCACGTTGGCGGTGGTGGCATCATCCAAAAACGCCACCAACGGCAAACCGTCATCGTAGTTAAAATCCACCACTAAGCGGTCGCGCATGGCCGACGTTTGCAACGCCTGAAATGAGCGCTCGTAAACGCTGGTTTGGTAGGTCAGTTCAGATTCAAGGGTTAAACTGTCACCAATGTTCCAGTTACCACCCAAGGCATAGACAAAACTGTCGGTATCGCCACTGCTGCCATCACCACTGGTGAACATGCTAGCGTTATTAATGTAATTAGTTTTAATAACGTTGGTGCCATCGTAAAAATCGGGGTTACGGAAATGGCTGGCACCGTTGGTATTAATAAACACTAAGTTGTTAAAGCTCTCGTTGCGATAGCCATTATAAAAGGCTTCAAACAAATACTCGGAGGTATCATTTGGGGCCCACTGCAACGAGACGTTCGCCGCCGGGCGCTCACGGTGACCGGTAAAATCAGTCATCCCCATCGCGTCACGCAGCAAATAATACTCCACGTCTTGGCCGTTAACGTTCAGGCTAGAGCCCGGCTGTGAGGGAATCCCCTCAACGGTACCCACCTGATAATAATCGCCCGAAATACGCGAGAAATCGTCGTAGCGATACGGGTCGAGCGAACCGATCCAAATATTCTCGTCGCGATAATTGGTTTCGGCGTACGAGATATTCACCAACGCACCAAACTCACCGGCGCTGGTGTCCCAGCGATCACTCAGCAACATACTGATATTCGGGTCGATCTCTTCCGAGTTGCTCTGATAAATGCCCCGCGCCGCGACGACAAACTTGGAATCGTCAAAATTAAACGGGCGATTGGTTAAAACATTAATCTGGCCGGCAATGCCGCCTTCGATCTGTTCGGCCGAGCGGGTTTTATAAACATCGGCGCGGTTCAGCAAGCTGGCGGGGATATCGGCCAACGCCACCGAGCGGCCGGTAGAGGTGAAAATCTCACGGCCGTTCACCGTGGTAGAAACATCACCCAAGCCACGAATCGTCACAGCGTTCACTTCACCCGCGCCACGGCCGGTAACCTGCACACCGGTGACCCGCTGCAGCGCCTCAACGACGTTGTTATCGGGAAACTTACCAATATCTTCCGCGACAATAGAGTCAACAATTTGAATGTTTTCCCGCTTGAGCTCGATCGCCTCGGTTAAGCTGCCGCGAATACCGGTAACCACAACCTCTTCGAGTAAAGCCTCGCTATCGTCTTGTGCGTAAATAGAGTGAGCCTGAACGGCCGTAACCAAAGCCACAGCACTGCTTAATACAGAGCGCTTAAACATGGGTGATAATCCCCTTCATTAGAGTTATTAGAGCCTCAGCGTTAGCACGATCGAGGCGGGTTATACTGATCAAGATCTGATAATATTGTATGACTTATTTTAAGTCAACACAAACAACAGATATGGTCAATACGACCAAAACACCTCCAATAACACCTTTCTGGCACGCCATATCGCCCAAATCCAGCTAAGCACCATAAATTTTTCTACAAATATTAATAATATTGTATTACCATAATAAATGTAATGATGATTTTGTAACGCCGTCAGTAAACAAATACCGGCCGGCGCCTACGAAAACCCGTTGATATAAATATAAATATGAAAGGGGTAACCCAATGAAACTGAACAATCTCGCACTGGTTATGAGCGGCGTCATCGCCCTATATGGCTGCGGCGGCTCCAGTGATCGTAAAGAAGCACCCGCGCAACTGGTACCCGACACCGAAACAGCCGCCGACCCTACCGTCGACGCCAGCGCTATTGCCTACAACGACATTCCGGTACACGACCCCTCGGTGATTCGCACCAACGACGGTACCTTTTATGTAGTCGGGTCACATTTGGCCGCGGCTAAATCGACCGACTTGGTCACCTGGGAGCAAGTCGCCCCGGGCATCAATTTAGAAACCCCCGACTTTGCCGCCAACCCACTGTTTAGCAATTACGACATCGAAGTAGCCGAAGGCATTGAATGGACCGGTGGTTACGCCGGCTCGTGGGCATCGGACGTTATTCAGTTAAGTGACGACCGCTACTACTTTTACTACAACCACTGCACCAATCCCGATACCGGCGAATGCGATGCTCCTCGCTCTTATTTAGGGGTGGCCGTCGCGGACGACATTCTCGGCCCCTACAGCGACTTGGGAATCTTTTTGCGCTCGGGCCAAAGCGACGCCGAGATTGATGCCGGTTTTGGCGTGGGCGACATGGAAAGCTACAACGGCTTTGTTAACCCCAACACCATTGATCCAGATACCTTTTACGACAAAAACGGCCAATTGTGGATGACTTACGGCTCTTACGCTGGCGGCATCTTTATTTTAGAAATGGACGAAGCCACCGCCATGCCCAAACCCAACCAAGGTTACGGCAAGCACTTAACCGGTGGTGATCACAGCTCGATAGAAGGCAGCTACGTACTCTATAGCCCCGAGTCAGATTACTATTATTTGTTTGCCTCGTTCGGCGGTTTTGTCTCGACCGATGGCTACAATATTCGCATTGCCCGCTCACGCACTCCAGACGGCCCTTACCTTGATGCCGCTGGCAACGACATAGCCGCCGCCCGTGGTGGTTGGGACAGTATTGAACCCTATGGCGTAAAACTGATGGGCGGCTTTAACTTTAACGCCTACACCGGCGACGCCAGCGCAAGTCGTGGCTACTTGGCACCGGGACACAACTCGGCCTATTACGACGAAGCCACCGGGCAACACTTTTTAATTACCCACACGCGCTTCCCCAACCGCGGTGAAGGCCATGCGATTCGTGTACACGAAATGTTTGTTAATGCCGACGGCTGGTTAATTGCCTCACCCGAGCGCTACGCCCCGATTGAAGGCGATAACATTGTCGATGCGGGCGATATTGTCGGCGATTACAAATTTATTAACCTCGGCAAAGACATCAACCGCGAAGCAAAACAATCGGTCGCCATTACCCTCACCGACAACCGTGAAATTACCGGCGACATAACCGGCTATTACCGCTTATACGACAACGAGCCAAACCGCATTACCGTGTTTATCGACGGTGACACCTCTTACGAAGGTGTTATGCGGTGGCAGTGGGATGCGCCGAGCGAAACCTTAACGCCGGTATTTAGCGCACTAAACGGCGATGGCGCCACCATTTGGGGTGTACAACAACCCGAGCAGGATAATGCTCAAGTCATACAAGCGGTACTGGACGATTTGAGCCTGCCAGAAAACTTTAAAGGCGAAGCGATCGATTTACCTACTGTGGGCACTCGTGGCAGCACCATTAGCTGGAGCAGTGACAACGGCCGCGTTATTAAAACCGATGGCACTGTGATTCGCCCCAATGCCGGTGATGGCGACCAGAGCGTGCGCTTAACCGCCACCGTCTCGCGTCAGGGCGCCAGCAGCAGCCAAGCGTTTGACATTGTTGTGCCCGAGCGCCAAACCTTTAACCGGGTCGCCGCGTTTGACTTTGAAGGCGACCTCAGCGAAACCTTAGGTAACTTTGCCGCTGGTTCTGCCACTGGTGATCGCGTGTTTAACACAGGCATGGTGGACTTTAGCAGCGGTCACGACGGACAGGCGCTGTCGCTTGATGGCAGCAATGGGGTGTTATTGCCCCAGGGCTTAATCAACAATTACGAGTACACAGTGTCTTTCTGGGTTAATCCCAACGTTATTACCGGCTTTACGCCAGCGTTTTTTGGCGCGGTAAATATTCAGCAAGACGATGCCGGCAATCCATTCTCCAACAACTGGATTAACCTCTTACCGCAAGGCTGGGATGGCAACACCATGTTCTGGAGCGGCTCTGAGGCGTGGCTTGATGGCACTACCGGCGAACGCATCCCCGAGATGGCCTGGTCGCACGTTGCCTTCTCGGTGAAGCGCGGACTGGTTAAAGTGTTTATCAATGGCGAAGAAAAATTCTCGGCGGGCAACCTTAGCGACTTTTTCAGCGACAACGAAGGCACCTTTGCCCTCGGCGTTAACTACTGGGATATTCCCTTTAACGGCCTGATCGACGAACTCAACATCTACGAAGCGGCGCTCGCCGGTGGCGAAATTAAAGCACTCGACATCGACAAACTGCCGTCCTCCGAGCTGTTGGCCTCGGCCGAGCAGATTCTCGACTTGGGCGATATCAGCGCCGTGCAAGACGATTTGTACCTGCCGGTAACCGGGCCTTACGCCTCAGCCATTAGCTGGAGCTCGTCCGACCCGTCGGTGATCGCCATTGATGCTGACACAGGCGTAGTCACCCGCCCCGGCCGCGAATCAAGTAATGTCGATGTCACTCTAACCGCCGCGATCAATCTTGATGGCCAGGCAACCAGCAAAACCTTTGTCGCCACCGTTAGCTCGCTGGCACCACCTGAGCCCGTCGCCACCTTCAGCTTTGAGGAAGACCTGGCCGACAGCACCGGTAACTTTGGTATGGGCACCGCCACCGCCGACCGCTTGGGTAACACTGGCGGCGTGGTAAACTTTTTAGATGGCGTAGTCGGTAAAGCCCTGATGCTCGACGGCACCGCCGGTGTTAAGTTGCCCAACAACTTGATTACCGACAGCACCTACAGTATCTCGATGTGGTTAAACCCTAACGTCTTAGCGCAGTTTACCCCCGCCTTTTTTGGCGCGGCAACCGATGCAAGCTGGATTAGCGTGGTTCCCTTTGGCCCCGGCGATGGCAACACCATGCTGTGGTCAGGCACCGCTTGGTACGATGGCGATACCGGCAGTCAAATTCCGGCCAAAAGCTGGACGCACTTTGTCGCGGTCAACAATGCTGGCAACCTTAAACTTTACTTAAACGGTGTTGAAACCTTCGCAGGTGCCAACTTCCCCGACGTATTCACCCCTGCCGCTACCACGCAGTTTGGCATTGGTGTTAACTTTTGGGATACGCCTTACACCGGCATGATGGACGAGCTGAAGATTTTTGATGAGCCAATCTCGGCCGAAGACGTCACCACGCTCTATCAAGAAGGCAATATGTAACACCAACGCCTTGTTAAAAGTACAAATTAAACGCCCTTCGGGGCGTTTTTTTTGTGGCGTTAAAGATAAATTAAAGAAATCCCCATCGCAGCTTTTGCCGCCGGGCTCGCGCTAATGCGCCTCGACTTTCTCTTTACCGCAGCGCTCACACTTATAGCGTGTGACCAGCTTCCCCTGCTTGGTATCAAACTGCTGACTGGTAACCACCTGCCACTTATGAAAACCGCTTTTACACAAAGTCTTACCCTTGTGCTTTTGCTTCGGGCTGGGGCGTTTAAACGGAACAACGTTGGTCATTTAGGCAACCCTATCGTTAAGGCAACGCTTCTTCATTAACCAGCAATTCACGGCGGGTATCACCTAACCACACCCGTGTGCCAGGGTAGATCTTGATCGCCCCATGATGCTCAGCGCTAACAGAAAAATCAAACTCGCCGTGAAAAATCACACCGGCAATCTCAACATTGCTTAGCTCACCTTTGATATAAACGTCAGCGGTACAAACCCGGCACGATGCCACCGGGGTGTTTTTAATCACCCATAGCTTCTCGTCCGGAACAACGTACTCCTGCCCGCCCACAAGGCTTATCTCATGGGCGCTCGCACAACCTGAGAGCAACAACCCCTGCAACAATCCCAGTAACACTAAAGCTGATACTCGCATGTTTATACCCCGACCAAAAACTCACGCCCTAGGGCTTGAGTTTTAAAACGTTATCAATATCGGCCGCGTTATGCCGCTCGCGTAATTGCTCCCAAGGCTCGCCCCACGGGCGATTCACAATGCGGCCCCGCTGCACCGCATCGCGCTCAAGTATCTCTTGCGCCCAGCGGCGTACATGGGTGTAACTTGTCACATCTAAAAATTCACCGGCATCGTACAAGGCGCCCAACACCAAGCCGCCATACCAAGGCCAGGTGGCAATATCGGCGATGCTATAAGTCTCGCCCGCCAAATAGCGGTTGCTGGCAAGCTGCTTATCTAGCACATCCAGCTGACGTTTTGTCTCCATGGTAAAACGATTAATCGGGTACTCGAACTTCTCAGGGGCATAGGCGTAAAAATGCCCAAAGCCGCCGCCCAAATACGGCGCCGAGCCCTGTAGCCAAAACAGCCAGTTAAGCGCCTCGGCGCGCGCGCTGGCATCAGCGGGCAACAACTGACCAAATTTTTCCGCTAGATACAATAAAATAGCGCCCGATTCAAACACACGCTGGGGCGTAGCGCCCGAGCAATCGAGCAACGCAGGGATTTTAGAGTTGGGGTTTACGTCGACAAAACCGGACGAGAATTGATCGCCCTCACCTATATCAATTAAGTAGGCATCATACTCGGCACCCGTTTCGCCCAGGGCCAATAGCTCTTCGAGCATAATGGTGACTTTTTGCCCGTTAGGGGTTGCCAGAGAGTGTAACTGCAACGGGTGTTTGCCTTTGGGTAACTCGCGCTCAAAGGTGGCCCCCGCGACGGGGCGATTTAATTTGGCCCAGGTGCCGCCACTTTCGCTGTCAAAGGTCCACACTTTGGGTGGGGTATACTCATCACTCATACAAAGCTCCTGACTGATTAATGATGCTGAAGTACCTTAACGCGTATCAGGTTATAGCAACAGAGGCTAACCAAGTTTTTCAAATCCGCGTGTCTAATAGTCGGCATTATGGGTGCTCAGAAACAGTGATTTGAGCACGCGCCTGGTCAAGCCGCTGACACATCAACTCGGCACCATCCAATATACGCAACGTATGTCGCTGAATAATATCCGGCGGCACAAAAAACAAATGGTTATTGGCAACCGCCGTTAACGCCGGGTACTGTTTCCACTCGTCCAACCACTCTGGGCGCTCCTCACCCATGCCGCTGGCGACAATCACATCGGGGTTGCGCCCCAGTACCGACTCTACATTAATTTTTGGCGCCAGCGATACGGCATCGGCAAACGCGTTGCGCCCACCACACAAGCGAATCACATCGCTCACTAAATGCTCACCGTTAAGGGTTTGCAACGGTTGGTTCCAGACTTGGTAAAACACCGATACGGCTTTGCTGCTATGGTGAGCCTCGCGCAACTTTTGTAAGCGTGCAAGCCACGCATCAGCGGTTTTATTAGCCGCTTGCGCAGTGCCTGCTAAAAGCCCAATAGTGCGCACTTCGCGGGCAATATCGTCAAGTGTGCGCGGCTCATCGACGTACACGGTAATACCCAGCCGCTCTAGCTGATTGGCAGCGGTTAAACCGTTACCGGACGACCAGGCCAGTACCAAGTCGGGTTTAAGCGCTAACACCGACTCTAAGCTTACCGTTTTGTAGGTGCCAACCTCAGGCAGTTTTTGGGCCGCAGGCGGATAATCACTGTAGCTCACCGCCGCCACTAATTTACCGCCCGCCCCGGCACTGTAGGCGTTCTCCACCAAGTGCGGCGCCAGCGCGACAATTCGTTCAGCCGGTGCGTTAAGGGTAATCAGCTTACCCCGCGCATCGGTCACCTCAATAGGCGCGGCGCAAACCGCACCCGCAATAGCGCCAAGCCAAAACATCAGTGCCAAAACACTCCAGCGCTTACCGCAACGGCCAGCAAAAATATCGCTCACAAACTACTCCTATAACGTGATGGTGGTTAACACACGCGCTAAACGCGTGCCGCCATCGATGGGCAAGCCGAAACGCAACCAGGCATCGGCATTAACGGTGGCCCCAGTGGGCTCGGGCCAATGGCACCAACGGGTATAAATACCCTGCTCGGCTAAACGTTGGTACAAATGCATCAGCGTGTGCCACGGCCCACGCAAGGTAACAAATAAGCCGCCGCCGGCTAAGGTACACTGAGCACCTACAAACCGCTGCAGCAGCGTTAACAACTGTTGCTGTGCGTCGCGCAACCGCAACCGCTGGGCCAGCTGCCAAGCGCGATCATTAAGCGCCCGCTCACCCAACCACTGCGCTGGGTGGCCAATAGCCCACGGCGGTAATGTTTGCCGCAACGGCTCGGCCAGCTCTGCGCTGTTAAGCAAAAACCCAAGCCTTACCCCAGCCAACCCAAAAAATTTACCCACCGAGCGCAACACACACAAACGCGGAAGGCTGGGCAACAATATAACGGCGCTTGGCAGTGCGAGTGCATCGATAAAAGCCTCATCCACCAATACAACGCCAGGCAAAATACTGTGTAAAAACTCTAGCGTATTAAGCGGGCAGACCTCGCCCGTGGGGTTGTTAGGGTTAATCACCACCGCGTGAGTAACCGTGGCTTGCTCGGCAAGTTGGCACAATTGGGCGATAGCATCGTAAAACACAATCTGGTGCCCCGCTTGCTGCCACGCTTTTGCATGCTCGGCGTAACCAATAGCTGGCAGCGCCACTGCGGCAGGTGGCAATAACAACGGCAACTGGCCCAGCGCAAACTGGCTGCCAGGCACGGGCACCACAAACTCCGGGCGCGATTGGTAATACTCGGCGGCGGCCTTGCACAACAGCGTATTGGCACCGGGCAAGTCGCGCCAAACATGCGAGGGGATATTAATCACCCGGTAACCCCAAGGGCTAATACCGGTCGACAAATCTTGCCAGGGTTCATCCGGCTCGCCAAAAACCGCACTGGCGTAGGTTAAATCGCCGCCATGGGGTAATGCTGGGGCAAACTCATCAAACATCAAGCGCGACTCTATTTATTAATAGCGCCAGCAACACAAGCACAACAACCACCAAGATCAATGCCCGGCTCACTAAACCTAGCGCGCGCGGTATGGCATCAGACGCTGGCGGCGCCCCGGCCGTTGCGGGCTTATCGTGCCAACACTTATGGTAAAAAGCCCCGCCGCCCAAACTTAACTGCAAAGCGCCAGCGCCCGCGCTGATAACCGGGCCGGCATTCGGGCTTGCCCAGTGGCCCGCACTTTTGCGCCAGCTTTGTAGGGCCCCGGCCGCATCACCTACAGCGGCAAACGCCAATGCTGTTAAGCGCACCGGTAAAAAATTGAGCGCATCATCCCAGCGAGCCGCCGCCCAACCAAAATGCCAAAAACGGTTATTTTTGTAGCCCCACATAGCGTCTAAGGTATTGCTTAAACGGTACACAATCGCACCGGGCAAACCTGCCACGGCGAACCAAAACAGCGGTGCCACCACCGCATCGGCGCTATTCTCAAGCAGTGACTCAAGCGCTGCACGGCGCACTTGTAACGTATCGGCCTGTTCGCAATCGCGGCTGACGATACGCGCTACCGCCGTGCGAGCTTTTAATAAATCTGGCGTTTCAAGCGCAACCTGCACGGCTGCTACATGCTGAACTAAACTGCGCCAGCCCAGAGTAAAATACAAGCCGACACCACCGGCCACAATCGTCAATAGCGAGTAAGTGTTTAGCAGCCACCACCACAAGTAACTACTGGCCAAAAGCGCCGGTAAAATACACAGCAATAACGCCAACACACCCATCAAGCGCGAACCATTACCCCCTCGGTTAAAATGCCGCTCTATTTTATCGGCGCAATAACCAAAACCCACCAACGGGTGAAAACGCGCCGGCTCCCCCAAACGGTAATCGAGCGACACCCCAAGCAATAGCGCAAGGGCCGTTACCACAAGGCCACCAGTACAATTAACGTAAGCGTTTCGGCAAGCTCTACCAAGGCGCCCAAGCAATCGCCAGTGTAGCCACCAATTTGGCGGCGCCACAATTGTGCCCAGTACAACATTAATACAACTAATGCCAACAACAATGCGGATGCCGTTAACACCCCGGCCAATAGCCCGCACAGCACAAAAACAACCAACGCAATCGCCCAGTAAACGTGCTTATGGGTGGCGTCATTCACAGAGGCCGGACCATCCTGACGGGCGTAATCGTTTAACGCCATAAAAGGTAAAATAATAGTGCGCGCCAATACCGCAGAAATAACAAGTGCAATAAAGATTGGCAAGATAACAAGTGTTGATGAATCTGCAGCAAGGGTAAACAACGCCGACAAAGCTGCCCATTTAACCAACAAGAGTAACACCAACGATACCAGCGCCACCGCGCCACACGCGGGGTCATGCATCACGGTTAAAATTTTCTCGCGCCGCTGCGTTGCATCGACACATTTATGGCCGGCGTAGTAGGCATCCATGCAATCGGCTAAACCATCAAGGTGCAGCGCACCGGTAACCGCCACCCACAACACCAATACTAACGCGGCCGCCAAGGGCGCACCTAACGGCATTAATACCCCGGCGGCCAGGGTCAGCAAACACCCGATCAGCAAGCCCACCAGCGGATAAAACAATACCGCGCGTTTAGCGGTTTGCTCGTCGACATCATTCAGCCAGCGGCCTACCGGCAACCGGGTTAAAAACATTAAGGCGTACAACATGGCTTGTAGCGCGCCTACCCGTGCATTTTGCGACATACCTTAAACCCGACCTTTGCCTAATGGCTCGTGCGTCAACTCGCCATTAGTAACAGTAATTGTTGTGCTAAAACCATAACCGACATTCAACTGCATCATTCCCGCAGCCCCTGTGCCCAAGGCCTCGGTTAACAGCAGTTTAATCACGCCGCCGTGTGTCACCATCAGCAAGCGCTCTTGTGGATAGTGTTGCTCAAGTGTCGTTAAAGCCTTTAACACGCGAGCGCGAAACTGCGTAAAGGGCTCGCCGCCGGGCGGCGTTGTGGTATCGGGGTCGCGGCTCCAGGCGTTGCACAGCTGGGATTGTTCGCGCCAAATACGCTCGACTGATTGCCCTTCCCACTCGCCAAAGCAAATCTCGCGCACGTCGTTTTGCCTCTCAAGGGGCAAGCCGGTATTGTTGGCCAGCGCCTCGGCAAACCGGGCGCAACGAATCAGCGGCGAGCTGACAATGCGGCTCCAACCGGCATTTAACTCGGCCAAACCGTTTTGCATTTGTTGCCAACCTTTCTCGGTAAGCGCTACATCCATTGAGCCGCGAAAAATCGCTCCGCCCTCGCACTCGCCATGGCGCAGCAAATCAATCTGCATGGCTCACACCGGCATCGGCAAAGGTGGCCATGGTGTTGTGTAGTGCCAATGCCTGACGAACAACACCGGCGGCCAATGCCGCCCCACTGCCCTCACCCAAGCGCATATCCAGCGCTAAAATAGGTTGGGCGTTAAGTTTATTAAGCGCTAATTTGTGGCCAGATTCGTTCGATAAGTGCGCGTACAACAGCCAAGGCGCAAGGGTTGGCTGCAGGGCCACAGCAATAGCCGCTGCAGCAGTGCTGATAAACCCATCGACCAACACCGGCACACCCTGCTGGGCACTGCCAATATAGGCGCCGACCAAGGCCGCAATTTCAAAGCCGCCCAAGCGCTGCAATATTGCTGCGGGGTTTGTTAACTGATCTCGGTGCAGCTTTAGCGCTTTGCCAATCAGCTGGGTCTTGCGGGCTAAAGTGGCCTCATCAATGCCGGTGCCTTTACCGGTAATAGCCTCTGGCGCCAAGTGAAACAACGCGGCAAGCAAAGCCGCCGCTGAGGTGGTGTTACCAATACCCATCTCGCCGCCAATAAATAAATCGCCTTGCTGCGCCTGTGCAAAACCGGCATTTAAGGCCGCGCTGAGTCGCTCCGCCGTCATCGCCGGTGCCGATGAAAAATCGGCGGTAGCCGAGGCAATGGTGTTATCGATAAGATTTTTATGGGGCGCCACTTTACCCACACAACCTAGGTTAACCGCGCGAAAATCCGCATCAAGCAACCCGGCTAATACTGATACCGCCGCGCCGCCGTGGCAAAAATTGGCCAGCATTTGCGCGGTTACTTCTTGCGGGTAGGCCGAGGTGCCTTGCGCGGCAATGCCGTGATCGGCGGCAAATACGCGAATAACAATTCGCTCTAATGTGGGTTTAACGCACCCTTGGAACCCGGCAAACGCGACCGCCAATGACTCAAGCCGCCCCAGCGAGCCGGCAGGCTTAGTCAGTTGTGTTTGATGAGCGCGGGCCTCGGCCTCAGCGCTAGCGCTAGGCGCGGTGATAACGTGGTTTACCCAATCGGGTATTGTTGCAGTTGTCATAACATCACTTAAGAGCTAGAGGTAAACCTGCCACCACTAAGGTAACAGTATTAAAACGTGCCGCTAAGGCTTGATGCAGCCAGCCCGAGGCATCGACAAAATCGCGCGACAATTGCCCCAAAGGCACAATGCCCGAGCCCACTTCATTGCTAACAAAAATCACGGCAAGCTCGCTGTTAGCTTCCGCTTGGGCGTCAACTTCAGCCAGCAACGCATCGCGCTCTTGTTGCCACACATTTTGGTGCAAACAATTGCTGATCCACAGAGTTAAGCAATCCACCAAAATGCACACGGGCTGATCGCGATACTGTTTGAGCGTTTCGGCCAGAGCAACAGGCTCCTCCAGGGTTTGCCAGCGGCTATCGCGCTCGGCGCGGTGCGTACTTATACGCGCGCGCATCTCGTCGTCGCCAGCACCCGCTGTGGCCAAATAATACAGCGCGCCACCGGTTTGCTCGCGCCACGCTTCGGCGCGCTCTTGGGCGATACGGCTTTTACCACTGCGGGCGCCGCCGAGAATTAACTGTCTCATACTGTAGTTCCCGTTTCGGTCGCGCCCAGCACCACCGGTTTACCGGTTTGCGGATGATTAATAATACTCACGGGCGTATCGAAGACGTGACTTATTAAGGATTCCGTCAGCACTTCGTGGGGGCTGCCCTCGGCGATACACTCGCCGTTTTTAAGGGCAATGATACGATCGGCAAACGCACCTGCCAGGGTGATGTCATGCACCGTCATCACCACCGCCACATCGGTGCGGGCAAACGCCCTCACCGCTTGCATCAGCTGGTGTTGATGGCCGATATCTAAACTGGTGACAGGCTCGTCCAATAACAGTAATCGCGCACTGGTGCTGGCATCTTCTGCGCGCCAAATTTGTGCCAGCACCCGCGCCAACTGAATACGCTGCTGTTCACCGCCCGATAACGACGGATACAAACGCTGCGCTAAATGGCTAACATCCAGCGCCGCCATGGCGGCCTGGCAAATGTCGTCATCGATCACCACACCGGTACTGTGCGGCGAGCGCCCAAGCGCCACCACCTCGCGCCCGGTAAAGGCAAACGTTAGCGGATTGTGCTGGGTGAGAACGGCAAGCTGGCGGGCCCGGGCTCTGGGTGCCATGCGCGTGAGCGGCTGTTGGTAAAAACTTATGTGGCCGCTGTCTGGGGTTAGATCCTGACCAATGGTACGCAGCAAAGTGGTTTTACCCGCGCCATTAGGGCCAATAACACACAGCACCTCGCCGGCATCGACGGCGAGATTAATATTGTTAATCAGCGTACGAGAGGCAATGCTCACCGAGAGGTTCTCGATAGTCAGCACGCCCTTAGCCGGAGTATTTTGGCTAGTTTTATTCACTGTAAATCCCGCCTACTTTTTAACAGCGAGATAAAAAACGGCGCGCCCAAAATAGCGGTGACTAACCCAACCGGCAATTCGGTAGGCGCGATTACCACCCGGGCGAAGGTATCGGCCAACAGCAGTAAACTCGCACCGCCTAAGGCGGATAGCGGCAACAATAAGCGGTGATCCGGCCCCACCCACAAGCGCACCATATGCGGCACCACTAAGCCGACAAACGCAATGCTGCCAGCCATGGCGACAGAGACTCCGACGCCGGCGGCGACCAAAATAATCAAGCGGGTTTTTAAGCGCTCGACATCGACACCTAAATGCCGCGCCTGGGATTCGCCCAGCAATAACGTGTTAAGTGCACGAGAAAAACCGCCCATGCTAAGCAACATAACTAACAGTACCGCCGCTGCGATTCCCGCTCGCCAGTAGTTGGCACCATCGAGCCCGCCCATGCGCCATAAACTTAGCCGGCGCAGCATTTCGTTATCGGCAAAGTAATCCATTAAACCGGTCAGGCTCGCGGCCAGCGCACTCACAGCAATCCCCATAAGCAACATGGTGGCCACCGATGTGCCGTTGATCGACGACGAAACTTTATACACTAACCACACCGCCAACAAGCCACCGCCAAACGCACCCAGCGAGACAAGCGATAAACCACTGACAAACCCCAGCCCACCGGCACCAAACACAATAGCCACGCTCGCGCCGACGGAGGCACCGGCGGTAACACCAATTAACGACGGGTCGGCCAGCGGGTTGCGAAACAGCCCCTGCAAGTAAGCGCCGCTAATGGCTAAAATCGCCCCGACCGATGCCGCCAGCAAGGCGCGGGGCAAACGAATCGAGTGCACGATAGCCGCGCCATAGCCCTCTAAGGGTTGACCGGTAAGCGCGCGAACAACATCAACGATGGACAAATCTACCGAGCCAAAGGCAATTGCCACTAAAAAGCTCAACGCCAACAGCCCGCTCAAAGTAAACCAGGCGAATCGCGGTGCCGTGCGCTTGACCAGGCTCATGGCGCCGCTGCCTCGCCACCGGCCATAAGCTCGCTAAGCCATGAATCGCTTAGGTGTTGCTCGAGTGTATCGGCCAGCCGATTTAACTGAGCCTCCCGGTGCGTTTGTAAATCAAACTCGGTGTTGGCGTCGCGATCGAGCCCCGCCCAGTGTAGTAGCGCGCTTAACGCCTCGGGGGCATCAAATAAACCGTGGATATAAGTTGCCAGAATTTGCCCGTCGACACTCATCACGCCTTCGGGCCTTGGTTGGCCCTCGAGTTTGTCGGATGCAATGGTAAAAGGCGCATGGCGGGTTACATCATTACCCGGCGCGCCAAATGCCGGCCCGCGGCTAATACCGCAGTGAATTTCATAACCGCTAAAATAACCGGTGCGCGCCGGCGCCTCACCGGCACCTCGTAAACTAAAACTGCCCTGTACGTTGAGCAGTGACTTTTGGCCGGTTAACTCTGTTGCGTAATCGCAATAGCCAAAGCCATCGATGCTACCGGCCGCATCTTCGACGCCCATAGGATCATCAATACGCTTACCCAGCATTTGTAAGCCACCACAAATACCCAGCAGCTTGCCACCGTAACGCACATGTTTATCGAGCTTGGTTTGCCAGTTATTTAGCTGCAATTGTTTTAAATCAGCGCGCACGTTTTTACTGCCGGGCAGAATCACTAAATCGCACGGGGGCAATTCGTCGCGCACCGAAACAAACTGCAGGTTTACCGATGGGTGCAACCGCAGCGGATCAAAATCGGTGTGATTACTGATGCGCGGCAGTACCGGCACGACCACATTCAGTTGTTGCTCGCCTTTAACCTGCGCGGTGCTGATAGCGTCTTCAGCGTCTAAATATAAATCGTGCAAATACGGCACGACCCCAAGCACCGGTTTACCGGTGCGCTGCTCTAACCAATCGAGGCCCGGCTGCAGTAAAGCGATATCGCCGCGAAATCGGTTGATCACAAAGCCTTTCACCAACGCTTGCTCGCTGGGCGAAAGCAGCTCTAACGTACCCACTAAATGCGCAAACACGCCGCCTTTATCGATATCAGCGATAATAATCACCGGGCAGTCGACGGCCTCGGCAAAGCCCATATTGGCGATGTCGTTTTCGCGCAAATTAATTTCAGCGGGGCTGCCGGCGCCTTCAACCAGCACACATTGATACTGATTTGATAACCGGGCAAAAGACTCCAACACAGCCGCCTTGGCGGTGGCTTTGTAAGCGTGGTAATCCAGCGCCTGCATATTGCCCAGCGCCCTACCCTGAATAATCACCTGGGCACCGGTATCGGATGAGGGCTTAAGCAGTACCGGGTTCATATCGGTATGCGGCACAAGGCCCGCGGCCTGCGCCTGTAGTGCCTGCGCGCGGCCGATCTCACCGCCATCTTCAGTAACCGCGCTGTTTAGGGCCATGTTTTGCGGCTTAAACGGCACAACCGCAATACTGCGACGCTGTAACAGGCGTGCAAGGCCCGCCACCAGCGTACTTTTGCCGGCGTCCGAGGTGGTGCCTTGAACCATTAATGCGCGCATAAATGTGCTGCCTTAGTATTTAGGTTCTTCGTAGCCTGATACGAAAACTTAATATCACTAACCCTTTATCACTAGCGTATCCAGCATAGAGTGACGGTAGTGAAATGTCATTCTTGAAGCGCTCACACCCTGCTACGAGGCACCGCTTTTAGGTCCCCTGCGCCCAGCCGAGCGGAAGCTGATTTTAGGGGGTAAGCAGATAGGACATCTGCGCAAGCATCGCCAGGGCATGGACGCCCTGTCGATGCGGCCCTCTAAAATAGGCCTACGTTCGGCTCAGTCGCAGGGGATCTAAAACAGCACTCCGTAGCAAAATAAGGTGAACTCCTCTGATGCCTTTTCAACCATCATCTTTATCTCGGTTCGTGCCCCACTATCACCACCGAAAAATATTCATATCGACACGACATTAATATTGTACGTATTAATTCTCACAGATTTCGCCAAGAGCAAAAACTCAATTAATAATCCACGCCTTTACGCGCTTTAACGCCGGCGCGAAACGCGTGTTTTACGTCTTTTATCTCGGCCACGGTATCCACCAGCTCTTGCAGCGCGCTACCGCCGCCACGGCCGGTTACCACCACGCTTTGCTCGCGCGGGCGATTTTTAATGGCATCAAGAATTTTTTGCTCATCTAAATATTTGTAGCCAATCATATAGGTCAGCTCGTCCAGCACCACAAGATCGTACCGCTCGTCTTGCAGCATGGCCTCGGCCTGGGCCCAGGTTTCTTCGGCGGCGGCAATATCGCCACTGCGATCTTGGGTATTCCAGGTAAAGCCTGTACCCATTTGGTAGAGGGTTACCTCGGGGCATTTGTTTTTAACAAATAACTCCTCGCCCGATAATTGCGCGCCTTTAATAAACTGCACCACGCCCACGGTGTGATCGTAGCCCAGCGCACGCATCACCATACCAAAGGCCGAGCTGGATTTACCTTTGCCGTTACCGGTAAGCAAAATAGCCACACCGCGCTCTTCATCGGCGGCAGCGATATTGGCATCAACTTTAGCCTTTTGCTTTTTCATCGCCTCTTTATGGCGCTGTTCTTTATCGTTGCTCATTTGGCCTCCAATTGTAATTTTGCATTAAATTTTAAGCTTCGAGCTGCTTACACACTTTGGTACGAAGTGCCGCTTTTAGCTCCCCTGCGACCAGCCGAGCGTAGGCCTATTTTAGGGGGTAAGCACGCATGGATGCGTGCGCAAGCATCGCCACGCCATGGACGGCGTGTCGATGCGGCCCCCTAAAATCGGCCGGAGCGAGGGAACCCGCAGGGCTGAGGTGCCGGGGTGGCCTTTGACGTGCACGGATGCACTAATGCAGCGAGCGCATGGAGCGCAGGAGCTGCCTTTTGGTTACTTTGCTTTGGCCACTTGATCTCAACCGGTCAGCGATGCGAGCTTATAAACAATGTCCGCGTTAGCGGCAGCTATTTATGTGTGTACAACTATCAATCACACAACATTAAATAGCCTTGCCCACAACACTCCCCCCGCACGGGGCCTAACATAATCGCTAAAAAGTAACCTCTACCCCAGCGTAACCCGAGGCGCCTGCAGTGCGGTAACCCGGCACTTCAACGTAATCTTCGTCGGTGAGGTTTTCGCCCCGCACGTAAAACGTAAGCGCGGGACTTATACGGTAGCGTACGCTGGCATCAAGCACTTGGTAATCGTTTATTGGCTTGCCAGTACTATCAACTGTACCTCTAGCCCAGCGCGCATTTAACGAGGCAGTCAACGCATCCATCGGTCTGTAGGTAAAACCAAGGTTTACCATATCTTTGGGCTGACGCGCGCGCGGCGAGTCGCCGTTATCGCTCGCGTCGGTATAGGTGTAATTAGCGTTTAACACCAACAAGTCACCCAGTGGGGCATCCACAATAAGCTCGATACCCTCAGACTGGCTCTCGCCCGAGCCCTGAATGTAGCCTGTGTAGCCAACGAGATCAAAACCAATCTCCCGATCAATCGTTTGATCAAACAGTACGGCCTCTAGGTGCAGGCCACTGTTGGCAAAGTATTCCAGGCCAATATCAAACCCTTCACTCTCTTCTGGCGCCAGCGGGGCCAGCGTCGGGTTATTTTGCGAGTGATTGTAATCTATCTCATATAGGCTGGGCGCACGGAAGCCTGTACCGTAACTGGTTTTAAGCTTGAGTGTGCCCGAGCTGACAGCATCAATCACATAAGCGCCACTGACACGATAACTGTCATACTCGCCAAAATCGTCGTTATCATCGCGACGCACACCGGCGGTAAGATAAAACCGATCGTCGTAGTTACCTTGATACTCAACATAGGCGCCCCATTGATCGCGGCTCATATCTCGCACGGTGTCTTCGCGCTGCTCTAGGCCGTAGGCCACAGTGTGTGTATCGCTCAGGGTCGTGTGGCCGATCCACTCCAGCTTTTGAATGTCGCCTTCGGTATCGTAAGAGACCTCACCTGCCGCATAGTTTTTACGGGCGACATCAGTATTCGAGTAAGCCAGCTCATTATTAAAAATGGCCGTCGAGTGAATCAAACTTACCCGTGTGTTGGTTTGGTCAAAGTCCCCCACCATGTCTGGCTCGCAGCCATAATCAAGTGAGCATTGGTCAAACTCACTGGTCGCATCGGTATCGCGGGCAACAGCTTCAAGGCGCAAGCTATCGCTGATATTCCAGCCTACCCGGCCGTGTAACGTTGTGTTCTCGTAACCGTCGTCATCTTGCGCGACCGTGTCATACAAGCTGGTATTAAAGCCATCGGTCTCGGCGTAAGCGGCCGACACATAGTAATCGACGCTGTTATTGGCACCGCCAACGCTGGCGTTATAGCGCTGGCTACCGTAACTGCCACCTTCGGCGGCTAGATTGACTTGGTTGCCCTGCTGTACACGGCGGGTGGTGATATTTAACACGCCGCCGGCATCGGCGCCGTACATCATGCCCTGCGGGCCGCGCAGCAGCTCTACTTTACCCACATTGGTGCTTAAAATATGCTGGATTTGGCTGGTCGCCTGTGTGCCGGTAGGATCGGTGACGTCAATGCCATCAATCCGCACTAGAGTACGATAACCGGACTCGCCGCGCACACGTATCGCGCTGGCTTTACCCATCCCGCCTGAGTTAGTCACCGAGACGGATGGCATAGTACGCAGCACATCGGCCAACGCGGTAAAACCGCGGGCTTTAATTTGCGGTTCATCCATAACCGCCACTGAGGTGGCAACCTCGCGCAGGGGCATATCCTGGCGCGAGCTGACCACCACAATGGTCTCGAGTGAAGGCAACAAGTTGCTATTAGTGGTGTTTTGGCTGTCGGTTTGTGCCCACACTGGCGCACTGGCCGCGGAAGCAATAGCCGCCGCAAGAATCGTTTTGTTCAAGGTTCAACCCCTAAGTCGATATTGGCTTGGGATCGAGGGAGGAATAGCAATGCGGCACGCAAAGCGTGGGAAGTCGTATTGCCAGATGGTAGCCCTCCGCTCCATCACGGTTCGATCCAGGCCGGTATCGGGCTTACAAAGCACAGGGCTTTGATCACCGTTGCGGGGGCAGCGCCGGATTACCGGACTTCCCGTTTAACCTACTCAGCCCACCGGTTAGGGTGGCAGTAGGCACCTGCTATCGTGGCGCGCAATTTACGGTGCGCGCGGGGGTTTGTCAATTATTGGGGCAATCTAAAACAACAGCGGCTTTGATTTACATCACCGTTTAAATATTAACCTATGTAAAGGTCATTGCGGGCCGGCGCCAGCCCTGCTGCAATAGCCATTACCTAAAACCATTGATCGAGGGACTGGCTATGAGCAACTACCTAACATCGCGGCGCCGCCTACTGCAGCAAATGGGCATGGGGGCCACTTTACTCAGTGTTGGCGCCGGGCGACAGGTGCTGGCAGCAAGCGGTGGCAAAAAGCTCGGCGTGGCACTGGTGGGGCTTGGCTATTACAGCCGCGACTTGCTGGCGCCGGCCCTGCAACTCACCGAGCACTGCGAGCTTAAAGGCATTGTCACCGGCAGCCCCGACAAGATACCCGTGTGGCAAGAAAAGTACGGTATTAAAGAGGCTAACGTGTACAACTACGACACCATGCACGAGATCGCCAACAACCCCGAAATCGATGTAGTGTATATCGTTGTGCCCACCGGGTTACACAAAAAATACGCGGTAATCGCCGCCAACACCGGCAAGCACGTGTGGTGTGAAAAGCCCATGGCGCTAACACCCGAAGACTGCCAAAGCATTATCGACGCCTGTCGCAAAAACAAAGTGAAACTATCGGTGGGTTACCGCATGCAGCACGAGCCCAACACCCAAACCGTAATGCAATACGCTCAGGATTTACCCTACGGCGCTATCCGTACCGTTAATACCCAGGCGGCCTACGGCGGCAACGGCCTACCCGCCGATAACTGGCGCATGCAAAAAGACATGGGCGGCGGCGCCCTTTACGACATGGGTGTGTACACCATCAACGGTGCGCGCTACGCCACGGGGCTAGAGCCCATTGCCGTTACCGCAACACGCTCGTTCGATCACCCCAAATTTACCGAGGTGGACAACACCACCCATTTAACACTGGAGTTTCCCAACGACATCCTCGCCGAGTGTATGACCTCGGTGGTGCAATCGGGTAACCAGCTGCGGGTAAACGCTGAAAACGGCTGGTATCAACTTAAACCCATGTCGGAATACAGCGGAGTGCAAGGCACCACCAGCGATGGCAAAAAGCTCGATAAATACCTCGCCAACCAGCAAGCCAAACAAATGGACGACGACGCCCTGGCGATTATTAATGATTCGCCGGTGTTGGTGCCGGGCGAAGAAGGTATGCGCGATATCGCCATTGTGCGCGCGGCGATTGAATCGTCTGATAAAGAGAAAAGGATTTCGTTGTAAGCGGTTGTCAGCCCTCCCGAGTGGAGGGCTTTAACTGCGTTTTACAGTCTGGTTCGCTACTGTTTTTCACCAATCCGACAAATGTAAGTCACGACAACACTCGCCAAAAAAGCCACTAAAAAGGTCAGCGCGTATAACAGCAGCGAAAATTCGCCCACGATGAGCTTGCGTGACACAGTGATAGCCAGCGCCATCAGTGCCGGAAAAAGCACGAGCATTATCCAACTATGTTTCTTCATATTATGTACTTACCTTCTCACACATTTTGAAAATCCGTGGAGCTCATTACGGGCTTCCCGTACACAAGCGAAAACACCGAGGTCGAAACATCGGGGGCAAGCCTTACATTTGACACCTTGATGCAAAATGTAAGGTCTGACCCCGATTCGCGCGCCAACTGTATTTTTTCCGTTTGAAGTTTTTGTTATGTAAAATCACAGCATGGCTTGCGCTAATAGTTCTGCTTTTTCAGGATCCTCTAAATATGCTCCAGAAGCAGAATCTTGAATAAGAGAAAGCATCTTGTTTACCAGCTCAGTTAAAGCTTCTTTTTCTATCTCATTTAATGAATCCAAATCTTCAACTGTAATAGTATTAATGATTGGATTAACTTTATCAGATGCAATTTGACCACTTGAAAGTATATTTTTTATTGTATTTAAATTCATATTTGCCTCGAAATATTGATTAGCAGCCGTAAACATAACGCCGCCAATATTCGCAGATTTTTTGTGAAAACACCGGGGCCAAGCCTTACATTTTACACATTGATGCGAAATGTAAGGCCTGACCCTCATCCACGAACCTTCTCGGTTCGCACCAAGTTTGCCCACTCCGAACATTGCCCAAGATCTACGCCTAAACCGTCTCGTATGACGGGTTTAAACCTAGCGAGGCTTCCCCTATTAGGGTCCAATTTAGTAGCCCCTGCAAAAGAAGACTTTAGATGGAACAGCCATTCTTCCAAATGGCTAAACATCATTAGAAACGTAACAGTACGTAAACTTGGTTCAAAGGTATTTAAGTATAGGTCTTTGCGATACTGAAAATTCCTGAAACGATCAGAGTTCTGGTCATCTTCCTGATCTAGCCGCTTGTTTATGTGGGCTAGTTCGTTCTGGAGAAGCCGTTTAACTTCGTTGTGAAACTTAGTGATAAAGGCCAAGTTCAGGTCCGATGCCCACGAGAAGAAATTAGCGAGATTGGATTCATTTTTTTCCATTACTAGATATCTAACGCCCGCTATAAACGGCGCGAGGAACGAGTGTCCGGCGACCGAATGGAGCGAATTTTATGGCTTGGTTATGCATCAGAACTCGCTCACATGATTGAAAACCATTGATTGCAACTCTTCGATTTCCTCTATCAAAAGATCTTTAGACGGAAACATCACCTTGCGGTTCTGCCTATACTCTAGCTTTTTAGACTTGTAGATCGGAGAAAGACTTCGGATCAAGCAAAAATCTTTCAGGCCAAACTCAGTGGCTTTATCAAGCAACAAGTTCAGGTCGTGTCCGATTCGTCTCAGCTCTAGAATACTCATTTCCTTCTTAAACAGGTAGCTTTTTAGCGAAAGTTCAGCGGCATGACCAAGTAAATAATATGTGACTATTCCATAGGTTACTTTAGTAGGATGAGAGCTGTTCAATGTTTTAGCAGCTTCGAGGTACTCGCCAGACAAGGAGTATAAAGTTGCCTCATCTTCCGACCCATCTCCCTCATAGTCAAATATATTCACTCAATTCTCCGTGATGCATAACGTCAGC
Source organism: Gilvimarinus japonicus (assembly GCF_042847215.1). GTDB lineage: Bacteria > Pseudomonadota > Gammaproteobacteria > Pseudomonadales > Cellvibrionaceae > Gilvimarinus > Gilvimarinus japonicus. The sequence continues at coordinate 2,557,909 of NZ_AP031500.1, forward strand.
GCTCAGCCGGCGCGCGACTTTGCGCGGTCGGCAGCAGCGATTTGTTGGACAGCTGTGCGTCAGGCTGCTTGGTCACAGCAGGAAACACTTCAATGATCATGTCGACTTGCTCAGCAAGGACATTGACTCCCCAAACCGAGCGGTCTTCCAGCTGAACGAAGAATTGGTCTCCACGCTGCACCCTTCTAACGGTTTCGTTAAAAGGGCCGAAAGAGGAGCTGCTTGCGCCCACAACCCCTTGAAACCGAAGCTCCGATGAACCAATTGCATTCTTGTCATAGGTAATGACCACTCTGCTTCCTATAGCTGATGCTGATTCTCTTGACGTGAGTTTGATACGCACCGATGCATTCGGATCGACTGCCACAACTGCAGGTTCTTTGTCTGGATACGACCAGAATTTGATAATCCCGATGACAAGCAGTATTGCCACCACGCCGTAAACTAAGCCAGCTGGAGCGCTCCACTTGAACAGCTTTGTTTCAAGTGCAGAATCAGACTCTACTTTAGACCCTAAACGGCCCAATGCAGAGACTATCCCGCCGGCTCCAGTTAGAGCCAAGAAGACGCAGAGAAAAACTACGTAGGTAGTGTTCGTTTCCATGGATCTCCTTCAACTGTCCAACGCTTTGCACAGCCGCACTTTTGGAGGAGCCCGTTTGTGCTATTCAGCACAAAAAGGAGCGACGAAAAAATGTCGGCTGGTGCAACTTGTTAGAGCGTTGTCTATGTTAGATTTCCCAATCATTTAACTCACGTGTGATAGACTTTGCTTCCGATGGCGCCCATTCAACTAGCTTTTCCCAAAGTGAATCATCAAACCTACCATCTAGATAGCAGTACCGTAATACACATATTAACGTCCATCGATCAAACCGAGATCCGAAATGCTGCTCTAAATCATAGAAAGTATGAAGCCGACCTTCTAGCCACTCATCATCAATATATTTGAGAATTTCACCTATTTCATCAGGACTAATTTTATAGCATTCAGAATAGGGATCTTGATTATCTCCTTCGAGAGAATATTCTTGACTAAAAAACGGATAAAGATCATGCGAGATAGCATACATATACGATTGCCCAACTCCACATTTATCTCCGTGTATTCGAAAGTTTACGGTAAGAAACTGCTTTCGATTTTCATAGAGAGCCATTAACAGTTGCTTTTCACCCATGATTCGAAACCTTTTCGTCTATTGATACTGCGATTTCATTTAAGAATTCTATTATTTCATTAATTGAAGATATGCGATCGTCTTCTGTTGCATTTTTAAAATCAATTGTTGCGCAAACTCGGTTAATCTCAGCCAATTTTGTCGAATGCTCTCTTGCATAACGAGAGTTTGATGAAAAATCATTTCGGAATGAAATAACCTGCTGTATATCACCAGAAAGGTTTAGGCCCGAGCTGCGTATGCTTTGCCCTTTGTGAGCATACTTCGATAGTCGTTCTACAAGTGTTTTAATACGCTGTATGTCACGGCTCATTTCATTGTTTTTTATGGCTTCCAATAGTTTGGATTCTGACTCCCTAGCACTATCAGCACTACTTTTCGCTTTGGAATGCTGAATCCAAGCAAAAAGGGCACCGAGGAGTGAACCTATCGCTCCTAACCCAGAAATAATCTCACTAAAGTAAGAAATCAAAAAGCTTTTCATTTTATGACTATTCTTAAGTTTGACTTGTCTCTAACAGTTTATTAGGCGGAATTTCATTTATACAACACCAACCCCCACCTCTTCTGCTCCATTTATTTTCGAAAAATCATATCAAGCTCAACAGGTTAGCACACCCTTTTCTACATTTTGTCACTGTGAAAACAAAGCCACCGGGTTTAACGAGCCCCCGGCGGGGCCTTGCATGCACCCGCGACACTAAAAAATACACCTATATTTCAAAGAGTTAGAAAACTTCTCACGGAAAAACGAAGACGAGTGAGTTTGTTACTCATAGCGCCTTACCCTTGAATTTTCTCCCGCGTTCACACTTCCCTGAGCGGGCCCGCCCCAAGCGTTGTACTGGCCATTACCGCTTGGCCACAGCAAAGGTCTATCTTCAATAAACTAGCCTTCTCACCCTGTTCAACAATAAACGACTCACAGCACCCACTTTTCAGCACCGCAGCGCACTCCAAATGGCGTTAATCAGTCGTGCTTTTAGGCGCCCGGACGTGCCTTACGGCGCATGACACTTGCGCTTTAGGGCGAAAATATTGACACTAGCAAAGCGACATTAGGTGTCACCGCAAGCGCTTTTAACCCCAACGCAAGGACGAAGACCTTCATGCCCTGGTTACTTATGTTCCACATTGCCGCCTTACTGTGCTGGTGCGGGACTTTGCTGTATTTACCGGGTTTACTGCTTGGCCGAGCCGGCGGTGCAAACACAGTAACCCAGCCGGCCCACAGTGCCAATTACTTAGCATTACCGCGCTTGGTGTATACCCGGATTGCCACGCCCGCGGCACTGACTGCCATTATTGCCGGCACCTTGGTTTTTTACCGCTACGGTATTTGGGATGTGTGGCTGATGGTTAAATTAATGTTGGTGACGCTATTGGTGGTGTTGCACCTTTTAACGGGGCTGCTGATTGCCAAAACCGAGCGAGGCAAGGTGCAGCGGGTAAAAGCATACGCCTATCTCATCGCGCTGCTGCTGGGCGCCACCATGACGGCAATTACCTGGCTGGTGTTAGCCAAGCCCCTGCTGGAGCTATAGCATGGCTACCCCTATGTGCGTGAATACCCCTATGTATATGCGTATGGGAGCGCCTGCCTCAAGCGTCGGTATCGACACCCACACCGTGTTCGTACACCAGCTGCCCACCAAGAATACCTGCCAAAGCGATCAGCAACGCTGTTACCACCGACAAGGTGACGCCCCACGGGCTAACCCAGGCCAGCATATCCTGATAGCGCAGCAGCCAGTTAAGGGTAACGATAGACAGCGCCATTACCGCGACCAGCGCGTGGCTCCAGGCGGTAATAAGGCGCCGGATTTGCTTTACCGATACCAAGTCGATCAGGCCAATCAGGCCAGCGCCCCAGCCGCCCAAGGCGCCAACACCGGCCAACCACAAACTGGCGCGGGCCCAAAATTCATCGGCGGTAGCGATATACGCGAAGTCTGTGGCCACCAACGCCATCAGCGCGGCCACCGGAAAGTGAATCAGCATGGGGTGAATGGGGTGGCCGGCAATAGCCGTGCGGCTGGGGATGGGCGAATGGGGCATAAATTGTATCCTGAGCCAAAGGCCATAAAAAAAGGGTTATCAGTAGCGTTTGCCGCCATGTTAACGGGCTGCAGCGGCCCGCAATCGGCGCTTGACCCAGCAGGCCCAGCCGCCGAGGTTATTGCCTGGCTGTGGTGGGGCATGTTTGGCTTTTTTACGCTGGTGCTGTTTGTGGTGCTGGGTTTATGGCTGTACGCCATGCAACGCAAACACGCCAAGGTAAGCCCTGCCGATGCGATCCGCTCGACCAACCGGTGGATTATAGGCGGCGGCATCATTCTGCCATTAATTACCATCATTGTACTACTGGGGGCGGGGATTCCGGCCGGACAATACGTTATTACCCTAGCGGACGAAACCACCGAGCCGCTAGATGTTGATGTGCACGCGCACCGTTGGTGGTGGGAATTTCGCTACCCCAACACAGACTTAATTACCGCCAACGAGCTGACCATACCAGTCGATACCCCCATAGAGGTAAAGGTTTACAGTGATAACGTGATTCACGCGTTTTGGGTGCCACGGTTGGGCGGAAAAATTGATGTGGTGCCCGGCCGCGCCAACCGCATACGCCTGCGGGCAAGTGAGGTGGGCACCATGCGCGGGCAATGCGCCGAGTTTTGCGGTACGGGGCATGCTCACATGGTGTTTCAGGTTAAGGTGTTAAGTAAAAGCGATTATGCCGCCTGGCAGCAGCGCCAGCAGCAAGACATCGTCGTCGCGCCCGAGCACCAGCGCGCCGCACAAGCCTTTACCACGCACTGCGGCGAGTGCCACCGGGTTAAGGGCGTTACTCGAGGTACTGGCGCGCCCGATCTAAGCAACGTCGGGGCACGGCGGCTAATGGGGGCAAGCCCACGCGGTGGTGCGCAGGTAAGCGTTACCCAGTGGCTTAACACTCACCCCACGTGGCTGCAACGCGAGAGCACCCCGCTCCACTCAGACATAACACCCGAGCAACAAGACGCCATTGCCACTTGGCTGGAGACTTTAGATTGAACAGTAACGACCCACAAGCGGCCGAAGACTTTCACCATCAGTTTGACAAAGTCTGGGGCAACCCGCGCGGCTTATTAGCCTTGACGATCGTCAACCACACGACGATTGGCCTGCGCTTTTTAATCACCGGTGGCGTGTTCTTTTTAATTGGCGGCTTGCTTGCCATGCTGATTCGCACTCAGCTGGCGCTGCCGGGGCACGACTTACTGACACCCGAGATTTACAACCAAGTCTTTACCATGCACGGCACCATTATGATGTTTTTGTTTGCCGTGCCGGTGATGGAAGGGTTTGCGATTTATTTAATCCCTAAAATGATTGGCGCACGCGACTTAGTGTTTCCGCGCCTGAGCGCCTTTGGCTATTGGTGCTACTTATTTGGCGGCATTATTCTTACCTCAAGTTTGGTGATGGAAATCGCCCCCGCTGCTGGCTGGTTTATGTACACGCCTTTAAGCAGCGCCGTGTATGCACCGGGGCCGGGTTCAGACTTTTGGCTGCTGGGTATTACCTTTGTCGAGATATCGGCCGTATCGGCCGGTGTCGAGCTGGTGGTATCGATCATGCGCACCCGCACTAAGGGCATGGGTTTACAGCATATGCCGCTGTTTGTCTGGTACATCCTCGCCATGGCACTGATGATTGTATTTGGTTTTCCGCCGCTGATTTTAGGCAGTATTTTGTTAGAGCTTGAGCGGGCGGCTGGCATGCCCTTTTTTGATGTAGCGCGCGGCGGTGACCCCATCCTGTGGCAGCATTTGTTCTGGCTGTTTGGGCACCCCGAGGTTTACATTCTGTTTTTGCCCGCCGCCGGAATGATATCGACCATTTTACCGGTATTTTGCCAGCGGCCCATTGCCGGTTACCGCTGGGTGGTAATGGCCATTATCACCACCGGCTTTATCAGCTTTGGCTTGTGGGTCCACCATATGTTTACCGTGGGCATCCCGCACTTGGCGCAGGCGTTTTTCTCGGCGGCCAGTATGATGGTGGCCATCCCCACTGCGATTCAGGTGTTTGCCTGGATCGCCACGCTCTGGAATGGCCGCCCGGTTTACGAGCCCCCCATGCTCTGGGCGCTTGGCTTTTTGTTTATTTTTGTGGCCGGCGGTTTAACCGGCGTTATGCTCGCGCTGGTGCCGTTTGATTGGCAAGTACACGACACTCACTTTGTGGTGGCGCACTTTCACTTTGTATTGGTGGGGGGCATGTTCTTCCCACTTATGGCGGGTATTTATTACTGGTTGCCGCACTTTTCTGGCCGTATGCCCAACCGCTCACTGGCGCGCTGGGGTTTTTGGCTGATATTTATCGGCTTTAACGTCACTTTTATTATTATGCATGTCACCGGCTTACTGGGCATGCCTCGGCGTATTTACACCTACGAGGCCAATTTAGGCTGGGATATTCCCAATATGATTTCCTCCGTGGGCAGCTTTATTATGGCCGCCGGGGTCGCCACTTGTTTACTGGATATTATCTTGCACTTTCGCTTTGGCGAGCGAGCCAAGCGCAACCCGTGGAACGCCGACACATTGGATTGGAGCACCTCACTGCCCCCCAGCGCCTATAATTTTGCCACCTTGCCTGAGTGCTCAAGCCGCCACCCGCTGTGGGACAACCCCGACTTACAAACCACCATTGAGCACGGCCATCACGGGCTGGCAACGATTGATCACGGCCGCCGGGAAACCTGGGGCACCGATCCGCTTACCGGAAAAGTTCGTGAGATCATTCATTTACCCGGCAACAGTTGGCTACCTTTTTTTGCCGCCTTGGCGACGGCCGGCCTGTGTATCTGCCTGCTCAGTAAGTTTTATACAGTCGCCATTATCATGGCACTGACCAGCACCGCTTTTTTATTGCGCTGGTCGTGGGAGAACGGCGCTCACCCACGCGCCGCGCCCAACGCACAAGTGGTTGAGGGCGACCCACCACTGCACTCGCGCACCCACGATGGCCCGGGCTTATGGGGGATGAAAGTTACCTTGCTGGCTAACGGCTCATTGTTTTTATCGCTGCTGTTTGGCTGGCTCTATTTATGGACAGTGGCCCCCAACTGGCAGGTGCCGGGTCACCCGCCGGTACACTGGCTGGGGCTGCTTAGCTCTGGGGGTTTGCTAACGGCTTCACTTTTTTGGTTTAACCGGGTGATCAAACGCTTGCGCCGGGATATAGCCACTCACCTGCAGCCGCATTTGTGGGGAATTTCGGGGTTAGGCTTTACCCATTTAGTGATACTCGTGGGCGTTTGGCAAAGCTCAAACCTTGCACCGCAAGATACCGCTCACGACGCCGTTATAACCGTTATGTTGCTGTACCAAATATTGCACAGCGCTTTAGCCGTTATCATGACGGTATTGCAGGCGTTGCGTATGGGCAAAAATTACGTCGGCATACACGCGCCCTACGAGCCAAACGTGGTGCAACGTTGGTGGGTGTACACCACCGGCACTTTTTGGCTTATTTATGCGGTTGTGATTTTGTTACCCAACATGTGGAATCTAGCCTAATGCTGTCGCCGTTTCATCCTTTACAGTTAACGCTAGGTTTAGTCATCTGGGCACTGTATTTTGTCGTGCTTTACGCAGGCCTATCGATCAGCTGCCAACACTTTGCGCCCCCGGAGCAAAGCGGGGCCTTTAACTGGGTAAACATCGCGCTGCTGTTACTGACATTAGCGGTCACCCTGGGGCTGTTGTTTCAAGCGCGCCGCGGCTGGCATATTATTAAGCTCACAAAGAAAACAAGGCCCGCCACCCCCGATCACAAACAATCTGCGAGTGTTCCATCGACGCCGCAATTTATTAACTATGTGGCCGTATCTGTCTATGTCGTGGCAGCCATTGCAACGCTTATCAACGGCCTACCTTTAGTGTTGTTAGTGCCATGTATTTAATTCGTTTGCTTCACACCAGTGCTGTGGGTATGGGGCTTATGCTCTGGCCCGCACTGGCCGCCGCCCACAACCCCTTGACCGAGCCAGGCGAAGCGGCTGTATTAACCGGCGCCATCCTTCTGGCGATTGTCTGGGTCAGTTACTGGCTGGGCTGCTTAAAGCAACGCCCCAGCAAGCGCGATTGGTGGCTGTTTAACATCGCCAATGCGCTGAGTGTTGTAACTTTATTTGGCCCACTTGATGATTGGGCCGAAACTAACTCTGCAGCGCACATGGTGCAGCATATGCTGATGATGGTTGCCATCGCGCCCTTGTGGGTTATCGCCCGGCCTTTATCGCAGTGGTATGCCTTGCAGCCCACGTTGGCGGGTTTGGTTTTTAAACCTCTTTTGCTGATCGCCCGCCGCCCAATGCTCGCCACGCTAATTCACGGCGGCATCCTTTGGCTGTGGCATACACCGGTACTGTACGTGCTAGCGCTGGAAAATTTATGGTGGCATTTGTTTGAGCACCTGTGCTTTTTAGTCAGTGCTGGCGTGTTCTGGTGGTCGGTGCTGCGCAGCCAACATAATAATACCCCGCCTGCGCTGCTCGCACTTTTGGTCACTTTAATGCACACAGGTTTCTTGGGGGCGTTGCTGACGTTTTCAGAGAGTTCGTGGTACGGAGAGTCGCGGCTTCTTCAGCACCAGCAACTTGCAGGCCTGTTGATGTGGGTGCTTGGGGGCGTTCCCTACGTAACCGCTGCGTTTTACTTGGGCTGGCGCTGGTTTAACCGGGCCGAAAAACACCAATAGGCCCCATTACTGTGTGGCAAACTGACACGGCTAGCTGTTCTGCATAACGATCGTCGGGCACTCGGGTGGGCGCCCGCCCGATACGCTAACCGCCAATAACTGTGCCACCGTTGGGGTGCAGCACTTGCCCGGTCATATAGCTGGCGTCATTTGAGGCTAAAAATATATAACTGGGGGCAACTTCGTCGGGCTGGCCAGCGCGGCCCATGGGGGAGCTTGCGCCAAAGTTTTCCACCTCGTCGGCGCTAAAAGAGGCGGGGATCAGCGGTGTCCAAATGGGGCCAGGGGCCACGGCGTTCACCCGGATATTGCGCTCAGTTAAGCTGCCTGCCAAAGATCGCGTCAAGGCGACAAGCGCGCCTTTAGTCGCGGCATAATCCAGCAGTACCGACTTACCTCGATAAGCAACAATAGAGGTGGTATTAATAATACTGTCCCCATCGCTTAAATGTTCCATCGCCGCCTGGGTCAAAAAGAATGTGCCGAAGATATTAGTATCAAAGGTTTGGCGCAGCTGAGCCTCTGAAATATCCGTAATGTCCTCTTGAACGTGTTGCTCGGCAGCGTTATTGACCAACACATTCAGCCCACCAAACTCCGCGACAGTTTTGCGCACAGTGTCGCGGCAAAACTCAGCGCTGGCGATATCTCCCTTTATCGCCAACACCGGCGCACCGGCTTTGCGGATATGCTCACAAGTGATTTCAGCATCGGCGTCTTCGTCTTTGTAAATAAACGCGACCTGCGCGCCCTCTTTGGCGAATCCGATACAAACGGCACGACCAATACCACTATCGCCGCCACTCACAAGAGCAATCTTACCTGTGAGCTTTCCTGCGGCCTTATAGTCTTTCATAAAAGACTCGGGCTGCGGCTGCATTTTTCGCTCATCTCCTGGCTGGTGAGCCTGGTGCTGACGCGCAAACGACGTTGGTTTATCACTCATGACGGCTCTCCCGGTTAGATATTAGGGCGCTTTTGAATGGACTGGTCGGCCACCTGACGCTGCTTCTCGTTGCGCATTGCGGTTTCCATGAAGTCCGCCTGCTCGCCATCCAGAACCTTCTTAGCATCGAAGAAGATCTCATTTTCTTCCTCTTCAATATGGTGCTCCAGGCTTTCTTTAAGCGATAGAAACTTCTGATACCATGCGGCGCCGGTTAACTCCGAATCGGTGAGCTCGGATAAGAGCTGTTCAGCCTCCTGGTGCTCCTCCTCTCCGTGTTCTACTTCGTCTTCGGTTTTTGTGTGATTTTTTAGCGGATCGTAAAAGGCTTTTTCTTCTGCCTTGCTGTGAATAATGATGGTTGCTTTTAGCTGGTTAAATAACTCACTACGCCGGCCTGATTCTTCTTGCCCCAGCGCTTCGATCTCACTCATTAAATGTTTAATTTTTTGGTGATCTTGCTTCAAGTACGTATAAATAGACATAAAACTCCCTCTGGGTTAGCGGAAAGTCACACAAGTGTCTCGGTTTTTGCATTAGTTATGCCAAGTTAAAATCCGAAGACTAGACACGCAAACACCACGAATAACCCGCTGTAGTACGCAAAGGCAGATAAAAGCGACAGTGATGTCGTAAAGAGGAAAATTTTTATGAAGTTTTTACAGATATACACAATGTGGGGCGGTAGGTACAAATGACGATTGCGCTTCATCCCCTAAAACTGTCACTATTAGCTACCAACCATCGTAAAGGCACGCGGTAACCAACACATCCCGCAACTTTTGGTACTCTTCCCAAGAAAAATCAGCACTGCTTAGTTCTGTAATAACAGCTAATGGTTCGTATCGCTCAGACCTAACATTAAGTGCAGGCTCACGCTTATCGATGATGTGCTCTAGGTTTTTGCTATGTGAAGTAATAAGGTGCTTAATAGTTGCTACGGCAGTTACTGGCGGGCGAAGCTCGGGCGACGGGTGGTTAGCGATGTAAAACAAGATATCCGATGCTTTTAAATACGCAAGCGAGAACGAGCTAACCGCCTCGGAGGCGTGAAAATAGGCCACCACTGGATAAGCGCCATATTTTGTGGAAAATTTTGTACCATTTAGCTGAATCGAAAACAGCTTTTCCCAGATAAAAGCAACATCACTGGGCTCTCGCAACCGCTTAATCAAAGTGGACTGATCAGACACCACTGAGTTGATCTGATGCGCTAGTTGACGCTTCTCCAGCGCCACGGGAACTACCGAAATAATATACGACAAACCTAAAGAGGTTAACAAAGTCGCTGTAGACACTGCTGCGGTACTGTATAGCGTCCAGGGAAAGCCGCTTGCGGTAAAGTCGCCATAGCCCAGCCCACTTAAAGTAACGCCAGTAAAATAAAGAGTTTCTAGGCCCGAGGCAGACGTTAGCGAATTACTATTTATGATATTGGTGTCTGCCGAGTGGAATATTAAAAACCAACCGACATTTAGCATGCCATACCAAAATAGAACAACCAGCACCATCAACACCGGCCCACTGACAGACAACAGCTTGTGCGATGGCTTAGCACGGTGCATCACTAACATTAAACGCCATATCTTGCGCGAGATAAATGAAGTGGCTGGACCACCGCCGCGTAAACTTAAAATCGTCACAAAGGCATCAAACAGGGTAAACAAAATAACCGCAAAGCCAAGCGCCACTTGAGCGACTGAAAGGGTCGTCATAAATAGACCTTATAGGTTGCTTGGTTTAAAAGAGGCTAAAAGCCTAGCAAATCATTGCCCGAAAAGCTAAAAAGCCTGTGTCACTCGGCCTACTCCCCCGCCATTTGCTTTAACTGGCGATTGTGAAACGCGGACAAAACAAGCAAAGAACAAAGCGCCCCAAGTAACGCCAGCGCCATATCTGATTGCGTATCCCAAACATAGCCTTGCGTACCTAAAAACGCTTCAGCATCCTCGCCCGAGGCCAGCGCGACCCACCACTCGATCAGCTCGTAAAACGCACTAAACGCTAGGCAAATAGCCACGATAATAATACCGCGCCAAAAATCGCCATTGACGACTCTCTTGCGGATCAGTATTTCCCTCGCAAGCAGCGCAGGCACAAAACCCTGAAAGAAGTGACCGACTTTATCGTAGTTGTTTCTCTCGGCGCCAAACAGCCCATCAAACCATGGGACCTCGGCATACGTATAGTGCCCACCCACCATCAAGACGATGCAGTGCAATAGAATAAAAAAATACAACACAGGCGAAAGCCTGAACGACTTATAAGTGGCCGCCATCAACACAACCCCAACAATGGCCGGCAGCACTTCAAGCAACCATGTAAATTGATCTTTGGGATTAATGCCCGACCAAACTAAAATAATTGAAAATATGGTAATCCAAAGGTATTTGATATCTTGGCACTCCTATCTTTAATATTTTTATCATTCAGAGTTTCGTACTGTAGGCTCGGCAGTGCGCTTGATAGATACGCCGCCGCGACCTTATTAATTGCGCTATTGTTTAGCTAACGATTCAACTCATAGGCACACATATTAACCGCAGTAGCTAAATTGAGCGATTCCAGCGCTCCGCTGCCGGGTATAGAGAACGACTCTACGTTCAAACTCGCTAATTGCTCGCGGGGTACGCCACGTGCTTCGTTACCAAAAATAAAGCAGCGGTGGCGGTTAAACGATGGTGCCGATAACGCGGCGCCATTAAGGTCCAAACAGGCGAATGTGCTAAAACGCGCTTGCAAGTCACTTAGGGCAATATCTGTTTCGATGGGTATATGAAAAATCGCTCCCATACTGGCGCGCACCACTTTGGGGTTATAGGGGTCAACGCTGTTGGGGCTAAGTACGCATTTAAAGCCACCAAACCACGCCAAGGTGCGCAAGATGGTGCCTAGGTTGCCCGGGTCTTGTATCTCGTGCAGGTAGATGGTGCGTTCGGCGCTGGCGGTTTGCGACGGCGCTACTGTGGCGCTAAGCGGCACCACCGCAACGATACCTTGCGGGGATTTGGTGTCGGATATTTTCTGCATTTGTTTGTCAGAAACTCGCACCAGTTCAAAATCGGTTGTCACCTCACCATAGCTATCGCTAGCGTAAACCTTAGCCGACGCTAATAACGGATTAGTGCTAGCGGCTTTTTGCAGCTCTAGAATAAGATGCTCGCCCTCTACCAAAAAACAACCTAGCTCCGTGCGGTATTTTTTTTGGTGAAGCTTTTTAATATCGTCGAGCTTCATAGGGTCTCGCCTTCACCTGCCAGATCATTCAGCATCGCCTTGGCAAGCTCTTCAGCGATTTTAATGCCATCGACACCGGCCGACAAAATACCACCTGCGTAGCCCGCGCCCTCGCCGGCCGGGTACAAACCTTGGGTGTTAACGCTTTGCAGGCTATCGCGATGGCGGCTGATGCGTACTGGCGACGAGGTGCGAGTTTCAACGCCGGTCAATACCGCATCGGCGCGATCAAAGCCGCGAATTTTTTTGCCAAAGGCCGGCAGCGCTTCACGGATGGCATCGATGGCATAGCTCGGCAAGGTTGACGATAAATCCCCCAACGTAATGCCGGGCTTGTAAGACGGCTCGACCTCACCTAGCTTTGTGGAGGGCTTGGCTTTTATAAAATCACCCACCAACTGCCCGGGCGCGCAGTAATTTTTACCACCGGCTACATAGGCATGGGATTCTAACGCCTCTTGTAAATCAATACCGGCCAGCGGGCCGCCAGGGAAGTCTTCGTCGGGGTTAATGCTCACCACAATACCGGCATTGGCATTGCGCTCATTGCGCGAGTACTGGCTCATGCCGTTGGTGACAACGCGGCCCTCCTCTGAGGTGGCCGCCACTACCGTGCCGCCAGGGCACATACAAAAGCTGTAGACCGCGCGGCCGTTTTTGGCGTGGTGCACTAATTTATAATCGGCGGCACCCAAGTCGGGGTGGCCGGCGTATTTGCCTAAACGCGCATGGTCAATCAACGATTGCGGGTGCTCGATCCGAAAGCCAATGGCAAAAGGCTTGGCCTCAACATACACGCCCACATCGTGCAGCATCCTAAACGTATCGCGCGCGCTGTGCCCCACGGCCAACACCACATAGCGGCTTTTAATCTGCTCGCCATTCGCCAGGGTAACGCCCTGAACACGGTTTTGCTCCACATCAAGCGACGCCACTTTGCTTTCAAAGCGCACCTCGCCCCCGAGGGCGATAATCTCCTCGCGCATGGCCGCCACCACACCGGTCAAACGAAAGGTGCCAATGTGGGGCTTGCTGACGTACATGATTTCTTCGGGGGCACCGGCGCGAACAAACTCGTGCATGACTTTGCGGCCGTAAAACTTAGGGTCTTTAATTTGGCTGTACAGTTTGCCGTCCGAGAACAAGCCGGCGCCGCCCTCACCAAACTGCACATTCGATTCGGGGGTAAGCACATTATTCCGCCACAGCGCCCAGGTATCTTTGGTGCGGGTGCGCACATTGCGGCCGCGCTCCAGCACAATGGGTTTAAAACCCATCTGCGCCAAAATCAAAGCCGCAAACAAGCCGCAAGGGCCAAAACCAATCACCACGGGCCGCTCGGTTAGCTCCGCCGGCGCCTGTGCCACTGGGTAATAATGAGTATCGGGCGATGGGCGAACATGGTGGTCACTCTCAAAACGCGCGAGCACCGTCGCCTCGTTAGTGAGGCCCACATCGACGATATAAATAAACTTAATTTCGCTGTTTTTCTTGCGGGCATCGTAACTGCGCTTAAACACAGTCAAATTCTGCAGTTCGGACTGAGCCACACCAAGGTGTTTAGCGACAACCTGGGGCAGCGCCTCGGCGGGGTGATCGAGGGGTAAGGCGAGTTCGGTAAGTCGGATCATAAAATAGGGCCTGGCCGGTGTCTCCGGCAAAGGGGCTAACAGCGCCTAGGGCGCCAAATAGGCGTATTGTACCTTTGAAATATCTGCCTGCGAAGCGGGCGTGAGTAGATAGCTGATAGCACCACAAAACTAAGCGCCCGCTCGCTACTGGGTTGGCAATAAGCCCCCTGTTACGGCCCAGCGCCAGAATGCGTATAATGCGGCTATTATTTACCGGGCACAGCAGAGTCGTACCATGGCAAGATCAAAAAGCAGCAACCAGTGGCTTAGCGAGCACGTTAATGACCCCTACGTAAAACGCGCCCAAGCCGATGGCTACCGCTCGCGCGCCAGCTACAAACTGCTGGAGATCATTAAAAAAGACAAGCTCGTGCGCCCCGGCATGATGGTTATGGACTTAGGCAGCGCCCCCGGTGGTTGGTCGCAGGTGGTGGCTCCCATGGTAGGCGTCAAGGGGCGGGTTATTGCCTCAGATATATTACCCATGGACTCAATGGCCGATGTCGATTTTATTCAGGGCGACTTCACCGAAGACGCCGTGTTTGACGAAATCATGGCCGCCGTGGGCGAAGCCCCGGTAGACTTAGTCATCTCTGACATGGCGCCCAACATTAGCGGTGTAAACGCCGCCGACCAAGCATCCTCTATGTATTTGGTCGAGCTGGCGCTGGATATGGCCCGCCAAGTACTCAAACCCAAGGGGTGTTTTGTCGCCAAGGTGTTTCAGGGCGAGGGCTCCGAGGAATACCTAAAAGACGTTCGCAGCTCGTTTGATAAGGTCGTGATTCGCAAGCCCGACGCCTCGCGCCCTAGATCGCGCGAAGTCTACTTTGTGGCAAAAGGCTTTAAAGGATAGCTAGCGGCGACTCTTTGGCGGCCCCGAGCGCCCGGACTTTTGTTTATGCTTGGCTCGAGTGCCGGGCTTGCTTTTAGGCCCTGGCTTATTTTTTGCGCCACCTCGCGGTTTATCGCCCGTTTTATGACGTGACGACGACTTAGCTGCGGGCTTGCCCCCCGCTGAGGGCTTCTTCTTGCCTCCAGCCGCAGGCTTTTGCTTGTTGCCGGCGACTGACTTGCCAGCTGCCTTCGGTGCCCCCTTACCTCGGGCCTTCGCCCCATTACCCGGCGATTTTTTGGGCGCGCTTTTGTTTGAGCTTTTACGCCCAGCAGGCGCCTCCGACGACGAATCCTCTACCGAGGCCAGCAAAACCTTCAACTCTTTTTCGGTGAGGTCGCGCCACTCTCCCACCGGTAAGCCTTTAAGGTTTATATTCATAATCTTAACGCGCTCAAGCCGCACCACATCGTAGCCAAAATGCTCACACATCCGGCGAATCTGGCGGTTAAGCCCCTGCACCAACGTAATCCTAAATACGGTAGGTGCCTCTTTGCTAACCTTACATTTTTTCGTCTTCGTACCCAGAATCGGCACGCCTTGACTCATACCGGTAATAAAATCGTCGCGAATTGGCTTATTAACCGTCACCAAATACTCTTTCTCATGGTTATTGCCGGCGCGCAAAATCTTATTAACCAAATCACCATTGTTGGTTAAAAAAATCAGCCCCTGAGAGTCTTTATCCAACCGCCCGATGGGAAAAATCCGGGTACTGTGACGCACAAAGTTAACAATATTATCCCGCTCGCTGCTCTCGGTGGTGCTGACAATACCCACCGGCTTATTCAGCGCGATAAAGATCAAATCCTCCGCCTCTTGCGGCTCGATAAGCTGGCCATTCACGCGAACCACATCCCCCGGCGCCACCTGATCGCCCACCTGAGCACGCTTACCGTTCAGGTACACATTGCCCTGCTCAATATAACGGTCGGCATCGCGCCGCGAGCACATACCACTCTCGCTAATGTACTTATTTAGGCGTGTTAAAGAGGTGTTGAGCATAAAATGTCGACTTTTTGATGGGTAAGGCTGAGAGAACAAGGTTGGCTGCCACGGCTGAGGCTATATTACAGCCCAACGGCACGCCCCAATTGATACGAGAGCGGATTATATCGCACAACCGTGGGTAAACAAAAAAGCTCTGCGGGTGGGTAAAAGCTTAACGGTTAAGCACTACTTGGCACCATATTTCTTAAGTATTTTGACCTTATCTTGCTCCTCTCTACTATATGCAATATCGAGCGCAGACTGACCTCTTTTGTTGCGATGATTGACATTAGCGCCCAACTCAAGCAATTTCAGCAGAGCAGCTGAGCCATTATTGTCTTCCACGCTAAACATTATTGCCGTAGAGCCATCATCGTCAGTCGCGTCAAGGTTTGCACCTCGCTTGACAAGGAGGTCAACCACCTCTGGGTACGGTGTTATATGCAATGGAGTAATTCCCCCATCCGCTTTTGCCTCCACATTGGCACCATTTTTAATTAGATAATTTATTATATCCAAATCGCCTTTCACCAATACACCATGACCACTTACCACTCCATGCAGCGGGGTATACCCCCATTTTCCCGCGCATGAAGCCACACTTAAATTCGATGAAACTATCTCTGTCACTGTATTATACTCGCCCAGCTCTGAAGCTCGGTATAAAGTTTCACACAACTCAGACGCGTTTGAGTTACTGAAGAAAAATGCAAAAATAATTAATGAAAATGTTCGACGCATAAGTCACTCCCATACTTAATGCTTATAACCTTATTGGTGTGCGAGTTAAAAAATACGCCCGGCAACTTTTCTTGTATGGAATACACTTTAGCACCAAGATATACCCCGTTAATTTTATAACGAAAAAAGCGCCGAATCGCTTATCTTAGAAAGGTCAACGTAAGCCGGCTCACAATAAACGCGCGGTTACGCGTTTGCCCCGTAAAAGAGCCAAAAGGAAGAGAATAAATGGAGCTAAATACAAGTATCCATTTAAACACTGCTCGCCGTATGAATATGTGCCGATATTGTGTAAGCGCTTGTTATTTAATAATACTAACCAACGATGATTTTTATGCCAACCATTGCGACCGTATAGCATTTTAAGCACTAAGAAGGTAACAAAGCCACTGGATACCGGCTCAAGGGCGGTATGACGATGTAAAAATATTACGTCGGTTCAGCGAGCTACGAAGCACCGCCTTGGGGCCCCTGTAGCCAGCCGAGCGCAGGTCTATTTTAGGGGGTAAGTGAGCAGGACGCTCACGTAAGTCTCGTCAGTGCAGGGACGCAGTGTCGAGACGGCCCGCTAAAATAGGCCGGAGAGAGGGGACCCGTTAGGGCTGAGATGCCGGGGTGGCCTCTTTTGGTCACTTTTCTGGCCACTTGATCTCAACCGGTCAGTGCAACACATTGTGCAAATTTATCAGCGGGCGTTGCAAAACCCAAGGTTTTTCTGGGACGCTCATTTAACTTTCTCGCAATCTTGTTCAGGTGTGCCTGCGAATGAACCGACAGGTCGGTACCTTTGGGAAAGTATTGCCGCAACAGCCCGTTGGTATTTTCGTTGCTGCCTCTTTGCCAAGGGCTTTTAGGATCGCAAAAATACACATCAACATTCGTTGCCAGTGAGAACTGCTTGTGCTGCTTTAGCTCTGAACCGCGATCCCAGGTTAATGACTTGTAAAGCTCTTGTGGAATACTCTTCGACTGCCGTATAAGTTTTTCAACAACCTCTGAGGTTTCCTTGCTATTTACTTTAACTAGAGCTAAGTGGCGCGTCGACCGCTCTACTAGGGTTGCAATATAACTATTTTGACTCCCTTCGATCAGGTCTCCCTCCCAATGGCCTGGCAGGGCTCTATCTTCGACCTCTGCGGGGCGCTCACTAATAGAGACAAGGTCCGTTATCACTCCCCTGCGCTCTTTTTGTACGCCATTGGGTTTACGGTAGCTTCGGCGACGCCTCAAATGCTTCTGAAGCTCCTTTTTGAGGACACCTCGTGCCTGTATATATAAGCTGCGGTAGATAGTCTCGTGTGACACCCAGTAGCTCCTGTCTTTTGGGTATTGAGCTTTTAGCCAGCCATCAATTTGCTGTGGCGACCAGTCATCCGACAGCTTGTCGGCCACTATATTTCGAAGTCGGTTGTTCTGGCTAAGCATGCAAGATTTCGGTCTACGCGCTCGAGTAAAAGCTGCGTGGTCAGCATCAACCGCTCGATAAAGGCTCCTTCGGCCATTACGATTCAACTCTCTAGCAATCGTGGAAGGAGAGCGGCCTATCTGTTGAGCAATATCGCGAACGCTCCGGTTAGCGGCGACTCCGCGTGAAATTTCTTCCCGGTCCTTCAGTGTCAGCGCACTGGCGCGACGTTTCTTAGCTCGAGGAGCAATACCTCCCGCACGACGAATATACTGCCTGATCGTACTAGGGTCTCTGAGTAGCGCGAAACCAATAGACACGAAAGACTCCCCTAACGCCCATCGCCTCCAAAGGTCTCCACTGTCTTTGGCGCTAATTTTAGTCTTAATGGTTTTTGTCATATCAAAAGTCCTCCCCAACACGGTAATAATCTACGTGTTGCGTTGACCCATTGAGGCCACCCAAACAGAAAAGTGACTCGCCCGCCCGGCGACTAAGGGCACACAAGGTAATAACCAACCATTGCCATCGTATGCCACCCAAACCACTACGTAGACAGCAAAACCACTGGATACCGGCTCAAGGCCGGTATGACGATATAAAACCTGATACAAAGCGCGATCATCCAGAGCAACACACGTTACTCCAAACGATAAAAACTCCCACTCCCCGCCACCGTTGTTTCATACCCCCAGGCCGACAACCACTCGCGCCCTACCATTCCGGGCTCATTCGGGTCGACATCACGCAGCAGCACATTCAGCCTTACACCGTCCCACTCGCTGCCATGATCGGCATCAAGCAAGCTAAATGGAATCGCGATTTCAGCGGTGTAGCCCGAGTCGGTCAACACTACTTTCTGACGCACAGAGTCAGGCACTTTGGGGGTACCTTTTAACGCGCTAACAAAACCATTCGCGGTTGGCTGTAACACAATATAGCGTTCGCCGGGCACGCGGTTGTCGTAGGTTTGTTTTAGTAAGCGTCGGCTTTTGGGGCGCGCATCTAGGGTAATAAGCATCGCATCTTGGCTCCAGATGATTTCGCTGTCGTTGCGCACCAGGGTATCGTCGGTGATTTTTAACGCGAGCACCAAAAACTTGCCGCTTTCGGCCACTGACCAACTAAAGTCGGCATCGCTTAAGCCACTCCAATTCTCTGCCTGAAAGTACTGGTTGTCAGCGGCGTTAAAAAACTCGTGGCCCTGCCACTCGGTAAGCTTACCGTCGAGTTCAATATCGGCAATAGGCTTAATCGGGTATTCGCGACTTACGGCAATGGTGCGGCTGCCGTCGTAGGTGATGGGTGTATCACCGTCTTTGTACTCAAGCTGCCAATCTACATGGGCGGCGTTGTGATTGCCGCTCGCAGGCTTACTACTTTTTAGCGCTACGGGTATGGTGCGCACCTCGTTGGGCGGCACGGTAAGGGTTTGTGGTGAATCACTTATCACACTAAAACCTTGGTTGGCGCGGGCGGTTGTCGTTACCGTGTAGGGAATATCTGAATCGTTGGTAAAGCGCAGTTCGGCGGTGCCCTCGGTAAAGTTACCGCGATGCAATAATGCCGGGGCCGACAAGCGGCCTTTGTCGATCATGTTGTTTTGATTGTCGCGCATTTGTGCGGTGCGCACGTTTTCATCCCAAATGCCGTCGAGCAATAAGTTGGCGATAATGGGGCCGTCATCGCTCATGGTAACCCACACCACATGGTCAAACTCGCCAAAGCGCGTGCCGCGCATACTGCTAATGCCGCCGGTGGTGGCTAGCGTGAAATACTTATGGCCTTTGCGCTCGGTTTTTACATAGCGGTGATGATGGCCGGCAAATACGGTGTAGTGGCGCGACTCTAATAAGGCGTCAACCTCGCTCCAGCGGTCTTGCTCGTCTCTATCCCACAGGGGCGCATGAGTAAACACCAGCGTCCACTTAGGCTCTGGGTTAGCTTTTAATACGCCTTTTAACCAATCGATTTGCTCGCCCGACATCGTATGCGTACTGCCGCCGTCGTTGGAATTAAGCATTACAAATAAAACATCGCGGTAAACAAAGTGATAGTAGCTGGCGCCATAGCGTTCGCGCCAAACATCGGCCATCACCGGGTTGGTGTAATCGTGATTGCCGGGCAAGTAAAAAAACGGCATGGCTAAGCGCTTCACCATGGAGTCAAACTCGTTCCACTCGGTAGCCAGTTGCGCGCGATCCTCTGTGTAGCCTTCAATCAAATCTCCCACGCTGACCACAAACTCGGGTTGCAATAGGTTTAGTTTATCGACGGCCTGCGAGAACACACCAGGGCGCAAACCGCCAGTGCGGTCGGTAACAATGGCAAACTGAAATGCGTTAGGGTCGTTATTAAAACTCAGATGAGTCCAGGGGTTTACCACATCGCTTGCGTGTATTTGCACAAACTCAGCGGTGCTGTCAGTCGGATCGTGGTTGTGTTCATCTGAGCCGTGAGCCCAAGCCTGTACAGAGGCAACACACGCGATAAGCGACCATAGTAAAGCCGGTAAATGACGAGTAGAAAAAGCGGACATAATCGATCCTTGAAGCGGTAAAATCCAAAGCTTATGGGAGTTGAGATGACAAAGTCTAGCGCAACGCACCAGGGCAATACCAGAGACAGTTCCGAGCGGCAGATGTAAGCAAGTTTGCCGCCCGCTACAAGTCAGCGCGGTGCTGACGCACTAAGTTTGCCGGTGTCACCCCAAAGCGTCGCTTAAAAGCGCTGATAAAATTAGACGAGTGCTCGTAACCGGCAAGAAATGCCGCCTCTTGCAGCGAGCGGCCTTTTACCACGAGGGCGTTGCGTGCCATCTCGAGCTTGCGTTGGCGCACGTACTCCATCACCGTCATGCCGCACTCGGATTTAAAACGACGCTGTAAGGTGCTCACGCTCATACCCGCGCGGTGGGCCAGTGAGGTTAGATCCAATGCGGTTAAACCGAGCGTACCGGCCAGGTCTCGTTCGAGTAATTGGCGCAACGCATCGGCCGCCCTATTGGCAGAGTTTGCCGCGAGCGGCTCGGACCTGCCCTCACCGTGCAACACCCGACCCACCAGCTCAATGGCGGCCGCCTCCATGGAGATCATCGCCTGCGTTTTGGTTTTAGCCTCAGCACTGCCCTCGGCACCTACACTTAACCTGAGTAATTTATGGGCTAGCAGCAGTTGCGGCTCGTCGGGCTGCCAGCTTACGACTGGCTGCTGACGCGCAGTGGATACGCCAATATCAGGTAGCGCGCCATCAAAGCGCTCGCGTACCCAGGCCTCGCTTAAGCTGACGTTAACTTTGCAAACATAAGCGCCGCGGCGCAGTTGACGGGTAAACAGCTCGCGCTCGGCCAAGCGCAAACCAAGCCCAAGGGGCCGGTCATCGGCGCGGCACTCATACTGCTGCGCCCCGAGACTAAATTGCACCGCACCGGCCAACAAAATATTAATGCTAATACCTGCAGGGCACTCACTGCTGCTGGCGCGATCTTCTAGTTCGTGGGCATCCACGCAGTGTACCGACATATCGGCACCAAAGCGGCGGCTAAAAAAATGTCCTTTTAGCATTGGGCCACTCGCCTCGCCCAGCAACCGATGATCGGACGCGAGCGGGCCCACCAATTGGCGCAACTGGTTGGCGTCGATTGAATCGCTTTTACTGGGCTTTATTCGCAGCTTTTGCACGGCCTAAGGCCTCCCTGATGTTGGCAACCCCGCACTCGCCTCAGTTTGACGATTTACCATAGCCATTTGACGATTTTGCAGCCTGCTTATTCGCTTTGGCAAATGTATCATAAATAAAAATGATTCTCATCAATATTAACGAACGTTACACAATCCCACTTATAGGAATACCCATGCCCATTAAATCAACCTGTGCCGCCGCGGCTTTATTGGCCGCCTCGGGAGCCACATTCGCACAAAATTCTGCCTCTAGCAGTGATGCACCTGCCGAGATCGAGCAAGTCGTTGTATGGGGCACCGAGGTAAAAGCCTCATCCGTGTATATGGACACCACCGATATCACCATGCGCCAAGCCGACCACATTAGCGACTTGCTGCGCACGATCCCGGGGGTGGATGTGGGCGGTGCCCACTCGATGAACCAACGCATTACCATCCGCAGCATGGATGACAAAGACCTGCGTATTAGCATCGATGGCGCCAACCAAAATACGTACATGTATCACCATATGGGTAACCTGCAAATTCACGCCGATATTCTTAAATCGGTGGATATTGATGTAGGGACCAACTCGGTGATTAACGGTGGCTTAGGCGGTGCGGTGCGCTTTGAAACCAAAGAGGCGAAAGACATGCTCGCCGCAGGTGAAAGCTTTGGCGCACGCCTGCAAGGCACCACCAGCGATAACTCGGGCCACAACTACTCAATCGCAGCGTTTGCGCAACTGGGCGACACTGTGGATTTGCTGGCCTACTACAACCGGGTAGAACGCGACAATTACGAGGTCGGTGGCGGCAAGATTATCGGCAGTGATGGCAACGAGCTGCCCGGTACCGACGGCACGGTGCGCGGCCTTAAGGGCGAGATAGATGACGCCTTGATTAAGGTCGGTTTTGACTTTACCCCCAGCCAGCGTTTGGAGATCGGTTACGAGTCATACACCGACGAGGGCGACTACAGCTACCGCCCCGATATGGGCTTAGCTACCGATTTGGCAATTACCAACTCTTTGGGTGTGCCGCTGTTATGGCCTACCGAGTTTAGCCGCGACACCATTACCGCCAATTACGATTTACTTATTGGTAGCCACACCGAAATTAAAGCGGCGGTGTTCCAAAACGAAAGTAACCTGTGGCGCGATGAAAGCGGCTACGCCGAAAACCCCGATTTTGTTACCTGGGCGGCCATTGTTGAGGGTGATGCAAAAAATACCGGTTTTAACATCATCGGCGAAACCGAGTTTGGCAGTAGCATCAACCAAACCCTTACCTACGGTGTTGACGTAATTAAGTACGAGACCGAATACCAGGCCAGCTACATCGAAGGCGGCGTTGACTCCTCAAGCGAAGACGCTACCAACTCGGCCGTTTTTGTTCAGGATCGCATCGAATTTGGCATGTTTGCAGTGATCCCCGGTGTGCGCTTTGATGAGTACGACGTCAACTCGACCGTGGTGGATAAATCTTACGACGATGTCACCACCTCCATCGCCGCCGAGTTTCAGCCCACCGATGCGCTGGTTTTTAAAGCATCCAGCACCGAACTGTTTAAAGGCCCGGAGTTATCCGAGGTGTTTACCGGTGCCGGTCTGTTTGAAACCCCCAACCCTGAGCTAGAAGCCGAAAGCGGCGTCAACAACGAGCTGGCATTTGCCTACGGCGATGCCATTTTGGGCGCCGACCTGTTCAGCGTCGGGGCGACCTTCTTTAACACTGAAATCGACGGTTACATATACCAATACGCCAGTCCGGCCATGGACAACGTCGGCGATATGGAGATTGAAGGGGTTGAGGCATACGTGGGGTACGACATTGGCGGTTTGCGCGCGCTGATCACCTATTCGGATGCCGAAAGTGAACTGGACGCCTTTGACGAGTACAGCCAGTACCAGGGTGCCCGCATCGACCGCCAGCAGGGCGACACCTGGAGCGTTAACCTTGACTACACCTTTAGCAATCTGGATTTAGCGCTGCACTATGATGTCCTGATGGTAGATGATGTGGCCGCAGGCCCAGACCTGGATGGCGCATCCCTCGAAAACGCCAAAGATGGTTTTACCGTGCACAATATTTCGCTGCAGTGGCAACCGCTGCAACGGTTGCAGCTTACCGCCGGCATCGACAATGTATTTGACGAGTTTTACGCGTCGCAGTCATCGCGCACGGGCACCAGTTTTCACCCCCGTTTTGGTCAGCTGTACCTGACTGACTACGAGCCTGGCCGCAACATCAAAGCAACGGTAGCCTATCAATTTTAGGCTCAGGCTTTTTAAAAACGCGCTTCCTATTGCCTCGGTTTTACCGGGGCTTTTTTGTATCAATACCGCTATAATTAGAGTCAATTGCTCAGGCAACGCAAGGACAGCCATGACAACCCTGACTCTACCGCCCATTCCCACGCTCATCGTGTGTATTCTGGTACTGTTTGTCGGTATCTACATTAATCAGCGCATTAAGCTGCTGGGTAGCAGTAATATCCCGCCGTCGGTTACCGGTGGCGTGTTGTTTAGCGTACTGACCGCCACCTTGTATTTTATTGGTGGCGTCCAGCTGCTGTTTGATATGCAAATACGCGACTTTTTACTGCTGGTGTTTTTCTCCACCATCGGCCTTGCGGCCAAACTAAGCAGTCTGGCCAGCGGGGGCCGCGCACTGGCCAGGTTAGTGGCGGTGGCTGCGGTGTTTTTACTCCTGCAGGATATCGTCGGTGTCGTGCTTGCCACGGTGCTAGGCGTGCACCCGGGGTACGGCTTAATGGCCGGTAGTATCTCGCTTGCCGGCGGCCACGGTACCGCCATTGCCTGGGGCGCCGAAGCCGAGGCCGCAGGCCTGCGTGATGCCGGCGCTATAGGCATCACCTTTGCTACCTTTGGTTTAGTCGCCGGCGGTATTATCGGTGCACCTATTGCCAAATGGCTGATTGAAAAAAATCAATTATCACCGGCCTTAGTTGATGCAAAAGAACAACACGATATAGAGATAGAAGTCGCCGAGATAGATCAAAAACCTTGGGGCCTAAGCGCCATTTTGGGTGTTATTTTGCTACTTGCGTTGTGTGTACAATTAGGCGAACTGGCCAACCAATTGCTATCCAAACGCAACATCCTGCTGCCAGGGTTTCTCACCGCGATGTTCGCGGGCATTGTTCTCACCAACGCCGCCGATCACTTAAAGCTGCCGGTAAGCCATGGCGTTATTGCTAAGTTTGGCGAGATATCATTAAGCTTGTTTTTAGGTATGAGTTTGATGAGCCTGCAGCTTTGGTCGCTGGTTAACAGCTTTACCCCCATTATTCTTGCACTCTTACTGCAAACGTTAGTTATGACCTTATTTGCGATCTACGTCGTATTCAAGGTGATGGGGCGCGATTATGATGCTGCGGTAATATCGGCGGGTTTTGCGGGGCTCGGGCTTGGCGCAACGCCGGTGGCGATTGCTAACATGGACTCCACCACTCACCGTTACGGCCCCTCGCCCAAAGCATTTTTAATTGTTCCTTTAGTAGGAGCATTTTTTATCGACATTCTTAACGCCGTAACCATTAAGCTGTGCTTGGGTTTAATGGGCAGCTGGTAAAACACGGCTATTTTACGACACACTTAACCGGGAGCACCTTCATGGAACGATCTAGTTTGTCTGGTATTATTTTTGGCGCGGCCATTGCCTGCTTATCATTTAGCGCCCACGCCGTTAACGATTATCACGTAGCCGCAACCGTTATCGCCGACGGCCAAGTATTGGGCACACCTTCGATGTTAGTTAGCGGAGGTAAAGAAGCATCGGTATCAGTATCCGGCGACAACGGTTACGAGCTTGCCATCACCATTACCTCCGACAACGCCAATTCGGCCATGGCCGAGACCAGCTTAAGCGCCGCTGGCCGCACCATTGAGCCGAGTGTGATGGTTATTCTGGGCGAGCAAACCGGCGTTAAAGACGGCGCCCTAGAGCTAAAGCTAACGGTAGAAAGTGCCGCCGACGATCAAGACGATTTTATGCCGTCGCCCTAAAGCCTGTGCCGGCGATCTGCCTCGCGCCCAACCGTGCGGGGCAGACATAACCCATCGACTACAGCTGTTGTAATACTCGCTCACACAAACGATGGCTTGCTAAAACCCCGGCCAAATAGTCGGTGTCGGCGCGGCCGCTGCGTACCGCCGCAATAAACTCATCGATCATGCTGACAAAGCCACGTTTGTATAAGGTGTCATCCCAGTCGTTAAACCCCAGAGGCAAAGCGCAATTTTCTTTGTAGTGGGTTGCCGTTGCGACGTTATCCACCTGCCAACTTTGATTACGTGTACTGTACTCTAGCCGCTCGCGCGCCTGGCCGCTTAAACGGTTCATGGCTGCGGTAAAATGGCGTCCATGCAACGCAAAACACACCTGTACGCTGCCCAGTTTTCCCCGCTCAGAATAGGCACTAACCCACGGAGTTACGCTGTCGATATCTAACACACCTGCAGCATGGCGAACAAAATCTAACACGTGAATAAAATCGTCGTAAATAAACACCCGGGCATCATCCGGCAAGTTATGGCGATTTTTCTGATAGTAAATATTCACAGGCGGTGTGGCTAGCGGCGCTTGATACAAAGGCGCGTAACGTCGGTTAAAACCACAAAACAAAGGCGTGTCGCTATTCAGCGCCAAGGCTACCAATGCCTCCGCCTCGTCTAGTTGGTAGCTGATTGGCTTGTCGACAAACACCGCAATGCCCTGCTCTAACGCCGCCCGAGCAAGGGTGTAATGGCTCGCGGTGCTGGCGTGGATCATCACCGCATCCGGCCGCGCGGCCAGCAGTTCGTGGTAGTCGGCGTAAGCCTCGGCAATGCGGTAGCGCTCGGACAACGACTGCAAAACAGCGCCATCGCGGGTGCATAACATTGGCGTAATCGCTGCGTGACGAGCAACAACGGGCAAATAGGCTTTTTGGGCGATATCGCCCAGCCCGACTAAAGCAATGCGCATAGGTTAGTCTCGGTCAAAATGCTTATGTTACAGCAGGTGTAAGATGTCTGCGACTGAGTCAACCTTAGTGGCGGCAGGCGTAAGTTTAGCGGCATCGCCAGGCTGGTATTTACCAGTACCCACCAACACCGCTTGCAAGCCTGCATCGCGGGCGCCGCCAACATCGCCCAACACATCGTCGCCCACCATCAAGCACTTGCTGGGGGCAAATTCAGTGGTGGCAACCACTTGGTTAAAAAAATCGGCGCTGGGTTTGCCAAATACTCGCACCTTACAGTCGGCAGCCCATTGCAAGGCATGGGCAAAAGGGCCAGCATCAAGGCTTAGCTCGCGGCCCTCAGGAAAGTATTTGTTGTCGCCAATAACCAGTAAAGGGCAACCTTGGACTAACAACCGGAAGGCTTTATTGAGGTTGTGATAGTTAAGCTCCTCGCGGGCATCACCCAACACCACACAGTTAGGCGCACCGCTCACAGCAAACAGCGGCTGAATACTCGGGTGCACTAAGGCAAAGGGAGTTAACCGCTGCTGTTTGACATAGGCCTGCGCCGCATCGGGGGCGGTGAATAGCTCGGTAGGGCTAAGTTCGATGCCAAGGTTTTGCAGCTTGGCGACTATCTGCTCGCGAGACTTTGTTGCGGTATTGGTCAGAAAACGTAATGTGTAATTTTTTGCGCGCAACGCAGCTAAGGTTTCCAGTGCACCGGGCAACAGTGTATCGTCATCGTAGAGCACACCCGACAAATCAAAAAATATGGCGTTAATCATGCCACCTCCATCAAGCGCTTATTGGGCTCTGATTTAAGCGATAATGACAGTCCCCAGCATACCGACCAAAAAACCCAATATAGCGCCCAGTGGTGGCGACCAGTGACGTCGCATAGACGCCTGCGGGGCGATATCCTGAAAAATAAGATACAAAATACCACCCGAGGCAAACGACATAATTACGGCGGTGACCTCTTCGCGACCCTGAAGAAAATAATGCCCCATTAATGCCGCCAGTGGCCCCAAGAAGCTCACCCCCAAAAACACCCATAAAATCGTGCGGCCACGCACACCACTTTTTTTCAGCTCGCGAAATGCGTTAAACCCCTCGGGTAGATTTTGCATGCCAATAAACGCCGCCAACACCAAACCCATTTGGCGGTTCTCGGCAAAAATGGCGCCCAGCGATATTGCCTCGGGGATAAAATCCATCAACATCGCTAAAAACTGCGAAAATGTACCGCCGCGCTTGGCAAGATAAGCGTCCAGCGCACAAAAAATTAACGCACCGGCACAAAAGCTGACCGCCAACACCAGTGGCGACAGCACCTCCATACCGTGCGGTGCCAACGCAAATGCCACAGCGGCCAACAAAGCGCCGCCGCCAAAGGCGACAATGGCATGAATAAACTCTTGCTTGGCAACGCTCTCTTTAAAAGTTTCATAGCGGGCGGCAAAGCCACCGATTAACGCCGTTACTCCGGCGGCCCAGGTAATCAATACAATGACAACTTCTTGCTGCACTTACCCGCCCCTTATTGATTCTTTTCGGTTAACGCACGGCATCGAGATAATGCATGTGCTTTTCATACTGATCGAGCACGTCAGCAATTACCTGCTCTTCATTCCAGCCCATAATATCATAATCTTGGCCACCCTCTTTTAGGTAAACCTCGGCGCGAAAATAGCGCAGTTTTTCACCGCGGCTGGCACGCGTATCGCGCATAGAAAAAGACGCTGGAGTGTATGGCCGAACATGCACCGAGTAAAAAAAGTCGGCCTCGTCGCCATGAAAAACATTGAGCCATGTCCTATCGTGCTCATCGCTTTCGACCTGTGCACGAATATTTTTGTTACCCAGCTCAGCCGCCACCCGCTCCAATGCCGAGCTGACTGTCGTACTTAAATAGCTAAGCACTTCATCGCGGTTAGGGTTGCGGACAATGCGCGACAAGCGTTTCTCCCAGCTGACCGGGTTGTGTGCCACACGCGGCGCTAACATGGCGTCGCGCAGGCTAATCCGCTTGACCATCTCTAGCCTCAACGCGCGCAGTAACCCCCAGCACATTAACAGCATCACAAACGTAAACGGCAACGCACTGGCGATGGTAGCCGTTTGCAACGCCTGTAAACCGCCGGCCATCAGCAGTGCGGCGGCAATAACACCTTCGGTGACGGACCAAAAAATACGCTGCCAAACCGGAGTATCGTCACCTTCGCCGCCGGAGGTAAGCATATCAACCACCAGTGAGCCCGAGTCGGAGCTGGTAACAAAAAAGGTGACCACCAGTACCGTGGCCAATAACGAGGCGATCGTGGAGAAAGGTAAATATTCAAAAAACTGAAACAGCGCTACCGAAGTGTCGGCGGCGACCGCATCGGCCAATTGCGTAACACCTTGATTAATGATCATGTGGATCGCGGTGTTACCAAAAAATGTCATCCACAGGCAGGTAAAGCCCACCGGTACCATTAATACACCAACCACAAACTGGCGAATGGTGCGGCCACGGGATACCCGCGCAATAAACATCCCTACAAAAGGTGACCAGGCAATCCACCAGCCCCAATAAAACAACGTCCAGCCGCCAATCCAGCCGGAGGGCTCATAGGCGTACAAGTTAAAGGTGGTATCGACGATACGGGATAGATAGTAACCAATGTTTTGCACATAAGTTTGCAACAAATAAACAGTCGGGCCGGCCAGCAACACAAACACCACCAACACCACCGCCAGTATTAAATTTAACTCGGACACTCGCCGAATGCCGCCATCGAGACCGAGCACTACTGATATAGTGGCAAACACGGTAATAATCGCGATCAGCAGCACCTGAATGCCCGTTCCCAACGGCACATCAAACAAATAATTGAGCCCCGCATTGACCTGCATCACCCCAAAACCGAGCGAGGTGGCCACACCAAATAAAGTGCCCAGCACGGCAAAAATATCCACCGCGTGGCCGATGGGGCCGTAGATTTTATCGCCAATTAATGGGTACAAAGCTGAGCGAATGGTTAGCGGTAAGTTGTGGCGAAACGCAAAGTACGCCAACGACAGCGCCACCACGGCGTAAATAGCCCAGGCGTGTATGCCCCAGTGAAAAAAGGTAATGCGCATCGCCTCGCGGGCCGCCTCTGCGGTGCCCGGATCGCCTACCGGCGGACTCATGGTGTGCATTACGGGCTCTGCCACACCAAAAAACATCAGCCCAATACCCATGCCGGCTGAGAACAACATGGCAAACCACGACGCGTAGCTGTAATCCGGCTCGCTGTGATCGGGGCCGAGCTTGATATTACCAAAGCTGGAAAACGCTAGAATCACGACAAACAATAAAAAGAGCGCCACCGCCAAAATATAAAACCAACCGGCTGAGTGTATTACCCACCCCTGAACCGAGCCAAACAAGCTCTCGGCCGTTGTCGGCATGAGTACCGCGAATAACACAAACACCAGGCACAAGCCGCCCGCGCCAAAAAACACCGGCGGATTGATTTTTATCCACGATTTTGGTTCGCGCTCTGACACATCTTCAGACGCCATGATTCCCCCACTCAGTAAAACGAATTGTGTGAATAGACTTACAGATAAAAGTCTAACGATAGATAGAGCGCTTCAAAATCGCCCTCGCCCACCTGACCATTGCGATCGATGTAACCATCTTGGTTAAGATACTCAAGATAAACCCAGCCCGGGCCATAATCGTAACGAACCCCAGGGGCTAGCGCACGAACAGTGCTGGCTTCACTGCCCTCGGTATCGGGCTCGGCGGCCGAAGCATCAAGATAAATAGCCCAAGGGCCCAGGTTGTAACCCACCTCTGCGGTCAGGCGCTTATTCTTAACAGTAGGTGTTAGCTGGGCACTACTCGCGTAACCTTTGGGTAAATCGCGCGATGCCGCGATGTACGAGGCTTTTGAGAAAAAGCTTCCCAGCTGCCCCTCGTAATATAAAACAGCGGCCTCGTGGCTACCGCTCACAGGACGAGCCGGGTCACCGGTTAAATCTTGCAACTTGCCGCGTTGCAGTGATACACCTAGCGAGTGCTGACTGGTTAGCGCATAGGATGCATTGCCCACCCAGGTTTTGACTTTGCGGTAGGTGCTGGAGCTACCCCAGTGACCATTATCATCCAGCGTATCGGTACTGACACCGCCCCAGTCATCGGCGTGATAATACGCGGCATCGTAACTCAGCCGGTGGGCACTGCCGGTGAGTTTGGCGCCCACATCCATTTGATCGCCATAGCCCGCCAAGAGAATATCGCCGGGCCAAAAGTTAACGGTCTTCCAGCCAAATGGCACCTGAGACTTACCCACCCGCACAGTATGCTGATCTCCCAACTGCCAGCCCACCCACGCCTTGTGCAAGGCGAAGTCATCGCCGCTGGAGTTGTTATCAGGGTCGGTAAAGCTGCCGGGTCCGGCCCGAAACTCGGCGGAATACAGCCAATTGCCGCTGTCACCGGCGTCGCCGTCGGCATACAGGATGAGCGCCTCGCCGGTAAACTCACCGCCGCTGTTTTTATTGGCCGGGTCGTCCGGCAGGTATTGGTAGGTCCCCCATACCCCTGCAGACAAGACATTGCTGGCGGGCTTGGCGGTAGCGGCTTGCGCACTAGCAGAGCTGGCCACGGTGTCGGCCACTGCGCTGGCCGACAGCCATAAACCGAGCCCTACTGCGGCTATCTTTATTGTTGTTGGTGCAGGGGTTGCTGCCGGCAATCGCATTGGATGATCTCATCAGGTGAATAGAATGATTCCATGATCGGGATTGCGGGGCGGTTAAGGCCTAAGCCGCAGCCTAGTGCAGTAAGTCTAACGCCCCCAATCAAGCAAACAGCATTTCGCTGGATATAACACCTACGCTAGCATTAAAACTATAGACCACCGGGCCCGACATGCAATGGCGCCCAGTGGATGGACTAGCGCGCGCTTTACGCCTTGCCCAAATACCCCCGCCAATGCAACCAACCATAGGCGTTAACCGTAGTGGCGTCACGAATCTCACCGTCGAGTATCATTTGACGCATATCCACCAAACTAAAGCGCTTTACGATTAGGTCCTCCTCCTCGGCATCGAGCTTGCGCTCCTGCTGGCTTAAATGCTCGGCCAAGTAGATATGGTAGCCCTGATCGCAAAAACCATAGGCCAGGTACTGGTAGCCCAGCTGTGTCAGCTTATCCGCTACCAAGCCTGTCTCTTCACGCAGCTCGCCAGCCGCCAGCAGGGCCGGGTCAGCATCGGGGTTTTGCTCCCACGCGCCTTGCGGCATCTCCCAAAAACGACCACCCACTGTGTAGCGGTACTGCTGAACTAAGTAGATATGATCGTCTTCGATAGCGGCTATGACGGCAAAATCAGGTTTTTCGACCACGCCGTAAATACCCTCAGCACCGCTGGGGCGACGAACACGGTCCTCCCGTACGCGCAACCATTGGTTTTTATACACTTCTTTACTGCTTAACTGGACTATCTTTGCATCACTCATATTTACTCCAAGGTAAAATTGCGCCACGCTCTTACACACTAAAAATAGTTTCACCTGACAGTCTTACCCTACAATATGGAGATCTCGTGTCCAATCAAACTATCCGTTGGGGCATTATCGGTGCCGGTATTATTGCTCATAAAATGGCCGAGGCGATTAACCTAGAGCCCGACAATGAGCTGGTAGCCGTCGCATCCAAATCCCCCGAGCGCGCCCAAACCTTTGCCGATCAATACCAAATCGACAGTGAAACCTACGCTCGACTGGTATCGCGCGACGATATCGACGTGGTTTACGTTGCCACCACTCACAACTTTCACGCCGACAACGCCCTGCTTGCCCTCGCCCACGGCAAACATGTAGTGATTGAAAAACCCTTCACGGTCAACGCGCCGCAAGCTCAGGTGCTAATCGACTGCGCCAAACGGCACAAAGTATTTTTGATGGAAGCCATCTGGACACGGTTTTTGCCATCCATGATTACGTTGCGCGATACCATCCAAAGCGGACGTATCGGCGCCGTCAAAGTTGCCAATATCAACTTCGGCGGCATTGCCCCCGATTACTACCTACCGCGCTTAATCGACCCCGCACTGGCCGGTGGCGTAACCCTGGATATGGGCATTTACCCCATCAGTATGCTGTGCTTTTGGTTGGGCGAGCTGCCGCAAATCAGTCACAGCCATTGTCACTTTAGTAATACCGGGATAGATGAAATTGCCTCGTACCAGTTAGTCTTCCCCTCCGGCTGTATCGCCACGGTTAACACCAGCTTTAATTTGCTGCTGGGGCAAGAAGTCAGCTTATTTGGCGCCACTGGACGCATCGACTACCCCAACTTTCAATCGGCCGATGCATTTACCCTGCGCGAGCTTAACGGGCGCGAGTGGAGCGAGACTGAAACCATCAGTAACCGCAACGCCGACAACGGCTTTATCTTTCAGGTGCGTGAGGCCGCTCGCTGTATTCGCGCCGGCGAGCTTGAAAGCCCAATTATTCCGCTGGCCGAGACCCTCGGCATCATGCAAGTACTCGACGCCATCCGCGAACAATTACCACTTAAATACGATTTTGAGTAACACGTAAAAGGCCGCGCGCGCTGTCGGCTCACGATTGCGTGCTACCCATAGCGCAGCGGTGGCGGTTTCCGGTAAAATACCGCCTTTTTCTGACACGAGCCGGCAATTTATGGAAACCTTGACCCTATCACCCATCACTAGCGCACGGGGCGAAGTCACCCTGCCCGGCTCCAAAAGCTTGTCTAACCGTATTTTGCTGCTGGCCGCACTGGCTAAAGGCCAAACCACCATTACCAATTTGCTCGACAGCGACGACGTCAGCCATATGCTGAGCGCACTAACCGCGCTGGGCGTGAACTACCAGCTGAGCGACGACAAACAAACCTGTACCCTCGACGGCTTAGGTGGCACCTTCGCCATCGACGAAGCGGCAGTCTTGTACCTCGGCAACGCCGGCACGGCGGTACGTCCACTCACCGCCGCCCTAGCCGCAAGCAGCGGTGACTTTACCATTACCGGCGAGCCGCGCATGTACGAACGCCCGATTGGCGATTTGATCGATGCTCTGCGTCAGCTGGGCGCCGATATTAGCTATCAAAAGGACGATGGGTTTCCGCCACTGCTGATTAAAGGCAAACCGCTGACCGGCGGAGAGGTTAGCATTAAAGGTAATATCTCTAGCCAATACCTGACCGCACTATTAATGGTGGCGCCACTGTTTTCTGGCGACACGACCATTAACGTCGATGGAGAGCTAGTCTCTAAACCCTACATCGATATTACCCTCGACACTATGGCCAAGTTCGGCGTAAGCGTCGCCAACAATAACTATCAAAGCTTTAGCGTTACAGGTAAGCAAACCTATCAATCGCCGGGTGAGATTATGGTCGAGGGCGACGCCTCATCGGCCTCGTACTTTTTGGCGGCTGCCGCTATTGGTGGTGGCCCGGTAAAAGTACACGGCACCGGCAGCGCCAGCATTCAGGGCGACGCAAAATTCGCCGAGGTACTGAAGCAAATGGGCGCCGAGGTGACTTACTCGGATATGTGGATTGAAGTAAAAGGCACGGGTAATTTAAAAGGCGTAGACGTGGATTTAAACCACATCCCCGACGCCGCCATGACCATTGCCACCGCCGCCTTGTTTGCCGAGGGGCCAACCCGTATTCGCAACATCTACAACTGGCGTGTTAAAGAAACCGACCGTTTGGCGGCCATGGCAACCGAGCTGCGCAAAGTGGGAGCCACCGTAGAAGAGGGCGACGATTACATTTACATCGAGCCACCCGAGCACATTCAAAGCGCTGCCATCGACACTTACAACGACCACCGCATGGCCATGTGCTTTTCGCTGGCCAGTTTTGGCGATGCCGAGATTGTTATTAACGACCCCAAATGTACATCCAAGACCTTCCCGACCTACTTTGATGAGTTTGCACGCATCACCAAATAGCGCCACCAACACAAAAAGGCCGGCACCATGGCCGGCCTTTTTGTGTCACCTTGTTAAATCAGCGCAAATCTTAAAAGCGTGCTTTTAAGGAAACACCAAAAGACTCCTCGTAATCACCTTCTTGGTAGTCAACAGCAAGACTAAAAGACTCTGTAAAAAACTTCTCTGCCCGAATCCCATAAGTATCACCGTCAGCGTAGGTACCCCCTACGCTAAACGTTGGACTAAAATAGTAATCGGCACCTATTTTCCAGTCGACGTAATGGTAGCCATGATTGTCAATATAATACTCACCGGTTAGGTTAAGCGCTCGCTCCCCCAACGGTAATACATATTTGGTTTCGAGACTGCTTTCACTGCCATTAAACTCATCGTTCTCGCCAAAATTGGCGGCGATCAACCATCCATCAACCGGCATCACCCCCACCGCGGCAGACCAATACGTTTTATTTCTATCGTACGAATAATAAGAGTCACCCGCTGGACTCTGAGCGCGATACTCAAGCTCTTGCTCACTTCGCTTTATACTCGCCGACAGGTAAAAAATGCTATTAGGCACAAAGTACTCAATGCCAGCACCAACGCCTACTCGCGACATGTCATTCTGCCTATGCTGCACCTGACAGCCTTGCTCGCCATAAATGCAGTACTGATACTCACTTGCCGCCGAGCGGTAATCCGTCACTAGGTTAATATTACTCGCACGCCCTAAAAAGGCAGCCTCAGCCAAAGGTCGGCCGAGCGTTTCCACGGCAGAGAAATAGTATTTCCCCGACACGGTATACCTTTCGGTATCTTGATCACCGTTAACGAAGAGTTTATCTTCGCCCTCGCTGTAGCCACCCTCAATCTCCCACTGATACGGTTCGGCCAATGCAGGCATTGAACCCACGAAACCAAACGACGCAATCAACCCTAACTTAAAACGCATAAAAACTCCTTAAAAAATAATATCCCAATTTTTCTACGGTTCATGCCGCTTTTTATTGCTTTAACAGGTGACCGGTAAATTTTAGCCAGCCGAAACCATGCCGCGCACAATGGCGCGCGGATACTTAACACTGATTAGGTCGAAAGAAATGGAGGATAGGCGAACACGTCCTGTAATAAAGCCTCCAGGCAAAAACACACAACGCGTGCATTTTGCGAACAGGCTTAGGACGCTGCTAGAAACAGAAAGTTTCGCGGAACATCAAAGAAAGTGTAGATAGGTAAATATCGTTTTGTAAAATAACGCATGCCAAAGACTTACGTCCTTGGCAAGGTAACACCGCGCTGACCTTGGTACTTACCGCCGCGATCAAGATAGCTGGTTTCGCACTCTTCGTCAGACTCAAAAAACAGCATTTGCGCAACGCCCTCATTGGCGTAAATCTTTGCCGGCAGCGGCGTGGTATTGGAAAACTCCAAGGTTACGTGCCCTTCCCACTCAGGCTCAAGCGGGGTGACGTTGACGATAATGCCGCAGCGAGCGTAAGTGGATTTACCAAGACACACCGTCAATACTGAGCGAGGTATCCGAAAGTACTCAACGGTACGCGCTAACGCAAAAGAGTTAGGTGGGATAATACACACATCGCTCTTCACATCGACAAAGCTGTTTTCATCGAAGTTTTTCGGGTCCACCACCGACGAATAAACATTGGTAAAGATTTTAAACTCATCGGCGCAGCGCACATCGTAGCCATAACTCGAAGTACCGTAAGAGATGATCCGCTGCTGATCGGCCCCGTGGCGTACCTGGCCCGGCTCGAACGGCTCGATCATGCCCTGCTCTGCCGCCATACGACGCATCCATTTATCGGATTTGATACTCATTGTGCTCCCCTTAGGTAACGGTGTGATTACGGCGCGCATGATAGCGGTTTTTGCCGCGCTTTGGGAGCATTCGGTCAACATTCAAGCGATCCCACAGTCCGGCAATTATTAGTATACTATTATTTCTGCTGCAACTATCACCGGGAGCTTCTTGGACTTACAACAAGGGGCGCCTTCAGCCTCTGGCTCGGCTCAACCACACCCATGAGACGCACTGATTACTTGATGCATCATCCCGCCAAAGCGGGCAAATACGGCCGCCCGCCTTGATAGGCACGCTGGATTGGCTGTACGCGGTGGGCCTCATGGAACGCCGTGAGCTGCCCTCTGAGCACCGGGTCACTATCTCGCCCCCTAACGCTAAATAATATTGGCCCCACCTTCTGGGTCGCGGGACCGTTTAGCTTGCTGCTGAATATCATCGGTATCGCTCGCTAAATCGTCCAGTAACCGACCGGTGGTGCCGGTGTGCGCTTCAGCTGCCGTTGTGGACTCCACCTGGGGTTGAGCTGGTGCGGCAGGCTCGGGTTGGGTTGATTCGTCGATCCAGGGAACACCTTGGGGGAATATTACTTCGCGGGCGTCGTCTGGCATCGAAACATTCGCGGCCTCAAAGGCGCGGACCACTTCGCGCATCAGCGACGAGGCCACTTTAACCACACTGTACTCGGCGGCATCGACCCAAAAGTAAATTTTTAAATTAATCGTCGAGGCGCCCAAACTATCGATCAGCACTTGGGGCTCCGGATCACTCAGCACCGCCTGATGCTTTAGCATCAATGCCATCGCCACCTCTTGGGCAAAGCGCACTTTCGCATCGTAGCCGACACCGATATCAAAGCTACCGCGAACATTTGGATTAGCAGAGAAGTTCTGAATCACACTTTTATAAATAATGGCATTGGGGATTTGAATATGATTGCCATCAAAGTCGACCAGTGTCGTGCCTCGCGTTGTCACCTTTTGCACCACACCGCGAAACCCTGATACCTCAATCACTTCACCCAACCGGAATGGCCGCTGAACACTTAACAATAAGCTGGCGATAAAGTTTTCGGCAATGTCGCGAAACGCAAACCCC
The DNA here is from genome assembly GCF_042847215.1 of Gilvimarinus japonicus. GTDB lineage: Bacteria > Pseudomonadota > Gammaproteobacteria > Pseudomonadales > Cellvibrionaceae > Gilvimarinus > Gilvimarinus japonicus. The sequence goes on from NZ_AP031500.1 coordinate 2,595,190, forward strand.
ACTACCAACCCCAGCAAACCGGTGCCACTGATAACGGCTACCGCAAATTGCGTCAGCCCGGCAATTCGCAAAAAGAAATAAAAGCCCAACAACAAAATAAAAATTGACAGTAAGCGCCGCAACACTACTTGTATCAACGAGCTATCCGTCATAAGCCTTAGGGGCCGAACTAAAAAGGCCGCCACTGGCCGCGAGGTAAAAAAGAAAAACAAGAAGGTCAATGCGGCGGCTAACAACAGCGGCAATGCGCGCACAAGCTTAACCCACAAATTGGCAAATTCAGCTTTAATAGCGGCGACACTAAAGTAATTAACAGGCGTCAGCTCCACGTTATTAACTACCGCGACAACACCGTCAATATTTTTGGCGATATCACTTGCCCAGCCGATAAAGTCGGCATCAGTACTGTAACCGCGCAAAAACACCAAGCCATTATCGACCCGGATCTGTAACTGCGAGAACTGCTCTGAGCTTGTCAAAATCGCGCTTAAGCGGTTTTGAATGTCAGCATCTTGTGACGGCGAATCCAGTGCAATGACCCGGTCGGCATTATCGACTTTCGCCTCACCGATTTGCTCGGCAGAGTCACCCGACTCATCCGCCCCCGCTGCAGCCGCAACAACCAGCAGCAACACCCATAACACACACGACCACCAAGACTGTTTTTGCGCCATATTTTTACTCACCGTTAATGCACCTCTGGCTTTGCGGCTTTATCCTAGCAGTCGCCACAACCGGCCGCCAGACAAAACTCAGTTAAGTACCCAGTAACACTAATTGCGACCTCTTTTTGGTAGGCACAAAAAAGCCGCACCCTAAGGCGCGGCTTTTTTGCAAAACGTCCGTGTTGTTTTAAGCCACTTGATTAATTCGCACAAGAGCCTTGGTTAATCCACACATCCCACTGACCATCGTGATCGGTTGGCGTGTCACCACGAGTCCACCACTTAGCCTCAAAGCGGCTGTCGTTGTAGCGCACTTGATCACCTTGGGTGTAAGTATCTCCAGTGCTCCAGTTTGGAATACCCACACAGGTATTACCGCTATCCGAGCTTGAAGACGAGCTGCTGGATGAAACCGAAGAGCTAGACGAGTTTGAGCTGCTTGAAGAGCTCGTGTTACCACCACTGAACATTACATCGACACAGGCGTAAAACGCCTCTGGGCTGTCAGAGCGTTGCCAAACCGCGTATACCACATGACGGCCGTTGCGCGCCGGCAAGCTTACCGTATGCGAGGGGTAATGCTCGGCCGCTTCAGGAGGGGTTTCCACCATAAGCTCTAAATCGTCCCAACCCAAGGGCTGGCTTGGATTGTAGCCAGGCTTAGTAATGTAGTAACGATAGTATTGCGTCGCGTGGGCGGCCGAGTTGTACCAAGTAAACGTTTGCGAGCCATTGACGGGCGTCGCGACCCAATCGTTGCGGGCCAGATCCATACCACCAAACGTACCCGGATCGCCGCCTGAACACAGCTCGCCATTAGGTACCACTGAGGTGTGATTGCCACCGGCCGCCCCCTGACGAATACCGTTCCAATCGTAAAACTGCTGCGTACCACTCTCAGCTTTAGCGGCCTGACACGCTGCAGAACTCAACGTTTCGGCACCTTCTTGCTTACAGTTCCAAATACGACTCTCAGGTGAGGTAATCGTACCGTGCGCGCTAACCAGCGAGGTCGCACTAAGACTGGCGACAGTGACGCAGCCAATCATCACACTCTTAAGCGCTTTTTGAGTAAACCATTGTGCTTTCATCCGTAATACCCTCTTTAACATTATCGTAACGGGACATTCATCGCTGGCATCTCTATAAATTCCGTCCTGCCTCACTCCATCTATTGCGTCGTCATTCACGCAACTGCGCACACGCGCCTTTTTATCGCAAAAGCCCAAAAGACAACGTTGTCTATCGCACATAAAGAAAAGAGATGCGTAGCGATAAATATTGACTCCAGCCCTAACACTAAGCTCGTTTAAAGAGCTCCGCCTCTGACTTAGTGTCTAAACACCAAGTATTGGCATACGACTGGTTCAATACGATCAAACCACGACAGATATAATATTTCAACACAAAGGGAATTGCTTGGTATTTACTAACAGAGCCTTGCTGGCACGCAAAAACACTAAAAACAGGATAATCGCGCCAAAACGTGAGCCACGTAACAAAGTGAACGGGGTAGTGTCACAGTTCTGCCCACTACTAATACCTAATTCCAATTAAAATAAAACTTTTTATTTCAGAAAAAGATAATTATTTTTGGAATAAAAAGCATTAACGCTAATTCACATTTAAAATATAAAGCCCCTAGTGCCGGTAAATCTTTAAGCCCGCCCCTACATTATCTGCCGCGATGACATAAACACCTAGATTCGGTTAGTCATCCACCGCATCAAAAATAGGCGCAGGAGCCGCTTGAGTGTTCTCTTGCCACAAACGCGCCGCCATTTTTAACGCAATACTCCGGTACGCTTGGGCGGCATCGCCGTCGGGCTCGGCGACCACCGAGGGCACGCCGCTATCGGCTTGTTCGCGCACCGCCAAAGACAAAGGCAGCGCACCAAGTAGTGAGGTATCGTAGTCTCGGGCGATACGCTCGCCACCACCGGCGCCAAATATGGCCTCTTCATGACCGCAGTTGCTGCACACGTGGGTCGCCATATTTTCAATCACACCCAACACGGGCACATTCACCTTGCGGAACATCTCAATGCCTTTGACCGCATCCAACAGCGCGATATCTTGCGGGGTGGTGACAATCACGGCACCAGTGACCGGCACACTTTGCGAGAGCGTTAGGGCGATGTCGCCAGTGCCAGGTGGCATATCGATAATTAAATAATCCACGTCGTCCCAGCGGGTTTGACTCAGCAATTGTTTTAGCGCGCCACTGACCATAGGGCCACGCCAGACCATCGGGGTTTGCTCAGTCACCAAGTACCCCATCGAGATTGTCTGCAAGCCATGGGCCTCAATGGGCACCATTTGTTGCGCTTTGCCCTCACCCACAATTTGTGGGCGGCGCTGGCCTACCCCCAACATTTGCGGCTGGCTTGGGCCGTAAATATCCGCGTCCAAAACACCCACACGGGCCCCCTGCGCCGCGAGAGCCAAAGCCAAATTCGCCGCGGTGGTGGATTTACCAACCCCGCCTTTACCCGAGGCCACCGCGATAATATTTTTAACCCCCGGCACCGCTTGGGCACTATTGGCCGCCGGGTGCGCCGCTACGCTCCAACGCAAGTCGAGGTCTACCGCGTCAACGCCATCCAGCGCCATTAACGCTCGCTGCACTTGCTCCGCAAGGCGCTCGTCGGTCGCGGCCGGATATCCCAGCGCCAGACTCACCTGAACCTTGCCGCCCGCTACGCTCAACGACTCTACCGCCCCTAAGCTATCGAGGCTGGCGCCATTGTAGGGATCGGCTAAAGCGCCGAGTACACGTGCAATTTCGGTTTGGTCAGTCATGGCTTTGGTAACCTCTGGCAAGCGCTCTGATAAGTAACTGTGCCCTATTGGTGGGGGCACAGTTGTAAAATCCAACCATCAGTAACGTAAACCCCTGAAACGCCGCGCAAAAAAGGGATGAAAATGGTATAGTACCGCTCCATTTTTGCCCCCGCCGCCCACCTGCGGCAAGGCTTTTTACGACGGCTAACGCGGCCCATACGCTGCGGGCTACCGCCACTAACGAGAGTAGATGTCGAGACTATGACCACACGCCGCAAGATTATGGTAACCAGCGCATTGCCTTACGCCAATGGCGAGTTGCACCTGGGCCATATTATGGAGCAGATCCAAACCGATATCTGGGTGAGGTTTCAAAACCTGCGCGGTCACGAGTGCCATTACTTTTGCGCCGACGATGCTCACGGCACCGCCATTACCCTCAAGGCCGAAGAGCAAGGCATTAGCCCGCAAGAGCACATCGAGAATATGCACGCGGCGCACCTCGAAGTCTCGCAAGGCTTTTTAATCGGTCACGACAATTACTACAGCACGCACTCAAGTGAAAACCGCGAGCTGGCCGAGCAAATCTACACCAAGCTCGAGGCCAACGGCCATATTGCCCAGCGCTCGATTGTGCAGGCGTTTGACCCCGAAAAGCGGCTGTTTTTGGCCGACCGCTACATTAAAGGCACCTGCCCTAAGTGCAAAACTGACGACCAATACGGCGATAACTGCGAAGCCTGCGGCGCCACCTACGCGCCGATGGACCTAATTGACCCGGTTTCCGCCTTAACCGGCGCAACCCCAGTGCCCAAAGAGTCCGAGCATTTTTTCTTTAAGCTGCCAGAGTTTTCAGACTTTTTAAAGCAGTGGACCCGCGCCGGTCACTTGCAAGATGAGGTGGCCAACAAAGTGGCCGAATGGCTCGACGCCGACCTACAAGAGTGGGATATCTCGCGCGATGCGCCCTACTTTGGCTTTGAAATTCCGGGCCACCCGAACAAATATTTTTACGTCTGGCTGGACGCACCAATTGGCTACATCGCCAGCTTAAAAAACTTTGCCGACAAAAACGGCATTGACTGGCAAGAATACTGGCGCCCCGACTCCAGCGCTGAGGTGCACCATTTTATTGGCAAAGACATCGTCAACTTTCACGCCTTGTTTTGGCCGGCTATGCTGCACTCAGCCAATATGCGCACGCCCACCAAGGTGAATGTACACGGCTTTGTTACCGTCAACGGCAAAAAGATGTCCAAGTCGCGCGGCACCTTCATTAACGGTCAGACCTACTTAAAATACTTAGATCCTGAATATTTGCGCTACTATTTTGCCGCCAAGCTCACCGCCAACGTCGACGATTTAGACTTAAATCTCGACGATTTTGTGCAGCGGGTAAACTCCGACTTAGTCGGCAAAGTGGTGAATATTGCCAGCCGCACCGCTAAGTTTGTCAGCAAAGCCGGCGGCGAACTCGCCCCCGCACCGGCCGATGCCGAGCTATGGCAGCGCTTTGTTGACGCCAGCGAGAGCATTGCCGCCCACTACGAGGCGCGTAGTTTTTCTAAAGCGATGCGCGAGATTATGGCGCTGGCCGATGCCGCCAATGAATATATCGCAGCGGCAGCCCCTTGGACGCTAGCCAAAGAACCCGGCCACGAACAAGAAGTTCAGGACGTTTGTAGCCTTGGCATCAACATGTTCCGCGCACTGATGATTTACCTTAAGCCAGTATTACCCGAGCTTAGTAAACGCGCCGAAGACTTTTTGGGCGAAACCCTCGACTGGAGCAGCGCACCTGGTTACCGCACGGGCCGCATCAATGCTTTTAAGCCGCTGTTACAGCGCATTGATAAAGACAAGGTAGACGCCATGATAGAGGCCAGCAAAGAAGAGGCGGCCGAACAAGCCAAGCCCGCCGCCACCGGCCCATTAGCCGATGAGCCTATTGCCGATGAAATCGAATTTGGCGACTTTGCCAAAGTTGATATGCGCGTGGCGCGCATCGTTAAGGCACAACACGTTGCAGGCGCCGATAAGCTGCTGCAGTTAACACTGGATGTTGGCGGCGAAACCCGCAACGTATTCTCGGGCATTAAGGCCGCGTATCAACCAGAAGACTTAGAGGGCCGCTTAACCGTGATGGTCGCCAACCTCAAGCCGCGCAAGATGAAGTTTGGTCTGTCAGAAGGTATGGTGCTGGCCGCCGGCCCTGGTGGCAGCGAAATTTATCTATTAGAGCCCGACAGCGGCTCCAAGCCTGGGCAACGAGTAATGTAGAGGTTGCGGATGACGGGGAACGGTACAAAGACCGTACTCCGCTCGCCGCAACCCGTACTCGCAAACCATTTATAAGCATATGCCCAATCAACCTAATTGAGAATGGGTTTTATATTGAACCGTAGGGGTCGCATCACGGATAATGCGCCTTTAGCGCCGGTAGCCCGGCCTGCGGACGACTTGAGGGGAACAGTGTGACCGAACTTGCGGTTATCTTGCTCAGCGCGATCCTAGTGAACAACTTTGTGTTGGTTCAGTTTCTGGGTTTGTGTCCGTTTATGGGGGTTTCTAACAAATTAGAAACCGCCATCGGTATGGCGAGCGCCACCACCTTTGTTCTCACCCTGGCCTCTATTTGCAGCTATTTAGTCGCCACCTGGGTGCTGCAGCCCTTGGGGCTGGAGTACATGCGCACCATCAGTTTTATTCTGGTGATCGCCGTGGTGGTGCAGCTGGCCAAAATGTTTATCGAAAAAACCAGCCCACTGCTGTATCGCGTGCTGGGTGTGTTTTTGCCGCTCATTACCACCAACTGCGCGGTATTGGGTGTCGCCTTGCAAAACACGCAAAAAGCCCACAATTTTATGGAGTCCACCCTGTTTGGGTTTGGTGCTGCGCTGGGTTTTTCACTGGTGCTGATTTTATTTTCTGCTATGCGCGAGCGTTTAGCGGTCGCCGATGTACCCTTGCCTTTTAAAGGGGCCGCTATCGGCATGATTACCGCAGGCTTAATGTCGCTCGCCTTTATGGGGTTCGGCGGTTTGGTTTAACCCACCGCGTTGCTATCTATGTTTGAAACCATTGCACAACATCCCATTGCCTCGGCGCTGATCGCCCTGATCGGCCTCGCGCTCGTATTTGGCGCACTGCTGGGTTACGCCGCCGTCCGCTTTAAAGTGGAGGGCGACCCGCTGGTCGAACAAATCGACACACTGCTACCGCAAACGCAGTGCGGCCAATGCGGTTACCCCGGCTGCAAGCCTTATGCGCAAGCGATTGCCAACGGCGATGCCATCAACAAGTGCCCGCCCGGTGGCCAAACCACCATCAACGAGCTGGCCGATTTGCTGGACGTTGAAGCGCCGACACTGGATGAAGAACACGGCGAAGAGTCCGACGTACCCACGGTGGCCTTTATTCGCGAAGACGAATGCATCGGCTGCACTAAGTGTATTCAGGCCTGCCCCATGGACGCTATTTTGGGCGCTGCCAAACAAATGCACACAGTGATTGCCGATGAGTGCACCGGCTGCGACCTGTGCGTAGAGCCCTGCCCGGTGGATTGTATCGATATGATTCCCGTGGCGTCCGGCATTCGCGAGTGGAGCTGGGATTTGCCCGCGGCAAGCCACGAGCAAGCCGCCAACTTGATTGCGACCGATACCGGTCGCGGTCACACGCAAAGTAATACAGGTGAAGCCGCCTAATGACGCAGTTGATCAAAGTCTGGGATATTCCCGGTGGCGTACACCCGCCCGAAAACAAAGCGCAGTCGCTGACCGAGCCGCTAACGCCACTGGCGATAGCGCCGCAGTTAATTCTACCGCTCAATCAGCATATTGGCGCACCGGCTAAAGTATTAGTCGAGGTAGGCCAAAAAGTATTGGGCGGGCAACTGCTGGCCGAAGCCGACGGTGTGTTTAGCGCCCACGTGCACGCCCCCACCTCGGGCACCGTGGCCGCGATTGTCGAGCACGTGGTACCGCACCCTTCGGGCATGACCGACACCTGCGTTATTTTAGACACCGATGGCGACGACCACTGGTTAGCACTGGATGAGGCGCCCGAGTACCAAAGCCTTGATAAAACCGCACTGCTTGCGCGCGTGCGCGCCGCCGGTATTGCCGGACTGGGCGGCGCTGGGTTCCCCACGGCGGTAAAACTCAACCCGCGCGCCAATCAAGTGATCGACACCCTGATTATCAACGGCACCGAGTGTGAGCCCTACATCACCGCCGACGATATTTTGATGCAAAACCGTGCCGACGAGGTCATCGCCGGCACGCAAATTTTAAGTAAGCTATTGGGTGAGCCGGGCCGTGTTGTCATCGGCATAGAAGACAATAAGCCAGAGGCAATATCGACCCTGCGTGAAGCGGCCAAAGGCACCACCATTGAAGTGGTGAGCTTCCCCACCAAGTACCCGTCCGGTGGCGAAAAGCAGCTCATTCAAATTCTTACCGGGCGCGAAGTGCCTGCCGGCCAAATTCCCGCCAGCATTGGCATTGTCTGCCAAAACGTCGGCACCACTGCGGCAGTGTATCGCGCTGTGCGTTTTGGCGAGCCTTTGGTAAAACGCATTACCACGGTCGTGGGCGAGGCGCTCAACACTCAGCGCAACGTTGAGGTGCTACTGGGCACGCCGATTCGGTTTGTGTTGGAGCAACACGGCTTTAACGAGAAAAAAGCCTCGCGTTTAGTGATGGGCGGGCCGATGATGGGCTTCTCGCTGCCGGACACCTCGGTGCCGTTGGTCAAAACCACCAACTGCATTTTGGCGCCGACCCGCAAAGAGCTACCCGCACCCTCGCCGGCGCAGGCATGTATTCGTTGTGGCATGTGCGCCGAGGCATGCCCGGCCGACTTACTGCCCCAACAGTTGTTTTGGTACGCCCAGAGCGAAGATTTAGAAAAGCTCGAGGCGCACAACTTATTTGACTGCATTGAGTGCGGCGCGTGCTCGTATGTCTGCCCCAGCCATATTCCTCTGGTGCAATATTATCGCGCAGCTAAAGGTGAGATTCGCCAGCACCGGATTGACAAAGAAAAATCCGACCGCTCGCGCCGTCGCTTTGAGTTCCGCAAAGAGCGGATCGAAAAAGAAGAGGCCGAAAAAGAAGCCAAGCGCCTTGCCCGTAAAAAAGCGGCCGAAGCGGCGAAAAAGAAACTCGCCGAACAAAAAGCGGCCACACCAACGGCAGGCGATAGCGCAACACCAGCCGCGCAGCCCAGTGCGGTTGATAACGACAAACAACGTGCCAAACTCGAACGACTTGTGGCCGCCGCCGAAGACAGCTTAAAGCAGGCGCAAAAACCGCAGGACGACGCGACCGATGAGCAGCTAGAAAAACAGCAAGCGCGCATTAAACAGGCCGAGGTTAAACTCGCCGGGGCGCGGGATAAGCTGGCAGCATTAGGCGCAGCGCCCAGCAAGCCCGCCGCTGCGACGGAACCTGCGTCAACCCCAAAACCGGCAACCGACGATCCGGTCAGTGCCGCGATCGAACGCGCGAAAGCCAAAGCGACTATGAGCCCCGAGGAAAAACTGCGCTCTTCGCTGGAGTCCTTATACAAGCGCTTAGCCAAAGCCGAAGACAAAGCCCGCGAGGCACGCGAGCAAGAGTCGGATAAAGCCGAAGCGTTAGAACAAGGCGTGGCCAAATTGAAAGAGAAAATTGCCAGCAGCCAAAAAGAGTTGGACGAGCTGACCCCCACAAGCGTTGCCGAGCCGACGCCACGGGACCCGTCTACATCTGACACAACAGCTGATGCCGCCAGCAGCGCTATCGAAAAAGCCAAAGCACGCGCGGCAGCCATGAGTACCATGAGCGTTGCCGACAAACTGCGCAATCAAGTGGATTCGCTGGAAGCTCGCTTGGAAAAGTCGCGCGCCCGCCTAGCCAAAGCCGAGGCGGATAACGACGACAACATCGACGCCTTTAAAAGCGGCGTGGAAAAGCTCGAAATTAAACTGGCCGCGACCCGCGAACAGCTGTCCGAACACAACGAGCAAGCCTAACCATTAAGGCGTAGGCTTTATAGGTTTAGCCTTTAACCGACGGAACACACCATGGCACTGACACGCATCACATCACCGCATACGCACCGGGCCTTAGGCACCGGTCAGGTCATGCGCACCGTGGTTATGGCGACGTTGCCAGGGCTGGCCGTGCTGACGTACTTTTTTGGTATCGGCGCTTTGCACAATGTGGTGCTGGCCAGTGCCGTCTGTATGGGCTTGGAAGCGGCCATTATGGCGCTGCGCGGCCGGCCCGTACTGTTTTACTTACGCGATTGCAGCGCGCTGGTTACCGGCGTTTTGCTCGGTTTAGCGTTACCGCCCTACTGCCCTTGGTGGCTTGTCGTGGTGGGTAGCTTTTGCGCCATTGTCCTGGCCAAACAACTGTACGGCGGTATGGGGTTTAACCCGTTTAACCCGGCCATGGTCGCCTACGTTATTTTGCTGATCTCGTTTCCATTGCAAATGAGCCAGTGGGCCGCGCCCATGGATGTAGGTGGCCACACACCAACATTAATCGAGGCGCTAAAACAAATTTGGGCCGGCACGGCCATTGACGGTTACACCGCCGCGACCCCACTGGATACCGTAAAACAAAACAGCTCGTTGATGCTCGACAGTGTTTACCTACAAGACCCCGTACTCGCCGCCGGCCAGTTTGCCGGTGCCGGCTGGGAGTGGGCCAATGTCGCCTTTTTAGTTGGTGGCGTTTACTTATTGTACCGCCGTATTTTTACCTGGCACGCGCCCGTTAGTATGCTTGCCGCGCTAGCCCTGATGGCGGTTATTTTTTACGATGGCGGCAGCTCAAGCAGCGGTGGCTCGGCTTTGTTTCATTTGTTTTCGGGTGCCACCATGCTCGGGGCGTTCTTTATCGTCACCGACCCGGTCAGCTCGGCGGTAAGTAATCGCGGCCGATTGATCTACGGTGCCAGCATCGGCGTACTGGTATACGTTATTCGTATTTGGGGCAACTACCCAGACGCTATCGCCTTTGCGGTGCTGCTCATGAACTTTGCCGCACCCTTTATCGATTATTACACCGTGCCGCGCACTTACGGGCACAAGAAAAGCCAACGCGCAACCAAAAAGGCTGACCTCTAATGCTGGGCGCATCAATCAGTAAAAACAGTGTTTTGCTCGGGCTGTTTGCCCTGGTAACCGCCGGTGTGCTGGCTGTCACCAACGTTAGCACTCGCGATCGTATCGCCGAGGCCGAGCGCCAAGCCGCCGAGCGCGCGCTTTACGAGCTAGTCACCGCAGATCGCGTCGATAACGACATGCTGAGTGACACCATAGCCACACCGGCGGGCATGATGGCTGATTTAGGCCTTACTCAGCCCGAGCCGATTTATCGCGCGCGCAAAAACGGTAAAGTCATCGCCGTTATCGTCCCGGCCATCGCGCCCGACGGTTACAGTGGCGCCATCCGCTTGCTAGTGGGTGTAAATCGCGACGGCACCGTAGCCGGCGCGCGGGCCTTAGTGCACAAAGAGACACCGGGTTTAGGCGATAAAGTCGACACCAACAAAAGCGATTGGATTTTAGGCTTTAACGGTAAGTCACTATCCGACCCCGCGCCCGAGCGCTGGGCGGTAAAAAAAGACGGCGGCGAGTTCGACCAGTTTACCGGGGCGACGATTACCCCGCGCGCCGTTACCGGGCAAATCAAGCGGGTCTTGCAACAAGTGCAAGCAGAGCGCAACCTATTGTTCGAGATCCCCGAGCAAGCTGAGGTAAACACACCGCGCAACGTAGGTGACAAGCGATGAGCAATACCGCCGAATGGCAAACGATCAGTAAAAAAGGTCTGTGGACCAACAACCCCGCGCTGGTGCAGCTACTGGGGCTGTGCCCGCTGCTGGCCGTGTCCGGCTCAGTGGTCAATGCCCTGGGTTTGGGGCTGGCCACCATGATGGTGCTGACCAGCTCTAATATTGCCGTATCACTGATTCGTAAAACCGTGAGCGATGCCGTGCGCTTGCCGGCATTTGTGATGATTATTGCCTCGCTCACCACCTGCATTGAGTTATTAATGCAGGCGTACACTTACGAGCTCTACACGATTTTGGGGATCTTTATTCCGTTGATCGTTACTAACTGCGCCATTTTAGGCCGCGCCGATGCCTTTGCCAGTAAAAACCCGGTATTGCCCTCCGCCATCGACGGCTTAATGATGGGCATAGGTTTTACCTTGGTGCTGCTGACCGTGGGTGCGATACGTGAAATTTTGGGCAGCGGCACCCTATTTGCCAATATGCACCTGCTGTTTGGCGAGCTTGCCCGGGGTTGGACCTTAACGCTGTTTGCCGACTATCCAGGGTTTTTAGTCGCCATTTTGCCACCCGGCGCCTTTATCGTAACGGGCTTTTTGATCGCGCTAAAAAACATCATCGACCATCATCAGGCCCAGCGCGCCGCGGCCCGCAAAGAGAAGCCGGTAAAAGGCAACAAACGGGTGCGCACCACCGGTACAATCGCCTAAAATTCATACGGCATAACAACCTTGTGCGGTTGTTATGCCTTTGAAAGTTGCACTGATGCCTATTAGTGGCAATAATCAGCTAACGCTGACGGTTCCTAAACCGCCGTCATAGGTTTGACACAATTCCACGCCAACGTTGGCCAGTCATATTTATCCGCGCGGGCGCAAGCCACGGTCAATCAATATTGAGGGAAGCACTATGTTTGAGTTTAACCAAGACGATGTCATGACCTTTGTCCACAATCATGTCATTCCGTGGGGCATTAATATTGTCACTGCGCTGCTAATATTTATTATCGGTAAAATCGTCGTTAAAATTCTGGTAAACCTACTGGGCAAAGTGCTCGGCCGCACTAAGCTGGATAATATCTTAGTCGACTTTGTTCAAGCCATTGCCAACGCCCTACTCTTAATTGTGGTTATTATTGCGGCACTGGATCAGCTCGGTGTCGATACCACCTCAATGATCGCCTTAATCGGTGCCGCCGGCTTGGCCATTGGTTTGGCACTGCAGGGGTCGCTGCAGAACTTTGCCTCGGGCTTTTTATTGCTGGTATTTCGCCCCTTTACCGCCGGCGATTACGTTGAGGCCGGTGGCACCGCTGGTGTGGTGAAAACCATCAGTATCTTCACCACGACCTTAAACACTCCCGACAACAAAGAAGTGATCGTACCCAACGGCCAGATTTACAATGACAACATTACCAACTACTCCAAACTGCCTACCCGCCGGGTAGATATGGTATTTGGCATTAGTTACGGCGATGACATCAAAAAAGCCAAAGAGATTATGGAACGTGTGGTTAAGGCCGACGAACGCGTACTGGCCGAGCCCGCCCCCACCATTGCGGTATCAGAGTTAGCCGATAGCAGCGTTAACTTTGTGGTGCGCCCCTGGGTTAAAACATCTGATTTCTGGCCAGTTAAATTCGACTTGGTTGAGAACATCAAGCTTGCATTCGACGAGGGCGGCATTACGATCCCATTCCCACAAATGGATGTTCACGCCGACGCGCCTGTTACGCAGAAATCCGATGCGGCCTAAGCGGCTTCATTAGTCGTATCGCAACACGGGGCTTCGGCCCCGTTTTTTTTGACGTAAACTAACGTAAATAGCCGTGAGTGATACGCCACTGGAGCTACAATAACGCTATGACAAGTGTACATATCATCGATGATGACGAAGCTCTTTGCGAGCTACTGGGCGATTATCTGCGCGATAACGGTTTTAGCGTTATCGCCAGCCACGACGGCATTACGGGTTTAAACGTTACCTTACAGGAGCAACCCGACTTAGTGCTACTGGATGTCATGCTCCCCGGCCAGAGTGGCTTTGAGGTGTTGCGTGCACTGCGTCAAGAAACTCACGTACCCGTACTGATGCTCACCGCACGGGGCGACGAGATTGACCGAGTGCTTGGGCTGGAGCTGGGCGCCGATGATTATGTTGCCAAGCCTTTCTCTCATCGCGAACTGGTAGCCCGAATACAAGCTATTTTGCGCCGACTGCAACCGCAGGCCAAGCCCCAGACAGGCCCGTTACGAATGAAACCGGAGTCGTTTGAGGCCTATTATTTTGACGAGCACCTGGACCTGACAGCAGCCGAGTTTCGCGTACTGCACATTTTGTTTGACCGAGCCGGTGAGTTGGTCGATAAAGACATGATTTCGCGTGAGGCATTTGGCCGCAGACTACAACCGTTTGATCGTCATATTGATATTCACATCTCCCATATACGCAAAAAAATGACGGCCATTAACGCCGCCCCTTGTATTAAGACCGTCCGAGGCTCCGGCTATCAGTTACTGGCGCAAAGCACATGAAGCTGTCTTTTTTTAGCGGTTTTACCGGGCGATTATTTTTATGGTTCTGGCTCTCACTAACGTTGCTGTTGGTAGCCAACTTTTTTTTGGGTAACTATCTAGACCGGCACGACGAGCTGCACCAACCCAGCGCACAACAAATGAAGGACTTACATCAATATCAACGCTCGCTACAGCGTTACGCCGGCCGGTCGTCAGAGCGATTACTCAAAGGCCGCAATCGGCACGGTTTAGCCTTTTACGATCCAACCACCCTCGAACCGATCGAGAGAGACCGAATGCACTGGCGTTTAGCCGAGCTTGCAAGTCAAGACACCGTGCATACCTTAGCGCTAGATCGCGGTTTGGTGGCCATCGGCCCGTTCCTTATTAACACCCGAGACCGCCCCCTGCTGGCGGTTTGGGTTATGCCCCCACAGCCAGTACCCATTTGGCGCCAAGCACTACGAGACTCACCCCACTGGCGGCTGATTGCGTCTATGGCGCTGGTGCTACTGTTATCGCTCATATTGGCGCGCTGGCTTAGCCGCCCTATTCGACATCTGTCACGCGCCGCACGACAATTCGGAGACGGCCAGTTATCCGTCCGCGTGGCATCGGGCAAAGGCGAGCTGGGTCAGCTAGGTCACGATTTCAATCTAATGGCCGAAAAACTGCAAACCTCCATCGCGACCCAGCAACGGTTGCTGGCCGACGTTTCCCATGAGTTGCGCTCGCCTCTTACGCGGCTAAAGTTAGCCGCCGGTTTACTGGCCGACCAGGGCAGCAATTCGTATATTGATCGTATAGAAAAAGAGTGTGAAACCTTAGAGCATTTAGTCGATCAAGTATTAACTCTATCGCGCTTGGAGGGTTCTAACTACCAGGAACAAAATGAAAGCACCGACATCGCCGAACAAGTGCAACAAGCTATCGACGATTGGCGCTTTCAAAGCGAGGGCAAGCAGCTCATTTACAGCGGCCCCTCGCAACTCACGGTCAACACCAAACCGCAGCTGTTGCAGCGCGTGCTGGATAATTTACTGTCAAATGCATGCCGTTACGCCGACACCATTGAGGTTACACTCAGCAGCGCTCAAGCCGGTGCTTGGCAACTGCGTGTATCCGACAACGGCCCGGGGGTTAGCGCTGAGCGGTTAGCGCATTTGTTTGAGCCCTTTTACCGAGGAGATCCGGCCCGAGGCCACCAAGGTAATATCGGCTTGGGCCTCGCCATCGCGCACGCTGCCGCGCAGGCTCTGGGCGCCAATATAACCGCCAGCCCTGCCCCATCGGGCGGGCTGTGCTTTACCCTAAGCTACCCCGGTTTGCCCCACGCTACCCAGCAAAGCACATGACAGTTTTAGGGATAACCACTTAAGCAACCGAAGCAATACGCTAACCAAAAAACGGTGCCAAGTGGCACCGTTTTTTTGTTTCTGCGAGGTTACTGCCAACTGCTTATCAGTCGTAACCCTTAATGTAAGCCGGCAACCACTTAATAACGCTCCGGCTTCCCGCCACGGCGCTCGCCATCGCGACCTTTGCTATTGCGCCCTTTTTTGTGTTGACGCTCACGTATTTTCTCAAGCTTTTCGCGCTGCCCGTCGGTCAGTACTTGAGCAAGGTCATGGCGCAACTTCATACCGGCCAACCGACGCTCGGTATCCTCGCTTAACAATGCCCGTGCCGCAGACTCGTCAAACTCAGGCTCCGTCATTAAAGCGTCCATCGCCTCACGTTTTTGCGCAAAGGCCTCTTTAGCGTCGCCTTGTGGATACTGGCTGCGATGTAACTCAATCAGCTCAGAAATTCGCACTTGCTGATCGTCGGTTAACGCCAAGCGCTCGGCAACCCGGTCGTTTAGTAGCGCTGCAGGCCCCATCATATCGCGCGGGCCGTTACCCGCATAAGCTGCGGTAGTCAGTACCAATGCTGAGGTTAACGCTAAAGTAGTCAGTGTCTTTTTCATTGTGTATCTCCTAAGGGGTAATCAGTAAACGAATGATCACTACCCTTACAGAGTACCGTTAGCAACGAAAACCCTTGTTGCGCCTATGTAAATTACTGAAAACCTCGCGCTTACTGCGCGAGGTATGCCGCAACGATCGGCGTTAGGTCGATAGGTGTATCGCCAACCCATAACTTGCCGTCGCTGATTCGGGCGTTAACGACATACTCATCTCCCTGCTGGACAATATAGGTATCCATATAAGGCGACAGTAAAAACATCAGCGGCGTGCCGTTCATAATCTCTTTAGAGATAACCACCTGGCCGCTGCCTTTAATCAGCTTTAGGTATTCATCGGCTGTCGTCAAACTCGCTATGGTACGGCCGCCAACTGGTGGCACATAGTTTAAATCCAACTTGGTGTTAACGTAGCCACCCATAGCCTCACCACCGCTGGCCATTCTCAGCGCCAAGTCTTTATGCAGCAGCAGCGCCAGCGCATCATTGAGCTCTTGTTCATAGGCACTGAAATCATCAGCCGTTTGCAGCTTGGGTGACAACTCGGCCCATGCGGCAATCGCAGCTTGGCTGACCTGATTAAACTCCACCTCATAATACAAGTTACTCATTGGCATAGCGCCTGCGACACTTGCTACACTCATGCGAACTTTGGTGTCTACTTTGTCGTTTTCTACTCGTTGGCGCTGCACAAACTCAAGGTTATTAACGACGCTCTGCTGTCCTTCGGCTGACGTTATCGTAATAGTATCCACCTGCATACGGCCGGAGGACAGCGGCACCTGCGGCGCAATAAACTCCACATCCAGTTCACCGTGGATCGGTGTCACCGCCAGCTCCATACCATCGCTGCTACGCGCGCTAATATCGCCGGTGGTGATGGTACTGCTTGAATCGAGCGAATCAAACGAGCCGGTGCTGTGAACATCAAGGCCAGCAACGTTAAATTGACCATTTTCATCCTGAAAGGCGATGACATCAGTACGCCAGCTGGCGTCGTAGCTGCCCCCGTATTCGCCCAGCATACTAAGCCGACCAAGCCCTTGGGGTAATATGGTGGCAAGCAAAGCATTGACGTCGGAGTCGCTCGTGGTTAACGCATTTTCGGTGCGAGCGTAAAACCAACCAAACTTTAAGCCGTCGGCAAAAATAACCGGACCGTGAAAAACTTCGGCTTTAGAGTCTACTGTCGCCGACTCAAGATCAAACTGTTCGGCGTTCGTTTGCGCACTAAAGTCGAAGCTACTTTTAAATACGCCGCGCTGATAGTTCGCAACATCAAGACTGATGTTCGCATTATTTGCCTGAATGCGGTTAAGCTCTACCTGATCTTTAATGTATTGCTCGCCCACCATGCCCGAGTAATAACTCAAGCCCACGTAGGCCAAAACCACAAGTATTAACCCTAAAATTTTTTTCATCGATCGTCCCTATTTATTGATATTTAATGGCTGTGGCCGGCATGGCCCCCGGCAGGTTTAGTGCTATTGGTGCTAGTACTGGCATGACGATGCGCAGTCAGATCGCGATACAAAGTACGCGTCATTTTTTCGGTGGTAATAAAGTCCCAACTCCAGTCGTCGTGGTACTCTGCCAGCGGGTTGGCCGCCAAAATTTCTTTTTCGGTTTCACCTTGTGCAATTAACTTTGCCACTTTCTGGCGAGCATCCATCAGCATTTTGTTGGCACGCTGCAAATCCGCTTTTTTAGCTAAGGCGCCGTGGCCCGGAACAATCACTGTATTGTCATCAACCATCTCAAGCAATGTTTTTTGCGCCGCAATATAGCCGTCAACACTGCCGCCGCTATCGAGATCAATAAACGGAAACATACCGTTAAACAACACATCGCCAGTGTGAAGCACATTGGCATCGCTAAACTCGATGGCCAAGTCGCCATCCGTATGAGCCCGAGCCAAATGAAACACACGGGCGGGCTGATCGTTTAAATAAAAATTCATTTGGTCATTTAAGGTGATAACCGGAAGCGCCTGGGCCGTGCGTTTTGCATCCAACTTTAAACGCGAGCGCATTTTTTCGTGGGCCACAATATGCGAGCCTTGTGTGGCAAATGCAGCATTGTTGCCAGTGTGGTCGTCATGCAGATGGGTGTTAATCAAAAACTCGATGTCATCGCCACTAATATCGGCAATGGCCGCACGCAGTTTGTCTAACAGCGGTGGCATAGAATCATCAATCATTACGGTGCCGTCATCACCAGTGCTGATAAGAATATTGCCGCCGGTAAATCCTCCTACCCCCGACACCACATATAGACCTTCGGCAATTTTTTGCGTTTTAAACTCAGGCCCTTCGGCCGCGTGCCCCGCCAAGCCAATGGTTAACCCCAAGGTGAGTACCGACATATTAAGCAAATGCTTTAACATAACAACCTCCTGTTTATCGACAATCAATCGCTTGGCCATTTAACAGCGCAGACATTCAGCCAGACCCGCGATCAACAATCACACAGACAGAGCGCCGCGATATAGGTGCTAAGCGCGTCTAAAAGATCTACTGTAAATGAAATTTATGACAAAAACCAAGTCCGCCCCGCAAGCCGGCGGGTAGCGGCAGGCTACAGAGCTAAAACTGCCTTTTGGCTTCGATCAACAGCTGGTACTCGTCGATGCCATCTTTTTCTACCAGAGGAGTGGCAATATCAACGTGTACAACACTGCCCACCCGCGCTTTACTGGAGCTGAAACGCAAACCGAAACCAACATCGGCGAGCACTTTGTTGTCCCCTTGAATGGGGCCATCCCAAGCCTTACCCGCCTCGATAAAGCCCACGGCACCCACCCTCACAAGGTTAAATAAGTGCCAATCGGAGTAATAGCGGCGCTCGATGGTGGCCACTGTGCGTTTTTTACCTCGTTGGAAGTCAGCGGGATAACCCCGCATACCGTCGCTTCCGCCCACCGTCAGCTCTTCGTATTGCTCCAGATCTTGACCCGCATCATAGCGAATGCTGGCGTACCAACGATTATTGACGTTCTGCATGATGTTGTAAGCCACTTTACTGCGCCAAATGGCGCTATCTTGGCCATCGGAATCCAGATGGTCGCGGCCATCGACTCCCAGCTCCAATACCAGCAAGTGATCGTCACCCACGCCGATAATATGCTGGTAATTACCGATGTAGCGCACCACATTGCCATGACTCGAAGGGTCGGCCTCACCATACCCCAAACGAAAACCAAAAGTGATGCCCATGGCAACGTCTTCGGTGCGCTGAATTTGGTTAAGGTTCCGGTAGATGGCGTAACGGTCTTCTAGATATTGATACTCTACCCATGGGTACTTTGCGCCGCGTGCATCAGGCAACCCTAAAAAAGTATCATCGGTGGCGTAAAAGGTATCATCCTCGCTGGCAACACCGACCAGTAAACGCTGCGTTGAGTGCTTGTTGGAGTGCAATAAGCGGCCGACAAAAGCCTCTTGGTAAAGCTGCTCATGGCGAAAGCGACTGATCTCTTCCCCTTGAGCGCGAATAATTTCTTCTTCGCCGGTATCTCGATAGGCAATACCGCCGGCCCACGTTGAAGAGCGCGAATAGAAAGGTAATTCGACCTCGGCGATCACATCTTCGCCATCGGACTTATCGGCATAAGATAATCGTGTCGAAACACGAGAATTTAACAGGTGGTCGGTGCGAAAGGTATAGCTCATGCCCTTGCTTTCGTTTTCTTGCTCGTAACCGACCGAAAAGCTATTGCCCGAACCAAAAATATTGCCTTCACTAAACCCAAAGCTCGACTCAGAGTCGCCACCGCTGTGACTAAAAGAAGCCTCGACCTCAAGCGACCAGCTATCGCGGGTTACCACAACCAAATCCACCTGCCCTTCACAAATCACATGGGGCACGATAAACGCGGTATAAAAGTAACCCCGGGTACGCAACAGCCGCTCGGTTTCTAAAATAATATCGGCATCAAGGCTGTCGCCTTCCTCAAACAACAGCTGAGGCGCCACGACATACTCTTTGGTATTAATATGAATTTTGTTTAAAAAACGATAGAGGCTATTGTTCTCATCGGGGTTCTCTTCGTCAAAAACCCCGACCTGTAAGTAACCAATCGAACGGATGGTCATGCCCTGCAGTGATTCAATATCTTCTGTACTGATGCGGCTACCGGTAAAACGTTTGCGAATGGTCTCGCGGATATCCAGCTTTTGGCAGCCCTCGGGCAAGTCTTCTTCGATACCGCGAAGCTGCTGTTCTAGCTCGCTCTCGCGCGCCTGCGCTAACGCCGGTAGCACGACAATAATTACCGCAAACCCTAGCAAAATGCAGCGGGACAAGGCACCAACAAAGCTTTGCCCACGGCCCCGACCACGAAATCGGGGCAACCTCAGGTTATTGAATATTTTAGGGTTTAACATACACAAATTAGATCAACACCTGAGCGATTACCTTGCACACCCCGAGTTTGTGGTTTTATCACGGGTACTCCTAACAATCTGTTTTATCTGGTCAATCTAGGTTACCACGACTATTAAGACGCGCCATATAAAAGTGTAAACGAGATCATAAATCTTTTTGTTGGCGAGATTTTAACCAGCGCTGCGCACTAGTGGTGATGGTGGGAGTGACCCTGGGCCTCGCTCGCGGGCGGGGCCGAGCCGTGATTGTGATGGGCATGACTAGGGGCAAGCGCCCCGTAGAGCGTCCAGCCGGCAAAAACTAGCAACAGCAAGGCCCCCGCCAACCGCAAGCTGCGCCGCTGGGCCCAGCCACGCACCCGACCAGTCGCAAAAGCCGCTAATAAAACCGCGGGCAAAGTGCCAACCCCAAAGGCGAGCATAAACAGTGCGCCGGCCGAAGCCGCAGGCTGCGTCATGGCATAACCAAGCGCACTGTATACCAGACCGCAGGGCAACCAACCCCACACAAGCCCCAACCCCAGCGCCGGCAATGGCCCGCGCACTGGCATTAGACGGCGCCCTATGGGCTGAATATAACGCCACAAACGCTGGCCAATGGCCTCGAGCTTTAACAGCCCGCGCCACCAGCCGGCCAAATAAAAGGCCATGGCAAACAACAGTGCAGCGGCAATAACACGCAATACAGTTGCCGCCCCTAGGGCATAGACCGTTTCGCCAAACGCCCCGGCCAATGCCCCCAACAGCGCGTAACTTGCCAAGCGGCCCAGGTTATAACAGACGACTATCGCAGCAGCGCGCCATTGTGATGGGCTCTCAACGGCCATGGTCAGTGCGCCCATAATGCCGCCACACATACCCAAGCAGTGAGTGCTACTAAAAAAGCCCAACAGTAAGCCGGTGCTTAAAGCCGCAGCATCAATCATCGTGAGGCTCGCCCGCAGCGCGCTTGGTGCGCCCTGTTTTATGACTGCCGTTGGGGTGGGGGTCGCTTTGCTGCGGTTCAGAGGCGCTGGCAGTCTCGTCATCATCAAATAAGATGCGGTGGGCCTCGGTATCAAGGTTATCGTACTGGCCTGAGTTAATAGCCCAAAAAAACACCCGAATCGCAATAGCAACAAACACCAGGGCAATGGGTATAAGCAAATACAAGCTGTCCACAATCAGGCCTCTTAAGGTCAACTAGCGGGTTAACCGCAATGCATTTAGCACCACCAGCAGCGAGCTGGCAGTCATGCCAAGCGCCGCCGCCCAGGGCGGCACCAAGCCAAGGGCCGCCAGCGGCAGGGCTACGGTATTGTACACAAGCGATAAAGTCAGGTTCTGCCGAATAACCGTGCGCGTCGCGCGGGCCCGGCTTAGGCACAATAGCAGCGGCTGCAGGCTGTGTTGCAACAGCAGGCAGTCGGCGTGGGTGCGGGCAAGGTCAGAAGCGCCAGCCATCGCAATAGAAACATCGGCACCAGACAGGGTCGGCACATCGTTAATGCCATCACCCACCATTAAAATGGTATCGCCCTGAGCTTGGCGTTGCTGCAACCGCGCGAGCTTGTCAGCCGGCGACACGGCCCCCATATAGGTGCCAATACCCAGCTCGTGCGCCAAGCGCGCGGTATTGGCTGCGGTATCGCCGCTCAGTAGCTCCACTGCCAACCCGTTTTGCGCCAGCGCAGCCACAACACCTGCGGCCTCTTGGCGCACTTGATCGGCCAAGCCGATAAAAGCTTGGGGCACGCCATCGCGTGTCAGTAGTAGCCACAAATACGGCTCGGACGGCAGCTTGGGAGCATCCTCACCACCGGCAAACGCGGTATTGCCCAAGCGATAAGTCGCAGCGCCAACCTGGCCGCTAACACCGCCGCCGGTTACCTGCCTTATAGAGCTGGCGGTAACCTCCGTCTCAAAGCCGCTAAAAGCCCGGGCTATGGGGTGGTTGCTGCCCTGCTCTAGCGCGGCGCACAGCGCTAAGAGGTGCTCGCGATCTACCCCCTCAGCCAACGATTTAACCTCGGCGACACACAGTTGCCCTTCGGTCAGGGTGCCAGTTTTGTCAAAAATCACCCGATTGACCTTGGTTAAAGTCTCGAGCACATGGCCCCGAGCGATCAGCACACCAGTGCGGCGCAAGTACTCAGTCGCGGCGGTAATCGCGGTTGGCATGGCAAGCGCTAACGCGCAGGGACAGGTAACGACCAATACCGACAAAGCCACCCACAGCGCTCGCTCCGGTGCCACAAAGCTCCATACCGTAAATACTGCGGTGCAAACCAACAGCACAACCGCGATAAAATAGCGCGCCACTTTATCGGCCAGCGCCATTTGCGGTGGCTTTTCGGCCTGAGCCCGGCCTATTAGTTGTTCGATAGCCGACAGCTGAGTTTGCCCGCCAATCGCACTAACGCGAATTTCCAGCGGGCTTTCATTGTTTTGGCTGCCGGCAATCACAAAACTGCCAACACCTTTAGCCACGGGAACCGACTCGCCCGTCAGCAATGCCTCATTCACACCCGAGGCCCCCGCAAGCACCTCGCCATCAGCGGGAAATGTGTCCCCTGCGGCCACTCGAATACGGTCATCAGTGCGCAGCATTTTAACCGCTACCTGACGCCACTCGTCCGCCTCCCAGCGATTGGCCACCGGCGGTAACAGCTGGGCAATATTGGCGCCGCCGATGCGATGCCGATACCGCGCACGCATCTCTAGATAGCGCCCCACCAATAAAAAAAACACAAACATGGCGATCGATTCAAAGTACACATCGCCAGTGCCGGTAAAGGTCGCCCAGCAACTGGCGCCATAACCAATACCCACCGCCAATGCCACAGGGACATCCATAACCAGCTGCCCGGCTTTAAGGCTGCGCCAAGCGGCACGAAAAAAAGGCCAGGCGCTAAAAAACACCACCGGAGTCGAGAGCAACATGCTCAAACCGCGCAACAGCGATTGCCACTCGTCACTTGCCCCTGTGTACAACCCCACCGCCACCATGCCCGCCTGCATCATGCCAAAGCCAGCCACACCAAGGCGGGCCAACGCCAGACGATTGTCCCGCACCTCCAGAGCGCGCTGTTGATCGTCGGTGGCCGGACGCGGCCGATAGCCAATGGCGTGCAGCTCGCTTAAGACGTGACTTAACGCAATAGTCTCGGGATTGTAGGTGATTTGCGTGCGAAAGCTGGTGACGTTGACCCGCACCTGCTCCACACCATCAAGCCGATAGAGGTGGGTTTCAATAAGCCAGCTGCAGGCCGCACAACTGATTCCTTCTAATAATAAATTGGCCTGGGCATGACCGCCCGGCAGTTCGACCACAAAATCTTGCTGAATCTCGGGTAAGTCGTAGATGTGCCAGCTCGGTGCCCCGTCGTTCGTTGGGCGCTCGCTGGCTTCGGTGCGGTACTGATAAAAGCGCGTGAGGCCGCCATCGACAATGGCGCTAGCCACGGCCTGGCAGCCGGGGCAACACATGGCTTGTGGCTCACCGCCGATCTCTACCGTATAGTCGACGCCCGCTGGCACGGGCTCGGCACAATGATAGCAATAAATGATTTCCAAAACGGCGCTAGCGCGTAGTTAAGGTGCGGGAGGCGCGAGCTTTACGTCAGTGCGCTCGGCAAAGTTAACCTCTGTGCGCAAGCGCCAGGGGGCAGCTCGGCGCGCGTCGCGAGTTTGCTCGGGCGCTAGCGTGACGTACCAGAGGTTGTCAAAAGCGGGCAAGGTACCGTGAAACTGGTTTTTACCGCTGCGCTGCAACACCATAAACGCATCTTGCTTTTCATCAAATGGATGGTCAAGCCACAGCGATAAGCTCGCCGGCATAGGGATGGCGTCGGAGTGCAGTACAACCGTTAACTCACGGCCCTCGGCCTGCCAACTCATATCCGCCGTCAACCCCCACAGTTTCGCGCGCTTGTCTTGCTCAAGGCTTTGGTTAATCATGCGCCCTTCTTTGTAGTAGTTGTCAATCACCGTATCGTCAGCGTATTTAACCGCTAGCGTCACAGTCACCATTGACACAACGACCACCACAATTAGCGGCGTTAACACAAACCATAACCAAGGCTCTTTGTACCATGGGCGTTCAAGTTTTTGCGCTGCTGTAGTCATATGCTCTCTTACTGTGTGATTACGATCAAAACGGGCGACCAAACGCTCAACGCCCGCGCTGCAAGCTTCAGTACTCTCGCTGTTGCGGACCGATAAATGATGAATTATTAGTGGTGCTAAGTGTCGGCTTGTCTTTCGCCGTCAAGGTAAATTCTATCTCGGACTTCACCTCAGTTAACGCCTCGCGAGGCACCGCCACCCGCACCGGAATGGTTAACAACTCACCCGACTCAACCTCTAAGGCCCGGTAGCCCTGCAGTTGAAAATCAAACTCACCGTTAAGGGTAATGTCGTAACGGTGCGGCTCATTATCCATATTATTGATCTTTAAGGTGTACACGTTTTGCACATCTTTGCCGCTAATGCGATACATCCGTACTCCACGATCGCGCAGAACCTCTAACCCTAACGGGGTACGGTGCGTCAGGTTGCTGACAAATACCGCAATCATCACCACCAGCACCACCAAGTAGCCAATCAAACGCGGTCGCAACACCCGGGTTTTACCCTCTTTAATCGCGTCTTCGGTCGTAAAACTGATCAACCCGCGAGGGTATTCCATTTTATCCATCACGGTATTACAAGCGTCCACGCACAAACCGCAGTCGATGCATTCGGCTTGCATGCCATCGCGAATATCAATGTCGACCGGACACACCTGCACACACCAAGAGCAATCGATACAGTCGCCCTTGCCTTCGGCTTTATAGTCCTCGCCGACTTTGCGAGGGCCTCGTTTTTCACCGCGAATGTGATTATAAAACACCGTCAAGGTATCGGAATCGTACATCACCGATTGGAAACGGGCGTAAGGGCACATGTACTTACACACCTGCTGGCGCATAAAGCCGGCGTTGGTGTAAGTGGCTAAGGTAAAAAACGCCACCCAAAAAACCACCGGAACGCTGCTATCAAACTGCAGTAGGCCACCAATTAACTCTCGCACCGGAACAAAATAGCCGACAAACGTTAATGCGGTTACCAGTGCAATAAGCACCCAAATCGCGTGTGTTGCACCGATACGCAGCGCTTTATTCATACTCCACGGGGCGGCGTCTAGCTTTATTCGCTTGTTTCTGTCGCCCTGACACAGAAATTCCGCCCAGATAAACATCTGCGTCCAAACGGTTTGGGGGCAGGTAAAACCGCACCACACCCGCCCCACCAGTACGGTGACGGTAAACAACAAAAACGCGGCAATAATCAGTAGCCAGGCGAGGTAAATGCCGTCCTGCGGCCAGAATGTGGTCCAGAGAATGTGAAATTTTCGGTTGGCTAAATCGAATAACATCGCCGGGCGCCCATCAATGGACAACCAAGGCATTAGCACAAAACCAGCAATCAGTGGCAGGCCGGTATAGCGACGCAGTTTTTGATAAAAGCCGGTAATACGACGGGTATAAACTTTGTCTTCGGCTTCGTATAAATTGACGTAACGAATGGTAGGTTCGCCGGCAGCCTGCTCTGACGAAGACGGGTCTTTACTCACAGCTACACCTCATTGCGAGTGGGTTTACCCAGACACCCAGCGATGTGCCCATAAATTACCCAAGGCACTGGCTGGAGAGACGGCCGAAACATAGTCTCGGCCGGGAGTGGTTACTGCTCGTCTATTGGTAAAGACAAGCTATACACATAAGCCGCCAACAAATGAATACGGCTTTCTTTTAGCAGATCCTGCTGTGCCGGCATCACACCGTTGCGACCTTCGCGCAAGGTTTGACGAATATCCTGCGGCTCGCCGCCATAAAGCCAAATATCATCGGTCAAGTTAGGCGCACCCATCGCCTGAGTGCCTTTACCATCCGAGCCGTGGCAGACCACGCAGTTTTGGGCAAAGTGTTTAGCGCCGGCTTCAGCCAATTCGGCATCGTGCTCACGACCACTGAGGCTCAAGACGTACTCAGCCGTTTCGTGAACACCCTCTTCACCCAAAATCGGTGCCCATGCTGGCATAGCGCCTTTGCGACCACCGGTGATGGTTTGCTTAATAGTGGCAGGCTCGCCCCCGTACAGCCAATCGTGATCCGTCAGATTGGGAAACCCATAGTTACCGCCACCGTCTGCGCCGTGACAAACGGCGCAGTTGTTGGCAAATAAACGCAGGCCCATTTTCATGGCATCCGAGTTGCGCGCCAGTTCTTCAATGGGCATAGCGCTGTATTCGCCAAACTGCTCAGAGTAAAGCTCATCGGCTTTTTGCTGTTGTCCCTCGAGCTGGTTGTGGGACGTCCAGCCAGCTAAACCTTTGTATGAACCCAAACCGGGATAAATAATTAAATACACACCGGCAAAGACAAAGGTGGCGAGGAACAATTTAAACCACCAGCTGGGCAGCGGGTTGTCGTACTCCTCAATACCGTCGTAAACGTGGCCCGTGGTGCGGTTTTCGGGCGCTTCGTCGTCCCGCACCGCCACTTTGCGATTGGCCATTAACACCCAAAAAAGCAGAGCTAAGTTGGTTAAGGTGAGGCCGATAATCCAAATATTCCAAAAAATGCTCATAGTAAATTCCGCCTTGCTACATCACCGGTCGATGGGTGTTATCTTTTGCTTTTTTGTGTTGTGTCGTTGTCATCTTGCTCATCGGCAAAAGGTAAATTAGCGTCATCATCAAAGCGCTTACGGCGGCTCGGCGCAAACGCCCACCAGCAAATACCGACAAACGCGATGGCCGCCAACACGGTGCTAATAGCGCCCCAAGTGCCCTTATCCATTAGCGTTTTTCCTTGAGCAATGTGCCCAGCTGTTGCAAATAAGCCACCAATGCATCCATCTCCGTCATACCGCGCACTTTATCGCCCGCACCTTCGATGGTCTCATCAGTGTAGGGAACACCCACTTTGCGTAAGGCTCGCATTTTATCTTCGGTGTGCTTGCCGTCGAGCTTGTTATCATACAGCCAGGGAAACTCAGGCATGTTTGACTCGGGCACCACAATGCGCGGATTAAACAAATGCACTTTGTGCCAGTCGTCCGAGTAGCGACCGCCAACACGGGCAAGGTCAGGGCCTGTGCGTTTAGAGCCCCACAAGAATGGGTGCTCGTAAACGCTTTCACCGGCAACCGAGTAATGACCATAACGCTCTACCTCGGCGCGCAGCGGACGCACCATTTGCGTATGGCAAACGTGGCAGCCCTCGCGAATGTAGATATCGCGGCCTTCTAGCTCAACGGGACCAAGCGGTTTAAGTCCCGCGACTGGTTCGGTGGTTTCTTTTAAGAAAAATTGCGGAACAATCTCTACCAAGCCGCCAAAACTAATGGCGACAATCACCAGCACGGTCATTAGACCAATATTTTTTTCGACTATATCGTGACCTTTCATCGACTGGCCTCCTTAAACCGCTTGCGCTTGTGGGTTGCTGTCTGACTCCACCTCGCGCGGTGTTTGCGCGGTACGGTAGGTGTTGTAAGCCATCAAAATCATACCGGAGAGGAAGAACACCCCACCGACAAACCGCACCACATAACCGTGGTGGCTGGCTTGCACCGCCTCGACAAAGCTATAGGTTAAGGTGCCGTCGTCGTTAAATGCGCGCCACATTAAGCCTTGCATAATGCCGTTGACCCACATTGCCGCGATGTAAAGTACCGTGCCAATAGTCGCCAACCAAAAGTGCACGTTTACCCACTTAACGCTGTACATCTCTTTACGGCCGAACAAGATAGGCAGCAAATGATAAACCGCACCGATAGAAATCATGGCCACCCAACCCAACGCACCAGAGTGCACGTGACCGATGGTCCAGTCAGTGTTGTGACTCAAAGCGTTAACAGTTTTGATGGACATCATCGGCCCTTCGAAGGTCGACATACCATAGAATGACAGCGACACCACCAAAAAGCGCAGGGTCGGGTCGGTGCGCAATTTATGCCAAGCGCCCGAGAGCGTCATAATACCGTTGATCATCCCGCCCCACGATGGCGCAAGCAGAATCAATGACATCACCATGCCCAAGCTTTGCGCCCAATCGGGCAGCGCAGAGTAATGCAAGTGGTGAGCACCGGCCCAGATGTACACCGAGATTAGCGCCCAAAAGTGAACGATAGACAGTTGATAAGAATAAACCGGACGCCCCGCCTGCTTAGGCACGAAGTAGTACATCATGCCCAGGAAACCGGCTGTCAGAAAGAAGCCAACGGCGTTGTGGCCGTACCACCACTGCACCATGGCATCCGCCGCACCGGCGTAAGCCGAGTAAGATTTAAACCAGCTTACCGGAATCGCGGCACTGTTAACGATGTGCAGTATCGCAATGGTTAAAATAAAGCCGCCGTAGAACCAGTTGGCCACATAAATATGTGAGGTTTTACGTTTGACGATGGTGCCAAAAAAGACAATTGCGTAGGAGATCCACACCAAGGCGATAAGAATATCAATGGGCCACTCTAGCTCGGCGTACTCTTTGGTCGTCGTCAGCCCTTGTGGCAATGTGATGGCGGCCAAAACAATTACTAACTGCCAACCCCAAAAGGTAAAAGGCACTAACCAGCCGCCCCACAACTTAGTCTGACAGGTACGCTGTACCACGTAGTAGCTGGTTCCCATCAGAGCACAGCCGCCAAACGCAAAGATAACCGCGTTAGTGTGCAGTGGGCGCAAACGACCAAAATGGGTAAAGGGTTGAAACAGGTTGTTCAGCTCGGGCCAGCACAACTGGGCGGCGATCAAAACACCTACCCCCATGCCGAAAATACCCCAAACGATCGTCATAATCGAAAATTGACGTACGATTTTATAATCGTAGGTCGGGTGATCGCCGGCCATCACAAGGTTACTACTCATAGGATCTTCCCTATATTTGGCAAAACACAGTTAATTAAAGTTGTATTATTAGAGGTGGTCTATCTGTCCGCTGGCGCACTACAGGTTAAACACAAGTGCGCACGCTGGGCTTATCATGAGCTGATTTGCATCAACTATAGTACAAACCCCGGCGCTGTATATGGCAGCGCGGAAAAATAAGGTATTGCAGTAATACGCCGGCAAGCCAAAGGCTTACCGGCACTTCAGACTTATAGCAGGTTGCGCCCTTTGCTGGCCGCGATCCGCATACGCAAGGCGTTAAGCTTAATAAAGCCCTCGGCATCTTTCTGATCGTACGCGCCGGCATCGTCTTCAAAGGTGGCGACTTTTTCGTCAAACAGGCTATCCGCAGAGCGGCGACCAATTACGTGTACCGCGCCTTTGTATAACTTAACGCGAACATCGCCGTTTACCGGCTCTTGCGACTCATCGATGGCTGTTTGCAGCATTTTGCGCTCTGGGCTCCACCAGTAACCGTTGTAAATAATTTCGGCGTACTTGGGCATTAAACTGTCTTTTAAATGCGCCACTTCGCGATCTAGGGTGATCGACTCAATGGCTCGGTGCGCCTTCAAAATAATGCTGCCCCCGGGAGTTTCGTAGCAACCGCGCGACTTCATACCCACGTAGCGGTTCTCGACGATATCCAAGCGGCCAATACCGTTATCGCCGCCAAGCTTGTTGAGTTTTTCCAGCACGGTAGCGGGCGACAAGCGCTCGCCATCGATGGCCACGATATCGCCTTTTTCAAAGGTTAGGTCGACATAGGTAGGCTCATTCGGGGCATTCTCGGGGGAGACACTCCAGCGCCACATGTCGTCTTCGGCTTCGGTCCAGGGGTCTTCCAGCACACCGCCCTCGTAGGAGATATGCAGTAGGTTGGCATCCATCGAATAGGGTGATTTTTTCTTTTTGTTGGAAAAATCCACCGGAATATTGTGTTTTTCGCAGTAGTCCATCAAGGTTTCGCGGGACGTCAGATCCCACTCGCGCCAAGGGGCGATGACCTGAATACCGGGCTTGAGCGCGTAGGCGCCCAGTTCAAAGCGCACCTGATCGTTACCTTTACCGGTCGCACCGTGGGAGATAGCATCGGCACCCGTTTCATTGGCAATTTCGATCAGACGCTTAGAAATCAACGGGCGGGCAATGGAGGTACCCAGCAGGTACTCGCCCTCGTAAATCGTGTTGGCGCGAAACATAGGAAAGACAAAGTCGCGCACAAACTCTTCGCGCAGATCATCGATGTAAATTTCTTTAACACCCAGCGCCTCGGCTTTAGCCCGCGCCGGTGCCACCTCTTCACCCTGACCGATGTCGGCCGTGAAGGTCACCACCTCACAGTTGTAGGTTTCTTGCAGCCATTTAACGATAACCGAGGTATCCAACCCCCCAGAGTAGGCCAATACAACTTTTTTGATGGATGACATAGAGATCTCCCGCAGTTGGCTAGCCGTATTGGCTAAACAGTCCAGTTTTACAAACGCCTTACACAGCGCGGCGAAATTGTACCCGCAAATCGGATAAATTCCCACACCAATGTCACCTAATTACACAGATAAACAGTTAGGTAACACGCCTGTGGATAACCTTGGGGCTCGCGCGCGAAAACGCGTATTGCTCGCGCTTACAGGCGGAAGGTCGACACCTTGTCTGTGAGTGCCTCTGAGTGCTCTTTTAACACCTTCGCCCGCGACTGGCCCTGCTCGGCTTCGCCCAGAGAGCGCTCGGCCACATCCGAGATGGTTTGCATATTCTGCATCACCTCCTGCACCACGTGACTTTGCTGCTCGGCGGCTGTGGCAATTTGCGTCGCCATTGCACTGATCGTGGCAACGGCCTCGTTGATCGTGACAAGCGACTGTGAGGCACTATGGGCGTTGGTGACGCTACCTGCGGCCAATTCGCGGCTATCGTCCATAATGGTGACGGCGTTTTTCGAGGTGTCATGCAACGCGCTAATCATGCCTTGAATCTCTTCAGTGCTAGCGTGGGTGCGCTGCGACAACACTCGCACTTCGTCGGCCACCACGGCAAAACCGCGCCCCTGCTCCCCGGCACGGGCGGCCTCGATGGCAGCATTTAGCGCCAGTAAATTGGTTTGCTCGGCAATCCCCTGAATAGTCGCCAAAATACCGTTAATCTCTTGCACTCGCTCGTTTAACGAGCCGACAACACCGCCGGCCTGCTCTAGTTTTTGCGCCAAAGAGTTAATCGAATCGGTGGTGGTATCTACTTGTTTTTTTCCGTCACCGGCACTGCTGACCACCTCGTGCACCGAGTTAGCGGTATTTTCTGCGTGCCGGGCGATTTCGCCGGTGGCGTTGGTCATCTCGCTCATGGCGCGGGTAACACTGTCAATCTGCTCTCGCTGATGCAGCATTTCATTCACCGAGCCGGTCGCCCGCCCTGCGGTAGCCGTGGCGTTTGCGTCCAACTCAGTGGCTTGCAGCCGAATATGCTCCACCAAATCGTGCATATGCTCAACAAACTGATTAAAGCTATGAGCCAGCGAACCGACTTCGTCATTCGAAGCCTCCGGTAACCGGCGCGTCAGGTCGCCACCGCCCGAGGCGATCTCGCGCAGCGCGTCGGACACTCGATGCAAAGGCACAAACAACCGACCAATTAACCAGTTAAGCGCCACAATACTAATCACCACCAACAGCAAGATCACCATCAACTGCTGGGTGAGGCTCGAGTGCACTGGTGCCACCAGTGCGTCGCGATTAAGCATCATCACCAGTACCAGTTCAGATTTTGGCACCTCGGCGGCAAAAACCTGATAGGTCTCACCCTCTACCTCAAGCAGGTTGATATTATCAGTGCCGCGCAGTAGTTGGTCGAGATAACCCGTGGTCAGCTCTGGTGAAATCGAATCCAATTCTGCGTTTAAAAGTGCCTGATTGCTATGGGCAAAAACCGTCCCCTTGCGCTTAGCGATAAACATCGAGCCGTTACCCGGTAGGCTAATACTGCGCAGCTGCTCGACAATACTGTCGAGCACCACATCGGCGCCAATTACGCCAATCACTTGCCCGCCGCCATCGCGCACCACGCGCCCAAGCGATACCACATTTTTTCCAGTGGCAGAGGCAACCGAAGGGTCTTCGACCACGGTTTGCCTGGGCTGCTCTTTGGCGTGGATATACCAACTCCAGATCCGCGGATCGTTATTCCCCTCGGGAAGCACTAGCTCTTTAGCATTGACCAAATCGCCATTTTCAAAACCGAGAAACACGTTATCGACATCAGCAGCCCTTTTAACCTGGTTGAGGTGAGTAACATAATCCTCAGGTAGGGCCTCCCCCGGAAAGCTCTCGAGCGCGCGCCCTTTACTGCTAAACCAATCGCTGACGTACTGCGAAAAAGTACCGGAAATCCCTTTAACCTGGCTGCGGATATTATTTTCCATTTGGCTCATAGCGGCCGAGTAGGCTAACCACGCGACCACTGAACCCACTACAATCAATGCCACAGCGGCAGAGCCACTTATTTTTTTTCTTAGGGACAGACGCATAAATACCCGACCTCAACTGGTTTATCGTTTTTATCAGTGGTGACCCGACATTACTAGGGTAGCCCTAAGCCTACAAGTCGGCGCAGGAGCGTATAAAAATTAAACCACTTGTTTTAGCTATCGTCCAATAGCGCTGTTTCTTTAGCCCCCTGAAGCGCGGCGCAGCAGGGAATCGGCGTAATCTTGTAGCTGAACCAGCTGCTGCTGTTGCTCAGCAGTTAATGCCTCTTGTGCTAACAAAGCGCTCATCCTTTGATCGAAGTCGGCTTTCACCAACCCCGCACCCGCTGCCGGATCTGTGAGCCGTGCATGACAAAAGTCGCACCACCGCTGGCGCTCTTCAGCGCTGAGAGTCTCGGGGAAGTTGCGCGCCCGATAGCGCCACAACAGCTCGGGCAAGCGCGGGTCGTGGAAATCCAGCGGGTCCGCCGCCAACTCTGGCCCACCGCTGCGCCGCACGATGGCCAGCAAACGTTTGTCGTGATCATCCAAAAAGCCGTCGTACAACATTTGTTCGGGGTCAGTGCGCGGGGCAAATTGACTGCTCTGGTAGAGCTTAGCTAACTTGGCGCGCAGAGCGGTAGACTCCACTAAGGTCATGTCGGAAAAGCGCCGCCAATGAGTTTCGGCCTGCGCGCGGTCGACGCCAAGGCGCTCTGCGGCGGCATCATCGAGCATCGCTGGGGGAAGCAGCATGGGGGATTTATTCAGGTGGATTTCCTTCAGTGCCAGCCGCTCTACCCCTTCGGGCAACTCATCGCTGCGCACAAATAAGCGCTCGGCCAAGGCCTCGGCTTCAAGATTAAACAAATCGTCCGGAGCAGCGCTCAAATTATAGGCAATAACGCTGTTTTTATTCTGTGGATGGAACGCCAACGGCAGCACCAGCGCGCAATTGCCTTGGCTTGAAGGGAACATCGACGATATATGCAGCAACGGCTTAAAACTATCGATATCGATCATGCCGCCGGCGAAGCGCTTGTTGCGCAACCGGTAGGCGTAATCAAACAACTTGGGCTGGCGTCGTTTAACCAGTTTAGCCAGGGCGATGGTGGCGTAAACATCACTTAAGGCATCGTGGGCCAAGCCGTGTTCAAGGTTGTTGGCCTGAGTAAGCGCCTCCAGCTTAAAGCACGGCGTGCCATCATCATAATTGGGCCACTCAATACCCTCGGGCCGCAGCGCACGCGTCATACGCACCATATCGATAACATCCCAGCGGGAGTTACCGTTTTTCCACTCGCGCTCGTAGGGGTCGTAAAAGTTACGGTACAAGCCGTAACGGGTTACCTCGTCATCAAAACGAATCGAGTTATAGCCCACTCCACAGGTGCCTGCCACCGCAAATTCGGCGGCAATTTTGGCCATAAATTCGGCTTCAGGTAAACCGTGAGCCTCGGCGTGCTGAGGGGCAATGCCGGTCACTAAGCACGCCTCTGGCTTAGGTAACAAATCCTCTGGCGGCTTACAGTAGATCATTAAAGGCTCGCCGATCACATTTAAATCGGTATCCGTGCGCACCCCGGCAAACTGTGAGGGCCGATCACTGGCCGGCACCTCTCCCCACGTTTCGTAATCGTGCCAATAAAAGGTGTTGTGTCCCGTGTTGTTGGCCGCCACCGCCCCTCCTTAAATACAAAAAAACCACAAAAGTGGCTTTACTGTAACACTTTGGCGGCGCATTGAAATATAATGCTCACGCTTAAAAACTTAAGGGGACCCCAATGAACAAGCTGGAAGAACTCTTTGCCAACAACGCCCGCTGGGCGGAAAAAATCAAAGCTGAAGACCCTGATTTTTTTTCTAAACTATCGCAACAGCAATCACCCGAATACCTTTGGATAGGCTGCTCCGACAGCCGCGTACCGGCCAATCAGATCGTCGACCTTATGCCGGGCGACCTTTTTGTACACCGCAACGTTGCCAATCTCGTGGTCCACACCGACCTAAACTGCATGTCAGTGATGCAGTTTGCGGTGGATGTATTAAAAGTTAAGCACATTATGGTTACCGGCCACTATGGTTGCGGCGGGGTTAAATCCTCTATGCAAAACCAACAGTTTGGTATCGTTGACTACTGGATTCGCAACATTCGCGATGTGTACTTTGCCCACCAAGAAGAGCTGGAAGCGATTGGCGACGAAGACGACCGCATCGACCGCTTGTGCGAACTCAATGTGATGCAACAAGTGGCCAACGTGGCCCACACCAATATTGTGCAAAACGCCTGGAAGCGCGGCCAGGAGCTGACCGTACACGGCTGGTGCTACAGTATTAAAGACGGCATCATTCGAGATCTGATGGACCCGATCGTGGGACCCGACGATATTAGCGAGCGCTACCGCATCGTATAGCACCACTAACACACCAATGTAGCCCGAGGGCTGCCCAAGGATTTGACGTGGCCCGCCTCTTTGCCGAGCTAGACAGCCAGCCCACCGACATAGGTGAAATCTCCCTGCGCCGACGGATGATCCCGGCGCTGGGCGATGATTACATTTACGAGGTAAAGCTGGGCGACGAGTTTTTAATGTCGAGCTTATTTGTCGACGCAGAAGTGGCGCTGGCCGACCTTGGACTTGCCGCCACCGCCGGTGAGCAACTTAAGGTTGTGGTGGGCGGTTTAGGGCTTGGCTACACCGCCAGGGCAGCGCTTAAAGATCCACGTATCGATGAGCTATTAGTGGTAGAGTTTTTAGAGCCAGTTATTAACTGGCACAAAAACGAACTGGTACCAGTGGGTGAGACGTTAAATAACGATAAACGGTGCCGCTATGTACTGGGCAGTTTTTTTGAACTAGCCCAGCCCAACGTAGGCTTTGACCCGGACGCACCCGAGTGTCTGTTTGATGCCATTTTGCTGGACATCGATCACTCGCCCAGCGAGTTTCTCAACAGCAGTAACGCTGGCTTTTACACGCAAGCCAACCTAAGCGCCATGGCGCAGCAACTTAAACCCGGTGGCGTATTTGCCATGTGGAGCCAAAACCCGCCAGACCCATCATTTATCGAGTTACTAGAAAGTGTTTTCGCCACAGTGAGCAGCGAGCTTGTGAGTTTTTACAACGCGCTTGCGCAGGTTGAGGCGAGCAACTCGGTGTACATTGCCCGCACTCAGACCGACTAGCCTCGCATCCTATCAATGAGCCGCCTTAACGGCTGCGATACTTTCCACAGACGAGCATTCTCAATCGCGCTTAACTGTTGTCGCAATGCTTGTTCACGCGAGCTTGCCAATGCCAGTTGCGCCGCAATGTCGGCCTCTGTGTTAGCGGCCATCGGCGGCGGAGCTTGATTCAATGCGTCGTCAGAAGCCGGCAACGTTTGTGGCGGCGCTGCGACTTGTTCGCGCTGCAGTGCCTCAAACTTAACTTCAAATTGCTGCAAGTGTTGGATGTATTCCCGCGCGTCCTGTAACTGCCCCATAAGGTCGGTAATATTGTTATACAGGCGCCCCAAATGGTGATCTCTGGTCATCACATGATCACGAATCGTCTGGCTGTCAGTGGCACTTAAGGTATGTCCTGGCGCGGTAATCTCTGGGTCTACGTGTTCCTCGACATAAATGGTCGAGTGCGGTCGAACCTTTTGCTCTCGATCGTCGGTATAGTAATAAAGCGCAAATGACTTACGGCTCCGATCACTTTCCTCGTCAGGCAGCCGCACTTTTTTAAAGCCGTGCCACGAGCTGTTGTGCGTTTCAAACAACACCGCGCGATTAAATACCGGCGGCACAGTCACTACCTCGTCTTGCTCTGGCGGCAAACGCGGGTTTTTATGCAGCTCGATGTTACCGCCCCACGCTGGATCCCAATCGTGATTAAGGTAAATAATTAAATTTAGACGGCGGTGCCAGTTAGTCACCGGGTGGTGGGTAAAGTCGACGTGAACGTCGAGCCCTTGTCCCGATAAATTCTCGTGGCTGCCACCACCAAAATAGTAAGGATCATAAAGCAAGTTATCCAAACCCGTGATTTGACCGACGAAGGTCCGAAACTCATCGGAGCTCGCGAGCTTATCGAGCTCTTGATAAGCACTGCCCAGGCTTGCCACTTTCTCGTTTACCGCTTTGCGACCAACGTGACCATTTTCGTTCATGGCAAGTCGCTCATCAAAGCTGGGAAACTGCTGCAATACCGTTTCACACAGCTCTGGCTGCAAAAAGTTGTCAATCACCACATGACCAAACGGCTTAGCAGAGGCAAACTTTTCTCGCAATAAAGAGGCCTGCGCCACCACATCAGGGTTAATAATTTTCAAACCTTATTCTCCTAGTACTGTACGCCGAGCGTACAGTAGACACATGTACTACCTACACGCCGATGCACTCAGCGAAAATCCATGCGGCCTAATCGCCTAATTTGCTGGTTTTTGCGGCCATAATAAAATCGTTTTTATGTAACCCTTTGATCTTATGGGTCCACCAATCCACCGTCACCTTGCCATACTCGGTTACAATTTTGGGGTGGTGCTGAACCTCTTCGGCCAAATCACCAACCTGATTGGTAAAGGTTAAAGCCTCGGCAAAGTTTTTAAACTCAAACTCCCGCGTCAACACCGGAATACCTTCGACAGACTTTACCGTCCACCCGGGTACATCAGTGGCGTGTTTGTCGATTTCCGTTTTCGTCAGCTTTGCTGCATCGGCGCTGCACGCCTCGCAGGTTTGCTCGTGTAATGCAGACATAATCAATCTCCTATCATTTGGATTCACTAGTTGCGACACCCCGATAAACGGTACGTTCCTGCCACGCCCAAAGGCGTGGCAGCCGCGATATTAGCTAACCTTCACCACACCCTCTTCTATCTTGGCACGCCATACCTGTGGACCGGTTTTGTGAACCGACTCACCTTTGCTATCAACCGCGACTGTGACGGGCATATCTTTAACATCAAACTCGTAGATTGCCTCCATCCCCAACTCCGGAAAGCCCAACACTTTTGCTGATTTAATTGCTTGTGCCACTAAATATGCGGCGCCGCCAACGGCCATCAGATAAACCGATTCATTGTCGCGAATAGCCTCAATTGCAATAGGACCACGCTCGGCTTTACCGATCATGCCCAGCAAACCCGTTTCTTCCAGCATAGTGCGAGTAAACTTGTCCATGCGTGTTGCCGTGGTCGGCCCCGCTGGCCCTACCACCTCGTCGCGCACCGGGTCGACCGGCCCTACGTAGTAGATAAAGCGCCCGGTCATATCCACGGGTAATGTCTCACCTTTGGCGAGCATATCGGTCATTTTTTTATGCGCGGCGTCGCGGCCGGTGAGCATTTTTCCCGACAGCAAAATAGTATCACCCGGCTGCCACTGTTTAACGTCTTCGGCCGTAACCGTATCCAGATTTACGCGACGCACGGTATCGGACACTTCCCAGCTGATCTCTGGCCAATCATCCAGCGAAGGCGGGGTCTGCAGCGCCGGCCCATCCCCCTCAAGGGTAAAGTGAGCGTGTCGGGTGGCGGCGCAGTTGGGGATAATCGCGACCGCTTTGTTGGCCGCGTGGGTGGGATAATCTTTAACCTTAACGTCCAGTACGGTGGTCAGGCCGCCCAAGCCTTGCGCACCAATCCCTAAACGGTTTACTTTGTCGTATAACTCTAAGCGCAGCTCTTCACTGCGATTATCCGCGCCACGCGCTTGCAGCTCCTGAATATCAACCGGATCCAGCAGTGCTTCTTTGGCCAACAGCATGGCTTTTTCGGCGGTGCCGCCAATACCAATGCCCAACATACCTGGTGGACACCAGCCCGCGCCCATTTTTGGCACCATATCCAGCACCCAATCAACCACCGAATCAGAGGGGTTAAGCATGGCGAACTTCGTTTTTGCCTCACTGCCCCCGCCTTTGGCGGCCACGTGCACATCGACTGTGTTGCCGGGCACGATATTGTAATGAATCACCGCCGGGGTATTATCACCGGTATTTTTACGCGCACCATCCGGATCTTCCAAAATAGAAGCGCGCAATACGTTATCGGGGTTATTGTAGGCGCGGCGCACGCCCTCGTTGACCATATCGGTCACGCCTTGGCTAGCATCCCACTGTACATCCATGCCCACCTCTACAAAGACGGTAACAATGCCAGTATCCTGGCAAATGGGGCGATGTCCCATGGCACACATACGCGAATTGATTAAAATTTGCGCCATGGCGTCTTTCGCGGCGGGGTTAGCTTCACGCTCGTAAGCTTGGTGGACAGCCTGGATAAAATCGACGGGGTGGTAATAAGAAATAAACTGCAGGGCGTCGGCGACGCTCTCGATAAAATCGGCTTCTTTAATCACGGTAGTCATAGCAAAATCTCTGGGGTATGGATCTTTGCCGGCAATTTTACACCAATCTCCAAAGTAACACTAAGCCGCACCATCTACGATACGCACTGAGCTTTAATGAGCTGGCTACACAGATTAATGCCGACGACTCGCTCCCCGTAACTTGCGTAGAGATCCTTGCCCAGAGGCAAAACTACACGAGCCATTTAGCGGGAGGGTGCATAACGTCAAAGTATCTTACACACTATGCGCCTAGATAAGGCTGCGATCAGGACACGCCCCTCAGTAGATAACCAAGGAGGCGCCCGACGCTGTACGCATTATGTACATGGCACGAGCGCCACGAAAAACAATCAACTTAATGCGTTACGGCGCCGTTACCGACCCGCCAGAGGCATTACTGATTTGCCGTTTGAGCTGCAAGATATCGTTGTTGGTATTGCGGCGGTAGGCATCGATGGCGGCGACTGCCTCTTCGTTGGTCTTAACCCTAGTTGCCAAATCCCTTAGCCCGGGTAACTGCTGGGACACGCGTTGCACGTCAATGCTCAAGCTTGCGATTTGATCGGCGCTGGATTTCAGCTTGGCAACCGCCTCGTTTGCCTGGGTCAGCTGGGCCGTCAATTTATCGAGCTGGGCTTGCAACTCGCGCTTCACACCGTTGGCGCTGGCACTGGCACTCGCGGCGCTTTTCTCGACCGCGCTTAACTGCCGCTTCACTGAGGCCAAGGCATCCTCGTTAGCAACGATTCTCTTGCGGTTGGTATCTTGCGATACCCCCCAAAGCTTACGGATCTCGGAGTCCGCCCACTGCAATTTGTCCTGGATTTCATCCACAGTTTGACTGGACTGATCCGAATTTAAATTAAGTCGGGTTTCTAGGCCGGCGATACGATGCTCAGCATCGGCCAGCTCTTTTTGGGATTCGGTTAATTGCCACATTAGATAACCACTACCACCTACGCCAGCAATAGCAACCAACAATGCCAACACAGCAACGGCACCTGGCCCTTGTCGCTCATCGGATGGCGGTGGTGGTGGCGGTGGACGATGCGCAGCCGATGCACGATTGGCACCTGCGCGCGGTACGGGTTGATCGTCATGCTCGTCACGGTCGGGGATCACTCCCCCCAGAGTGGGCTCTTTGCGTTCCATAAGGGTCCTATACTGCAAATCTAATAGTCACAACAACGCATGAAATCATCATGCCAATGAATATGGTAGTGGTTATAACAGTTATGGCAGTAAAAAAGAAGGGATGTTCCTGCGATACAAAAAACGCCGGCATTGCCGGCGTTTTTTGTGACAAGGGCTGGTTTACAGCACATAAACACAGCACTTGCTCGTACAATAAAACAACAACTTAGGCAAAGTTGGCGTTAACAAATTCCCAGTTAACCAGTGCCCAGAACGCGTCCATGTACTTCGGACGAGCGTTGCGATAATCAATGTAGTACGCGTGCTCCCACACATCAACGGTCAGCAACGGGGTTACTGAATCGTCAGTCAGCGGGGTTTCAGCGTTCGAGGTGTTAACAATGGCCACAGAACCGTCGGCTTTTTTCACCAGCCAAGTCCAGCCCGAACCAAAATTACCCACAGCTTGCGCGGTAAACTCTTCTTTGAACTTGTCAAAAGAGCCAAACGCTGCATCGATTGCGCTGGCCACCGAACCGCTAGCGGCGCCGCCACCGTTGGGGCTCAGGCAGTGCCAGTAAAAGGTGTGGTTCCAAATTTGTGCCGCGTTGTTAAACACACCACCTTTAGAAGTTTTAACCACCTCTTCCAGAGTTTTGCCTTCAAACTCAGTGCCTGGTACCGCAGCGTTGAGCTTATCAACGTAGGTTTTGTGGTGTTTGCCGTAATGGAATTCTAAGGTCTCTTCAGAGATGTGTGGAGCCAAAGCATCTTTTGCGTAGGGCAGTTCCGGTAATTCAAAAGCCATAACGTTCTCCTTAAGTACACGGGTAAAAAGCTACACGGTTAAAATTCTGCACGATAAAAGGTACACCGTGAAAAAACTACACCAGTCTCGGCCGGTATTTGTAAGATTTGTCATCGATGGGACTTGCTATCGATGCTTATACAGATAAAGCAATTGTGAGGCCATAACTATCGCCTCTTAAAAAATAAAGGCACCTACCAAGTAGGTGCCTTTAGTGGGGCTGGGCTTACATCATGCCGCCCATGCCACCCATACCGCCCATGCCGCCCATATCAGGCGCGCCACCGGCACCGCCTTCGTCAGGCTTGTCAGCAACCATGGCTTCGGTGGTAATCATCAAACCGGCCACCGAACCTGCCGCTTGCAATGCGGTACGGGTTACTTTCGCCGGATCAAGGATACCCATTTCCAGCATATCGCCGTATTCACCAGTAGCGGCGTTAAAGCCGAAGTTACCTTCACCTTTACGAACCACGTCGGCCACCACAGAGGCTTCTTCACCGGCGTTGGTGACGATTTGACGCAGAGGCGCTTCCATCGCACGACGAGCGATCGCGATACCGGCATCTTGCTCTTCGTTGTCACCTTTCAGATCCATAATAGCGGCCACAGCGCGTAACAAGGCGGTACCACCACCAGGCACAACGCCCTCTTCTACCGCAGCGCGAGTCGCGTGTAGAGCATCTTCAACGCGCGCTTTTTTCTCTTTCATTTCCATCTCAGTGGCTGCACCAACTTTGATCACAGCAACACCGCCGGCCAACTTGGCCACGCGCTCTTGCAGTTTTTCGCGATCATAATCAGATGAAGTCTCTTCGATCTGAGTGCGGATTTGACCTACACGCGACTCAATTTCTTGAGCGTTACCGGCGCCATCGACAATGGTGGTGTTCTCTTTGCTCATGGTCACGCGCTTAGCGGTACCCAAGTGCTCGAGCGTCACGTTCTCTAGGTCCAGACCAACTTCTTCGCTGATTACAGTGCCGCCAGTCAGTACGGCGATGTCTTGCAGCATGGCTTTACGGCGATCACCAAAGCCCGGCGCTTTACACGCTGATACTTTAACAATACCGCGCATGTTGTTTACCACCAAGGTGGCCAGCGCTTCGCCTTCTACGTCTTCGGCAACAATCACTAACGGCTTGCCAGACTTAGCAACCGCTTCTAGGGTTGGCAACAGCTCGCGGATGTTGGAGATTTTTTTATCGACCAGCAACACGTAAGGCGCGTCTTGCTCAACCATCATGTTGTCTTGGTTGGTGATAAAGTAAGGGGATAAGTAACCGCGATCAAACTGCATACCTTCAACGACGTCTAGCTCGTTCTCAAGGCTGGTGCCTTCTTCAACGGTGATCACACCCTCTTTGCCCACTTTGGCCATCGCTTCGGCAATAATATCGCCGATGTGCGAATCGCTATTGGCCGAGATAGTACCCACCTGAGCAATCGCTTTAGGGGTATCGCAAGGTTGCGCAATAGACTGAATGTGAGCAACCGCCGCGATCACGGCTTTGTCGATGCCGCGCTTCAGATCCATCGGGTTCATGCCCGCAGCCACTGATTTTAAACCTTCATTAACAATGGATTGCGCCAATACCGTCGCGGTAGTGGTACCGTCACCGGCATCGTCAGACGCTTTAGAGGCAACCTCTTTCACCATCTGCGCGCCCATGTTCTCAAACTTGTCTTCCAGGCTGATTTCTTTAGCCACAGAAACACCATCTTTGGTGACAGTCGGTGCACCAAAAGATTTCTCTAACACCACGTTGCGGCCCTTGGGCCCCAAGGTTGCTTTTACGGCATCAGCCAGAATGTTAACGCCTTTTGCCATACGCTGACGGGCGCTATCACCAAATTTCACTTCTTTAGCAGACATAATTCAATTCCTTGCAATAAATCGTTCAACAACACGTTAAGGGGGGTATCTTAAGCAAGTACGGCTTTGATATCGCCTTCGCTCAAAATCACCAACTCTTCACCTTCAACTTCGATGGTGTCGCTGCCGGCGTATTTGCCGAATACAACGGTGTCACCCACTTTCACGTCTACCGGACGAACCTCACCGTTATCCAGCACGCGGCCATTACCTACTGCCACAACTTCACCTTGATTGGGCTTTTCTTTGGCAGAGCCTGGCAAAACAATACCACCAGCGGTCGTTTGCTCTTCTTCCTTGCGGCGAACCACAACGCGATCATGTAACGGACGAATATTCATGGACTTCTATCTCCAACTAACAGATGTAGTAACAAAAGGTAGTAACAACAATGTCAAACCCGGGTTACCCCGGACCTTTGCCGAACCGGCAAAAATTCGGATATTGCGCGCAGCCATCGCCACACACTTGCGAACTTGCTCAAAAGGTGGGGTTGGCCACTGAGTATTTCAATGGCTCAAACAGGAAAAAAGCAAAAAAAGCAGAGGTTTTGCAAGGATTTAGTCTAGACCACACCAAGGCGATCACTTTTTAGGCAGTGAGGGGTCGTTTTTTACGTCGTCAGTACGGCTAAACTCGCCATCGTAAACATCACCATCGGCCGGGTGAGTAGGCCCGGCCCAGCTGGGGTTCATGCTTGCACCCCCTACTACAATGCGCTTACCCAGAGCGTTAAACAACGCGTGCCGACAAGCGGGTATCAACAAAACAAAACCTAGGGTATCGGTAAAAAAGCCCGGGGTTAACAGCATCGCACCGGCAAAAGCCAGCATAATACCCTCTACCATCTCCCTTGCAGGCATTTGCCCCTGCTGCATGCGACCGCGGGCGCGCATCAGTGTCGCCAGCCCTTGCCAGCGCAGCAGCAACACGCCAAAAACGGCGGTCAATACCACCAGCGCCACCGTGGGCATCGCCCCAATCCGGCTACCCACCTGAATAAACAGGCCAATCTCCAACAGTGGAACAACAATAAAAAGAATAAAGAATATCGGCATCTGGGCTCTCCGGTGTGCTCGGTTTAATAGCGTTGAAGCGCTACCACTCGTAACTTACCCCCACCATCAGGCGGGTGTCTTCGCGTTCTTTGTCTTGCTGCGGTTGGTTGTCGATGTTGTAATCGACCTTGACCTCAGAGTACAAACTACCCGCCAGCAAGGTGCTCAGCCCGGTCCCTGAGGTCAGGCGCCAATCACTGCTGTCTTCGAGTGATCGGGTGATTTCATTTTCATGGAAAAACGATACGCCAAAAGGCAGCAGATAGCGGAAGTTAGTTCCCAAGCGTAAAGCAAACCGTTCATTCACTTCACTAAAGTCATCTTCTGGCTCATCGGGTATCTCGTACTTTTCGTTCAAGTACGTGAGCCCGGCAGTAAGCGCTAGGGCGGTATCTGAGTTTTCCCAAAACTGATAACCGGTACCACTACCTAACGTGTAGTACTGTTCAACACCGCGGGACTCATCGGCGCCAACGGAGACATCATTGGTCCAGAACCAGCGCTCGCGGAAAAACCAATCTAGCGTGTAGCGCCCCAGCCACAGCTCATCGGGCGCTTCGCGATCAGAAGAGTAGCTGGCGTATTCAATATTGGCGTTGTGACGAAACTCACTGCGGCGATACTCGATAT
Organism: Gilvimarinus japonicus; assembly: GCF_042847215.1. Lineage (GTDB taxonomy): Bacteria > Pseudomonadota > Gammaproteobacteria > Pseudomonadales > Cellvibrionaceae > Gilvimarinus > Gilvimarinus japonicus. Next base: position 2,639,523 of record NZ_AP031500.1, read on the forward strand.
GGGTCTTCATCTTTATATCGCTGCGAATGTCGTTGCCCTCGGCAAAAAAGCCCGACAGGCCAAACTTACCTCGATAAGTATACTCGCCTTCGATATGACTCTCGAACGGCAGCATGATCTCAAGCGACGCCAAGGGCACACTGCGTTGATCCGGGTCCCCCCCACAGGAGTAAAACAAGTACTCCTGTTTCATACCGTCGATCAAGCACGGTGTCGCACTGCCACTTAATTTCATTGGCATAGTCGTGCTGATGTTTTTGATTTTAGAACGGGCTATTTTCACATCGCCAAAATTACTACTGCCCCACACCAGTGACTCGCCATCGAGCTTAACAAAGTCCCCCTCCAGACGGTCGCCATTAAACAACTCGACGAACCCCGCCTGCGCCGCACTCGCGTTAAGCAATAAAAGTACAATGAGTCCCAGTTTTTTCACACTCGCAACCACTCTCGCATTACACTAATTCAAACGAGCTAACGCATCCCACATTAGCTTTATTCAAGGAATTCTTATGCGATCCATGCAGACGCCTCAACTTACTGACAAGCCGCCCGATCCGTTTTACACGGCACTTTACACTGTACTGGCCCGGGTACCCGCAGGGCGAGTTATCACCTACGGCCAGTTGGCCGCACTGGCGGGCCGCCCTGGCGCGGCCCGCTGGGCCGGCAGGCTATTGCGCGCCCTGCCAAACGACACCCAATTGCCTTGGCACCGGGTCGTGGCGGCTAGCGGCAAGCTGTCACTGCCAGCCGGCTCCGACGCGGCCAATCGTCAACGCACACGGCTTGAGGCCGAAGGCGTCGTGTTTCGGGGCGAGCGTATTCGGCTTGCGCATTATCGCTGGCTTGCCGAGTAACCGCCCCGTCAACGGGCTGAGGGCTCACGATCTGGCTGAGGGCGCTCTACCCGGTCGCGCTGATGGCTCTCGCGATCAGGTTTAAGCTGACGCCCAATCACCAGCAACAATATTAGCCCCGGCATCACCATCACCGCCGTCAACACAAAAAATAACGCCCAGTTACCGCCCAGCCAATCGACCAAGGTACCACTGCCAGAGGCCAAAGTGGTTCTGCCTAAGTTGCCAAGCGACGCCAGCAGCGCGTATTGCGCGCCCGAAAACGCGCGGCCGGTAAGCCAGGTAAGCAACGAGACAAACGCCACCGTCGAAAAAGCCGCACAAAAGTTATCGACGACAATCGCCGCCATAAATAGTCTTTCATCGGGGCCGGTTACGGCAATCCAGGCAAACATTAAGTTGCTAGCGGCCATGGCCACACCGCCAATAAACAAGCCGCGTACAATACCGTAACGAATATTGATGGTGCTGCCCAGCAAAGTAAAACCGACCGTTAACCCCCAGCCGATCAACTTTGAATAGTGGGCAATATCTTCATTGGAGAAGCCGATCTCGCGGTAAAACACAATCGACATACGCCCTAAAAACGCCTCGCCAATCTTAAACAAAAAGACAAACAGCAGTATCGACACCGCCAGGCGCCATCCGTTGCGCCGAAAGAAATCAGCAAACGGCTCAATCACCGTCACGCTCAGCCACACCAAGATACGATCAATACGCCCACTGCCCGCCTTTAGCGCGCCGGCATAGCGCAACTGCGCCGCCGCTTGCAGCTGCTCGCGGTCCGTCACCGGCTCGCGCACGAGCAAGGTAAACACCATCAATAACGCCATCACCAGCGCCATCCACAAATACACGCCCGACCAACCGACCGCATCGGCATTGGCAAAAGCCAAATAGCCCGGCAGAGAATAGCCCGTCCACCAACCGATAATACTCACCGCCGACGCTGCCGGAACCCGGCCGGCATCACTGCCGATAATTTCAATACGGTAAGCATCTATCGCGATATCGTGAGTGGCAGAGCAAATGGCAATACCCAAGGCTAAAATACCCGTCCACAGCAAACTGACGGCGGGCTGAGTACCAACCACCCCCACAATCAGCAGTAGCATCAAACCTTGCAGGCAAAAAATCCAGCTGCGACGCAGCCCTAAACGGCGAGTAAAAAACGGCAATTGCACCCTATCGAGCAGCGGCGCCCACAAAAAATTGATAGCGTAAACGACGAACACAGCGCCGATCAGCCCTACCTCGGCGCGCGAGATGCCGGCATCGGTTAGCCAGCCGGTTAAATTAGAGCCAATTAAAACGAAGGGGAAACCAGACGAACAGCCCAGTAAAAATACATACAGCAGGCGAATATCGCGGTATTGCTTAAATGCCGCAAGCCAAGGATGGGCTGCAGCGGTACTGGTTTTTTGCATAGCCCGGGCCGGTTGCTCAAATGCGCAACGTTAGCAGAAATCGGCCCAGGGCGCAGCATTGCTACTCAACCGTTAGCGCCGCACCTGCAAAGTTTCGTAAAAAGCCGCCAATGACACCAACAGCCCACCGACTATTGTCGCAACGGTAGGCACACTGCCAAGTAGTAACAACGCATAAAGTACGCCGTAAACCGGTTGCATACACGAGACCAAGCCGACAGTTTTGGGCCGTAAAAAACGCAAAGAATAACCCAGTAACGTATGGGCAACCGCTGTAAACACGACCCCGAGCAACAGCACCAGGCCGATGTCCGCCACTTGCGGCAACTCTCCCACCAACAACAATGCCGGGGCAATCATCACGGCAGTAATGGCGGTTTGATACGCGAGTGAGCGAGCCGCGCTTACATCGCTAAACCAGTGCCCCAGCAAGATATTGCGCAAGGCAAACAACAGCGCCGAGAGCAACCCCCACAGCACACCCTGAGTTCCGTTATTGGCTAAATCAAACTCGGGCACAAGCAAGTAAATACCCAGCAGCACTAACAGACCACTGACTAAGTCGCGCCAATTAAGCCGAATACGGGTAAAGAAGGGTTCGAGAAAGACGGTCATCACCGGGTAGGCAAACAATGCAATCATACCGATGGCAACGCTGGATACCTGCATTGCCTGAAAGTAGGTAATCCAGTGTAGGCCAAGTAATAAGCCCAACACCAGCATGCGACCATAAGCGCGGGCGCCGCTAAGACGAATTGTACCCTCGCGCCACTGTACCCACGCAAACAACACCAGCGCGGCAATCGCGGTTCGGTAACCGGTAATCTCCCACGCGGGCAAATCGATAATCCGCGCAAAGATGCCGGTCGCGCCCATGAGCACGACCGTCAGGTGCAAGGTAAACATTGCCGAACGAGCGCTATGCATAAATTTGGGGACGAGCCCGGCCCGCCATCACAAAGACATTATACGATCAGCGCGAAGAGCGATGACCACCTCGCGGACCACGGCTATTACCCCGGCTCGGACCGCGCTTATGACTGCCCCCGCCACTGCGCGACGAGCGATCACTACTGCTGCGGCGCGGCGCTGGCGCCATCGGCGGCATCTCGGCCAACAGCGCCTCGGGCGGCTGCTCACAGGGCAATGGCTTGCCTAGCAACTGCTGAATCGGCTCCAACAAAAAGGCGTCGTCTTCACAAGCAAAACTAATAGACGTGCCGCTATTGCCCGCGCGGCCAGTGCGGCCAATCCGGTGAACGTAATCTTCGGGCTCCTCCGGCAAGGTAAAGTTCACCACATGACTGATACCATCGATATGAATCCCGCGGCCGGCAACATCGGTTGCAACCAGCACCTTAATGGCGCCATCTTTAAAGGCGTTAAGGGTGGACACGCGCTTATTCTGGGCGATCTCGCCAGACAGCAAGCCGACTTTAATACCGTGGCGCTTGAGCTTATCTTCTAGCCGGCGGCATTCGTCACGGCGGTTGGCGAATACAATCATGCTCTCGACCGACTCATCTTGGATCAAATTGTAGAGCAAGGTGTATTTTTCATCGGTGCTGGCCAGATACACATATTGGGTTACTGTATCGGTGGCCACGCTTTCCGGCTCGATCACAATGGTCTCGGGATTATTGGTCCACTGATCCACCAAGCGGTGCACTTCATCGGTAAAGGTGGCCGAGAAGAACAAGGTTTGACGCTCTTCGCGGCGCGGTGTTTGCCGCACAATTTGCCGCACCTGCGGAATAAAACCCATATCCAACATGCGGTCGGCTTCATCGATCACCATGATCTCGAGCTGATCCAAGTGCACATCTTTATTGCGACAAAAGTCCAACAAACGCCCCGGTGTCGCCACCAGAATATCCACCAAGCTATCGTTGAGACGCCGTTGCTGTTTGCCGTAATCCATACCACCCACCAAGGTATGCACTTGCAGGTCAGTGTATTTACACAGCAGCTCGGCGTCTTCCGCGATTTGCATCACCAGCTCACGGGTCGGTGCAATCACCAGCGCTCGCGCCTCACCGGCGTAGCGCTGCTCCTCTAAGGGGTGCTTCAATAAATCTTCAATAATCGCCGTTAAAAAGGCGGCGGTTTTCCCTGTCCCTGTCTGGGCCTTACCCACCACATCGCGCCCTTTTAGGGCGAAGGGCAACGACTGCCCCTGAATCGGCGAACAGTACTCAAAGCCTAAGTCAGCAATGGCATGCATCAGATCGTTATCTAAGTGGAAGTCATGGAAACGCACTTTGCCTGGCACTTCCGGGACCGGAAACTGAGAGATATCCCAAGGCTGCTTGGGCGGGCGCTTAGCGCTTTTGCCCGAGCGCTCCCGGCTGGAGCTAGTATTCTTAGGCGCGCGCGTATCGGCGCTATCTTTGCTGGAGGCCTTACCATCACGCTTATTGCGGTTATTTGCCCCACCTTTGCTATCGCCCGATTTAGGCTTGGCGTTGGTTTTATCGCCCGGCTTATCTTTAGGGCCGCGCGCGGTCTTGGGCGCGTCGGCGTCTTGATTGGGTTTTGCCGTTTGCTTCGGCGAGCTGTCGCCACCGACAATCTTTTTGAACAGCTTTGCGATCAAAATAGAACACCTGTTGATTAAAATGTGGGCGGAGTATACACGATTACGCCGCTATTAGCCCTTTACGGGCGCTAAAGCCTCGCATAGTGACGTGCCCCGCGCCCCCCAGCGAGACTGTGCTAAGCCCTTTAAAGCGGCTATGATTACGCTCTGAAACTAGGGAGCTTTTTAACATGCGTATTAGTGTATTACAGCACGTGCCGTTTGAGGGCATCGGCAGCATGGCCGATGAGTTTGCCGCGCGGGGGTATTGCATTACTACCCACCACCTGTACCGCAACGAGCCATTGCCAGAACAAGATGAGTTTGATTGGCTAGTGGTTATGGGCGGCCCCATGAATGTCGACGATACCGCGCAGTATCCGTGGCTCACCGCCGAGAAGCATCTTATTGCCACGGCGATAAGTGGTGGTAAGCGGGTATTAGGGATATGCCTCGGGGCACAATTGATTGCGCGCGCGCTGGGTGCGCCGGTCACGCCCGGCCGCCACCGAGAGATCGGTTGGCACCCGATACAAGGGGTGCCAACGCGCTCGATTTACGGTCCTTTATTCGCCAGCAATCCAACAGTGTTTCACTGGCACGGGGACACCTTTGCCCTCCCCCAAGGAGCACTGCCGCTAGCCGCCAGCGAGGCCTGCGAACAGCAAGCCTTTGCCTTTGGCACACGGGTTCTTGCCCTGCAATTTCACCTAGAGACAACAACCGACTCGGCCCAGGCGTTACTTAAACACTGTGGCGATGAACTGGACGGCAGCCGCTATGTGCAATCGGCGGACGCCATTACCGGCTCCGCTGAGCAATTTGCGGCGATCCGGGTATTAATGGCGCACGCCATAGAGATCATGGCTAATGCCGATATTGAGTGAACCACCGGCGCCGTCATCGCTCGCGAGCGGCGCCTATGACACTTTATGACGCGGTCTGAGTTTGGTAGTCCATGGTATAGCGCGTTTTTTGCGCCGCGCGCACCAATAACCGACTATTACTTGCCGAGTCCGGGTAGTTACTGTACCCCAACGACCACTGACCGTAAGACGGCGCGTATTTGATTTGGCCAACTGTGCGCTTTAGCTGGGCAAACGTATTCGCCAAGGTATTATTGCTAAGCTCGGGCACAAGAGCGATAAACCCAGAACTACTGTAACGCGCCAACTCACTGGCATCACCCAGCCCGCTGCGGACAGCCCCGGCAAACTCCTGAGCCATTTGCTGCGCCGCCTGCTCGCCCAGGGCATTGCTTAAATCACGATAACCATTCATTTCAATGTAAAGCAAACTAAAACGGCTATGTTGCGTTGCCATCTTTTGCATTAACAGCTGTTCAAAGCGAGTGCGATTGGCAAGCCCAGTGGCTTGATCGACAAACGCATTTTCAATGACTTTATCGTGAGCCTGAGCGGCGCTACGGCGCTCACTTTCGGCTTGTTTAAAATCGCGATACGCGACAATCAGTGCCAACAACAACACAATACTGGCGACAATCGCCGTGGGAATACCCATCCACTGCCCTTGCAATGTATTGCTCTGTGCGGCCATGGAGTTCATTGGATAACTTGCCGCCGCCATACCGGTATAGTGCATACCGCAAATAGCCGCTCCCATCACTAAAGCGGCCACACCCTTTACCGCCATGGCGTATTTGGCAGGCACCACTCGCACTTGGCGACAGATAACCAACGCCGCCCCCGAAGCCACCACAGCAATCACCGCCGAGATAGCCACGATAAGCGCGTCATATTGAATTTGCGGGTCCATACGCATGGCGTACATACCGCCGTAGTGCATCGCGCAAATACCCGCCCCCATAATCACCGCACTGGCGACAATACTCAGGGCGCTGACATTAGGCCGGGTAATCACATACAGCGCCAGTGCCGACGCCAATACCGCGGGAACCCACGACAAAACCGTCAAGGGCGCGCTAAAGCTCATGGTCATGCCCGCGGGCATCGTGTAGGCACTCATACCCACAAAGTGCATCGACCAAATGCCCGAACCCAAGCAGACAGCACCCATACCCAGCCAAAATTTGCGGCCGGCACCGTCGTGCATACTAAAAATTCGCGTGCCAAAATAAATCGCGGTGTAAGCGGCTATAACAGCCACACAATACGAGGCAAAAACCAGCGTTAGGTTATAACTACCTGACATAATAGGGTTCCAATAGCGGTACAAAATTTAAAGGCTGGCGATTTTACGCGCCAAAGTGAACAAAAGATCACCGAAAAATGTAAACTTATGTAAACAAAGCTACGTATTCGGTGTTAGTACCAAAACGCGGATGGGGTTAAGCGGCGCCTAACGCTCGGCGGGGTTATTGTCGGGGCAAATGTTTTAAAGTGACGTACCCCGAAAACGTTCTCGAGACAGTCGTCACCCAGCAAAGCACGGCAAACGCACCCGCCAGCGCGGGAAAGTAATGCGGAAACAGACAAAATAAAATAAAGAATGCGATGGTCTCTGAACCCTCGGCGGCGCCCCCCAAATAATAAAGAGACTTCTGCGGGTATTGTGGGTTATCTAGATTATGCCTTGCCGCCACGGAGGAGAACGCCAAAAAAGTCGCCCCCGTCCCCATAAAGGAGACCAACAGCAAACCTGCCCACACCGCATTGCGCTCCACATCGGCCAATAAAAAACCAAAGCACACGGCGCTGTAAAAAATAAAGTCCAGCACAATATCCAAAAAGCCACCGGCATCGCTAATACCGCGTATTCGCGCCAGAGCGCCATCCACACCATCGGCCACGCGGTTGCCAATAATCGCCACTAAGGCAATGCTGTACCAACCAAAAGCCAGAGCGGGAACGGCCAGCAAACCAATCGCAAAACCGACGAGCGTGACGGTATCGGGGTGCACACCCCAGCGGTTTAGATAACCCGCCACCCAGTGCAGGGGGGCACGGGTCAGCGGGACTAAGCGTGTGTCGAACATTGTGCGACTCCGTTGGCAATGGTCAGTAAAGGCCCACATTGTTGCGTATGAGCGGGGCGATCATCCAAGTCATGGCTCACTAACAGCGCCGGTATTTGCCACTGCGCGATTTGCGCGAATGTCCATTGGCGCACCTCCTCTCGTCGGTGCAAATCGAGCGCCGCAAACGGCTCATCCAGTAGCAACGCTTTGGGCTCGTTGATCAACGCTCGCAACAGGGCGATACGAGCACGCTCACCACCACTCAAGGTGCCCGGCATCGCTTTGGCTTTATCGCTTAGCTCGACCGCCGCCAATAGGCTCCCGACGCGCTCGGTGCGCGCGGCTTTGGTTCGGTAAGCGGATTGCTTTGGCAGAGCAAAGAACAAATTTTGCTCCACCGTCATATGCGGGAACAGTAATGCCGACTGAAACATCATGCCGATACGACGCTCGCTAACCGACTGGTGCGTCATTGGCTCACCGTTCAGTCTGAGGCTTCCGGTAATATCAAAAGCCTCGGGGGCTTGGCCGAGTAGCCAAAGCAGCAAGGTCGACTTACCACTGCCGCTCGGCCCCATAATCATTCCCACTTTACCCGCGGCGACACTCAGCTCTGGCACCTCAAGCAAAGTTTGCCCCGCGCGGACTATCGCAACGTGCTGTAACTCAAGCATTTCGCCTCCTGGATACCAGCGCCAAATAAGCCGCCACCAGTAACAGGGCGATCAGCGGCAAAATAAACTGCCATAACGCATAAAAGCTTAACAACTGCCGGTCGCCGCCGCTGCTGACACTGACCGCCTCGGTGGTTACGGTGACGACTCGCCCCGCGCCCAGCATCTGCGTGGGCAAGTATTGGGCAACGCTAACCGAAAAAGCAATCACCCAGCCGTAAAGAACGGGCCGACGTAACATGGGCAACATTAAGGTAAACCAGCACTTAAGCGGCGAGTAACCCAACGACTGCCCGACCAACAGCCAATGCCGGTCATAGCGCTGATAATCCCCAGCCACCACCAAATAAGCATAGGGAAACGCAAACACGCAATGGGCCCAAAACACCCATCCAACATGGGGTGTCAGATGATAAGCGCTCGCGCTGTACTGCCAGCCCACCACTAAAGGTAGCTGCGGCACCAATAGCGCCAGCAAAACAAGCCACTGGGGCCAGCGCTGCTTGTTCTGCACTTCCAAACACACCAGCGCCGCCACCAGAGCGACACAGGCGCAGGGTATAGCAATCAATAATGTGGTCCAGACGATCGGCCAGATGTAGCCCCATTCCCGGCGCCACAATGCCACACTCAAAGAATCGGGCAACCATTGCGGGTAGAACCAACCCGACGCCATCGACCAAAGCACCAACGCGGTTAACATTGCCAGTGTCATAGCAACCATCAACGGCAGCCAAAGCCTAGCGACGCCCATACCGCCGCGCCCTAGCTGGCGCAAGATACCGGGAGCCGTTAACCCGCGGCGCCAAACCCGCACAAGTGCCCAGCGGTAGAAAGGCTGATGCAAGCGGTTTAAACCCAGCAGGCAAAGCGTCAACGATAGTAGTAATACGGACCCCAGCAAGGCATGGGTGGCCGCGTCGGGAGCAAAATCCTGCTGCCAAGAAAACACCTCTTGAGCCAAAACCCCCGGCACATTGGGGCCCACCAGTAACGGTATATCAACCACTGAAACGCTATAAACAATCACCGCCGCCATTGGTAGAGTGAGCCTGCGCAACAGCTCTGGCACCACCACTTGCCACCAAACTGTTGTGCGGGAATATCCCAGTGACTGCCCCACTTGGCGATAGCGCTCAACAGGCAACTGAGAACACGCGCTGTGTATCATCAACACCAAAAAAGGTACTTCTTTTAACAGCAAAACGGTAAACAAAGTGGGGAGAGAACGCTCGGGCAAAAACGCCCCGTCAGGCGGTATCGCGAATGCGCCACTCACACCGTGTATTGCGCGCACCAGCCAGCCACCGGGGCTGAATAAAAAAACCAGACCTACCGCAAAAGCCAGGTGAGGCATCGACAGCAGCGGTGACAACCACACGGGCGTTCGTTGTGCGGCTCCGGCGCTAACCGCGAGCGCCAGATAACAGGCGAACAACGGTGCTAGCGCCGCCAGTAACAGTGAATAAAGAGTTGCCTGCGACAACCCTGGCGCCGCGGCAAAATTACGCAGCTGCGTGGCCGTCAGTTGGCTCAGCTCTTGGGCGAAGGCGACAAGCACCAACCCCACCGGTAGCGCAATAAGGCCCAGCACGCTGATAACCGCCGCTGGGGTAAACAGGCGCGCCGTACTCGTCACAGCTGGTAGCGCTCCAACCAACCCTGCTCAATTGCGCTTTGCCAGCTGGCATGCAGCTCCTCTGCCGAAGGTAGCAATGCACCGGCATCTTCCAGGGCAACCACAGCCGGGTCGCCCCAGTGCGCCGGGTCTGCTTTGCGCTCTTGTGCCTCAGGCGAGATGAAAAAGTTAATGGCGACTTGCGCGGCGGCTGGGTGCGACGCGTTGCGCGGCACCGCCAAATAGTGACTATTGGTAATAGCGCCATCGGCGAAGACATGTTGCTGCAAGTTTTGTGGTAACCGCCGCGCTTTAATTTTGGCCGTTAATTCCTGCGGGTTAAAACTAAACGCCACCGACACGCGGCCGTCGGCCAGCCACTGTAACTGTTGCGCAGAGCTTTGCGCAAAGCTCTGCGCCTGGCCCAGCATGAGCGGATGCAACCGATCTAAGTACTGCCAGAGCCGAGGTAACAATTGCGCGGCCGATTGATCCGACACGGCCTGGTACAACCGTGGGTCTTTTTCGGTTAAATCCACCAGCAAAGATTTTAAAAACGTCGTGCCAATAAAATCCGGTGGTTTCGGGTAACTTAACTGCCCGGGGTTTTTCTGGGCAAAGGCGAGCAGTTGCTCGGCGCTCAGTTGCTCCGTCGGAAAACTCTTGTCACGGGCAATTAGGTTAAATTGGCCAATACCCCAGGGGACTTCCAGGTTATCGACGTCCACGCCAAAGTCGCGCATTAACGGCAACGTATTATTCAGTAGCAAGGCGCTGTTAGGCACAGCCGTTAGGACCTCTGGCAGCAACAGTTGTTCGCGCTTTAAGGTGTGGAAATTCTCGCCATTTATCCATAGCAAGTCGATAGCGCCGCCTTTTTTGCGTCCTGCCTGCGCCTCCACTTGCAATCGTTTAACCGCCTCAGCAATGTCGGCAACTTTTACATGCTTAAGTCGAATATCATAGCGGCGATGCAACTCACTATCCGCCCAGCGCAAATAACGATTCACCTCATCGGACCCGCCCCAGGCGTAAAAATACACGGTATCGCCGCGGGCCTCGGCCAACACATCAGACCAATCTGTGTTCGCAAACGAAGGCCCCGACAACAACATCACGCCCAGTATGAGACGATTAAAAATACTGCGTAAACTGAACTTGCGCATGCCGAGACAACTCCGGAAAAACTAATGATGAACCAAAATAGCCACCCTCAAACACCGGTGTCCAATTTTTCTCATCGGTCAGGTTAAACACATCCAAACGTAAACGACTGCTGCCTTGATTAAACTCGTAAGCCACATTGGCGTTTAGCGTAAACTGTTCTGAGATCACCACTGTTTGCAAATAATCCAGCGGATAAGCACCGGTAACCACGGCCGAGCCACCCACAGACCAGTATTCACTCAATTGATAACCGCCTGCAGCCGAGGCGGTCCACTCGGGCAACCCTTGTAAGCGATGAGACGAGGGTGCAAACGCCGCAAAATTGGGGGCGCCGGCCCCGGTTCCCGCAATCAGGTCAGGCCGGGAGTTATCAAACGCATCCGCCACTTGTTCGGCCACCTGAAACGCGGCCGAATGATCAAACTTAGCCTTCAACCAACTACCGCCGACACTCACCCAGGCGTTGTCGCTGCGATAAAACGCCTGCGCCTCGACGCCCTGGGTGACGATACCGCTATTGCTGCCATCGCGATTGCGCAAGCTGCGCGTCTGATCGAAGACGGCCATATCGGCGTACCATCCAGAGCCTACCGGCGCGTATTTTACGCCCAGTTCGTACAGCGTATTTTCTGTCGCAAAGTTGAGCGGATCGATTTGATTGTTGGAGCCCAACACCGTGCCACCGGCCATACTGTTCGAGGTAGACTCGCTATAGCTACCGGTGGCGTACAACGTCACCGACTCGCCAGGACGATAGTGCAAGGTTGCCTCGCCGGCCTTTAAAAAATCATGGTGCGAATCCCGGGCGGGCGTCACCCCAACGGGCGCGATTGGGTCGCGTGCAGTTACGTCATACCAGTCACCGCGAACGCCTAGCGTTAATTGTAGATTGGAACCCAGCGGTTGCTTATGCTGTAAAAACAAGCCGGTCTGAAGGCTCGTAGAATCGGTGGTGTCGGATAAATTGTAATCGCCGCTGCCGTCGCCATCACGGTCGTACTGAGCACCAGGCGAGACATACAGGCCCGGGCGCAACGGCACCAATCGCGCTTGTTGCTCTGCACTGAGAGGAATCTCTCGCTGGCTGAGCGATCCGGTCAAGTCGATAGGCAAATCGGCCTCGGTGGAAAACTGACTGTAGCCTAAAACATCGTTATAGCGGATAGCAGCCCCAACAATGGTGCGCGGAAACTGCAGCTCGATACGGTTTTCAAAGGTGTCGGCACCGTCGATAATCTCTACAAAACTGTTCTGGGCGATCTCCTCGCGCTCCAGGTGCTCAACGTAGGTTCGATTAACCAATCGCACAGAGCTACCTAAATCGACGGTCAGTACCGAATGCAACAAAACTGTCTCAGCGCCGTTAATATCGTCGGGGTGGGTAAGCACACGGCTGCGGGGGATTTTTACCTGGCCGGTCGGGCTTACCACCGCGAGCGCACCTGGTACCGTCGAGCCATTGGGCTGTACCCCCTGCCCTTGTATATACCAGCCTTGATCAATTAACGTTTGAGTGGGGCGGTTGATACCGGCGTTATCGGTCCACTCGACATCGTAATACTCCAATGAAACATTCCATTCGAGCTGCTCATTCGGCATCAAACGGTAAGAGGCAAACACATTGGTGCTGTTCAGCCCTGCGTAATCATAAAAACTGCCTTCGTCTTTGTGCTCCACGCTAATGCGCGCGCTCTGGTGCTGGGGATCAATCACCCATGCATAATCTAGTTGGCCACCGTATTGCTCCCATTCGCCGGCGCTAAGATTAAGGCGCCCCTCCGCTTGCGTTAAATTCGCTCGCTTGGGCGTAATGTTCACAAAACCGCCGGTGCGCTGTGTTGTGCCTAGAATCACAGAGGGCGTTCCTCTGACGATATCAATTTGCCCAACCGAATTAAACGATAGCGGGATACCAAGGCCATTATTGCCGGCCTGCCGGCGCATACCGGACGAGAACAGCTCCCCCAGCTGGCCGCGCAACGTAGGAAGACTGGGGGCACCAAAACCTTTCGCCTGAAATGTATTGGGCGCAACACGCTGCAATTGTTGTAAATCGTCGATCGCCGCCTCGTGCAGCAAAGCCTCGGTAATCGGCGTAATAGAACGGCCAATATCCACAATATTTTGTTCACCACCAAAAGCGCCATCGATATCCTCTTGGCGAAGATTGCCCATACCGCTTAGCGCCTCTCCCACGACCAAGACGCTTTCGATACGATCCACTTGTGCAAAACCGGGAAGACTCAGGGCCAATAGCGCGGCACTACACGCGGCCTGAGCCTTCACTCTGGCGAGGCAACGGTATAAGCAATGGGGTTGACGCAATGTGACACTCCTTACCAGGGCACGCTCGGCTGCAACTATTATTTTGTGGTTGCGCGTGAACGATTCAAACTCCAATCGTAGGGCAAAAACTCATAGTGGACTGTGCCATTTTCGAGCTGAAGCCGTTGTTCTTGCGTCAGCGATAACGCATCCGCATAGCGTAAAAAGAAGGACGCTAAGGTATTAACACCCAGCCAGCCTCGCTCAAAATCCTGTCGATACCACTTAAAGATAGCAGAGACTTGCAGCTCTCCGTCGCGATAACGGTTGCGGCTAGCGTCGCGCAAAAAACGGACACTACTATCCTCCAGCTGCGCGTCGAGTCGCTGGGCGATAAATGGCTCGGTTCGCAGTGCCGGGCAACCCACTGACGCGCAGTTAACCGCAAAGTGAATTCTCGGCTCATTGTAGCGGCCAGGCTTGCGGATAATATCGTGCTCTAAATCGTCTAAGCTCATGCTCTCACCCAACAGGGTAAAGAAGCGATTTTTCCAGGGGCTTTGCCAGAAGCGACCAATATCTTTTATAGACTCTACGGGATAATGAGTGATTACCAGCTGTAACGTGTGTGCGTTATACGCATTAATTAAAAAAGCCAGTTGCTGCGGCTTACTCCAGCGTTCGAAGTCTTTTTGGGTCACCTCTTCAAGCAAGCCAATATACTGCGTTAACCGGGAGGGGTTAGCTTTTAAATCGGCGTAAGCAACACGGCTAGCAACACCGTCTTGCTCCCAATGAACATGGTTAGCAAGCACCTTAGCGTATATCGAATGCTGGTGATCAAACTCCGTCGCTGACGACGGCATAGCACACAACCACAGCGCGAGACTCAGAAAAACAACTTTCATAGCATTAAGCGCCCCGCCTCCAGGTGTGATACTTCTCAAGCCAGTTTAATATCGTTTCAGGCTTGTGTGCCTTTTTCCATTCGCCGGCTGTGTATTTATTTGCCTCCGACAAGGTTGGATAGGTGTGAATGGTCCCCAGAATTTTATTGAGACCCAGACCGTGACGCATAGCGAGTACAAACTCAGTCATTAAGTTACTGGCTTCGCTACCGACAATCACGACACCCAATATTTTATCTTTGCCCTTCGGGGTCAATACCTTGATAAACCCGGTCGTGGCACTGTCGGCAATGGCCCGGTCCAGCTCATGCAACTCAAAGCGAGCAACTTCAAATTCGATGCCCTGTTCGATAGCCTCAGCTTCGCTGATACCAACACGGGCAACCTCAGGGTCAATAAACGTCGACCAAGGGATAACCCGGTAATCCACTTTAAAGCGCTTAAACTGACCAAACAGCGCATTCACAGCAGCGTACCACGCCATGTGCGACGCTGTATGGGTAAACTGATACGGGCCTGCGACATCTCCCGCTGCGTAAATGTTGGGGTACAGTGTTTCCAGGTACTCGTTTGTATAAATGATCCGCTCGGCCGAAATACCAAGCTCCTCCAGCCCATACCCTGTCAGGCGGGCTGTACGCCCTACCGCCACCAACAGCTGGTCATACTCCAGGCGTTTTTCCGCCCCCTGGTGTTTAACCACTAACACTTTCTTATCGCCATTGCGCTCACAGCGAAGCGCCTCGTGCTCCGTCAATACCGCAACACCATCGGCTGCCATGCATTGACGCGCTAGCTCTGAGACCTCCTCATCTTCTTTTGCCAAAATACGCGGGCCTTTCTCAACCTGACTGACGTGTGAGCCCAACCGTGCAAACGCGTGCGATAACTCCGAGCCAATTGGCCCTCCGCCAAGAACAATAAGCCGCGGCGGGGGGCTATCCAACTCAGCGAAGCGCTCCCATAACGTGTCGCTGGTCACATAATCACTGTCGTCTAGCCCGGGCAGATCGGGCACCAGTGGCTGTGCTCCGGCGGCGATGATAATACTGCGGGTCGTCAAGCGTTGTGTTTCGCCATCAGCTCGGGCAATCTCCACCGTCCACGGGTCGATAATAGTGGCATAGCCCTGCACCACATCAACCCCTAACCCCGTGTAGCGTTCGGCGCTATCGTGTGGCTCTATGTCTTTAATAACCCGATGTACCCGTGCCATTACCGCCCGAAAACTAAACGCCGGCTGTGCAGCCGTAAGGCCATACTCGTCAGCGTGACGCATCTGGTGCGCAACTTTGGCGCTTTTAATCAGCGCTTTACTGGGCACGCAACCATAATTGAGACAATCCCCACCCATTTTATGCGCTTCTACCAAGGTCACTTTGGCTCGCACAGTAGCGCCAATGTAGGCCGAGACCAAACCGCCAGCACCACCACCAATGACCACTAGATTGCGATCAAAATGTTGCGGTTTTTGCCAGCGTTTATAGACACGCTTGCGCTGTACCCAGCGCACAATGGCCTTAGCCACCCACGGAAAGATACCCAGCAGCACGAACGATAGAATCAACCCAGGTGAAAAAATCCCACCCAAACTGTCAATTTCAGCCAGTTGCGTACCGGCATTGACATAAACGACGGTACCGGCCAGCATCCCTAGCTGACTCACCCAGTAAAATGTCCAGGTCTTTAATCGGGTTAACCCCATCACCAGATTAATAATAAAAAAGGGAAACACCGGCACTAAGCGCAAGGTAAACAGATAAAAGGCCCCCTCTCGATCAACGCCACGGTTGATGGCTTGTAACCGATCAGAAAAGCGCTTCTCTACCGAGCCGCGCAATACAAAGCGTGCGGCTAGAAACGCCAGTGTTGCACCGACGCTGGAGGCAAAGGAGACCAGCAGTAACCCTTGTCCGAGACCAAACAAGGCACCTCCGGCCAGGGTCATGATCGCCGCTCCAGGCAGCGACAGGGCCGTTACCAGCACATACAAAGCAAAAAACGCCAAAGGTACCAACAGGGGGTATTGCGTTAGCCATTGCTCAAACTGTGCCTGACTGCCTTTGAGGCGGTCTAGCGTCAAGTAGTCATTAAAGCCCAAAGCAAAAAAAGCCGCCACCAATGCAGCGATGACTACGACGATAAGCAGGCGTTTCATACAAGATTCCAATTTATCATTTAGAGGCTCACGTTATTCTGTGATCGTTATAAAGTAGTCGCACAAGATGGCATTTTGTTACAAATTATTTTTACCCTAATCCCATCGAACAATCGTCCAAGTGTGCTCAGGGCGGGAAAATGCAACAGGAAATGGGGGTTAGAGGTAGGCGTAACCGTCACCGCCGTGCCAGCGCGTTATATTTATGCACCTTAAAGCCCAGGCCTAATCGTCAGAGCTAGGGCTAGGGCTAGGGCTAGGGCTATAAGGCTGTCTCGGTAGATATGGGCTAAGAGTAAATCACGCCCATGCTGGTGTCACCGTTCGCTCGCGCTCGCGTACTTGCGCCGAACCGTCCAGCGGGTATCAGAATCACGCAAAAGATACAGCGCGACACAGGCCGCTAACATGGGCCACGCGGCAAAAAACAGCAGGTGATTAAAAGGATCTAAATACTGGCTATACGAGGAGAACGTGGAAAGCCCATGCAAGATCAAAATAAAACCGTAGGTAAAGCGCTTCCACATGCCAGCAACAAATGCGAGTATCAACACCATTTCGACGAGTGCAATGATGTACACGGCCGCCGTAGCAAATCCTTCCAGACCGTAGAATTTTTCGAAGATACGTAGAGCGTGATCAGGGTTAACGAACTTGTCTAAGGTCCACATGAACATAACGATAAAAACGCCCAGACGCAGCAACAGCAGGGACCAGGTAAGACGCGCGTGTGATGGCACAGGTAAACTCCTTTCAATGGGGATGTAATCATGCTTTAAACGCACCGCCCAAGTAAGCTAAAGCACCTGGAAAATACGTATTCAACGTCGAGACTAAAATAACTGAGCAATCACTCAAATACAAGCAAATGATTAAAAAGTGGCGGTATTAGCGTGTGTTGTACATGCCCTTAGCGTGCAGAAAAATTCTTTCTAAGAAACAGCAAACCCTGGAAAAAGTTCCTCTGCCACCCGATTAGTAGTGACAAATCAGCGCTCAGGGTTGCTCATTGGGGGCGTAACCTTGGGGGAAGAAGATCGAACAAAGGGCTGAAGCAACAGCCTATCCAAGCGTGAGTCTTGGGGTTGGCGGAACACCTCAAGGCCAATGGTCATGCCCAGCTGACCTGCTTTCGGCTGTGCACGGTAAGAGGAAAACAAACGATCCCACCAAGGGAGGTTAAAGCCAAAGTTGCTGTCCGTCTCCTTGCGAATAACCGAGTGATGCACGCGGTGCATACTGGGCGTCACCACCAGCCACCTGGCCCATCGCTCCACTATTGCCGGCAGAGCCACGTTGGCATGATTAAAAATCGCAGTGGAACTTAACACCACCTCAAACCACAAAACCGCAAGCGGCGGCGCACCTAAGGCGATAACCACAACCACCTTAAGAGCCATCGACAGGAGGATTTCCACCGGGTGAAAGCGCAACCCGGTGGTCACATCAAACTCTAGGTCAGTGTGATGTACTCTATGCAAACGCCATAGCCAAGGGACTCTATGAAACAGACGGTGCTGCCAATAGATGAGTAAATCGAGAAGAATAAAAGAACCGACGATGGCCATCCAGAGAGGCACTGCAAGGTTGTTAAACACCCCCCAACTACGCTCCAGCGCCAGATAAGCCGCACCAACGGCCGCCAGCGGGAATAGCACTCGCAACAGTGCCGTGCTGACAACAACAAGCAACAGGTTATGAGGCCAGCGTTGCGCACGACCTACGCGTTGCGGCCGCAACCCCCGGATCGCCTCCCACACAGCCATTGTCATCAGCACCGACGCAAATATAACGCCTCTAACGATTGCCTCGTGCGACAATACGAATTGCCCCATGTAGGTCTCCACGGCTTGGTTAATAACGACAGCGCCGTGCGCGTGCGCTCGACGAAGCCGACAACTCACAGCATAACAGAGTTCATGGATTAGCTTTACACTCTAAACCCGAGCGCTACCAGAGCGCCGGAGTTTTCGCCTGCACGGGCGTCGTGCACCTAACACGCAAAAAAAAGGGGAGCAAAGCCCCCCAAACCTCAAACAAGAAATCTTACCCTTCCGGAATCAATGGCTGATCATCCACGGCCGAGCCGACGGAAAGATCTTACTGCCATCAGGCGTGTAAAGCACTTGCGACTTACGCACCGATCGATCGCTGCAACCACACCCTTTACCATGTTTGTGCTCGCGCCGCGCTTTGTCCTCAAGACGGGACTCAGGGTTAGAAAAGCGTGGCGCCTCGCGCGCTTTTTCATTGCGCGCGTGGGCGTCACGATTACCGGGCGCCATATCCAACATCGTTGGCGACACCATAATCACCCGACCGGCCATTGTGCCGCACTGGGGGCACGGAGCCGGCTCAGCACTTTGAGCGATAGTGGCTAGCTGGTTAAACACACCGTGTTCAGTGCAACGGTAATCGTAGACAGGCATGAATTACTCCTTATCTTTCGACAGTGGAATATCGATGGTGCCATCGACCATTTTCTTTGGCCCTTCTGCCGTCGGATTAATATCAAAATCAAAGATCTCGGTTGGCAGCCACAAAGTAGCGCAGGCGTTTGGCACATCCACCACCCCACTGATATGGCCTTGTACCGGCGCACAACCCAAGAGCGCGTAGCCCTGCGCCTTGCTATACCCAAACTTAGTCAAAAACTCGATGGCGTTTAAACAAGCCTGACGGTAGGCGACATTCACATCCAAGAAGTGCTGACCGCCATCTTCATCGACCGAGATACCTTCAAAAATCACGTAATCATCGTATACCGGCTTGATCGGGCTCGGCTTGAAGATTGGGTTTTTAACACCGTACATCTCCATACCGTTTTTAACCAGGTTAACCCGCATATGAATCCAGCCGGCCATTTCGATCGCACCACAGAAGGTGATCTCACCGTCGCCCTGGCTAAAGTGCAAATCACCCACGCTCAAGCCACCGCCTTTTACGTAAACGGGGAAGTACACCTTAGAGCCGCGCGACAGATCTTTAATATCGCAGTTACCGCCGTGCTCACGTGGCGGTACGGTACGGGCCCCTTCAGCCGCCGCTACTTTTGCTTCATCGGGCTTCATACGCCCCATATGGGCGGTATCGGCGTACGGCAAGTTTGCCAACGTGGGCACCCGATCCGGGTTAGTGTCATAAAGCTCTTTCTCACGCTCATTCCAGGTGTCCAAAAGGTCTTTGGATGGCAAGCAGCCAATTAACCCCGGGTGAATCAGGCCCGCAAACTCAACGCCCGGAATGTGGCGAGACTTGGTAAACATACCGTTAAAATCCCAGATCGACTTCTGCGCATCGGGGAAGTGCTCGGTTAAAAAGCCACCGCCGTTTTGCTTAGAGAAGAAACCGTTAAACCCCCACTGGCTCTCTTGAAATGCACCAATATCAAGAATATCAACCACCAGCAAATCGCCCGGCTCCGCACCTTCAACACCGACCGGTCCGGACAGGAAATGCACCTGAGTAAGATCGACATCGCGCACGTCGTCGGCGTTATCGTTGTTCTCGATCTGGCCACCGGTCCAGTCGTAGCACTCCATAATAAAATCGTCGCCGGGCTTAACCGTTGCCACCATCGGAATGTCCGGATGCCAACGGTTGTGAATCATGTCGTTCTCATAGGCCGACTTGGATAAATCGATTTTGACGATCGTTTCTGTCATGACTTAGGCTCCTGAATAGCTCAGCAATAATGCAGTAAGGACGCGATTGCGGCTGACTGCGAATGTGGGCTCAGTATCGAATTCGGGAGCAAAATCGGCAATACGACAAATAGCCCGCGAACTACGTCATTTGACGCATTGCTTAAATGGGGACGAAAAACGGATGACGGATGACGGATGACGGATGACGGATGACGGATGACGGATGACGGATGACGGATGACGGATGACGGATGACGGAACATAGCATAAGCACGGCGCCAGCCGGATTGCCAGCGCCGTGCTTATAGCAACTAATATTAACGTGCGAGAAAAATAAGCTGGCCCGATTGCCAGTGCCCTTCGGCCAGGCACAACTCAGGAGAAGGAGACTCAGCGCCGGCCTGCAATAAAAAGCTCGCCAGCGGCGCTTCAACAGCATCGCGCATTAGCCGTCTTACTGAGCGGGCGCCGTAACGGTTGTCCAGAGCGTTCTTACCGAGCCCCTCATAAGCCTCAGCCGTCAGCGTTAGGCGCCAACCTTTTTTGTTGAGCCGCCGATTTAATCGATCTAGCTCCAACTCTAAAAGACTGTGGGTATGGGTGTCTCCCAGAGGGCGATAAATAAGCACCCGATCCAACCGGTTAATAAATTCTGGGTCAAAAAATGCTTCTATTTGCTCGTGCACTTGCCGCTGAACACGACGGGGCAAATCGGTACCACCTCTCCCTGGCCACCAGCTTGAACGTTTAAGCCAGGCGCTTAACTGACGCCCGCCCAGGTTACTGGTCATTAGTAGCAGGGTGTTGCGAAAATCGAGACTTTTTTCACCGGCGCTTAAACGCAGGTGGCCATTTTCCAATACGTTTAGCAAGGCCCGCAATACTTCTGGGCTTGCTTTCTCAACCTCGTCAAACAATACAATACCGGGCGTAGAATAATCACCGGCGATCTGCGCCGCATCAAATAAGGTGTGCCCTTCTTTACTGCCAACATACCCCGGTGGGGCGCCAGATAGCGCTGCACTGTAATGAGCCTGCGACAAGGTGTTCATATCGATACGACAAAAATTATCCGCTCTACCCGTTAGTACTTCAGCGAGCGCTTTTACCGTTGCTGTTTTGCCTACGCCAGTAGGCCCCGCCAGTAGTGCCGACCACAAGGGTCGATCGGGGTCGGCTATATCAGCCTTGATCACATCTAACGCATCATCAAGTGCCGCCATCGCCTCGGGCTGCCCGACAATGCGCTCGCGCAATCGCTCTTTGGCTTTAGGCAAGTCAAAACGAAACCGGGTTTGCCCTAATCGAGTAGCCGCTGGGCGGGTATTTACAGCCGGCGCTGGTGTACCTTGTGCTTGCTCGGCTAACATATCATTAATAAAAGGCACAACCACCTCAAGACATTAAAAAAAACGCCGTAACAGGTTAGCCTGTTACGGCGAGCGAAACGGTTAATCCGCCGACTTCTCTTTTCCGTCCACCGGCAAATTCCCTACTGGGCAATCCGCCACACCAATGGTCGATCGTGTTAGAGCTTCCACATCGGCCTGAGTTTTTTCGGCATCAAGCACCCAGCTACGATAGAAATCAAACGGGCACTCGGCGATGCCTTTATCGCCATCACCGGAGTTATGTACACCGCTATAACCTCGATGGAGTAATTTAAACAGGTGATTTTGTGATTGATCGTTTTTACGTGCATCGCGAATTTGCGAGACAGACAACTGAGCGTACTGTACGCCCATATCTTCTTCACCGCATTCACCCAAGGTACGACCATCAAACCCAATAATGGCCGAGTGCCCGAAGTAGGAATAAACCCCGTCAAAACCCGAGGCATTCGCAACAGCCACATAGCAGTTGTTTGCCCAGGCCATTGATTTCGCCATCATCACTTGCTGCTCTTTGGCTGGATACATATAGCCCTGACAGCGAACGATCAGTTCAGCGCCCTTCATGGCGCAGTCGCGCCAAATTTCGGGGTAATTGCCGTCGTCACAAATAATCAGGCTGATCTTCATACCTTTAGGCCCTTCGGTGACATAGGTTTTGTCACCGGGATACCAGCCCTCAATCGGACACCAGGGAATACATTTACGGTATTTTTGTACAATTTCACCCTGGTTGTTAATCAACACTAAGGTGTTATAAGGCGCTTTATTCGGGTGATCTTCGTGTTGCTCACCGGTCAGTGAGAAAACACCCCACGTATCCGCCTGCCGACAGGCTTCGGAAAAGATAGCGGTCTCATCGCCCGGGATAGTGGCAGCGGTAGCCATCATCTCGTCGTTATCGTACATGATGCCCATGGTGCTGTACTCGGGGAAGACCACCAGATCCATCCCCGGCAAGCCTTTTTTCATGCCGAGAATCATATCGGCAATCTTACGGGCATTGTCCATCACTTCGGCCTTAGTATGTAACCGAGGCATTTTGTAGTTGACTACCGCAACACCGACCGTATCAGGGCTGCTAGAAATATCACCGTGACGCATGATTTACTCCTATAAAACCGGTGCAACAACCGTGAGGCTGTTACACCAAAACGAATCTTAGAAAATTACACCGAGAGGTACGAGGCGACTTTCGCCTCGTCCACGCTCGATCTGAGCTCTTCGTGGACAATCTCGCCTTTTTCAATAACCAGTATGCGGTCGGCAATATCCAAGGCAAAACTCAACACCTGCTCTGACACCACAATCGACAGGCCGCGCTGATCGCGAATCTCTTTAAGCGTGCGCGCCATATCGCGAATAATAGAAGGCTGAATACCTTCGGTGGGCTCATCCAACAACAACATCTTAGGGTTACTGGCAAGTGCCCGGGCAATAGCCAGCTGCTGTTGCTGGCCACCCGACAAGTTACCGCCTCGACGATTGCGCATCTCCAGTAACACCGGAAACATATCGTAAAGATCACGCGGTACGTTGCGCGATTTTGTGGTAGTCAGTCCCGTCTCGATATTTTCTTTAACGGTCATACTGGAAAAAATCATGCGCCCCTGGGGCACAAAACCAAAACCGGCTTCAACCCGCTGGTAGCTTTTCATCTTAGATACCTCGGTATCCTCCAGCTTGACGCTACCACTCTCGGATGGAATAACACCCATCAAGGATTTCATCAGGGTGGTTTTACCCATCCCGTTACGCCCCATAACCGCCACAATTTCGTTGGGCGCTACCGAGAAGTTCATACCACTAATAATATTACTCTGGCCATAACTGACTCGATAATCAGATACATTCAGCATGGTTGTCTCCTCAATGACCCAAATACACTTCGATGACTTTAGGATCTTGCTTTACGTGCTCGGCCGAACCTTCGGCCAAGATCTTACCCTGGTGCAAAACAGTAACCTTGTCGGCAATCTCGGCGACAAACTGCATATCATGCTCGATCACAATCACCGAACGATCTTTGGTGATGGTGCGCAACAGCTCTGCCGTTTTGCGTCGCTCGGATACCGACATGCCCGCCACCGGCTCATCCAGCATCAAAAGCTCTGGGTCTTGAATCAGCAACATACCAATTTCCAACCATTGCTTTTGACCGTGACTGAGTAGATCGCCGCGGGTGTGCAACAGCTCATCCAAAAAGATCATGCCGGCTACTTCGCTTACGCGTTGAAGAACCTCCGCATCTCGTTTAAACGCCAGCGCACCCAATACAGATCGGCCGCGAGGAAACGAGATCTCCAGGTTCTCAAACACCGTTAAGTCACCGTAGATTGACGGAGTTTGAAACTTTCGCCCCACCCCCGCGCGCACAATCTGGTGCTCTTTCATTTTGGTGAGTTCTTTGTTGCGAAACTTAATCGAGCCCTCTGTGGCTTTGGTTCGTCCACACACCAAATCCAGCACCGTGGTTTTACCCGCTCCATTCGGCCCCACAATTACCCGTATTTCATTTTTATCAACGTAAAAACTCAAATCGTTAACCGCTTTAAACCCATCGAATGAAACCGTTAGCCCTTCAACCGCCAGCACGAAATCTGTGTTACTCGAATTCATGGGTTACCCCCTTCGGTTTTCATCTGAGGAGCCAGCTCCGCTGACGTATCGTTTGACTTACCCGTAAAGCGCGCAATCAACTGATTGACCTTAGGCTCACAGTATTTAGTGTACAGCCCGGCCAAACCATTGGGGAACGCCATAACCACACCGATAAACAGCGCGCCCATGGCAAACAACCACAACTCAGGAAAGCTCTCGGAGAAAGTCGTTTTAGCCCAGTTAACCACCAGCGCACCATATACCGCGCCAAAGATTGACAGGCGGCCACCCACGGCACAAAAGATCACCATTTCAATCGAAGGGACAATACCCACAAAGGTAGGCGACATAAAACCAACCTGAAGGGTAAACATGGCGCCACCGATTGCGGCAAAGGCCGAACCCAGACAAAACACAAAGATCTTAAAGTTGGCTACGTCGTAGCCTGAAAAGCGCACACGGTCTTCCATTTCTCGCATGGCAACCAACAAACGGCCCAACTTACTTTTGCGTACAAACTGCGCAACACCCAGGCACAAAAACAGCATAAACACACACAAAAAGTAAAATACATACTTGGCTTCGTTGGTACGGATATCCCAACCAAACAATGTGCGCAAGTCTGTAATACCATTCACGCCGCCGGTATAGCCCTGCTGACCGATGATTAGAATCGTCAAGATTGCCGCCACTGCCTGGGTAATAATGGCAAAGTACACCCCGCCCACCCGGCGCTTAAACATGGCAACACCGATGATGTAAGCAAAGATCGACGGGATAACAATAATGGCGATCACGGTAAAGGTCAGGCTATGGAACGGCTGCCAAAACCAAGGCAATTCCGTCAACTGGTTCCAATCCATAAAGTCCGGAATCCCAGGTGTTGACTGAATTGCGGTGTTTTCCGGTGACGATGCCTCAAGCTTTAAGAACATCGCCATGGCGTAACCGCCCAAACCAAAAAACACCCCTTGACCTAGACTTAAAATACCGCCATAGCCCCAGCACAAGACCAAACCAAGCGCGACAAACGCGTACGTAAGGTATTTACCCACCAGATTAAGCCGGAAAATATCAAGGCTTAAAGGTAAGACCACCACCAAAATTAACGCGAGTACCGCAAAATTAATGAGATCATTTTTAGGCAATAGAGATCGTAAACCTGCATAAGACATACGCTAACCCTCCTAGCGACGCACTTTCAGTGAGAAAAGACCTTGTGGTCTTAACATCAGAATGAAGACAACAAACAACAGCGTCAGTACTTTGGCCATTGACCCGCTCAGGAAGAACTCCATAGTGGATTGCGCCTGCGAAATAGTAAAAGCTGAAGCGATGGTACCCAGCAAACTTGCCGCGCCACCAAACACCACAACCAGGAAGGTATCAACAATGTACAACTGCCCCGAGGTGGGCCCGGTTGAGCCAATCATGGTGAATGCGCTACCGGCAACACCGGCAATACCACAGCCTAAGCCGAAGGTCAGTCTATCTACGCGTGCGGTATTAATGCCCACCGCGCCCGCCATAGGGCGGTTTTGCACCACTGAGCGCACCTGTATGCCCCAGCGCGATTTGTACATAAGCGCTGCAATCGCTACCGAGATACCCACCGCCAGCGTCATTACAAAGATACCGTTAATCGGCACCTCGATAATGTCCGTTAACTGAAATGACCCCATCAGCCAATCGGGTAAGGTTACACCCACTTCACGGGCGCCAAAGATGGTGCGGTAGCACTGCTGCAAAATTAGACTTAAGCCCCAGGTCGCCAACAGGGTATCCAATGGACGGTGGTACAAATGACGAATCATTGCCCACTCCACTAGCATGCCCAGCGCGCCCGCGGCGATAAACGCCAGTATCATGGCGATAAAAAAGTAGGCCCCAAACAAATTGGGCATATAGTCGGCAAACACATTAGAGGTTAAATAGGTAATGTACGCACCGAGGATCATAAACTCGCCATGCGCCATATTGATAACGCCCATCTGGCCAAAAATAATAGCCAGCCCCAACGCCATAAGGACAAAAACAGAAAATAAAATTAATCCTGCAAAGCCCTGCATAGCAAATATCGACATTAACTCAGAGGTCGTGTAATCGGCGAACATCGCTCAATCCTCGTGCAGAAAACTCAAAAGAAACTTCATCTTGCGAAAGGGACGAACCCACCGCCTGTGGCAGTGGGTTCTGGTGGCCGCTCGCGCGGCCGGTAATGCGGCTTATTGGTAACCTTCTGGGAACGGATCTGGCTCGATCAGCTCGTCAGTTTCGTACACGATTTCATACTGACCATCGGTTTTGGCGTTACCAATGCGGGTTTTAGACCACAAGTGGTGATTCGGGTGAACCTTCACATAGCCTTCTGGCGCAGTGGTTAACTCAATACCGGGTGATGCCTCGCGGATTTTATCCACATCAAACGAACCGGCTTTTTCAACCGCTGCTTTCCATAACCAAGGTCCGAGATAAGCGGCCTGAGTTACGTCACCGATAACAATGTCATCGCCCCAACGCTCTTTAAAGGCTTTAACAAAAGCCTGGTTGTTGTCGTTGGTTAAGCTCTGGAAGTACTTCATTGAAGCGTAAGCGCCTTCAATGTTTTCACCACCGATACCCAAGATTTCGTCTTCGGTCACAGAGATGGTCAGCACCAGCGGCTTCTCTTTGGTCATATCGATACCAGCGGCTTTAAGCTGCTTATAAAAGGCAACGTTAGAACCACCCACCACTGAGGCGAAAATGACATCAGGCTTTTTCAGCTTGAACTTGTTGATGATCGAGTTGAACTGAGTGTGGCCCAGTGGGTAGTAATCTTCACCCACAACTTTCAGGCCCAGCTTCTCGATGTGCTTGCGCGCAATCTTGTTAGAGGTACGTGGCCAGATATAATCCGAACCAAGCAAGTAAAAGGTTTTAGCGCCTTTCTCTTTGGTTACCCAGTCAATACCCGCCAAAATTTGCTGAGTGGCTTCCTGACCGGTGTAAATTACGTTAGGTGATTGCTCCAAACCCTCGTAAAACGTGGGGTAGTACAGCATGCCGTTATACTGCTCAAACACGGGCAATACCGCTTTACGTGAAGCCGAGGTCCAGCAACCAAACACGGTGGCCACTTTATCTTGCAGCAACAGCTTACGAGATTTTTCGGCGAAGGTTGGCCAATCGCTGGCACCATCTTCTTGGACGTATTCGATTTGACGGCCTAGCACACCACCCATGGCATTGATCTGCTCAATGGCCAGCTTCTCTGCCTGAACCGAGCCAGTCTCACTGATGGCCATGGTCCCGGTTACCGAGTGTAAGATACCGACAGTGACTGTATCGTCGGTCACCGCAAGATCCGTGGTGTTGACCTCGGAAGTCGCGGGTGCCGCGTTAACCGCTGCAGACAACACCATTGTCGCCCCAGCGACGGCAGAGGCGATGCCCTTCATTAAGCTTGGCAGTCGACCCCCAAGGCCGGCCTGTGCATTTTTTAAAGTTCCCATGTTCTTTCCTCGTTGGTTATCCCAGAAGTGGGTTAGCCCAGCAACAGACACGCTGTGCCTACGGTGTTTATTCTCAGGAAACTCGCGCTTAGGCACTATTCGCCAAACGCACCATGGAGCTACGTCATTTGACGCATAGGGTTTACCGCACCTGCGGCGTAAGGTCGTGCGCACTCAATATAAAGCGTTTAACTTGATCAATTGGTATGGCTTTTGACTGTTGTTTGGCTGTACACCATCGCGCGCCAATGGCAGCAACCATTAGACGCAAGTCTCAGTAAGACAAACGCACCACAAAGGAAACCATGCACAGCGAGGTGCACCCAATAGAGGCAGCACCTTGTATCAAACTCGTAAAAATTCACAGCGATCTCGTCCCGGTAGTCGCGCCCTATGACCGCCAAACAGCATATCTTTCGGGTGCGCCGCAATTACAACCAATGGGTGGCCAACCAAACACTAGAAGATTACGCGCTGCGCTTCACCGCTAAAAGCGCGCGCCGCTGGAGTGCCACCAGAGTCGCCATTACCGCCCTCGGCGCCATTTCATTTCTTGCCCTTGAAGCCATAGGCGGCACAGTTACGCTGCACTACGGCTTCACCAATGCCATAGCCGCTATCTTTGCCGTCAGCATTATTATTTTAATCACCGGTACACCTATTAGTTACTACGCCGCCAAGTACGGTGTCGATATCGACTTACTCACTCGTGGCGCTGGATTCGGCTATATCGGATCGACCATTACCTCACTGATCTATGCCTCGTTCACATTTATATTCTTTGCCCTAGAAGCGGCCATTATGGCGATGGCCTTAAAACTGCTGTTTGGCCTACCGCTGGCAATTGGCTATTTAGTCAGCGCCGTACTGGTGATTCCTTTAGTGGTTTACGGCATTACTTTTATTAGTCGCTTTCAGGTATGGAGTCAGCCCATCTGGCTCACACTTCAGCTACTGCCTTTTGCATTTATTATCTATGCCGATGCCAGTGCCGTTAACGACTGGACCCAGTACACCACCAGCGCGGACCCCACCGGCCAGTTCGACCTGATGCTTTTTGGTGCAGCTTGCGCGGTGATGTTTGCCCTGATTGCGCAAATTGGCGAGCAGGTCGATTTTTTGCGTTTTATGCCCGAACCCACGCCAAGTACACGCAAACGCTGGTGGGTTTGCGCTATGGCCGCCGGCCCCGGCTGGATTATTGTCGGTGCCATAAAAATGTTGGCGGGTTCATTTTTAGCGGTATTAGCACTGAGCTACGGCGTCAGCACTCAGGAGGCGGCCGACCCAACTCGCATGTACATGATCGCCTTTGGCTACATTTCCAACACCCCTGAGGTTGCCTTGGCGGTCGCCGGTATTTTTGTGGTGTTATGTCAGCTAAAAATCAACGTCACCAACGCTTATGCGGGCTCTATTGCCTGGTCCAACTTTTTCTCACGTCTCACTCACTCACACCCTGGGCGCGTGGTTTGGTTGGTGTTTAACGTAGCCATTGCGTTGCTGTTAATGGAGCTAGGGGTTTATCAAGCCCTAGAACAAACCTTGGGCTTCTACGCCATTGTTGCCGTCGCGTGGGTCGGCTGTTTAGTCGCCGATTTAATAATCAACAAACCCCTGGGGTTATCGCCCAAACACATCGAATTTAAACGCGCCCATCTATACGACATTAACCCGGTCGGTTGCGGAGCGATGATTTTAGCCACCCTATTTGGCATGATTAGCTACAGCGGTGTTATGGGCGATGCAATGCAGGCGCTAGCACACTTTATGACTCTGGCGGTGGCCCTACTGTTAGTGCCATTTATCGCTTGGCTTACTAAAGGTCGCTATTATTTAGCCCGCGAGCTGATCGCCAGTGATATAGAGTTCGATACACCGGATCAAGCTACGGCCATCTGCTGCATTTGCGAGCACCGTTTCGAGCGCGAAGATATCAGCCACTGTCCCGCGTACGCTGGCAACATTTGCTCACTGTGCTGCTCACTGGACGCGCGTTGCGGCGATTACTGTAAACCCGGCGCGGGTTACAGTGAACAAATTCGCTCGCTGTTTACACGTTTTTTACCCGCCCGATTTATCCCCAACATCAACTCTCGAATCGGTCACTTTTTAGGCCTACTGGTTATCATCAACGGGTTCTCTGGCCTGCTGTTATCGCTGATTTACTTTCAAAGCCCCACGCCCAATACCGCCTCAACGCTTTGGAAGGTGTTTTTTTTACTGGTTATTATCACCGGAATTATTAGCTGGCTGTTTGTTTTAGCCCATGAAAGCCGCGTCGTCGCACAAGAGGAAACTCAGCGCCAAACTCGATTATTAACCGAAGAGATCGTTGCCCATGAGCAAACCGACCGCGAGTTGCAGCGCGCCAAAGAAAGTGCCGAGGCGGCTAACCAAGCCAAAAGCCGTTATCTAACGGGGATAAGCCACGAGCTGCGGTCACCGCTAAACGCCGTTTTGGGCTACGCCCAATTACTGGAAAAAGACCCGACGATTCCCGATGTAAAGCGCGATGCTATCGGAGTTATTCGCCGCAGTGGGGAACATTTAGGTGATTTGGTAGAAGGGTTGCTGGATATCTCTAAAATTGAAGCCGGTAAACTCGATTTACACACCGAGCAAGTGCGCTTGCCGCAACTACTAGAGCAGTTGGTGTACATGTTTCGGCCCGAAGCCGAAGCCAAAGGCCTAATATTTGACTATGTGTGTGCCAGCCATCTTCCCGAATTTGTTAAAACCGACGAGAAGCGCCTGCGGCAGATACTCATTAACCTTCTCTCTAATGCCATTAAATACACAGCGCAGGGTAAGGTGTCATTTCAGGTGCGCTATCGTAGCCAAGTGGCCGAGTTTATTATCACGGATACCGGCGAAGGTATCGCCCGGGAAAATGCCGAGCGTATTTTTCGCCCTTTCGAACGAGTAAAACGCCCCGGCAGCAACATCGCTGGCACTGGGCTCGGGCTCACGATCACGAGGCTGCTAACGGATATTATGGGCGGCGACATCAGCCTAACCAGCACAGTAGGTCAAGGCAGTGAATTTAAAGTCGCCTTAATGTTATCCAGCATTCACCCCTCACAAGCCGAGCGCAGTGACGATAGCGTAAAAGACATTACCGGGTATAAAGGGCCACGAAAAAAACTCTTAGTCGTGGATGACGAAGCCAGCCACAGAGAACTGATAAAAGCCATCTTAACGCCACTTGAGTTTGACTTAGTGTTTGTCGACAACGCTTTGAGCGCACAACAAATCGCCGAGCAACAAGCACCCGACTTAATTATGCTCGACGTCAACATGCCGGCTCTATCGGGATGGCAACTAGCACACCAGCTACGGGACGCCCGCCACAGCGCGCCCATCATTATGGTATCGGCCGATGCCCGAGAAAACCGCCCCGCCGACACTGGCGCTGCTCCCCACGATGCCTATTTAGTTAAACCGATTAATGTCAACGCCATGCTGGATAAAATTGGCGTCCTGCTGAATTTACAATGGCGACACGATACCAACCAAACCAGGCTCGCAAACCCGGCCGTACAAGTGCAGCGCAGCGGCAATAGCATTGCGTTACCCACCGAAGCCGACTGCCAAAAGTTGCAGGCGCTCGCGCAAATTGGCCACAAAACAGGCATCACGCATTATTTAAATAACTTAATGGCAAACGGTCAGTGCCAGCGCGCGTTTTTTAACGCCGCCACCGACTACGCCAATCACTTTCAATTCGAACAGCTGATCGAGCTTTTGCAAGGAACACCTAATGAACACGGCTAACAGTGGTAAAACCGTCGCCCTCGTGGTCGATGATGCCATCGACAGTATTCGCATGCTAAACGATGTCTTAGAAGCCGCCGATATGACGGTCCTGGTTGCGCTAGAGGGCGCGCAAGCCATTACCATCACCCGTAACATTACCCCTGATATTATTTTACTTGATGCCATTATGCCCAACATGGACGGCTTTGAAACCTGCCGGGCACTCAAAGAAAACCCCAGGCTTATGGATGTGCCCATCATATTTATGACCGGTCTAAGCGATACCGAACATGTCGTGATGGGCTTAAAGTCCGGCGGTGTCGACTATATTACCAAGCCTATTAATGCCGACGAATTAGTGGCCCGCATGCAGGTGCATCTCGCCAATGCCCGTATGACTCGCAGTGCTCGGGCGGCGCTAGACTTAGCGGGGCAAAACCTATTTGCCACCGACGCGCGCGGGCAATCACTCTGGGCAACCCCAGCGGTACACGCACAGCTGGCAAGCGCGCTAAACGATCAAGATGCCCGCCAGGCACAGTTTACCGAGGCCCTCAGCCGCTGGTTTAGCCACAGCCCAGAGCCCGGACATAAGCTCAACCTCGACTTTCTAGGCTCATCGCTTACCGTTGAGTTTCTCGCGCTGGTCGATCAGCGCGAGTACTTGCTTAGGTTGATTGATACCCCGAGTAACGAAACCAACACCGATGTTCTACGTCGTAAGTTTACTGTTACCCAACGCGAAGCGGACGTTCTTTTGTGGATCGCCAATGGCAAAACCAATCGGGAGATCGGCCAAATTTTAGACATGAGCCCGCGCACAGTGAACAAGCATTTAGAGCAAATATTTAAAAAGCTCGGGGTAGAAAACCGCACCTCGGCCGCCGCGCTGGCGATTCGTGCGCTGGCCGAGTTGGCTTAAGTGTTAATGCTCAAAATCGATCTCGGCATTAACCCAAGCCATAAAGTCTACGACTAAACGCTCTAATTTTTGTGCGGTGGCCGCATCGGTTAGTTGGCCATCCGAAAAACACTCATGGGCGCTGGCTACGGCAAACTCCGGGCAGGGAAACACCGGGGTTAACGTGCCGGCCAACACCTGCTTGAGCTGGCCTTGGGCGCGCACACCACCGATCGGACTCATAGACGCGCTCATAATTAATGTAGGAATATGGGCAAGCACTGAACGATACGCTGGGCGCGAAACCCAGTCGATGGCATTTTTTAGGGGGCCGGGAATACCATAGTTATACTCGGGAGTGGCGATTACCAGCGCGTCGGCACCGGCAATTTGATCGAGCAACAACGCAACTGCGTCAGGCTTGGTGTCACCATCGAGATCTTGGTTATACAAGGGTATAGCGGCAATATCGGCTTCGATCCACTCCACCTCGGGCGACTCTCCCGCGGCAAAAAAGTACTCTCGCGCAGCGGACAAAAGAGCTGAGTTAAACGAATCTTGGCGCAAGCTGCCACTAACGGCTACAACCTTCATATTAACCTCCTGAGGTAGGGTTGGAATAAACACTCCCCACCCTACCTCAGAGCGCTGGTAGCGTCACTGAAAACTTAATTAATTACGCGTTTAGCGGTGCTGATGGCTAGCATGCGGCTCACGATACGGTACAAACCAGCGCCCTACACGACGCTTCATATGCCCCATATCGTTCATCACCAAATACAAACACGGTACTAAAATTAGGGTCACAAAGGTTGCGCACAACACCCCGTAGCCAAGCGAGATCGCCATCGGGATCACAAATTTCGCCTGCAGCGAGCTTTCAAACATAATGGGCAGTAAGCCGATAAAGGTAGTCAGCGAGGTTAAAATAATCGCCCTAAAGCGGCGCTGCCCGCCGTTCATTACCGCATCAAACAACGTCTCGCCACGTTCGCGTGCTTTATTGACGTAATCCACCATTACCAGCGAGTCGTTAACCACCACACCCACGGCGGCAAAGATACCAAACAGCGACAAACCGCTCAGGTCATAGCCCATAATAACGTGGCCCCAAATAGCGCCAATAACACCAAAGGGGATAACCGACATAATCATTAGCGGTTGCGTGTACGAGCGCAAAGGCAAAGCCAATAAAATATAAATGGGCAGCAGAATCTTCATAAAGTTAATAATAAAGTCCGTCACGCTGTCGCGCTCTTCTTTTAGGTTGCCCGCCTCTTCAATCTCGATATTAGGGTAGCGATCACCCACTTCGGAAAATACGCCATCACGCAACTCATTGGCGACCTGCAAAGGTTGTACTTTGGCAAAATCGAGCGATGCCCACATTGTAATGGTACGCCGGCCATCCTCGCGATACACCTGGTTAACCCCTTCAACCAACTCAATGTCAGCCACCTCCATTAACGGTACCTTGCTACCGTCCGGGGTAGTGATCAGTAAGTCGTTTACTGCACCCAACACATTGCGCTCAGACTCGGGGTAACGCACCATCACTTTGATTTCTTCGCTGTTGCGCACAATGCGCTGCGCCTCAATGCCGTACAAACTGTAACTGGCCTGTGCCGCCACATCGGCGGTAGTAAGCCCCATACTGGCCGCCAAAGGCTTGAGCTTAAAGCGCGCCTCTTGGGCGCCCACTTGCTCTGAGTCATTGATCTCGTAAACGCCATCGATAGTGCCCATAGCCTCACGCACTTGACTGGCCACTTGGCGCATCGAGGTAATGTCGTTACCGATAATCCGGAAACTCACATCACCATCGTTGGTGCCGCCTCCCATAACGGTATCCGCGATCTCAAGGCTCTTTAAACCACTGATCTCAGGCATTTGTTCACGCCACTTGGCCGACAACGCAAAAGTACCGATCGGGCGATCTTCTGGATCGACTAATTTAACTTCAATGCGCGCCTCGGTACGCCCCTCCATCGAGACAAAAAGGTTGTCGATCATCGGCTGATCGAATTCAGCGATCGTCTCAGACTCGATTCGTTGAATCATCGACTCAACATCAAGCATCGCCTGCATAGTCTCTTGCTCGGCGACGCTGGCATTCATCTCTAAGGTGACACGGACAAAATCGTTAGGAATTTTGGGTTGATTAACAAACTTGACCAAACCACCGGCAAACAGTGCGGCGGTAATAAACACAACGCCGGTAAAAATAGCCATTACCGCGTAGCGATACGCCAAACACCACTGCAACAATGGACGGTAGACGTTGCTGATAAAACGTTGCAAGTGTCGATCAATAAGGCTCTGCAAGCGGTAAACCGGATTGTTGGGATTGGGCTTAAGAGGCTTCATATGCGCCAAGTGTGCGGGCAAAATCAATTTCGACTCTACCAGCGAGAACAGCAGACAAAACACCACCACAAAACCAATCGAGCGCGGGAATGCCGATTGCGGTCCGGTTTCCAGTAGCATTGGGAAAAACGCCGCACAGGTCGTTAACACCCCAAACGTGGCCGGCATAGCGACTTTTTGCGCACCGCGAATAACATTATCGATACTCTGGCCTTTTTCTTCGACCTCAGTGTGGACACTTTCGCCAATCACAATGGCGTCGTCCACCACCACCCCCAACACCATAATAAAGGCAAATAAACTGCCGATATTAATGGTGACATCAACCCAGCTCATGGGCAGCAACATGATGGCACCTAAAAAGCTTACCGGCAGCCCCATCATGACCCACATGGCGAGCTTAATACGCAAGAACAAGGCGAGAATAATAAAGACCAACAAACCACCCCAGAACATATTGCTCAGCATCATGTTCAAGCGGCCATCTAGGTAATAAGTTAAATCAACCCAGGGTTCCAGCGTAACGCCATCGGGTAAACTCTTGGCGCGCTCGGCAATATACTCATCGACAATATCGGCCACATCGCCAATGCTTTGATCGCGGGTAGCACCGACAAAAAAGGTCACGGTATTGTGGCCGTTCATTTTGGTGTAGTTGATGCCCTCTTCAAAGCCGTCGTTAACCGTTGCCACATCGCCCAGCAAAATCTTGGTGCCGTCGGCGCGGGTGCGCAGCGGTAAGCGCTCAAACTCTTCACCCACATAAGCTTGGTCTTCTACCCGCACCGAAATAAAACCTTCCTTAGCGCGTATCTGCCCGGCGGAGCGATTCGTCGACCAGTTGCGCACGGCGGCCGCAATCTCTTCAAACGACAGGCCGTACTCGTAGAGCTTATCGCGACTAACTTCAATGGCAATTTCGTAGTTGGCGCCACTGTAGTAGTCAACAATGCTCACGTCATCCAGCGCGCGCAACTCATCGTGAATACGCTCGCCCAAATGTTTTAAATCGTGGTTGTTTAAATCGCCGTAAAGGCTAACGTACATGACTTCTTGCCGGTACTTGGCGCGACTAATACGTGGCCGCTCCATGCCGTCGGGAAAGCTCGAGATAGAGTCCACCGCCGTTTTAACTTCGTCCAGCACCTCTTGCGCATCGTACTCTTCCATCACCTCGATACTGGCCGAGGCGTTGCCGCGATTGGAGCGGGTAATCACGCGCTTTAGTCCCTGGATACTGGCGAGTGACTCTTCTAGCTTAACCGTAATCGCCTCTTCCACATCTTGTGGCGCGGCACCTGGGTAGGCAATATTAATATTGAGCCAGTTGATCTCGATTTGAGGGAACATTTGTTTGCGGATGGTCATGGCCGTTGCCACCCCCAACAGCAAAATAAAAATCATCAACAAGTTGGCGGCAACACTGTTGCGGGTAAACCAAGCAATAATGCCTTTGCGAGTATCGTCAGCGTGTTCCATTACCCCTCTCCCTGCTCGCCACGCGCAACCGCTGCCACGTCAGGCTTGGGCATATCAGCTGGCTCAGCAGCCTCTTCCGCCTGATCGTCAAACCGCTTCAGCGCCATGCCCACGACCGGGTATTCCAGCGAGGTAGTCACCAGTAAATCACCATTGTCGACGCCGTCTGTCACCACACTTTCACCGCCGATATGACGCAGTACCGTCACAGGTTTAAGCTGCAGCTTACCCTCGTGATACACCGGCAGCGTGCCATTTTTAATCAGGTTTCGGGGGATACGTACCGCGTTTTCCAGCTCGCGGCCGACAATATTGGCCACCACAAAGCTGCCAAACGCTAAGTCTGTCTGCGCTCCGGGTTGCTCGCTTTTTACGCTCTTGGGGTTTAAGTGGTAGGGGTCGCTCACCCGCGCCACTAAGTAGCTCATCCGGGTATCGTCGTCGATCACCCCTTCGGTACGCACAATTTTGGCGGGCCAGCGGTAGTTGCTACCCATGGAGTCGCCGGTTAATTCGACCTGACTTCCCACGCCATTGCCCACAAGGTACTGCAGCTCGCTGTTGGCAACAGGCAAACGTATTTCGGCGCTGCTCACATCCAGCACTTCGCCCATCATCGAGCCTACGTTAACAAAAGTCCCTAAGCTCACCCGACGCTCGGCAATCAAGGCGTCGTATGGGGCGATAATCTTGGTACGTTCCAGATCTTTTTGCGCTTGTTTTACGCTGGCCTGAGACGCCGCAACTTGCGCTTGGGCCTGCTTTAGCTGGGGTTTGCGTAGCCCCAACGCCGGGGCCGGATGGTCACTAATGCCCTCCCACTCTACCCGGGCCACCTCTCCTTGAGCTTGTTCGAGCTCCAGCGCCGCCGTCGCGCTGGCAAGCCCGGCGCGGGCCTCTTCTAATTGGACTTCGTAATTAGTCGGATCAATCTGCGCCAGCACTTCACCTTTTTTTATAATGCCGCCACGGACAAAAGCCTCGTCGAGGGCGACGATCTCGCCACTGACCTGAGCCACTAACTCGGTGGAATATCTAGGCTGCACTAATCCACGGGATAACACCTGCAACTGAATAGCCTGCGTTTGCAGGGGCTGTACATTGACCAGAGCCACGCCCTCTTTTGCCTCTTTGTGCGGCGGGGGCTTACGCATGGAGGCCAGCGCAATAGCGATAACGATCGCGGCCAGTAGAATAACGACCGGTAAAATCCAACGCTTGTTTCTGGTGTAAAACCCTGGGTTAGACATGTACAACCTGCTCCTTTGTCTCGATCAAGTCACGATCAGTATCGTTGTTAGTGTTATTCAGTGCGCTCTGTTAGCGGCGGCTCGGCCCCAAAAGGTTGCGCTATCATACAGCGTTATAAGGCACTCGGCACCATTAAGGCCTTGACAGGCATTTTAGTAAGATTCGGCATTTGCCCGCTCAGCATCGCCCTAAATGACCCAATAAAATGCGCGCCCCGCCAGCGTGCCCCGATTTTGCTCAGATAGCGCCCTCAGCGCCCGTTACCGCTTGAGCAGATAGACGCCACCACGACGCAAAAAGTTGCGCCAAGTCGCATTTTCTTTTGCGTTTGCTGAAGCTCACCGGGATCAGCACGCCAATAGAACCCGTAGCGGCTCCCCCTAAACTTAGTTGGCATAGCTGTTGCTCTGCAGTAATTATAAATGCCGATTAACACCCCAAAAACTCAAATATTCATCTGTGAGCCGATTTATGCACCACTTCCAACCATGTTTTAGCGAGCCTTGGTTGTTTATTGATCAGGGACGCTCAACGGGATGACAGGCTAGCACTATGAACGGGCAAAACAGCGCGCACACTGCACCACAACTCAGCACCAGCTCGGCGGCGTTTGCCGAGTACTATCAATTTTATCGCCGCCGGCAAGATGCCTTAAACCTTATTAGGCAACTTAACCGCGCCATCAAGGCCGCACAGCGCCATCGCGGTATGAGTATGGGCCTGCTGGGGGGCAACGAGCTTTTTAAAGAAGAGTTCTACCAACTCGAGCACCAACTGGAGCGGCGTATTCTGGCGCTGCAAGCGCTGGCACAAGCCAGCAAGGGGTTGCTCAGCGAACGCGACCAACAAAACCTGCGCAGTGCGTGGGTCACTATTAGTCGCGACTGGCAAGAAGACAGTGTAATTGACAACTACGAGCTGCACTGCCATTTGATCGAACAATCGCTGGCAATGCTCGCCGGCCTGTCGCGACAAATGGAACAACCGTGCGCCGAGGCGATGGGCGACACCACCGTTACCCATGAGTCCACCAGCTACCCGAGCCGCTTTAAGCACTTAGAGGTACTGCATTTTACCACCCGGCTCTTGCCAGCTGTGGTGGAGCAAATAGGTCGTATCCGAGCGCTGGGCACCTACTCGGCCGCGGCCGGGTATGTCGATGCTCACCACGACAGCAAATTGCGTTATGTCATCCAGTGCACGCGGGTTAACAACGAAAAGCTGCGCCACCAAATTAAGCGCTTAGAAGGTATTTTAGAGCAAGATATTGGCCTGCTTAGCCAATTAAAAAGTTACGAGTTAAAATTGATGTTTTTACTGAACATGGTTGAGACTGACATCCTTCATGAAGGGGCGCAAAACGCCGACAGCAACCGCATTTATAACCTCGCCACGGATATTATCGACGTCTACCTAACCATCGTCGATAACGGTGTCGACCTTATCAGCCAGTGGCACGATGCCGATATGGATCAGTGGCTCATCGGTCAGGCGGCAACGCCATAAGGCACTCGCACACTAGCACCCGCCGCGCGGGATGAGGCACAATAATG
The DNA here is from genome assembly GCF_042847215.1 of Gilvimarinus japonicus. GTDB lineage: Bacteria > Pseudomonadota > Gammaproteobacteria > Pseudomonadales > Cellvibrionaceae > Gilvimarinus > Gilvimarinus japonicus. The sequence goes on from NZ_AP031500.1 coordinate 2,678,559, forward strand.
GCTCGATAAATAGTGTGCGGGCGGTTAAGCATGGTTTTACAAAAGCACTTTTGGGTGGCGAGCTTTGCCCTCGTCGCAAGCGGCGGCGCCATGGGTGCAGCGCCGGACGCCCAAGCGAACAAAACACTTATGCCGCGCTACCAGAGCATGGAAGCGTGCTTAAAAGAAAACGTTTTGCGCGCAGCACCCGATATGACCATCGCCCAACTGCGCCAGTCCTGCCAGGCCCTATTGGTTGATACCACCACTAACACCTTGCACGAGCAGGATATTGGGGTGCTGGATACCAGGCTGCGAGTCGAGAGTATCAGTAGCGCTAACCGTTTTGTGCTCACGCCACACAATCGCAACTATATTCTACCGGCCAGTTACACCCGCCACCCCAACGCGGCCCCCTTCGAAGAGGCTCAGGGCAAACCCATCGATTTGCAAAATACCGAAATTGATTTTCAGATCAGTTTAAAAGTACTGATCGCGCAGGATTTATTGCACGACAATGGCAACCTGTATATCGCCTATACCAACCACTCCCTTTGGCAGGCGTACAACGCCGATATATCGCGCCCTTTTCGCGAGACTAATCACGAGCCTGAGCTGCTCTTTTCCGCCACAAGCGAGTGGGAGTTTTTGGGCTTTCGTAACGTTGTAAACCAAATTGGCCTGGTACACCAATCCAACGGCCAGTCGGGCACCTTGTCCCGCAGCTGGAACCGAATTCGTGCGCGTTCGATCTTTGAGCGCGGCAATTTAGCGCTGGCTTTCTCGCCCTGGTACCGCCTACCGGAAGACGCCGAAGACGATGACAACCCGGACATTGAAGAGTACCTGGGCCATTATGAACTCGGCGGCGCCTACTCTTATAAAAATCATATCTTTGATGTAATGACCCGCCGCCCCTTTAGCGACAAGGGCTCCGTCGAGCTGGGCTGGAGCTTTCCCATCCGCCCTACGGTACGCGGCTATTTAAAGTACTTTAATGGCTACGGAGCAAGTTTAATCGACTACAACGTCGAGACTGAATCCCTGGGGCTGGGCGTCGTTTTTAGCGATCTGTTTTAGCCGTTAGTGCGTATTATCTGTTGTCGCCCCAACAGACAGGAGATACCCATGCGTGCACACACTTGGCTTGCCCCCGCACTAATCACTTTTTTGCTGGCACTAACGGGCTGCGCCGGCCCTTCAGTGGATCAATACCAAGGCAACCAGCCGGGGTTTGCGCCGCAAGAGTTTTTTCAGGGCGACTTAACCGCCCACGGCGTTTTAAAAAATCGCTCGGGCGATGTCACTCGCTACTTCAACGCCACGATCAAGGCCAACTGGAAAAACGGCATCGGCACGTTAGAAGAGCGCTTTGAGTTTGATGATGGCGAAATTCAATACCGTACCTGGACGCTCACCCCCACCTCAGACACCACTTTTGACGCTACCGCCGGAGATGTAATTGGCACGGGTACAGGGGCCACCGCCGGCAACGCCCTTAACCTTAAGTACGTATTAGAAGTCGACTACAACGACAGCAAACTGGCGTTGGACGTAGACGATTGGATGTGGCGGGTAGACCAGCGCACCGTGATCAATCAGTCGACCCTCAGTAAATGGGGCTTTACCGTCGGCACCATCCAGCTGGTGATCAGCAAAACCCCATAACGGCACCGCCGCTTAGCGCGTCTAGGGCTGGTACTTAACGGCGACTTTGTGTATAAAGTTGTCGTGGATCAGCCGATTAGCGATAAAACGCGCGAGCGCTGTTTGCGGCTCGCAGACACTTAATTGGCGATCCCCCATGCACACTAAAGCCGATTTGAGTCATACATAATCTGTGCGAGTTTATGGCAGTACACCAATATAATCGACAAGCATGCTCAACCCTGTGGGGGCCCGATTCTGCCGGAGCTTCTGCGCATATGCATAGCCGTCAGGGCAGACGCTACCAACCCTACTACTTAGATCCTCCTGCGTGTCTACCCCACACTGTCATCTAATTATTATTTAATACGGGTGCCGCAACCGCGCGCGCCAAGCAACTGGGGTGTTCTCACACCATGACATTGTTAATCATTATTCTGCTGCCCATGATTGGCGCCGCCGTGCCCTTTATGACCGAGCGTATGGGGCGCACCTTTTGCGCCTACTCTGCCGCGCTCGGCCCCCTAATTGCTTTAGGGCTACTGATCGGCAGCGCCCCCACCATTTTTAACGGCGAGGTGCTTTACAGTCAGATAAGCTGGCTCCCCTCGCTGGGGCTCAACCTTAACCTGCGCCTTGATGGCTTAAGCTTAATGTTTGGCCTGCTGATCGTAGGGATCGGCCTATTGGTCACGCTCTACGCCCGCTACTACCTGGCCCAGCGCGACTCACTGGCCAAACTCTACGCCTTGCTGCAGCTGTTTATGATGGCGATGCTGGGCATCGTCATGTCCGACAACCTAATGCTGCTGATTGTGTTTTGGGAGATCACCAGCCTTGTCTCCTTTTTGCTCATCGGCTACTGGTCGAGCCAATCCGACGCGCGCAAAGGTGCCCGCATGGCCCTGGCGGTCACCGGCGCCGGAGGCCTGTGCTTGATCGCCGGCGCGCTGTTAATCGAGCGCATTGTCGGCAGTTTTGAGTTGGGGGCTATTTTTGCCGCCGGCGATGAGATTCGCGCTCACTCCAGCTATCCCGTCATCTTAATTTTGGTGCTGTTGGGCGCGTTTACCAAATCGGCCCAGTTTCCGTTTCAGTTTTGGCTGCCCCACGCCATGAGCGCCCCCACCCCAGTGTCCGCGTATTTGCACTCGGCCACCATGGTCAAAGCCGGGGTCTTTTTATTAGCGCGCATGTATCCCGCCCTAGCCGGTACCGACTGGTGGTTTTACATCGTAACTTTTACCGGCATGGCGACCATGCTGTTTGGCGCCTACAACGCGCTCTTTAAACACGATTTAAAAGGTCTGCTGGCCTATTCCACCATCAGCCATCTAGGGCTGATCACCATGCTATTTGGCTTTGGGACGCCCCTCGCGGTAGCGGCGGGTATTTTTCACATCATCAACCACGCCACCTTTAAAGCCTCGCTGTTTATGGCCGCCGGTATTATCGACCACGAAACCGGCACCCGGGATATGCGCAAAATTAACGGTATGTGGAAGTACATGCCACACACCGCGCTACTGGCGATGGTTGCGGCACTGGCCATGGCCGGCGTACCGCTGCTCAATGGCTTTTTAAGTAAAGAGATGTTCTTTTCCGAGGCGCTGCACCTAGAATCCATGGGCATGTTCAGCTGGATTTTCCCGCTGCTGGCGACGCTTGCCGGGATTTTCTCGGTGGCCTATTCGGTGCGTTTTATTCACGACGTGTTCTTCAACGGCGAGCCCATCGACTTACCCAAGTTTCCGCCCCACGAGCCACCGCGCTATATGATCGTACCGGTGGAGGTTCTGGTGGGCCTATGTTTATTGGTTGGTATTGTTCCCAATCTAACCGTGGCACCCTTTTTAGAGGCCGCTAGCCTCGCGGTGCTGGGCGAACAGATGCCCGAGTACCACATTGCTATTTGGCACGGTATTAACCTGCCGCTGGTCATGAGCTTTGTCGCCATGGCCGGTGGTATTATTATGTACAGTCAGCGCACGGGCTTATTTGCCTTTTACGAGCGCAAATACCGCCACGATGAGAAAGCCGTGTTTGAGTCACGGGTGCAGTTTTCGGTGCGGGTCGCTCAGCGCTTTACCGATTTTATCCAGAACAACTCGCTGCAACGCTACATGGCATTGCTGATCACCACCGCAGTAGCGGCGATCGGTTACGCCCTGTGGGGTATGCCGCAACTGCTGGGGCCTATCGCGATCAGCGACATCGAGCCGGTTAGTTTGCTCTGTGCGGTCATCTTAATTATCGGCGCCTTCGGTACGGTACTGCTACACCACAACCGCATCGCCGCTTTGCTGCTATTAAGTGTGGTGGGGCTCATTGTCTCGCTTATTTTTGTTCGCTACTCAGCCCCCGATCTGGCGTTAACCCAGTTATCGGTCGAAGTTGTCACCATCGTCTTACTGATGCTGGCACTGTACTTTTTGCCCCAGCTTACGCCCAACGAGTCGGGCGGCAAGCGCGTTAGTCGCGATGTACTACTAGCTGGCGCGGCGGGACTCGGCATGGGCTTAATTACCCTCGCCATGCTTACCCAACCGTTTACATCCATCGCCGATTACTACCTCGCCAACAGTGTCAGTGGCGGGGGCGGCGCCAATGTTGTCAACGTTATTCTGGTTGACTTCCGGGGCTTTGATACGCTGGGCGAGATCACCGTATTGGCCATTGCCGCCGTCGGTATTTACGCCATGTTAAACGGTTTGCACCTGCCCCTACCGCAAGCCGACGGTGAAGGCCGGCGCTGGGATAAAGAGCCTCACCCCCCTATTTTGGCCGTGATGGCGCGTATTCTGTTACCGCTGGCGCTGTTAGTTTCCGTGTTTATCTTTTTGCGCGGTCACAATGCGCCGGGCGGCGGATTTATCGCGGGGCTGGTCACCAGTGTCGCGCTAATTTTGCAATACGTCGCCTCTGGCACCGGCTGGATGCAGGAGCGCTTGCGCTGGCGTTATCGCCGCGTCGCGGTATCTGGTGTACTAATCGCGGCACTTACCGGCATCGGCAGTTGGTTTTTCGGCTACCCGTTTTTAACCTCCGCTTTTGGTCACTTTGCGATTCCGTTCATCGGCGAGGTCGAAATTGCCTCGGCCATGGCCTTTGATATTGGCGTGTACACCACAGTGGTAGGTGCCACCATGCTCATTCTTGCGCATCTGGGTAAATTAGCCCAAAGCAGCCACTCGCCGCGCCCTGCTACCAGCAGGCCCTACAGCAGCAAAGATCTGATCAAAGGAGAGGACTAGTGGAAATTTTAATCGCCGCCGTCATTGCGGTGCTCACCAGCTGCGGGGTTTATCTGTTGCTACGCGGGCGCACCTTTCCGATTATTCTCGGCTTAACGCTGCTGACCTACGGCGTCAATTTGTTTATTTTTGTCTCGGGCCGACTTAACCCCGACAGCAGTACCATTATTGGTATTGGCGAGCAGTACGCCGACCCGCTTCCCCAAGCACTGGTATTAACCGCCATTGTCATTAGCTTTGCCATGACCGCGTTTGTCTTGGTCCTGGCCCTGCGCGCGCGCGCCGAGCTTGGCAACGACCACGTTGACGGCCGCATCAGTGTGGAGGATGTAAACTCGTGAATCATTTGGCCATTGCCCCCGTTTTAATACCGCTGCTTACCGGCATTTTATTGCTGCTTGGCACCGGCCGACCGCTGGTGATTCAGCGCAGTATTAGCTTTTTAAGTATTGTCGCGCAGCTCGCCGTTGCCACCGCACTGATCCTCGGCACCGTAGGCGGCGACATCACCGTCTACGCACTAGGCAATTGGGCACCGCCGTTTGGTATTGTGTTGGTGGTCGATAGGCTCAGCGCTTTAATGGTATTTACCGCCGCCGTGCTGGCATTTTTTAGCCTTTGGTACGCCGTGCGCGATAACGACAAGCCCGCCGATAGTCTTCACAGTGTGGTGCATTTTTTATTAATGGGCGTCAACGGAGCATTTTTAACCGGCGATTTATTTAACTTGTTTGTGTTTTTTGAAGTGCTGCTCATCGCCTCTTATACGCTGCTCTTGCACGGCGGCGGCGCCGCACGGATTAAATCGGGGCTGCACTATGTGCTGCTTAACTTAGCCGGCTCCAGTTTGTTTTTGTTGGCCGCCGCGATTTTGTACAGCGTGACCGGTACGCTCAACATGGCCGACATGGCCGTTAAAGTTGCCAATGCCTCACCGGCACAAGCGCCACTATTGACCGCCGGGGCCTTATTACTGCTCGTCGTGTTTGGCCTTAAAGCGGCCATGGTGCCCATGTATTTTTGGCTGCCGCGCGCCTACGCTTCAGCATCAGCGCCTGTGGCGGCGATGTTTTGCATCATGACCAAAATTGGTCTGTACGCCATCATCCGAGTCTATACGCTTATCTTTGGCGCCGAGGCCGGGGCGCTGGCCAATATTGCCCAGCCGTTTCTCTGGCCGCTGGCGTTGGTAACCTTAGCGCTGGGCGCCACCGGCGCGCTCGCCGCCCGCGAGTTGCGGCTGCAAATTGCCTACTTAGTGATCGTCTCGGTGGGTACTCTGCTAGCGGGTATTGCCCTTAATAACACCGCAGCGCTAAGCGCGACTCTGTATTATCTGGTGCATTCCACATGGATTTGCGGGGCGCTGTTTTTGCTTGCCGATCTCATCGTACGCCAGCGTGGCGCCACCGCCGACCGTATTATTACCGGCCCTGCGGTACGCCAAGCGGTAAAACTTGGCGGTTTATTTTTTATTGCCTCGGCGGCCATTATCGGCATGCCGCCACTTTCGGGTTTTATTGGTAAGTTAATGATGTTGAGCGCCGCAGAAAGCGAGCAGCAAACATTTTGGCTGTGGGCAATATTATTACTGGCAAGCTTTGTCATGATTACCGCGCTGAGCCGCAGTGGCAGCACTATTTTCTGGCGTACCGAAAACCGCGTAGCCAAAGCTGACAAAGCCGATCGCGGCGCCCTGCTTGCCGTAATTTGCATGCTGAGCTTAGCGTTATTCTTAAGCTTGGCCGGTGATCCGGTGGTACGTTTCACCCAAGCACTGGCGAAGCAAACCATGACCCCAGCATTGTACATTGATGCAGTGCTAAGCCATGAACCTGTAAGCCGTGCCCATGCACCGGGAGCTCAGCATGACTGATACCGCTCATAAAAAAGCGCTGTTTCCCCACAAACTGCTCAGCGTGTTTATGCTGGTGCTCTGGCTGCTTATGGCCAACAGCATCAGCCCGGGCCAATGGTTATTGGGCGCGCTGCTGGCCTGGGGCATTCCGTTTTTAACCCAATCGTTTTGGCCACAATCGATGGTGTTATCGTCACCGCTGCTCGCCATGCGTTTTATTTTTCTGGTGCTGTGGGACATTATTATCGCCAATATGCAAGTGGCCGTACTGATCCTTAGCTCGCGCGAAAAATTGCAGCCAGCGTTTATGAAAATCCCGCTTGAGCTAAAGCAAGACTTCACCATTACCTTGTTGGCCAATACCATCTCGCTCACGCCGGGTACGGTAACGGTCGACCTGCAAATGGAAGAAGGTTATTTGCTGGTACACAGCCTGCACGTCACTGACGTAGATGCAGCCATCGCCGAAATCAAGCGCCGCTACGAAGCACCCCTGAAGGAGATCTTTGAATGCTCGACTCCGTAATTCAAATCACACTGTTTATGGTGGCCTTAGCGCTGGCGCTCAACCTTTGGCGCCTGTGCCTCGGGCCATCATTGCCCGATCGCATTTTAGCGCTCGACACGATGTATATTAACTCTATCGCCCTGCTGGTATTGTTTGGTATGTACGAGCGCAACAACCTCTACTTTGAGGCGGCCTTATTGGTGGCGGTTATGGGTTTTGTAGGCACGGTTGCGCTGTCAAAGTATTTATTGCGCGGCGATATCATTGAATAAGGCTGAGAAGGAATAGACTATGAGTATGGCATTGGAAATTCTAATCAGTGTATTACTGTTTGCCGGCGCCGGATTTGCGCTAGTAGGTTCGATTGGTTTGGCGCGTTTGCAAGATTTTTTCTTGCGCTTGCACGGCCCCACCAAAGCCACGACCCTTGGCGTGGGTGGAATGATCATTGGCTCGATTATTTTTTTCTCAAATCAGGGCGATGGGCTCAGCCTACACGAACTGCTCATTGCACTGTTTTTATTTATTACCGCCCCAGTAAGTGCGCATATTGTAGGCAAAGCCGCGCTGCATATGCAGCTGACTTGTGAAGAGCGCACCCAAAATACTCCCTGGCCGGTTGATGACACTAGCGATCAGTAATCGGTCATTCGCCGGGAGCTTGTCTTTTACGGAGACGCCACCACTGCGGCAGGTACTCGACAATTGCCTCACCGGCGTACATCTGCGGTTCTGAGTGGGTAAACTCCTCTTCGCTCTCCCACTGGGTAATTAACTCGCGCGCTCGCGTGTAGGCAGACTCAAAGCTGTCCGCTGTGGGTAGCGCTTGTTCAAAATACGCCCGCCCAAAATAAGTCATGGTATCACTGTCGCCACAACCAAAGCTGGTGCGGTCGTCCCGCGCGGCGGTAATCACCAAATGCTCTGGCGCTTTAAGCGATTCGATAAAGCCGCCGGAATAACACGCCGAGATAATAATTACCTTCCACTTTACCGCTAAATCGTTAATGGTGTTGGCTAGATCCTCGGCTGCCAGCCCCAAGAAATCGTGCCCCGGTGCGGCCAGATAAAACTCATGATCACTCGACCCATGACTGCTCAGGTATAACAATAAAATATCCTGCTGAGGATCCAGCTTTTGACTTACCGACTGCAACGCTAGAGGCAACGATAGATTTGTCGCCAATGGCGCTGCGCCGAAAGTATCGGGATGATTCCCCATTAGCAGCGAACGCCCTTGGCTAGCAAACTCCGTATCCAATAATGTTTGCACTGTTTTTGCCTCCAGAGTAAACACATCTTGGGTGCCATCGCCGGCGACAATTACCGGGTACAGATCAATCGACTCTGGGTTTTGCAGCGCGAGCGCATCCAACGCTTTTTGCAACACCGCAGGCTGATCAAACAGGGCTTTCTCGACCTTTAGCTGACGTGCGCGACGCTCATCCGCCGACTCCGACTCCCCCGTAAAACGACCATATTCCCACTGGCCAGACTCCAATACCTCGTTGTTATTTACATCGACCCGCTCGCCAAAACCGTCAAAGTAGCCCGCCGCAAACTCACCGGTATAGCGCCATTTGTCGTTTTCCCATACGCCATAGCCCTCGTACACGTTATCGACAAATTCACCCGCGTATTGGCTGCCGTCTGCACCGGTAAAAGTGCCCATTCCAGTTAGCAGACCAGAGCTAAAATCGCCGCGATAAATATCACCCTCAGGGGTGGTCAGTTCGCCTTCACCGGTAAACTCGTAATTGCTAAAATCACCATGGTAAAGAGTACCATCGCTACCGATATAATCACCTACCCCGGTAAATTCGCCTCGGCTAAACTCGCCGCTATAAACATCACCGGTGTTAAGCGTCATGGTACCAGTGCCATGCAGTAAACCTTGCAGAAACTCCCCCTCGTAGACATCGCCGTTAGGCCACTCTAAGCGACCTTCGCCGCTAAGCAAGCCATCATTCATAGCGCCGCTATAACGTGAGCCGTCCGGTAGCGTCAGCGGTTGTTCGCCGGTGTCGGCCGATGTGCAGCCGGCACTTAACGCAACCCACAACAACAATAAAGGCAAGGCAATGCTTTGGTTCATGCGTCGGGTACTCCGGTTAACAGACTAAGGGATTTTAACGCCTCTTGAGCGAGCTCGCGGCCAGGTAAGCTGTGGCTAATGGTTTTGCAGCCACCACTGCGCAACTCGGCTTTTATTTTGTAGTAAGTGGTGTGCTGGTTGCCCGTGCGGGACGAGTAGCTTTCATCGATAAACAATTTAGTGATCTCGCTGCGAGGGGTGTGCTTATTACCCAGCCCCACCCCCAGAAGACGGCGACGGGTAACCAGCTCGGTGCGGTCGATGCGCACATCTAAGCTCGACAGTAATGCATAGAGGCCCCCAAAAAACATAGGCAGGCCAATAACGGCAAAAATCCACGCGGGAAATCCATCGGCATCAACCAGCAACCCTACCCCCGAAAATATCGCGCCCATAACGATCAAAACCATTTTACTACTAGGGCTACTAAAAGCTGGGTAGTGCAACACCACACCGCCCGGCACTTGGCGAATATCAAACAAACTCTCCAGTAATTGCTCGCGCTTTTGCGCCACCTCGGGGTGTTGATTGCTCGCACTTACCTGCGCCAATTGTCGAGACTTCTCGCCCGTGGCAAAGACCGGAATCTCATAGTTGCGATCAAAATCTGCGCCCGCCAGCTCACACTTAATATTCACCCGCCACAGGTGATAACGTTTGCCCGGCGGCTCCGATACCGGCAGCCCGTGTTCTACCTCAAACAACCACTGTACTCGCGTGCCATAGGCAGTGCGCGCGGTTTGGGCAAGCCCCTCACTCTGCCACACCATCGACTCGTGTCGCTCGCGATTTTTGCCCGAGCCCGAATAGTAACTGTGCAAGCACTGCAAGGTCACGGCAAAGCGGTTGTCGGCTTGATAGGGCAAAGTCACCTCCAACGTGCCGCCCACCTGACCGCCAATAGCGCCGGGGTATGGTTCTAAGGTGAGCGGCGCGGGGCCAAAGCGGCGCCAGCGCAGAGTGAGCTTAACCGCCCAGTAAGTAATAACCGCCCCCACCAGTGGGAACAGCAGCGCCAGCCACGCGACGTGATTACCATCCAGCGCTTCGCCTACCGCGCCAATCGCGGAGGGCAGACTAATAAGATTCCAAAACGCAGCAAAAACCCACAGCACCCACATGCCAGTTTTGCCATCACTTTTTATGGTGGCACTGGCCCAATCGCGCCGCGCCAACCAAGGCTTTAACGTAGCTTGCGCTTCACTAACATCAGTTTTATCAGGGCGAGCTAACAATACATAAGCCCATATACCCAGCGCCAAAGCGCCAAAAATGAGGGCAAATACACCTGCAAGCAGTAAATGCCCAGAACGCAAATCACGATTTAATACGGCCTGCTCTGGCTGCTCGGGGTTCACCCAGCCAGTCACAGTCATGTTATTTTCCTGGGCATGCACCAGCGGGCGAAGAATCTCGCGGTGGTACTCGAAATCGTTATCCGAGCTTGAACCTGTACTAATATCCACGCGATCACCGCTATAGCTTTTCCCCTGATACTGATAGCGGTAACTAGACTCCGCGCGGTAGGTGGTCGATCCCTCTGAGTAGTTTCGCTTCATTCTTGCGCTGACAATCTGGGCCTGTACCGGCTCCCAATTTTTCATATCCGTCCAGTCGGATAACGGCAGCAGAACCCCCAAATACAGAAAACTCACCCCGAGCCCCACTAAGGGCAAGCTCAGTAACAGCAAACCCCAGCGTTCTTTTAATTTGTGTAGCATCCGTTCCCCCAAACTTGATCAATGTCGCGCAAGCCACCATTATGCGCAAAACCCTATTATTGGAATAAGTTATGGCCCGTATTATAGCCATTGTCGAAGATGAACAGGCCATTGCGCCAACTACATCATCGAGCTTTTACCTCTCATTTCCGGGGTACGCCGGTTAACACACTGATCGACTCCAGCGCTTTATTGGCGACAACCTCGCCGGCAAAGTTATCGCCGATGGTCACAGGCATACCACGGCGGCGGTGGGCTTGCACTTTAAAATATATGACGTGCTGGTTACCGGATAAACTTGAGTTGCTCTCTGCGATGGCTAAGTACGTTAGCTCCGAGCGTTTAACCTTAATGGTTTTAATATCAGCGCCGAGTAGTTTTCGCTGAGTGATTAACGCTCGACGGTCGAAGCGTACATTTAAGCTCATCATTAAAAGGGACAGGCACCCAAGGCCAAAGACCACTCCGAGCGTAAAAAACAACGGCCCCAAAAATCCGGCCTCGCCACCAACAAAAAAACCTATCGTAGCAAAGCCACCGCCCACTAAGACCCCAGCTAACTTGCCCTCGGGGATGCTAAACGCGGGATAATACATGGTAATACCACCGGGAATTTTCTGAATATCCAGCACACTCTCAAGCAGCTGCTCTCGCTCTTGTTGGGCTTGCTGATGATCCTCACTGGATTCGCGTGCATCAGACGCTTGAGCGCCAGTCGCAAACACCGGTATCTCATAACTGCGAGCAAAGTCTGCACCTGGCAATTGCGCTTCAACCTTTAAACGCCAGAGGTGATAACACTTGCTGACAGGCTCCGACTCAGGCAGATCGTCTTTAACATCAAACGATATCGCTAGCTGCGTACCGCGGGCGCCAGGCTGGGTGTGGGCGTAACCCTCGCGCTGCCACACACAAGCCTCCTCCCGTTTACGCTCGTTACCACCACCGGTGTAATAGCTCTGCAAACACTTCAGGGTCACTTTAAAGCTATGGGCACGATCATAGGATAAACGTACATCAATGGTGCCCCCCACCTGCCCGCCAATAGCGCCGGGGTAAGGGTCAAGCTGCAACGAAGCTGGCCCAAAGCGCCGCCACCTGACCGCCTCTTTAATGGCCCAATACAGCAAGCCGGCCCCCACTAAAGGGAATAGCAGCGCAATCAGTGCGGGATTATTTCCTTGTATAAACTCATCAATGCTTTTTATGCCGATAGGCACCGCAATGACATTCCAGAACGCAGCAAAACACCACACAAACATCATCGTCAGTTTACCGCTGCTTTTTACTGACGCACTGGCCCACTTTCGGCGGGTTGTCCATGGCTTTTGCCGGTCGTGCTCGCCGGGTATTTGCTCAGGGAGTGTGAACAGACCGTAGCACAACAAACCCAGCCCAGTCCCGCCGAATACCATCACAGCAACCAATGCAAACCATAGAGTACTTAGGCGCAGCTCGCGATTGAGTAACGCTTGACTAGGTTTGTCGGGGTTAACATAAGCGGTAACGCTGCGCCCAGCTTTAAAGTCATACTCCAAGGTGTCGCCCAGCCTCTCATAAAACCCACCATAGCTACTGTACCCATCATTTATAGCAACTTTAGTGTTTGAGTAGGTGCTCCCTTTATAATCGTAGCTATAACTTGCAGTGGCTTGATAAACAGTGGTGTAGTCATTGGTGTCCTCATTGCGGACACGACGAGACTTAACCTCAGCCGCCGTCAGCGAAGCCTCTACCGGCTGCCAAGCTTGCATGCCATACCAAGTTTTAACCGGTATACCAATACTCCAAATAAAAATTCCAATGCCAATGGCCGCAAACGGCAGCCCCAACAGCATTAACTTCCAGCGTTCTTTTATTTTTAACCATAGCGTTGATGATGGTGTTGTCGATTGCGTATCCATTCTTTTCCCTAGTTTACTTGTAAGTTATTATCCTGCTAGCTGCGCACTCCCCCCCCCCAACCGAGCAATTGAACCTATGGCCCGCTCCAATGCCATACAGTCAATCGTTTAGCGCACCGGTGTAGACCGAGCCGTCAGGTAAGATTAACCTTGACTCATTATTGTTGGCCGAGGCACAACCGGCGCTCAGTAGTGCCCTCAATAACAATATCGTCCACGGTGTTATTTCATTCATGCCTGCGGCACTCCTGTTAATACACTAATAGACTCCAGCGCCTGCTGGGCCACGGCTTCCCCGGCAAAGTTGTAACCAACTGTGACGGGCTTACCTTTTTTTTGGTGCGCCTGTATTTTAAAGTAACTGACGTGCGCTTTACCGCTTTGGCTGGAATAACTCTCGGAAACTTTTAAATGGGTTAACTCGGCACGCACAACCTTAGTGGTATTTATACTAAATCCTAACAACTTACGCTGGGTGATTAGTCCGTGCCGGTCGATACGTACATCGAGGCTCGCCACCAAAAAATACAAGCAACTTAACCCCACAATCGCCCCAATAAATAGAAACAGTGGCCCCATAAAGGCAGTATCGATAAAATAACCCACGGCGCAAAAAAATCCGCCGAACAACACCCCCATTAACTTGGCGCTAGCATGACTAAACGCTGGGTAATGCATAGTAATACCGTCGGGTATTTGCTTAATTTCCAACACGCTTTCCAGCAACTGCTCGCGCTCTTGGTGCGCTTGCACGTGATCCTCACTGGACTCACGCACATTGGATGCCTTAGCCCCGGTGGCAAATACTGGTATCTCATAGCTGCGTTCAAAGTCCGCGCCAGGCAATTGCGCTACGACGTTTAAGCGCCACAGGTGATAGCGATTTTTTGCCGGCTCGGACTCTGGCAGCCCGTCTTTAATATCAAACAAAATGTTCAGCCGCGTACCACGGGCGCTGCGCTGCGTGTAAGCATAGCCATCACGCTGCCAAACGCACCTCTCCCGTCGCTTACGCTGCTTGCCACTGCCGGTGTAATAGCTCTCTAAACACTGCAGAGCCACTTTAAAGGAGTGGCCGCGCTCATAGGGCAAACGTACATCGATGGTGCCGCCCACCTGACCGCCAATAGCGCCGGGGTACGGGTCAAGCTGCAGCGGGGCCGGGCCAAAGCGGCGCCACTTGGCCGTCTCTTTAATCGCCCAATACAGCAGCCCTGCCCCCACCAGCGGAAAAAGCAGCCCGATCAGCGCCAGTTTGTTGCCCTTGATAAACTCGTAAATACAGTTAATGCCCGTTGGTATCGCAATGGCATTCCAAAAGCCGGCAAAACACCAGGCAAATATCATCGTGAGTTTACCGTCACTCTTGATTGTAGGGCTTGCCCAGCTGCGCCGGGTTAGCCAAGGCTTGTCGCTCTCGACAACCCCCTCTATCTCATCCAGAGGGGCGAGTAAAAGGTAAGCGATTATGCCAATACCCACCCCGCCAAACAGCACCACAAAAACCATTTTAAAACCGATCATCTCCAGCCGAAGCTCGCGGTTTAGCACCGCCTCTGCTGGGTTACTTGGGTTCACAAAGGCGGTTACTGCGGTGCTATTTTCAGCGGCGCGCTCCAACCGGCGGCCAAGGTCGTAATTAAAATCACCGACGTTATCGTAAGAGTCGTGAATAGCCACTCGCCAGCCGCTATAGCGTGCCCCCTGAAACTGATAGTGATAACGCGCCGTCGCCTTGTAGCTGGTTGATTCATCGCCGTGGCTGACTTTTAACTCGGCCTGAGTCACTTGCGCCGGCACCGCTTGCCACTGCTTCATGTGCTGCCAATCCATAAACTGTGGCATCACTCCAAACAGCAACATTCCAATACCCACACCCGCGAAGGGCAATCCAAACAGCAGCCCTACCCAGCGTTTTTTAAAACGAGTCCACATTCCGGTTGAGGCTCTAGTGCCCGCTTGAATGTAGGTTTCCCCGTGAGCCATATCCGCTTCCTTTTTTGTATTCTATTATCTTTTTAAGATACCATCTTTGGTCAATATTCTTTAATACTGAGAAACCTATGGCCCGTACTATCGCCATTGTAGAAGACGAACAGGCCATCGCCGACAACTACCGCGACGCTCTAACACGGCTTGGCTATCGGGTTAACCACTACTTAGATCGCCCCAGTGCCACCGCCGCCTTTAGCCAGGCACTACCTGACTTGGCCATTATCGATGTCGGCCTAGGCGACGACGTAGAAGGTGGCTTTGAACTGTGCCGGGAGTTGCGCAGCCGCGCGCCCGAGCTGCCCATCGTTTTTTTAACCGCTCGCAGTGATGAGTTTGATGTGATTTCAGGGCTGCGCCTCGGCGCCGATGATTACCTCACCAAAGATATTGGCCAAGCCCATATGCTCGCGCGTATTAACGCCCTGTTTAGACGAGTCGATGCTCTGCGCCAACCGGCCCGCGCCGACGACACCTTAACCCGTGGCGAGCTGCGCATTAACACCTCACGCATGAGCGTGCACTGGCAAGAGCAACCCGTGGATTTAACCGTAACCGAATTTTGGATCTTACACTCGCTGGCACAGCACCCGGGCCACGTTAAAAACCGCCAACAATTAATGGATGCCGCCAACGTGGTGCTGGATGACAACACCATCACCTCACATATTAAGCGCATCCGGCGCAAGTTTAGCCAACACGACAGCGACTTTGACCGCATCCAAACCGCCTACGGCATGGGTTACCGCTGGCGTGAAGCGCCATAGACATGAAACTACGCCGCCAGCTGGCACTGGTTAGCCTAATTGCCCTGGTACTGCCTTGGGCGCTAGGGCAATACCTGCAAGTGTTTGACCGCCTATTGCGCGAGGGGCAAATTCGCGCCCTGAACGCCACAGCTCTAGCCGTAGCGGCAAGGCTTGGCGCCGATACGGCACTGCTCGATACCGCCCGACTCAGCAACCGCGCCACCCTCGATGCCGAGCACGAGATTTACGCCCACTCGCTTGCATCACCGCCCATGGTGGATGGCTACGCCGAGGACTGGCGTGCTTACAAACACACGCCTCGGTTGTTTTCCGGCGCAAGCGAACGCGCCCCCCAAGCGCAAGCCGACCCTGCGCTTACTCTTACTACCGGCATCCATAATGACAACCTGTTTTTACTCGCCCAAGTTAAAGACCCTGAACGCCACTATCACCAACCTGGCAGCGACAATCTCGCCAGCGGCGATCACCTTATTCTTGCCAACCAACAAACCGGTAGAGGCAGCCGCTACTACGCCATTCGGGCCAATGCGCCCGGGCGCATACAGGCGGTGTACCGCGACGCCCACGGCCAAATCAGGCCGGACTATCGCATTCGCGGCTTTTGGCGTGAAACCACCGGCGGCTACCAAATAGAGCTGCGCATGCCGCTCGATATGGCAGAACCCCACTTTGCCATATCGGCCATCAGCAAAAGCGGCACCAGTATTAGCGCCGCAGGAAGCGCCGGGCACTGGGCCGAGCTTGCCGGTGGCCCCGATGCTGGGGTGCTACCCGGCACAGAGGGCCGGCTTATTCAACAAAGCGCGCCGCTGGGCAACGCTTTAAAGGTATTTGCCCGCCCCGGAGTGCGCCTACAAGTCGCCGACCGGCAAGGCTGGAAAATGGCTCAGGCCGGTCAACTAGAGTCCCTAAGCCCACAGCGAAACCGGGTATTACAATGGCTGCTGGACTTTGCAGGCAATCGCCAAACGCTAAAGCCATGGCAGCCGAGCCACAATGGCCGGCGACAGCAGCCGCCCGCGAGCCTGGCGATAGCCGGTCACAGCGATAGCCGCTGGTACCGCGCCGAGGACGACGACATTGCCAGCGTCGCCGTCCCCCTGTACCTCGGGTGGCCCAGCGCGGGCGCGGTAGAGTCGCAATTGGCGGGTGCTGTCATCATCGAGCAGCGCTTGCAACCCTGGCAAGGGCTAGGCCGCACCACACTCGGCCGCCTGGCGTGGGTTAGCGCGGTCAGTGGTGCGCTGCTAATGCTGGTGCTAATTGGTTACGCCAGCTGGATTTCGGCGCGCATTCGCACGCTTTCGCGCGCGGCCAACAACGCGCAAGGCCAACCGCTCGATGACGTTTTAGAACGCTGGCCACGCTATCGGCTAAAAGACGAGCTGGCCGACTTGGCCGGTCAGTATCGCGAGCTGCTCACCCAAGTACACGGTCATACCAATTACCTAAAAAGTCTGACCGGCAAGCTCTCGCACGAGTTGCGCACGCCGCTGGCCATTGTCCGTTCATCGCTGGATAACATCAGCAACACCACGGGCGCCGATGAGCCCCTAGCGATTTACCTACAGCGGGCCAAGCTGGGCAGCGAGCGCCTAAGCGCCATCATCACCGCCATGAGCGAAGCCGACCGGGTAGAGGCCAGCATTCAAGCCAGTGAGCCGGAGGCTATTGATCTGGCACAACTGGTTATTGACATGACAGAGGCTTATCGCAGTGCCTACCCCTCCCACCAATTTAACAGCACTATTGTCCAGACCAGTGCCGATGCCTATCGCACCATAGCGGCACCTGAACTATTGGTGCAGCTGCTCGATAAACTGGTCGATAACGCCACAGATTTTAGCCCGCCGGACGCAGTCATCGAATTACGCCTTGAACTGTGTCAGGATGACGAGCTGGGGGCCAGTTACCGCCTCAGCGTGAGCAATACTGGGCCGGCATTACCGCCCGCTCTTGAGGGTCAGCTGTTTAATTCACTAACATCTTGGCGCAGTGGCACAACGGGCAACAAAGACCCCGAACACCGAGTACATTTGGGCTTAGGGCTGTATATTGTCGAGCTAATCGCGCGCAGCCACCAGGGCCGCGCTCAGGCAGAAAACATCGCCAACGGGGTTTGTTTTTCGGTGGAGTTCCCCGCACAAAATCCGGGAATGTTTGCCAAACGGCCAGAGACTCTCGGCTAGCCCATCATAGCTATTGACATGCGGTCGAAAATAGGTAAAATGCCGCGTCTTTCAGATTCGTAATCATTTCAGATACACAGTAATTATAGGAGCAACACGGTGGCAAATTCACCCCAAGCCAAAAAACGTGCACGCCAGAACGAAAAAGCTCGCAAGCACAACGCCGGCCTGCGCTCCATGGCGCGCACCTACTTGAAAAAAGTAGACGCAGCCATCGAAGCAGGTGACGCAGAACAAGCTAAAGCGGCTTTCGCAGCAGCGGTACCCGTTCTGGATCGCATTGCTGATAAAGGCATTATTCACAAGAATAAAGCCGCTCGTCACAAGAGCCGCCTGAACAGCAAAATCAAAGCCTTGGCCGCCTAAGCTAGTTAGCGCTCAAGCATAAAAAGCCGGCTTTATGCCGGCTTTTTTGTGCCTATCGCTCCACACTGCAACAGCCACCCCGCCCCGCTGTCACAAATCTTTCAAAAAACTGGCACACAACCATCAAAAAGCTAACGTATAACTCTGTGCAGGTAAACAACACAGGATTAACGCCATGCTGCCAAGAGAACATTACCTTAAGCAACCGTTTCAGGGGCACCGTGACTTGCAAAACCCCGAGGCACTGACCAGCGCTCAGGCGCGCCTGATTAAAAAGCACGGCTCTCTTATTACGGCGTTGCTTAACGATGACGTGCTTAACCCGAGCCTAAGCGATATGCGCACGGTTAAAATCATCACCCAAAAAAGCACCCCCACTAACCCGGTAGAGCAAGCCTGGCTCAAGTACGAGGCGCTGCTGGCCGAGCAAAAACCCAAGCGCCGCCTCAAGCGCAGCGCTTAAGCCCTCCCCCCTCCAATTCAACCGTTTGCCTGACACCGGTTTGCGTCAGGCAAACACCCCGTAACACTGACCACCTAACGCTTCTTTGCGCACCACCGGTAGATTTTTGTCGCAAATCACAATATGATAGCGCTACCATCTGATTGCTACGCCACAAACCACTCCCTTAAAGGGTTGGCCTGTGCGTCAAATTCGCGCCGGGCTGAACGATAAAAGGCCGGGCATAGCAGCAAGCCTATAAATAATAATTGCGAGGGCAGACAGTGTTACAGCAAACACCCAACGATAGATTGGCAAAATTAAGCTGGCGCGAGCGGATTGGCTACGGCTTGGGCGACGCTGGCTTTAACTTTTACTGGGCTATTATTGGGTCCTACTTAATCTTTTTTTATACCGATATATTTGGCATATCGGCGGCGGCGGCCGCCACCATGGTGACTGTCACCAAAATTGTCGACGCCTTTACCGACCCAGCAATGGGCGCTATTGCGGACAAAACCAACACACGCTGGGGCAAATTCCGGCCCTACCTACTGTTTGGCACCTTACCCATGATGGGCGCCGGTCTGCTTACCATGACCACGCCCGACTTAGATGAAAGCGGCAAACTTATATGGGCCTATGCCACCTATATGATTTTGATGCTGACCTACACCGTCCTCAACATGCCCTATAACTCCCTCTCCGCCGTTTTAACGGCCGATCCGCAGGAGCGCAACACCCTTAACAGCACTCGTTTTTTCTTTGCTTACTTCACCGGCATTATTGTCGGCGCCGCGACCCCCGATTTAGCCGAGTATTTTGGCGGTGGCGATCGTTACAGCCCCATTGGCTGGCAAATTACCATGAGCATTTATGCCGTCATAGCCTCTATTTTATTTGTGATTACGTTTGCTACCACCAAGGAGCGTATTGCGCCGCCGCCCGAACAAAAGTCCAAGCCGCTAGAGGATCTAAAAAACCTGCTGGTCTGCAAACCATGGATCATTATTTTTATACTCGCCATGGTAATTATGACCACCTTTACCCTGCGCGGTAGCTCCGCCACCTATTACTTTAAATACTTTGTCGAGCGCCCCGATTTGCTCGGTGCGTTTATCGGCTTACAAGTGTTAGGGCTTATGATTGGTGCCATGTCAGCATCGACCCTGACGCGCTATATTGAAAAAGTAAAACTCCTAATGATACTGATGGCGATTGTCAGTGTACTGTGCTTTGCGTTCTCCTTTGTACCCAAGCCAGATGCGTTGGGCGTGGTCGACGTTAATGACGCCGAACGCACTAGCCTTAAAGCCCAGGATTTATTAGGCGAAGCTCATCAACCCGGCGATACTTATGCCTGGACTCGCTACCAAAAGGTCTTTTGGATTATTAAAGATCGGGTTGCCCTCGACGATAACTCTGCAACTTTAGAGCTTGCAGGGCTGCAGAACGAAACCATCAGTGTCATAAAAACCCGCGCGGATGGTTCAGTCTTAGACAGCGCAGAAATCCCCGGTGAAATCCTATTAATGTTTGCGCTCAGCATTTTAATTAGCTTGGCGCTAGGGCCCAAAGCCCCAATAACCTGGGCAATGTATGCCGACGTGGCCGATTACAATGAATGGAAAACCGGCCGCCGTGCTACGGGCATGACATTCTCTGCCACCACTTTTTCACAAAAACTAGGCAGCGCAGCGGGCTCCGCAATTATGCTTTCAGTACTAGCGATGCTGGGCTACGAGGCCAATCAGGTGCAAAGCGACGCATCCCTAGAGGGAATCGTGTATATGCAAACGTTAGCCCCAGGCGCCTTTGCGTTTATCGCCATTATCGCGCTACTTTTTTACGATTTGACCGGTGACAAACTGGCCAAGATTCAAAAAGAGCTGAGTGAGCGCAAGTACACCACCGAGTAGCCATCAAGCTCCCATAAATCTCCTACGCTTGAGCGCCGCAGTTATTGGGCGCTCTTTTTTCACGAGGTCTCTATGCTTTTTCCTGCCACTGACGGTTCGTCCTACCATCTGACCAGCCCCGTTTTAATGCCTCGCGCCGCCGGTTTTTTGTGGAACCGACAAATGATGATCCAGATGAACTGTCGCGGTTTTGCCGTCGCGCAGTTTATGCAACCGGAGCCGGCTAAATACGCCTACGCTCCCAATCTGGAAGCAAAGACCTTTATGCAACCAGAGCAGCCATACTACGCCCATCATCCCGGTCGTTTTTTTTACGTAAAAGACGAGAACACCGGCGAAATCTTTTCTGCCCCCTACGAGCCGGTGCGCCACCGCGACAGCGAGTTCTGCTTCTCCCCCGGCAAAAGCGATATCCGTTGGACGGTGAAATGCAGCGATTTAGAAATCAATCTGCGCCTTGCCCTGCCAGTAGACGATGTGGTGGAGCTGTGGGAAGTCTCCGTTAAAAACCTTAGTGGACGATCACGCAACATTAGCCTCTACCCCTATTTTACGCCTGGCTATATGAGCTGGATGAACCAAAGCGCAGAATACCGCAAAGAGTTAGGGGCCATTGTCGCAAGCTGTGTCACCCCGTATCAAAAATACCCCGACTACTTTAAAAACCAGCACTTTAAAGATAAGACCTATTTTTTGCACGAGCGCGACCCGGCTGCTTGGCAGGTTCAACGCGAAGCCTTTGAAGGCGAAGGCGGGCTGCACAACCCTGACGCACTGCAACACGAGCAACTCGCCTGCGATGACGCCCGCTATGAAACGCCACTGGCAGCACTGCAGTATCGCCTTAACATAGCCTGCGATGCACAAGAGACTTTTCGGTTTGCCTTTGGGCCAGCGTTAGACGATGCCGAAATAAAACACATTCGCGAGCGCTATCTATCTGAGCAAGGCTTTGCCATAGCGCGCGAAGAATATGCCGACTACATCGCCTCGGGCAGCGGCGTGCTGCAAATTGAAACACCCGACGACGGGCTGAATAATTTTGTTAACCACTGGCTTGCCCGCCAAGTGTTTTACCACGGCGATGTCAACCGCCTAAGTACCGACCCGCAAACCCGCAACTACCTGCAAGACAACATGGGTATGAGCTATATTAAGCCGGCCGTTGCCCGCCACGCGTTTGTACATGCCCTAAGCCAGCAGGAAGCCTCCGGCGCCATGCCCGACGGGATACTGCTGCACGAAGACGCGGAGCTTAAATACATTAACCAGGTGCCGCACACCGACCACTGCGTGTGGCTGCCCGTATGCCTAAAGGCCTACTTAGATGAGACCGGCGACTTTGCCCTGCTTAGAGAAACTGTGAGCGGCTCAGACGGCAAAATCCTGACCGTTGCCGAGCGCATCAGCGCCGCCATGAGCTGGCTGCTAAGCTCGCGCGATGAACGTGGCTTGTCCTACATCGCCCAGGGCGACTGGTGTGACCCAATGAACATGGTGGGCTACAAAGGCAAAGGGGTGTCCGGCTGGTTAAGTGTTGCCACCGCCTACGCCCTTAACCTGTGGGCGGATATCTGCGAGCAAAACACCATTAACACCCCACAAGATTTTCGCGCGGGGGCCGATGAGATCAACGCGTCAGTGAACAAACACCTGTGGGACGGCGATTGGTATGGCCGCGGCATCACCGATGACAATGTCACGTTCGGCATCAGCAAAGACAAAGAGGGGCGTATATTCCTCAACCCACAAAGCTGGGCCATACTCGCTGGCACCTGCACAGATGAGCAGCGCGCAAAAATGATTAAAGCCGTGGAGGCACAACTGGAAACCCCCTACGGCGTCGCTATGCTCGCCCCCGCCTTCACCGCCATGCGCGAAGACGTGGGCCGGGTAACACAAAAACACCCCGGCTCGGCCGAAAATGGCTCGGTCTACAATCACGCCGCTATTTTCTATATTTACAGCCTCTACACCATTGGCGAGGCCGACCGCGCCTACAAACTGCTGCGCCAGATGATTCCGGGCCCAGACATGCAAGACTTTGAGCAGCGCGGGCAAATGCCCATTTACATTCCCAACTACTATCGCGGCGCCTACCACCAGTACCCTCGCACCGCAGGACGCTCAAGCCAGCTGTTTAATACCGGCACGGTGAGCTGGGTATACCGTTCACTGGCGGAAGGATTATTTGGCTTAAAGGGCGATGGCAGTGGTTTACGAATCGAGCCACAGCTTCCTGCCGACTGGCCAAGTGCTCACGTAACCCGCCGGTTTCGTGGTGCACAATTGCACGTCAACTATCGTCGCACCAATGATGTTGCCGGCCTACAGGTTTGGCTCGATGGTGTTCAGCAAACGAGTAATCGTATTGAGGGGTTAGAAGCAGGTAAAGATTATAAGCTTGAGGTAGTGATCGGCGACGAGCGCTAAGCGCTCGCCATCCGGGTTGATTGGCGCATCCGTATCTCAAAGCCGATGTCCACCTGCTTCTCTTTATTAGGTACGCCTTTAAGCACATTCAAAATCATCTGCGCCGCCTGTACCCCCATCTCATAGCGCGGCACATGGACGCTCGACAGTGACGGGTTTACAAAGGCCGAGGTCTCAAAGTCGTTAAAACCGCACAGGGCTAAATCTTTCGGGACGCTCAGGTGCATGCGCTGACTTTCAAACAACGCCCCCAGCGCCAAGTCATCATTACAGCAAAACACTGCATCCAACTTACCACCAGAGGTGCTAAGCAAGCCGCGCAGCAGCTCGCCACCGAGGGCAATTGATGACGGTGACGGCGTGGTGGTAAAAAGCTCGCTGTGATACAAATCTTGAGTTTGCAGCGCCTCTTTAAAACCCGCCATCCGCTGCTGCACCCGGGTGTCCATGCGCGCGCCGATAAAACCAATGCGTTGATAACCGCAGGCCATCAGTTTTTGTGCAACCTCAAAACCGGCCTGAAAATGCGAGAAGCCTATATTCATGTCCAACGGCTCCTCTAAAATTTCCATCATCTGCACCACCGGGATCGCCGCCGAGCTGAGCATGCGCTGGCAGGCACGGGTCTGATCGCCACCGGTGACAATCATTGCCTCGGGCGACTGACTGAGCAGTGTGCGAATCATGTTCTCTTCTTCGATGGGCGAGTAGTGGGTATCGACCAACAACACTTTATAACCACCAGCCCCGGCGACATCATAGATACCGCGTAAAACATCGTTAAACACGACGTTAGAAAGCGACGGGATTGCCACTCCAATCACTTGCGAGCGAGCTGACGCCAGCGAGCTGGCCGACTGATTAGGTATATAGCCAAGAGTGTCAATCGCCTCGCGCACGCGGTGACATAAATCATCCGACACTTTATCGGGGTGATTTAACACGCGCGAGACGGTAATCGCACTAACACCAGCAAGCTTCGCCACATCGGCCAAAGTCGCCCGTTTTGATTTGGTATTGCGCGTGCGGCCTACCATAACACTGTCCTAATAAAAATTTACATTCGCTCGATCGCGCATGGTAGCACAGTGGTAGATGTTTGCGCTATCATAAGCATTGTCAAGCCACCCCCTTATTCGACGCCTAAGACCGAGCTAAGTGAGAACGCTAATGCCATACACGGAGCAACCCGTTTTAGTCATCGTTATGGGGGTCTCCGGTACCGGTAAATCCTGTGTCGCCAAAGCGCTCGCGCAACATTACGGGTACCGCTACATCGATGCTGATGACTTTCACAGCGATGAGGCTAAGGCATTAATGGCCAAAGGAACGCCCCTTACTGACGCATTACGCGCCCCCTGGGTGCACAACATTGGTGCCTATTTACGTGAATGCGCCGCCGCCAAGGTAAGTTGTACGCTGGCGTTTTCAGGTTTGCGTAGTGATCACCGCCAGCAATTACGCCAACTGCCCTTTCGCCGAGTGTTTATCTACCTTGCGGGCAAAAAATCCACCATTGCCGAGCGTATGAATCGTCGGCAAGACCATTTTATGCCCTCCAGCCTACTCGATAGCCAACTAGCTAGTATGCAATCACCCACGGCCGAGCCCGAGGTCAGCAAAATCTCTATCGAGCCGCCGCTCGAGGAGGTCATCGCCAACTGCATCGAGAAAATCGACGACCGAATAGCTCAGAGGCCTCAACCACTGGACGCTCACTGACAGCGGCATATTACTTGCGTTACATTAGGCCTGCTCACACTGCAAAAGGCCCGCAGCAATGACAACCGATTTTCTCTCCCTTGATGAACTGCACTGCAAAGTACACGCACTGCTCGAAACCCTCTACCCCAACCGGGATACCGACGAGCTTACCAAAGCTTGTCTGGACGCTATTGGTCCGCGACAAAATAAAGACGTGGTGGCCCCCGAGCGGCTCTGGTCCGAAAAAGACAGCCTTTTGATTACCTATGGCAACTCGGTTCGTGAAGCGGGCCATAAACCGCTCGACACCCTGCAAAACTTTTTACACGACAACCTCCAGAATGTGTTTAGCGCCGTACATGTACTGCCGTTCTTTCCGCACTCGTCGGACGATGGCTTTGCCGTTATCGACTACACCCAGGTCGACCCGGAGCTGGGTGACTGGGACGATATCAATGCACTGTCCCACGACTTCAAACTGATGGCCGATTTGGTGATTAATCACGTTTCCAGCCAGAGCCTGTGGTTTCGCAATTATCAGTACGGTAAAGACCCAGGCCGGGGCTACTTTGTCGAGGCCGACCCCAACTACGACTTAAGCAACGTAGTACGCCCACGTACCAGCCCGCTGCTGCGCAAAACAGAAACCGCCGAAGGCATTAAACATGTGTGGTGTACTTTTAGTCACGACCAAGTTGATGTGGACTTTCGCAACGAGCAAGTGCTACTGGAGTATCTACGTATTATCGGCCGCTATTTAGACGAGGGGGCGCAGTGGATTCGGCTGGATGCCGTTGCTTTTTTATGGAAGGAGCTGGGCACCAACTGTATTCACTTGCCGCAAACCCACGATGTCGTAAAACTGGTACGCCTGCTCACCGAGTACAAAAACGCGCACGCGCTGCTCATTAGCGAAACCAACGTACCCAATCGTGAAAACCTCACCTACTTTGGCAACAGCAACGAAGCCCACATCATTTATAATTTTAGTTTGCCGCCACTGGTTATTCACGCGCTGCTCGCGGGCGATTGCAGCTACTTAAAAAGCTGGATGATGAGCATGCCCCCCTCACCCGTGGGCTGCACTTATTTAAACTTTACCGCCAGCCACGACGGTATCGGCCTGCGACCCGCCGAGGGGTTACTCAGTGATGGCGAGCTGCAACAAATGCTAGGCACGCTAGAATCGTTTGGCGGTCGCATATCAACCCGAACCGACGCCGAGGGCAACGAGAAACCCTACGAGGCCAACATCGCCCTGTTTGATGCCTTTAAAGGCACGTATAACGGCACCGACAAATGGCAAGTCGAACGGCTTATTTGCTCGCAAACTATCATGCTTGCCGTTGAAGGGATTCCCGCGTTTTATATTCATACGCTGTTTGCCACACCCAATGACGAAGACAAACTCGAAGCCACCGGCCACAACCGTTCAATCAATCGACGCAACTGGAGTTTAAGCGATTTACAGGCGCGTATTGATGAACCCGGCGGCCCAGGCCAGCGAGTTTTTGATGAACTGAGACGGCTTATCCGGCTGCGTTCACATCAACCGGCATTTCATCCCAATGCCACACAATTTACGCTGCACATACGCCCTGAGATTTTTGCCTTTTGGCGGCAGAGCATGCGCCGTACACAAAGTATTTTTTGTATCTACAACCTAAGCGACCAACCGCAAGAGGTGAGCCTTTCGGATTTAAACCTAATCAGTACCGAGACCTGGTTCGATTTAATCAGTGATCAACCGATCACTGACCTATACGGAAAAATCACGCTCAGCCCTTATCAAGCGCTGTGGCTGACCAACTACAACGAGCCCTTATAGACCACCCGTCAATACTCACCCCAACCTGAGCTTAAACCATAACCGTCGTGGATTGAGCTCGGCGCCTCTTTACTTGCATTTTAACGTCAGCTTGGTAAAAATACATCCAATAGCAGTCTCTGCTAGTTTAGATGATAATAACGAAACAAGGATGATGTATGCCCATACACTCAAGAGCCCTGTCGCTCCTGTTTATTAGCACGATTGCCGCACTGTCATTCACGTTAAGCGCATACAGTGCAGCCGCCAGCCTTAGCGTTGAGAATTTCGCGCAATTACCTGATGCCGATGGGTTAACGCTAACACCTGATGGCCAGAAGGTTGCCGCTTTAGTCCGCGTAGATGCAAAAGATCAAAAAGGCATTGCGGTTCAGGTAACCAACCTCAACACTCAAAAGAAGAAATTTCACCTCTTTACGGATAACAGCAAATATTTTATTTCCAGAGTCCAATGGAAAGACAGTAATACTCTATTAGTGCACACCTTCTACCCCTCCCGCCGAGATACCTGGACCGGCTGGGGGCAAGTGCGTGGCGACACCCGGGAAACACGACTGCTTATTATTAATACCGAGAGCGGCGACGTCACCCGTCCGTTTAAGCACACATTCCTCGACGACTTTCGGGTTTTACCCGTATCTCAAGACCAGATCGTCGACCTCTTACCCGATGACCCGGATCACCTATTGATGGCAATGCCCGGTTTTTCTGGCGGCCCCTATAACGTGGTTTATAAAGTCAACATCCGCAATCAACGCGTCACCGCCGTACAAAACTCAGAGCCTAGTATTATGGGCTGGGGGACCGACCTGCAACACCGAGTGCGTGTTGGCCTACGCTTTAACGACGGCGTTGTTAGCAGCCAAATTTACGACTTAAACACCAAACAATGGCGTGAACTTTGGCCGTACACGCCCTTCTCTAAAGCACAAACCTCTGTTATCGGCTTTGCTAAAAACCCTGATATTGTTTACCTACGCGCCGCTTACAAAGACCGCCTTGCGATTTTTAAAACCAACTTAACAGACCCAAAACTTGAAAAAACGCTGGTTTACGCGGACCCTACCTACGATGTCATGGGCTCGCTGATTTACGACCCGAACACCGCCGACGTTATTGGTGTTAACTCCGCCTCTCATCAGGGCTCTGTGTACTTCTCAGATAAACTGAGTGCACTGCAAAACAGCATCAATAAGCTAATGCCCGACACACAGAACTTTATTTACGATCTGACAGACGACAAAAACCGCTACTTGCTCTATACCACCGGCGCCAAAGAATCAGGGACTTACTATTTAGGTCAGCGCAACCCGGCTAAACTAACGGCGCTAGAATACCGTTACCGCAACTTACCGCCAGAAGTCTTGAGCAGCACGAGAGATTACCACTACAGTGCCCGCGACGGCTTGAGCATTGAAGCCTGGCTGACTCTACCCAAGGGCAAAAAAGCCAAAAAACTTCCAACCATCCTATTTCCCCATGGCGGGCCGCAGGCTAGGGACAGTGCCGCATTCGATTACTGGGCCCAATTTTTTGCCAATCAAGGCTACGCTGTTTTACAAATGAACTTTCGTGGCTCCGTTGGCGAAGGTTTTAGCCACCGCAATGCAGGGTTAAAAAAGTGGGGCCAAGAGATGCAAGACGACATCCAGGACGGCGCCTTACAATTGATTAAAGATGGCATTACCGACCCCGATAAAATTTGCCTCGCAGGTGCCAGCTATGGCGGCTACGCGGCGTTAATGGGCACGGTTAAGACACCGGATTTTTACCAATGCGCGATCAGCTTTGCCGGGGTCAGCGATGTTTTTGAGTGGGTTCGGGGTAACCGCGACTTTCGCTCAGCGCACAACATTGTCGATGAACAGATCGGTGAGCTTGGCGAGCAGTTAAAAGATGTATCACCCGTCAATCACGCCGAGAAAATCAAAGTCCCGATACTGTTAATACACGGCGACTCCGATCGACAAGTGCCCCCAGAACACAGCGAACGCATGTACGATGCTCTGCAGACATTAGACAAACCGGTAGACTACATCGTATTAGAGAATGAAGGTCACTTTCTTGCAAATGAAGACAGCCGGGTAACAACCTTTAACACCATAAGTCGCTTTCTCAACAAACACCTGCCCATCAACGCGCAATGATACGTAAGGAGAGTGACGAGTTCACTCTCCTTACCTAGTTAAAGAGTGCACCTTAAAAGCCTCAGTTTTCATTATCGCCGGCATTACGCCCATTAGACATGGCTCTAAAACCCACTAGTCCCCAATCTAGCTCAAAGCGATTACACCTAAATCTGACTAGCACAGCATCACGCCTTAAATGTCATCTTCATCGGCCTCTACAGCACTCAGTAACCGTTGATATACATCCGGCACCGCACTTAACACCCGCGACCAATTCGCCATAAAAGGTTTTTCGGTCGGGTCATTTAAAAACTGTTCACCGGCGCGCATGATGCACTGGGTAAACTGCTCTACGGTTTCCTCTTCTTTGTTGCGATCGAGCGTCATGCCGTTAATCACGGCATCGTTATGATAGCGATCAATCAAGTCTAATGCTAAGCGATAATAGCTTGCTTTAAGTGTGCGAAACACTTCGGGCGTAAACACCTCACCTTTAATAGCAAGTTTTCGGAAAAACGACTTGGAAATATCGGTACTCATTTTTGACAGGCCAGCATCTAAATCATCCGCCGACAAATCCTGATGCTTATGGTCGTATGCATCGGCAATATCTACCTGACACACCCGCTCATCGGAGTAGCGGCGGTTTACCTCAGACAATACGCCAATCTCTAGCCCCCAATCGCTAGGAATACGAATACTACTGACCACATCCATGCTCATCGAGAACTCACCGGCCAAGGCATAGCGGAAGCTGTCGATAAAGTCTAAATAATCATTATGACCACACACTTTTTGCAGCGCGCGCACTAATGGTGAAACAAGCAAGCGGCTGACACGACCGTTTAACTTTCCGCCCGCAGCGCGGTAGTAGTAGCCTTTACAGAACATGTAATTAAAGGTGGGGTGGGCAATGGGGTAAAAAAGTTTGGCGACGATATCGCGCTTGTAAGTGACGATATCACAATCGTGTAATGCCACAGCCCGGGCGCGGCCTTTAGCCAGCGCATAACCCAAGCAGTACCAAACGTTGCGGCCTTTGCCCAATTGTTGCGGCGCGAGCCCTACTTCATCCAACACTTTGTCGACGGCTTTTAAACGCGGGCCATCGTTCCACAAAATTGAGTGCTTTTGTGGCAAGCGGGCAAAGAATTTTTTGGCTTTTTTGTACTGCTCCTCATCGGCGCGATCGAGGCCGATAATAATTTCATCTAAAAATGGCACTTTGGACAACTCGTCGACGATGTTTTCCATCGCAGGGCCTTCTAGCTCAGAGTACAAGCAAGGCAACACCAAGCACATGGGTTTTTGCTTACTCCACTCCAGCAACTCGGCCTCTAACTCTTCAATGGGGCGGTCACCTAAATTGTGCAGTGTTCCGATACGGCCATTCTGAAAAAAATCGCTCATTACGCTTCCTCGCCATTGCGCAGCGCTTGCAACGCTGCTTCAACACCGGCGCGCCAACCTCTCGCGCCCTCTTGTGGTGCACGAATCTCATTTAAGAGCTCATCATCGTGCATATAGGTTCCATCTTTGTGCGGCATTACCACTGCCTGATCCACCTCTTTGAGCATTACCAGGTCATTAGGGCTATCACCCAAGGCAATGCTCTTTACTTTCGCCCCATAATGGGACTCATAGGTGTTCAGCAAATAGCGTACCGCATCGGATTTATCGCAATGGGCCATTACGTGATAAAAACGACCACCTTTAACCACCCGTAAATTGTGCTTGCTCAGTTGTTGGGCAAACTCAATTAACGCCGACTCTTTGTCGTGCCACAGCAAAGGCTCTGTCGCTAAACGCTGCATCGCTTGGGCGGCCGCCGCCTCGCTTAAGCCGGTGCAGTCGACGACGTTAGCCACGCTCATATCGGCAAAGCCGGTAAAGTCATAATGTCGCTTTAACTCAGCTAACAACGTCAGTATTTGTGGCCGCTTGGCGCCTTGCACAAACTGCCATGCGCCATCGCTAAAGGTAAACGAATCAGTCGCGATGCCAAAAGACTTTACCCATGCCTCGGGCATAACAATAAGACTGCCGTTTTCACACACGTAGGGATCGGTAATTACAAGCTCAGCGCACAATTGCGCCATCTCAGCACGGGTTTTACTGGACACTAAAATAAGCGGCGTACCATTTGCGCGAAGTTCGTCAATGGCCGGCATGGCTGCTTTATAGGAGTAATCATCGTGATTTAGTAAGGTGCCATCTAGGTCGGTAAAAACAACCGTATGATAGGCGCGGGAATGGCTATCGGTTGATATCAAGGTAATCTCCCATAGTACAAAATAGCGAGCAATATAGATCAGCCAGTCAGGTGGCAGTCGATCTTGGCGATACTGTGATCACGCTCGAGTTGTAATAATATATCCGAGCGCGCAGGCATTTCTTGCAACATCCAACGAGTTAAACGCTCGTAATGCGCGATAAAACGCTCGATCTGACCGCTGCTCATCACTCGCGAATGTGACAGCTCTTCTGGCGTTAGCGTATCCCGTAACTTTTGCTCTTGCAGTTGACGCCATTGCAATACCTGATCAAACGATGGTGCTTTTAGCATCACCAGAAGGTTAAGCTTATCGAACAACTGCTGATACTCACGCAAACGCTGATTGACGAATTCTCGCCAATGCCCGTCGGCATCCTCATTAACTTCTAGCGAGTTCACAGGCTGCGTTAAATCACTGGCGCGCTGCGCGCGAGCCCCCACACACCACCCCTCAAAAATAATCACTTGCGGTCGCCCGATCACAATATCCCACTGTTCCGGTGGGCGGCGATCGTCCGTCGCTTTGTTAAAGCGCGGGATCATCGTTTGGGTGCCCGGCTGGGCGCCAGCGAGTTGCGCAAACACATCTAACGCTAAGGGTAAATCATGGGTGCCGGGTACGCCGCGCGTGGCCAATAGCGGGTGCACTTGTTCAGCCAACTGCTGGCGGCTGGCGAGGGATAAATATAAATCGTCAATCGAGATTTGGCAGACGGTTAAATCGAATTGCTGCTGTAGCAAGTGTTGCAGTATGTAAGCGGCGGTCGATTTGCCCGTCCCTTGCGCGCCGTTAATGCCGACAATAACCGGCGCGTAAGGGCTGGCCTCGACTTTGCTCGCACAATAGCCAGTCAGCGGTGTATAAGTACGCGTTAGCTGCTCGGCCACGGCCTTTGACAAGCGCAGCTCGCGCTCCAGCAAACCCGCAACCGGTTCGTGACCGCGGGGAGCCCGGCCTAGCTCGGTAAAATAATCGGGCCACAGTGAATCTGGACTAACGGACATGGCAGTCCCCTTTTATGTTGTCGTCACCACCCTTAGTACAAAGCACAAAGCTTGCCAAATAACCTAGACAAAAGTTATGACGCAAAAATGACGAACAACGAGGGGAGCTAACACCAAAGACAAAACGTTTGCATAGAGCGTTAGCTCACCGACAAATGCGCCGTGTACCAGTGTCCCCAGATACGACAACGGGTGTCGCCGTGTAAATCCGTTCGGTGCCGAACTTGCCATGGCGCAGGCACAACAGGGCTCGCAAAACGCGCTTGCGGATACAAGCGGCGCAATGCCGCCCCCCAATAATAAATGCGTCGACGAGCCCCCGGGGATAAATAATCGTACACAATATCGCAGCGAGCGTTATTAGGTGTTTGACTACACAGGGCTAAAAGCATTTGCCACTGATCGGCCGAGAGCCAAGCAGCCGGACTTTCGGCCATTATAAGCACCGCCCCCTGCCATTGCTGCAGCGCTTTTTGCACATCACTGGTGAGCTGCTCGGCGCTGACCCCGCGACAACGGTAATGGTCGGTTAATGGCAAATAGGCCTGCTGCGCCTTTACAAGCTCAGGGGAGTCCAGCTCTAGCCAATGGAACCTGGGCCAGTCCAACTGCTGACTCAAACGATGAAACCGCGTGTTCAAGCCAGCCCCGATATTAATGACCAAGGCGTTTGGCTCCTCTTGTAAAAACGTCAGACAACGTGCATCAAGCGCGCGGCTGCGCACCACGGCTAACGGCTCCGCACGCGAGACCGGCGTGCGATCACCGCCCGAGACGATGCTCATCAGTTGGGCGGCCGCGCTATCGACCAAGCCGAGCTCTGGCCAGCGCTGCGCGGCTATAGCATGACTGTACAAACGGTCCAGCTGAGCTCTGGCCAACCACTCACTCACGGCACCAGCACCGGCGCAGCTGCAGATACCGTGGCTGAAGGCGGCTCCGCATCGAACTTTAGAGCTAGCGACAGCGCATAACCCACGGCGTATAAATAGGGATTACCCACCGTTTCCAGTATCGGGCTGCCGCTAAGTCGCCGAAGCGTTTCGCGCGTTGCCCATCGTGCCAACCGGACACTTCCAAAGCGTTGTAAAAGATAATCCTGAAGCTCTCCCTGCATATGCGTTAACTCGGCCGACTCGCGCACTTAACCTCCTCCTAACAAAGCGACAAAAGATAATGATTCTCATTATCTACAAATACCTAGAAATTGCAAGCGGATAAACCGATAGGTGCGGAGTACACCTCAAAAGGTCGACGGCAGGATTAAGAAACAAAAATGCTCAAAGGGCACGAAAGAACACAACAGATCAGGTCAGCGCGACCCGATCTTTAATGGGGGAATCAATCAATATACACAGAAAGGCATACGGCGGTTTTAGGGGTTACTTACAGAATGTTCCAGCTTTTTAACTCAACACCATGTTGTCGCGGTGAATGAGCTCTTCATCACTTTGGTAACCCAGTAACACGGTAATTTGGCTGCTTGGTTGCCCAATAATTTTGCGGGCATCACCAATAGAATAGTTCACCAACCCCCGTGCAATCTCGCGACCGCTACTGTCAGTGCACACCACCATATCGCCGCGACGAAAGGTGCCCTGCACGGCTTTAACCCCTACCGGTAACAGACTTTTACCTTGGCCAGACAACACCGCCACCGCGCCGTCGTCTAGCACTAAGGTGCCGCGGGTTTGCAAGTGCCCGGCCAACCAGCGCTTGCGGGCCGCTTGTGGCTCTTGATCAGCCCATAGGTAGGTACCAATATTGTCGCCCGAGGCCAATCGCTTTAACGCATTATCTTGTCTTCCACCGAGAATAATAGTGTCGGCACCCGAGCGCGCAGCGACACGTGCAGCTCGCACTTTGGTAATCATACCGCCGCGCCCAAGGCTACCGCCGTCACCGGCCATCGCATCGAGAGAGGGGGCGGCCGCCGCCACTTCAGATATCAGCTTTGCGGCGCGATTGCTGCGCGGGTCGGCGTCAAACATACCGTCCTGATCGGTCAGTATCACCAATAGGTCGGCATCAATCAGGTTGGCCACCAAGGCACCTAAGGTGTCGTTATCGCCAAAACGAATTTCGTCGGTTACCACGGTATCGTTTTCATTCACCACGGATACGACACCTAGCTCCAGCAAGGTAATCAGTGTTGAACGTGCATTAAGGTAGCGCTCACGGGATGATAAATCATCGTGATCAAGCAGCACCTGGGCGGTGTGCAGACCAAACCGGGCAAACTCAGCCTCGTAGTTTTGAATCAGCCCCATTTGACCGACGGCCGCTGCCGCCTGCAACCGGTGCAGCTCGGTGGGGCGCTCGCTCCAACCAAGCCGAGTCATGCCCGCCGCGACCGCGCCCGATGACACCAGCACCAACTCTATACCCTGCTTTTTTAGTTCGGCCATTTGTTCGGCCCAGTGGGCAATGCCGGCGTAGTTTAGGCCTTTACCGTCATTGGTCAGTAGCGCACTGCCAATTTTTATCACCCAACGGCGGGCGGTCTTTATTTGATCGCGTCGACTCATGAACCTTTACACTCAGCCTTTACACTTTAGCCATTAGGGAACGTAGACCACTTCAACATCGTCATCATCATCGTCGTAAAAGTCGTCGTCATCGTGACTTTCACCCTCTTTGGCAGCCTTACGTGCCGCTCGGTGCTCCTCGCGCAAAGTATCAATACGCTCGCGAACTTCGGCTTGCATTTTATCTTGGAAATCGTACTCGATTTGCTTGAGGTCGGGGTCTTCGCGCTCGGCCTGCCAGCGCGCCTCAAGACTCTTCATCAAGGCCGAGGCCAGCGCCTCCGTGCCCAGACCGCTAGCGGCGGCTATATGATACACCGGCCCTTCCCAGCCCAGCGCATCGACAATTTCTTGGCAGCGCTGCTCGCGTTCATGATCGGGCAGCAAATCAATTTTATTCAGCACCAGCCAGCGCTCACGCTCGGCCAGTGACGGACTAAAGGTGGTAATCTCCCGGGAGATCGCTTGCACATTTGCCACTGGGTCAGAGCCATCGGGTGGCATTACATCCACCAAGTGCAATAAAACACGACAGCGGGTTAAGTGCTTTAAAAAGCGTATCCCTAAGCCGGCACCATCGGCCGCACCTTCAATCACACCGGGGATATCGGCCACCACAAAACTGCGGTGCTCCTGCACTTTTACCACGCCCAAGTTGGGTATTAAGGTGGTAAACGGGTAGTCAGCCACCTTCGGTTTGGCCGAGCTAACCGAGCGAATAAAAGTACTCTTACCGGCGTTAGGTAAACCCAGCAGGCCAACGTCGGCTAACACTTTCATCTCAAGCTTAATTTCGCGCACTTCGCCTTCGCTACCGTTTGAGGTCTGGCGCGGCGCACGGTTGGTACTGGATTTAAAGCGGGCATTACCCAACCCGTGAAAGCCGCCCTGAGCGACCTTAAGCACCTGGTCAATCTCCGTTAAATCACCCAGCGTCTCGCCGGTATCAACGTCAATCACGGTGGTGCCGACCGGTACCGGCAGGATTAAATCCTCGCCGCCTTTACCGCGACAATCTTTACCACGACCGCCCTCGCCGCTCTGGGCGCGAAAACGCCGTGTGTAACGGTAATCGATCAGCGTATTTAGGTTTTCGTCAGCTTTTAAAAAGATACTGCCGCCATCGCCGCCGTCACCACCATCGGGGCCACCTTTAGCGATGTATTTTTCACGGCGAAAACTCAAGCAGCCATTACCGCCCTTACCCGCCTCGACAACAATGGGTGCCTCATCGACAAATTTCACAGCAACTCCCGCGCTATTGGCTTATACGCCCCGTGGCGTAAAACATTATTCTAACAAATAAAGAGGTCTAACAAACAAAAAGAGCCCCATCGCGTACGACGGGGCTCTTTTCAGTTCGGCGCAGGGGCAAAACCCCTCAGCCGAGCAACAGGTGCAGACGTTTTAAGCGCTTACAACGCTAACAAAACGACGGTTGTGCTCACCTTTTACGTCAAATTTAATTTGACCGTCTGCCTTGGCAAACAAAGTGTGATCTTTACCGATACCTACGTTGGCGCCAGCGTGGAACTTAGTGCCGCGCTGACGAACAATGATGCTACCTGCAGAAACTGTTTGGCCGCCGAAACATTTAACGCCAAGGCGTTTACTTTCCGAATCGCGACCGTTACGAGTACTACCGCCTGCTTTTTTATGAGCCATGAGTCAACTCCTAGATTAACCTGTGATACCGGTGATTTTTACTTCAGTAAACCACTGACGGTGGCCCTGACGCTTCATAGAGTGCTTACGGCGACGGAATTTGATGATTTTCACCTTATCCGCACGACCGTGGCTGACTACCTCGGCAGTCACTTTGGCACCAGCGACAACCGGACCGCCAATTTTGACGTCGTCACCGTTGGCAACCAGGTAAACTTTATCGAATTCGATTTTCTCGCCAGTGGCGACTTCGATTTTTTCGAGCTTCAGGGTTTCACCTTCCACTACACGGTGTTGCTTACCACCGCTTTCAAAAATTGCGTACATAAATGCTCCAATCGTCTTGGACGGCACGAAGTTACGCAGCTTTGCCGCGTATTCAACTGACTTGCGCCGTATCATCAGCTTTAGGGGCGGCGATTTTAGGCGAAACCGCCGGCTATAGCAAGGCCCAAAAGAAATTATTTGCCAGGCCATTGGCAACCGCACGCCCCTTGGTGTTATGGCCTGTGAGGCCCTATAATGCCGGGTCTTTTATAATCGTATTACTATCATCAACTCATAACCGCAGGGAATTTTGGCCCCAATGCAAGAGCAATATCATCCGTCCGAGGTAGAATCTAGCGCCCAGCAACACTGGGAAGAACATCAAAGCTTTGCCGTGCGCGAAGACACCAGCCGCGAGAAGTTCTACTGCCTGGCCATGTTCCCCTACCCCAGCGGCAAACTGCACATGGGGCACGTGCGCAACTATACCATCTCGGACGTGATCGCCCGCTTCCAGCGTATGCAGGGCAAAAACGTTTTGCACCCCATGGGTTGGGATGCCTTTGGCCTGCCGGCCGAAAACGCCGCCATCAAAAACAACACCGCACCGGCTAAGTGGACTTACTCTAACGTCGACTATATGAAAGGTCAGCTCAAGCAGCTGGGCTTTGGTTTTGACTGGTCCCGCGAGCTGGCCACCTGCCAGAGCGATTATTACCGTTGGGAGCAGTGGTTTTTTACCCGCCTGTACGAGAA
The DNA here is from genome assembly GCF_042847215.1 of Gilvimarinus japonicus. Classification (GTDB taxonomy): domain Bacteria; phylum Pseudomonadota; class Gammaproteobacteria; order Pseudomonadales; family Cellvibrionaceae; genus Gilvimarinus; species Gilvimarinus japonicus. The sequence goes on from NZ_AP031500.1 coordinate 2,715,793, forward strand.
AGGCTTGGTGTATAAAAAGAACTCTGCCGTTAACTGGTGCCCCACGGACCAAACCGTACTGGCCAACGAGCAAGTAGAAGACGGCTGCTGCTGGCGCTGCGGCACCACTGTACAGCGCCGCGAGCTGGCCCAGTGGTTTATTAAAATCACCGCCTACGCCGACGAGCTATTAAAAGACCTCGACAAGCTGCCCCACTGGCCCGAGCAAGTAAAAACCATGCAGCGCAACTGGATCGGTAAAAGCCGCGGCATTGATATGCGCTTTGACCTGGCCCAACCCGTGGGTGAGCACGCAGGTTTTGACGTTTATACGACGCGCCCCGACACCATTATGGGGGTAACCTACGTCAGCCTCGCCGCCGAGCACCCAATTGCCGCCGAGCTTGCCAGCAACAACCCGGATCTGGCTGCTTTTATAGCCGACTGCAAAGAGCAATCGGTCGCTGAGGCCGACATGGCCGCCATGGACAAAAAAGGCATGGATACCGGCCTAAAAGCACTGCACCCTATAACCGGTGATGAAGTCTCGGTATGGGTCGCCAATTACGTACTGATGGATTACGGCTCGGGTGCGGTGATGGCCGTGCCCGCCCACGACCAGCGCGACTTTGAATTTGCCAAGAAATACGACTTGCCGATTCATCAGGTCATTGCCCCCAAAGACGGCGCCGAGATCAATTTAACCCAAGAAGCTTTTGTCGATAAAGGCGTGCTGGTTAACTCCGGCGAGTACGATGGCCTCGATTTTAAAGCCGCCTTCGATGCCATTGCCCAAACCCTTAAAACCGCGCAAAAAGGCAAGGTGCAAACCAACTACCGCTTGCGCGATTGGGGCGTTTCACGCCAGCGTTACTGGGGCACGCCCATCCCAATGCTAAACTTGCCCAATGGCGGCGAGATAGCCGTCCCCGCCAGCAAGTTGCCCGTGCTATTGCCAGAAGATGTCGTTATGGACGGTGTCCAATCGCCCATCAAAGCAGACCCCGAGTGGCGCAAAACCGAGATCGACGGCCAAGCCGCCGAGCGCGAAACCGATACCTTCGACACCTTTATGGAGTCGTCTTGGTACTACGCGCGCTACACCTGCCCCAACTACGCCGACGGCATGCTCGACTCTGATGCCGCCAATTACTGGCTGCCAGTGGACCAATACGTGGGCGGTATTGAGCACGCCATCTTGCATCTTTTATACGCGCGCTTTTTTCACAAGCTAATGCGCGACGAAGGCCTAGTTGAATGCGACGAACCCTTCGAGCGCTTACTGTGCCAGGGCATGGTGCTGAAAGACGGCACCAAAATGAGCAAATCCAAGGGCAACACTGTCGACCCGGCCGAACTGATCGAGCAATACGGCGCCGACACCGTGCGGTTATTCTCAATGTTTGCCGCACCGCCCGAACAGAGCATGGAGTGGAGCGACTCAGGCGTTGAGGGCGCGCACCGCTTTTTGCGCCGCCTATGGAAAAACGTCCACGCCCATTTGGCGGCTGGCACACCGGACAAGCTCGACACCGAAAGCCTCAACGATGCTCAGCGCGACTTGCGCCGCAAAACCCACGAGACCATTCATAAGGTCAGTGACGATTACGGCCGCCGCCAGACCTTTAACACCGCTATCGCTGCGGTGATGGAGCTTATGAACGAGGTGGCCAAGCTGGCCGACCGCGCCACCGGCCAAGGCCTTGCGGTTGAGCGTGAAGCCTTAAACGCGGCCACATTGTTGCTGGCCCCGATCGTGCCGCATATTAGCCAGTCGCTATGGCAGGCACTGGGGCACAATGACATCCCCTTGGATGCCCCGTGGCCCAGCGTGGATGAGTCAGCCCTAAAGCGCAGCAGCATCGAAATTGTGGTTCAGGTCAACGGCAAAGTGCGCGATAAAGTGCAAGCCCCGGTGGATGCCGAGCGCGATGACGTCGAGGCGTTAGCGTTGGCGCAAGAGAACGTGCAACGCTTTATCGACGGCGCCACTGTGCGTAAAGTCATCGTCGTTCCCAACAAACTCGTCAACATCGTTGCCAATTAAAAGGAACCGCTCATGAAGGCGCTGATTCTTAGCCTGTCGCTGCTACTGCTGACCAGTGCCTGCGGTTGGCACCTGCGCGGCAGCCTAAACCCGCCGCTGGAGTTTGAGCGTATCCGGGTGGTCAGCTCTGAAGAGCATACCGAACTGCTGCGCGAGCTCACCCGCTCGCTGGCAAGCCAGGATATTGAGATTGTCGCCGCCGACGAAAACCCCGAGTACATTTTAGCACTGGGTGACGAAACCACCCGCCGCCGTACCGTGGGCATCGGCGCCGACACTTTGGCGAGCGCTTACTCGATTACCTTAATGGTGCGCTACCAAATTTTAACCCCCGACAATGTTCCCGTAGGCGCGCAAGAGCAGGCGCGCGTTACCCGCAGCTACGACGCATCCGACTCCACTGGCATTGAGCGTGAAGAAGAAATCCTAATGAGCGAAATGCGCGTTGACCTTGTGCAACAAATGATGCGCCGCGCTTACATTTTACTTCAGGACGACAACGGCGCCGATGGCAAAACTGCGCAGTGATCAACTCAGCCGCGCGCTGAGTGGCGCGCTGGCACCGATCTACCTTGTCAGTGGCGACGAGCCCTTATTGGTGCAAGAGGCCAGCGATGCCATTCGCAACGCTGCCCGCGAGCAAGAGTACAGCGAACGCGAGCTGCATCATATCGACCCCGGATTTGACTGGGGCGTACTGCACGCCAGCGCCAACAGCTTGTCGTTGTTTGCCAGCAAAAAAATCATTGAGCTGCGCATCCCCAACGGCAAACCCGGCGACAAAGGTTCGCGCGCACTTACCGAGTACGCCAGCGCCCCGCCGGAGGACACGATTTTACTGATCGTCACCGGCAAGCTCGACGGCACCGCGCAGCGCAGTAAGTGGTACAAAGCACTTGAGGGCGCCGGCGCGCACGTAACCATTTGGCCGGTAGACGCAGCGCAACTGCCGCGCTGGATTGGCGCACGCCTGCAAAGCGCGGGGTTAACCGCCGACAGTAGCGCTATCGACTTATTAGTCTCGCGGGTCGAGGGCAACTTACTGGCTGCCGTACAAGAAATCGAAAAATTAAAACTACTCACTGACGACGGCGTTATAACCAGCCAGCTTATGGCCTCGGTGGTGGCCGACAGCGCCCGCTACGATATTTTTACCTTGGCCGATAAAGCCCTTGCCGGAGACGCTCGCGGCGCCGTTAAAAGTCTGCACGGACTACGCTCCGAGGGCACCGAGGCACCCGCCGTGCTGTGGGCACTAACTCGCGACATCCGCCAACTGTTGCAGTGCGCGCAATTGATTCAACAAGGGCGCCATAAAGATTGGGCGATGAAACAGGCCGGCGTCTGGGCCAAGCGCCAGGCCATTATGGGCACCGCGTTAAATCGCTTAAGCGGAGGCCAACTGCAACTGCTGTTGCGCCAAGCCAACGGTGTCGATCGCGCCATCAAAGGTATGCGCAACGCCAGCCCGTGGGATGAGCTGCTCGATCTAGTGCTCAGCTTTTCCGGTGTGGTAAGCTTAAAACCCGCCAACGTACGGCTTGGCTTAAAACTCTAACCCTCAACAAGACCTCTCCGCCATGAAGACACGTATAAACGCCCTACTCATCAGCTTTCTGCTCGCCCTTGTAACCGGTTACCCAGCGCTTGCTAGCGCCCTGCCCTCCACCGACCCAGTACCACGCACCAAGCAGTTTGAGTGGATGAGCCTCTCAACTTGGTATCAAAAACACGCCGACGACGTCAAAATCGCCGAAGCGGGTAAAGCGCGCGTGGTATTTTTAGGCGACTCCATCACCGACAACTGGAACAAAGCCCAAGCCACCTGGGACGCCACCTTTGGCCCCTATCACCCGGCCAACTTTGGTATTGGCGGCGACTTAACGCAAAATCTGCTGTGGCGCCTGGATCACGGAGCCATTGAAAAGCTTGACCCGGAAGTTGTGGTGATTTTGATCGGCGTTAACAACTTTTTGCACAACAACACCAACGCCCAAGACACTTTCACCGGTGTGAGCGAAGTGGTTAAACGCGCATTAAACGGCTACCCCAACGCCCATATTGTGCTGCAAGGTATCTTCCCCTACGGCGAAATGCCGGGCACCCCGGAGCGCCAGCGAGTAAGCGCGACAAACCAGCTAATCAAACGCTTAGCCGACAACGACCGCATCGACTATTACGACTTTGGCCCACTGTTTTTAGAGGCCGATGGCCGCATTAGCGCCGAGATTATGGAAGACCGCCTACACCCCTCCGTGCGCGGCTACCAAATATGGGCCGAAGCGTTGCAACCGATTTTGTCAGCGCTACTGGATGCCAAGGGGTCGTAAATCATGCGAATCGTTTTACTTATAAGCTTTGGCCTCATCGCTCTAGGGGGCTGCGCCGCGCAACAAACCAAGCCCCAACTCCAGACCATAGCGGCACAGGATAACCAGATCCGCTGGAGTGGTCGCACCCAAGCGCTCCCGGACGGCGCGATGCGTTTTGGCTACCCAAGCGTAAGCGCCAACCTTAACATTAGCGGTGGCGATCTCTCAGTGCTCGCCTCCAGCAGCAAAGCGCAAAGCTACCTAGCGGTAACGGTGGACGATCAGCCACCCCGCCGGTTTGAGTTATCGACCCAGCCCCAACTGTACCGGCTGGTCAAAAACGACGGCGAGGCTCACCGCATCAGACTGAGCCACTTATCCGAGACTTGGCGCGGCGTGATTACGCTGGAGCACTTTGAACTTACCGGCGGTAAGCTGCTCGCACCACCACCGGCACCTAAACGCAAACTCCTGGTGATTGGCGACTCAGTTACCTGCGGTGAAGGCGTACACCGGCCGGCAGACCACAGCTGCGCCGAGAACGCGAGCTGGCCCGATCCCGATCATTCTTACGGCATGCTACTCGGGCAAAAGCTCAACGCCGAGACTCAGCTTGTGTGCTACGGCGGCCGGGGTTTAACCCGCAGCTGGGACGGCAACACCCGCGACCCCCAAGCGCCGCAATTTTTTAACCAAGCCGTGGCCAACAACGAGGCGCCACCGGCCGACTTAACCGCGTTTGTGCCCGATGTGATCTTAATCTCACTCGGCACCAACGATTTCAGCCTGGGGATCGGCCCACTGCCCGAGCGCGAGCACTTTGTGTCCACCTACGTAGACTTTACCCAGCGCCTGCTCACTCTCTATCCCAGCGCCGAGATTGCTGTAACAGAGGGCGCCATCGTCAACGATAACGCCGACCCCAGCCGCCCCCAAAAGACTGTGCTGCGCGACTACATTGCCGCCACCGTCGCGCAGGTCGACAACCCCCGTTTACGCCAGATTTTGTCGCAATACCACCCCGGCGATCAATGCGACGCCCACCCTACCGGTCAGCAGCACCGTGCCATGGCCCGCGAGCTACTGCCCGAGATTCAGCCGCTGTTCTAAACGCGACTCCTACCTTGCCCCGGGCCGCAAGCGGCCCGGAAATAAAATGCGCCAAAAAATCGAACCATCACATTAATTCACCTTCTAATGCTTGTAATAGTGGCTCGCGTAACGCAAAGTTAACCAAGCCTCTTAGTTTTCGTCACAACCGCGCAAATCGTAACCGTAACGAAGACTTTACAACCATGGTGCAACATTAGGTGGAAAATATGAGTGAGAGCAAAGCGTCCAACAACACAGTAGTTTTAGTGATTGCGGTTATCGTTATCGTGCTGCTGGGAGGCTTTATATACTGGTATAAAACATCCGCTCCAGAGCCCGAGCTGGCGCCGCCACCGCCAGTCGCTACTCCGGCACCCGTAGCACCTATGCCGCAGCCCAAGCCTGCCCCAGAGCCAGAACCCGAGCCCGAAGTAGAACCAGAACCCGCACCGCCTGCGGCCGAGGTAGAGCCGCCAGAGCCCAAGGTTGAGCTGCCACCACTGGACAGCAGCGATGAGTTTGTCGGCGAGCAACTAAAACCCGAAATCGACGCCCCACTATTGGGCTTAATTGTGCCCGAAGAAGTCGTGCGCAAAACGGTACGCGCCGTTATTGGTGTATCCGACAACCGCCTAGTTAATCAATACCGCCCTGTCATGTCGCCACTGCCCACCATGAAAGTCGTAGAAACCACCAGTGGCCCCGACGCCGAGTACCGCTTAACCGACGATAACTTTAAACGCTATGAGCGCCACCTAAAACTAATGGAGTCTATCGAGCCCGCAACACTTGCCGGCATGTACCAAGAAATGGCGCCGATTTTTAACGAAGCCTACGCTGAGCAGGGCCTTGAAGGCGACTTTAAAGAAGTTGCCCTGAATGCGATCAATAACATGCTCGCCACCCCAGAGGTAAACAAACCGCTAACGCTGCAGCGCCCCGCGGTCATGTACACCTTCGCCGACCCCAAACTCGAAGCCCTACCCGACCCGCAAAAACTTATGCTGCGAATTGGGCCCGAGAATCGCAAACGAGTTAAGGCGTATTTGGAAGAGCTAAAAGTGGAGTTGGAGAAGGTTGATTGATGGGGGACGGAAAATGGTTAACGGGTAACGAAAGGGCCAGATCAGGGTTTGATCTGGCCCTTTTTTATTAGCACTGGCAGGGTTTTTATAGTCAAGCGGGCGAGCTGGCCGTAAATGGTGGCTCACATCAAAGATCGTATTGCGCCGTGCCTGGATATCTAAATATTGATAACGTTAGACCCTTGGCCGGTAAACACACCTCGATTTTGGCTAACACAAGTTTATAAACACTACCCAACCATCAAGCTCCCATTTTAAATATCCATTATCTAAATCGCATTGATAGTGAATCATCCGCAGAGGGTTCATTAGGGAGAGAGATAATGACCTCCTCGACTCCCGACTCATCACCAGAAATATAGAACGTTATCATTTTATAAGGACTTGAGGTTGGAGTGGCACTAACAGATGTTAGCTTTGCCACTCTAACGTTGCTTATCTCACCGTACTTTTCCTTAACCCGGGAGCTTGAACGCAGAAATTGTTCTGCCTCCTCCACATACTGCTCATTTGCCATGACAATTCTTGCCACTATCTCAAACACTACGGCTGACATTAATAATATCGAAACCACTACCAGAAATTTATTAAGCCGTTTTTTACAGTTTACCAATTTGTGCAACACCCTACACTTACTCCCACTGATACGGCATTTCGAGAACCCCCTCCAACTTGACAATGCCACAACCCTAAACCCAAGTAAATTTAAGGGGTTACTGCAACACGCGTTCAAGGAGGAGCCATGCCCCAGTCACGTAAGCGCCTGATCTCTCGAGAACATCCTCATCTACCACTGCGTTTCCCCCTGTGCTCAGCGCGTATTTTTGTGCGGTTCTGGTAAAGGCTATGATTTTGAGCATCACCGAGGTTAGACCTTCTACCGGCTAAGACAGTTGGCGGCGGTTTTTACTAACGATGCAGCTGGCTATGCGGTGATGTCCAACCACTGTCATTTTGGCATTATGCATTGACCGCGAGCCGGCCAAAGCCTTAACACGGACTGCCATGTATTTGCTCACTTATCATAAAGCGAACCTCCGCAAAACCGAAAAACTAACAAACACCCAGATGATAAACGCAACGAGCAGCGACAACCTAAAAAGCGAAAACTTCCCCGCACCTGCACATACAGCGCAAACGCCGTCTCGCTTTAACGGCGTACCACAAGAAACGCACAAGCCCGAGTTAACCCGATAGTTGCGCCGGAGCATTAAAAATAGCCCGATCGGCAACACCAAGACCCAAGGCAAAAGAATTATGTATTGCCAGCTCATATTCATAACCTAGAAAATCACAGTTAATTCAAATAACTAAGTAAAATTCACCGCGGCAATATCACACCCCATGGAGATGGATGAGCAGTGTTCCTCAAACGGTTAACATTAATGAACAAGAAGTGATTTTCGACAATCCTTGTCCGGGGAAGCAAACTTGATTCTTTATAATCCAGACTGTATTCGATTTTTTCACGCGGAACAAGCCTGACAACCACACCAAGGAGACCGAGGCATATTGAATATTTCATGTTCGCCACGGAGCCTGTAGATCCATATAACTATACAGTGTGTCTACTTTTTATGGGTAACTCGGATGCATAACGCCCGCAGCAAGGGCCGACTGAAAGGAGGTCCAGCCGAAGGCGATCTTGACTGCGTTTGTTATATTTTTTCTTCGTAGAACTCATTAGCCACCTCCTCCCATTTTCCTGTTTTGAAGACAAACGGCCTAAAGATTCCTATTTCAAAAGATTCATATGCTGCTTTTAGCTGCATTGTGATACTTGTAAGCTCTAGCGAGTATTTGAAGTACTTGTCGCTTTTCTCGCCCCACCTACTGAAATGATAATTCTCTCGCTCATACTCTATGAAGTACTCTTCACATGAATCAACATCTGATTTCAAAGATACTATGCTATCGTGTGCTGCTTTGAAGTCAGATTCGGATATAAAATAGTTGTTTTGCTCATGCAATGGGGCGAGCGTCTCTTTAACCGATGGCTTTATGGACTCAACTTCGACTTTACATTCCCCGAATGCGAGAGAAGGAAGTATCGAAATTAAAGCGATAAAAATAAGTTTCATAAAAATATAACAGCTTATTAGTGTGCGAGTTGAAAAATCCGCCCGGCAACCTATTTCTTTCAGAATACACTTTAGCAGCACGATGCACCCCACTGACTTTAAAATGAAAAAAACCACCAAACCACTTATCTTAAAAAATCAAAGTAAGCCAGTATGATTTGTCGATGAAAACCCAACTCATTAACAATAAACACAGCATCCGCAACGCAAGCCTTTGTTTTTAATTAAATTTAAAACCAGTGCGCGCTATTTTTGCAATTTAAAAGTGAGCCCGCTCGTAATAAACTCACGGCTGCGCGTTTTGGTGATCAAGGAGAAAAGGGATAAAGGGGCTTAAAGCAAACTTCCATTTAAACACTGCTCTCCGTCTTAATACTTGCGGACATTATGCAATCATTGTTTTTCACCGATACTAACCGATAATGATTTTTATGCCAAGCCAGAAATACGGGCATAACGCTGAATACCCAATCGACAACTGAGGGCACACAAGGCAGGAGTCAACCAATGCAATCGTATAGCACCAAAACACTTCGTTGCTAACAAAGCCACTGGATACCGGCTCAAGGCCGGTATGACGAAGTAGATCAGTTGAGGTAACCGTTGTCGATCAAGCCACCTACGAAGTACCGCTTTTCAGTCCCCCGTAGATACAGCCGAATGGAGGCTTATTTTATCGGTTGAGCACACAGGATGTGTGCGAGAGGATTGCCAGAGCATGGACGCCCTGTCAATCCGTGCCGTTAAAATCAGCCGGAGTGAGGGGACCCGTAGGGCTGGATATGTGGGGGCGCGCCTTTTGAGTACTTTTCGTCGCGAAACGAAAAGTACTTCGCCACGCCCGGTGACACGGGCATATAAAAAGTCCGCGTTAGCGGCATGCATCGTCAGTTTAGTGGCCCTTACTACGTGGCAAGTAAAGCCACTAGATACCGGCTCAGGGCCGGTATGACGATATCGACAAATAAACGCGGCACGGGCCAGCTTGGTCAGCTACGAAGTACCGCCTTTAGATCCCCTGCAGCCAGCCGAGCGCAGGCCTATTTTAGTGGGTAAGTGAGCAGGACGCTCACGCAAGTCTCGTCAGTGCAGGGACGCACTGTCGAGACGGCCCGCTAAAATCTGCCGGAGCGAGGGGACCCGAATCGCTACATGGATGTAGCTGAATAGAGCAACGCAGGAGCAGTTGCCGAGGGCTGAGATGCCGGGGTGGCCTCTTTTGGTTACTTTTCTGGCCAGGTGGCCTCAATGGGTCAACGCAACACGTAGATTATTACCGTGTTGGGGAGGACTTTTGATATGACAAAAACCATTAAGACTAAAATTAGCGCCAAAGACAGTGGAGACCTTTGGAGGCGATGGGCGTTAGGGGAGTCTTTCGTGTCTATTGGTTTCGCGCTACTCAGAGACCCTAGTACGATCAGGCAGTATATTCGTCGTGCGGGAGGTATTGCTCCTCGAGCTAAGAAACGTCGCGCCAGTGCGCTGACACTGAAGGACCGGGAAGAAATTTCACGCGGAGTCGCCGCTAACCGGAGCGTTCGCGATATTGCTCAACAGATAGGCCGCTCTCCTTCCACGATTGCTAGAGAGTTGAATCGTAATGGCCGAAGGAGCCTTTATCGAGCGGTTGATGCTGACCACGCAGCTTTTACTCGAGCGCGTAGACCGAAATCTTGCATGCTTAGCCAGAACAACCGACTTCGAAATATAGTGGCCGACAAGCTGTCGGATGACTGGTCGCCACAGCAAATTGATGGCTGGCTAAAAGCTCAATACCCAAAAGACAGGAGCTACTGGGTGTCACACGAGACTATCTACCGCAGCTTATATATACAGGCACGAGGTGTCCTCAAAAAGGAGCTTCAGAAGCATTTGAGGCGTCGCCGAAGCTACCGTAAACCCAATGGCGTACAAAAAGAGCGCAGGGGAGTGATAACGGACCTTGTCTCTATTAGTGAGCGCCCCGCAGAGGTCGAAGATAGAGCCCTGCCAGGCCATTGGGAGGGAGACCTGATCGAAGGGAGTCAAAATAGTTATATTGCAACCCTAGTAGAGCGGTCGACGCGCCACTTAGCTCTAGTTAAAGTAAATAGCAAGGAAACCTCAGAGGTTGTTGAAAAACTTATACGGCAGTCGAAGAGTATTCCACAAGAGCTTTACAAGTCATTAACCTGGGATCGCGGTTCAGAGCTAAAGCAGCACAAGCAGTTCTCACTGGCAACGAATGTTGATGTGTATTTTTGCGATCCTAAAAGCCCTTGGCAAAGAGGCAGCAACGAAAATACCAACGGGCTGTTGCGGCAATACTTTCCCAAAGGTACCGACCTGTCGGTTCATTCGCAGGCACACCTGAACAAGATTGCGAGAAAGTTAAATGAGCGTCCCAGAAAAACCTTGGGTTTTGCAACGCCCGCTGATAAATTTGCACAATGTGTTGCACTGACCGGTTGAGATCAAGCAAACAGAAAAGTCACTCGCCCGCCCGGCGACTGAGGGCACACAGAACAGTTACCAACCAATGTAATCGTATGGCACCCAAAGCACTCCGTAGCCAACAAAGCCACTAGATACCGGCTCAAGGCCGGTATGACGGAGAAGTCCGCGTTAGCGGCAACAACCCACTACCTTCCCCCATCCCCAACACCCGGTCCAAACGGCTTAGTCAGCAAAATCAACTTAGGCAACAGGGTCAACGAGCCGAGTATCGCAGCAAACATAGCGAGCGCAGTTAACAAACCGAAGTAAATGGACGGAATAAAATTCGAGAACGCGAGAATCGAGAAACCGACAATAATAATAACAGCGGTGTAATACATCGCCCGGCCGATAGAGGCGTGAGAGCGGTGCATTGCCTCGATGTAATCGCCACAACGGGCGAGCTCATCGCGGAAACGGTATAAGTAGTGAATCGCGTGATCGACGCCAACACCGACGGTAATCGCGGCGATGGTAATGGTCATCATATCCAGCGGTACGCCGGCGAGCCCCATGCCACCTAGCACAACACCGGCGGCCAATAAGTTGGGCAGCAGGGAAATAATGGCCACGGTAAGCGAGCGGAACAGCACCAAGAACATAAACATAATGCCCAAAAACACCGCACCTAAGGTAACAATTTGCGAGCGAAACAAGCTTTGCAACATATTGTTGTACAGCACCAACATGCCGGTAAAGTGCACTTGCTCGGGGGCAAAGCCCACCTCATCGATGGCGTAGCGGCGGATTTTTTCGACCAGCTCGACCCGCTTTAAATCTTTGCTGGTTTCTTTTACCCGCAGCGTGATACGCGTTTGCTGATTGGCGTCCGAAATATAAGGCGTGACCAAGAAGCCGCGAATATCATCGGATAACATATTGCGCATCACCCCAAGCTCAAAGTTATTGAGGCGCCCACCGTTAATATCTTGTGCAACTTCGTACATGGTCGCCAGCGATTGCACTTTGCCCACTTCGGGCAGTGATTCCAGATAGCGATGCAACTGATCAATCGAGTCGAGCGACACAGTCGTAAACCACTCACTCTGCCCGCTCGACTGCCCCGCCTCATCCGCTGCGCCTTCGCCAAAAGGGTCGGCCTCGCCAAACGGGTCGTCGCCAAACGAGTCCTCGGCCGGGGCTTCGGCAAACGGATCGCCCTCACCAAATGGATCGTCGCTTTCGCTTGGCTCGGCGTTGGCATTTTCACTGCTGTCAGTGGCTACCGGTTCAGGCGGCTGCGGCGCGTCGATAATAATATCTAAACTAACGGTGCCGCCCAGCTCGCGATCAATCACCGACATACCCTGATAAATCTCGGTATCCGAGTGGAAATAATCGATAAAGCGATTTTCCACTTTTAACAGCGAAATGCCGTAAGCACTCACCAAGGCGGCACATAACGCAATCGCTACCACGATACGGCCATGATGCTCTGCCATACGGGAAAAGATCATGGTGGTGGCCGCGGTTTTATCGCCGCTATCGCGCGGCTCACCTTTGGGTAACAGCATTAGGCCAGCGGGCAAGAGTAAAAACGCTAGCACTAAGGCTAGGCTGAGCCCCATGGTCATCATCCAGCCAAAGTCGATCACCGGGCGAATATCGCTCACCACCAGCGATACAAATGCCACAATAGTGGTCAGCGCGGTATAGAGACAGGGTTTGGCCATTTGGCTGGCGGTCGTCAACACCAGTTGCGCTTGCGACCAAGCGGGGTTGGCTGCGTGCAGCTCGCGGTAGCGCACCACCAAGTGGATGGTAATGGCCAGCGTCATAATCAGCAGTAATGCCACAAAATTGGATGAGATAACCGTTAACCGCCAGTCGACCCAGCTGAGCAACCCCAGCATAATTACCACGGCCATCAAACACACAGACAAGGGCAAAATAACAAACCGAACCTGACGAAAGATCAGCGCTAACATTAAAATCACAAACACGACGATGGCGGTACCAAACACCACCAAGTCACTGCGGATAAACTCAATCATATCCGTGGTAATCATGCTCACGCCGCCGAGAAACAACTCAGCCTTATCGTCGTAGCCGGCGAGAATACCGCGAATCTCTTCGACACGTTGATGATCGCGCGCGGCCAAATCGGTGCGGTAGGCCAAAAACTCAGCGCTCACCTGCTCTAAACGCTCGGCCTCGGCATCACTCAGAGACTGTTCACGCATTTTCTCTCGCAGTGCATCGCGCTCACGGACCAGCTCAATGTAGCGATTATTGACGGTTAAGCTCAGCTGTATCGCCGTGGTCGAGCTGTCGGGCGAAAGTAGCGTATCGCGGTAAATCGGGCTGGTTAAAAACTCTTCACGGGCTTGCTCGCGATCGACCCCTTCGCTCATAAGTGTTCGGGTCGACTCTTTTTGCTCGGCCAAGCTGCGTACGGGGCTATACAGCAAAGGCACGTCTAAAATCGAGTTAATGCTGGCAACGCCCTCAACCGCCGCCAACTCATCCCGCAGAGATTTTAAGGTGCGCAGCGATTCATCCGATAACATCGGCGCTTTTGGGGTGTAGGTCACCACCAGAAAATCGCCGCTTTGGTAACGCTTGTTGATCTCGCGAAAATAGTCCAGCGAGTTATCGCTTTCCAATGTTAACGAGTCAGCCGAGGCATCAAGCTTAAAATTGGGTAATCCCAACGCGGCAAAGACCGTTAAAGCGGCCAGTACCACAATAACCAATAAAGGACGTTGAGTAATAAGATAGCGGTAAGCCGCAAAAAGCTTAGCTGACATGATTGGGTACAAACTCCTGTAACGAACAGCGACTTATGCCGCTGTGGATAATTTGAGCAAAGCCATGGCAGACCATAACCGCTTGTTTGTATTGCGCCTTCTGGCTAGACGGCACTGCGTGTGACGATTTAACGATCAGAATGCCCTAGATCTCGCTCGGGGCACACTAAATCTCGCAACCGTTGTTTAAGCTCCTTCGCCTCGGGGAAGCCGCCATCGCGCTGGCGCTCCCACACCAGTGTATCGCCCAGCCAAATCGCAAACACGCCACCATCGCCCGGGTGCAGACTTACTTCATCAATGTCATCGGGGAAGCTGCTAAGCAACTCCTGAGCTAGCCAGGCGGCGCGCAACATCCAGCGACATAGGTTACAGTAATGGATCACAATCCGTGTTTTCGCCACAGGCGGCGCACTGAAATCATCAAAAGGCATGATAGTCACTCGCATCAATTAATAGGCACGGCTCGCAACACAGCAGAGTCGCCCAAGCCGTACCGAATCTGCGCACAACCGGGTAAAAATGTTACTATGGCCGACTTCTACACGGCGTTGTACTGGCACTGTAATGGGCCCGACAACGAACCGAAACACTGTGGTAGGGAATCATGCTGAAATTACAGCGTAAGGACAAGCCCCAAGATCCAATTCTGGTGGTGGAAAAACTTTATAGCATCGGCAGCGCCAACGATAACAACTTGGTGCTCGACGAACCCGGTATCGACTCGATTCACGCGCGCTTAGTGGCCAGCGATGGCTATGTTACGCTTAAAGACAACACCAGTGCGCGGGGCTGTTTTGTCAACGGCCAGCGAGTCACCCAGAAACTGCTGCAAGCGGGCGATATTTTGCGCCTTGCGGATGTTGAGTTTGATGTGCACGATTTTGTCGCTGACCCCCAAGCCCCCGAGCAGAGCGCCCAATGCTGGCAGCTGGTTGCCGACGGCAGCTGGCTCACCGGACAAACCTTTATTATCCCCCCCGACACACGCTGCGTATTAGGCCGCAGCAGCGAGTGTGACATTACGATTGCGGGCTCTCACCTATCGCGGCGCCACGTCGAGCTCACAGTAATGGGTAGCTCGTTGCGAGTCCACGATCTAAACTCGGCCAATGGCACTTACTTAAATGATGAACTGATTGAGGACGATCTGGCCCACAACGGCGATCATCTGCGCATCGATGTCTACAGTTTTCGGGTGGTGAGCCCCGACAACGACTTAAAACGCACCCGAATCCGCACGCCTATCCCCGAAATCACCAAACCTATCGAACGTAAAAGCGCCCCCAGTGCGCCTAAACGCTGGAAGACCAAACCCACCTCACCGGGCAACCGCGACGAGCCTAAGCCAGCCTCTGCCACTGCCTGGGGTTTATGGTTAGGCATCAGCGCGCTAGCCGCCGTGGCCGCCGTGGCGGGCTTTATCTACCTGAGCTAAGTGAGTGTGGTAGAATCGCCCACCGAATTATTCGACTCTTTGAGCAGAAACCTTATTTTTAACAAACTATTTTAGCAATCTACTGTGGAAATCTGGCTATGAGCTTTGAAAAAGTCCCCGCCGGCAAAAACCTGCCGGACGACATGAATGTCATCATTGAAATCCCCATGAACGGCGAGCCGATCAAATACGAAGTGGACAAAGACAGCGACGCCATCTTTGTCGACCGCGTGCTCAGCACCTCAATGCACTACCCCTGCAACTACGGTTATGTACCTCACACCCTTTGTGGTGACGGCGATCCGGTTGACGTGCTGGTACTGATGACCCACGCCCTGATGCCCGGTTCAGTGATTCGCTGTCGCCCCGTTGGTGTTTTAAAGATGACCGACGAGTCTGGCGAAGACGCTAAAGTACTCGCCGTACCGGTGGATAAAATCACGCCACTGTACAGCAGCGTTAAAGACGTGACCGACGTACCGGAAATCACCCTGAAATCTATCGAGCATTTCTTTGAGCGCTACAAAGACCTTGAGCCCGGCAAATGGGTTAAAGTCGACGGCTGGGAAGGTGTTGAGGCCGCCCGCACCGAGATCAACGACTCAGTCGAGCGTTACAACAAGGGTTAATACAACCCCACACCATTAAGCCCGCTGGGCTTAATGGTACAAAAAAGCCGGCCCCGCAAAGGGCCGGCTTTTTTGTACCAGAGGGTTTAACCGGACAGAAAACTAACGGGCCGCAAAGCCCGCAGCTTAATCTGCCAAACTCAGTGCACTGGTATCCGGGTTAAGTGGTTTACGAGTATCGCGAATTTGCCCAAGTTCGCTGCCAACTGGCGCTAAATCCGCCTCTAAATCGGCTACCATCAACGGCAGTGGCGCACTGTGCTCTTCAGGTTTTAGCAAGTCCTCGCCCACGGCCGATAACTCCCAGTCGGCAATTTCAATGGGCGCGGCGGCCGGAGCCACTCGCTCACTGGCATTTAATACATCGGCGCCAACCGGCGCCACATCAAGCTCAGGCACCGCGACCGGGGCAACCTCGGCGGCGGCGATCTCCGCATGTGTCACCAACGGCCCTTCGGACGGGCTTAAACTCAGGTTTGAGGTGTCTACAACCACCGGCGCCCGTTGTACGCGCTCGGTTACCCGCAGTAGGTTTGCGCCGACCGGGGCCAAGCTAAAGCCTCGCGCGGGTGCGGCTCGCGGTGTACTTTGAGAGCCTGCGGGTACCACACTCACCTCCGCACCCGCTTTGGTTAACACGGCTTGATATTTTTTTGCGGTTGCCGCCTCCAAGTTACGCTTAAGCGGCACCGGCCGGCCGCAGAACAGGGCATCGACCCGATCGCTATCGACCTTGAACAACTGGGCAAGGCGCGCTTTTACCTCATCGAGTTGATGACCTAACACAATATCGCCACGAAACACGATATCAAACTGCTGTTCGGTATCGGCCATGGGCCACCTCCGACTCTGCTAATGGGTGTTTAAACGTATCTTAACACAAGCCCGTGGCGGTGCTCGCCGTGTTAACCCGCACCAACGCTGGCTCAGAATTAAACCGCCCCTAAGGCTACGCTTTTAGTGAAAAAACGTTATGGAACACAGCTGGAGCCCGACGATCTTAGCCCCCATACTGAAGTTTCTCTGCCGAAGCGCGCATGACGCCACGCTAGCTCTGCACTCAGGTTTTAGCTGACCAGCATTAGGGTAAAAGAGACGGCTAGCCCCATGCGCACCGGTCCCGACAATGGATACGGGTGACGATAATGCAAAGAACTGCCTTAGCCAGCTTGCCGCCAGAATCGGCCAAATTCTCGGTCATGCACCGGGTGGAGAATGATATTGTCAGCATAAGCCGCAAGATTCAGCGGCTTGAACACGAGCCACGGGGTAACGCTCAGTTACTTGCGGCCTATCGTTTAATGTTACAAACGCGCACTGAAGTGCTGGCCTGCTTACTTGAAACCTTAGAGCGCGACACGCATTAGTTAGTGCTCAGTCGCCTTGGGCGGGCTAACAGCCGCATCCCCCAGCGGTGAATCATCCATTCCGTGCGTCATCTCCCGGCCCGGCTCATCGCGCACGCTTTGCTTAATGACTCGCGCCGGTACCCCTACCGCTGTTTGGTGCGCAGGCACATCCTCCAGCACGACACTTCCGGCACCAATACGAGCGCAATCGCCCACGTGGATATTGCCGAGTATTTTAGCGCCGGCGCTAATCAAGACACAGTGGCCAATTTTGGGGTGCCGATCCCCCTTGCTATTGCCGCTGCCGCCCAAGGTTACCGAGTGCAGCATCGAGACGTTATCGCCAACCACCGCCGTTTCGCCAATGACCACACCGGTGGCGTGGTCAATCATAATACCGCTACCGATACGTGCGCCAGGATGAATATCCATATGAAACGTTTGCGAAATTTGATTTTGCAAATACAGCGCCAACGCCCGACGATCCTGCCCCCATAGCCAATGGGCTAAACGATGCGCCTGCAGCCCATGAAACCCCTTAAAATACAGCAGTGGCATCAAAAACTGGTTGCACGCTGGATCGCGCTCACAATAGGCCTCGATATCGCGACACAGGGCCTGTTCGATACCAGGCTCTTGAGTCAGCGCCTGCAAAAAAACCTCGCGGATCGACATCGCCGGTACCGCTTGGCTATCAAGCAGTGTCGCCAAGTGATAACTCACGGCGTCGGCCAAGGTATCGTGATTTAAAATACTGGCGTGATAAAAGCTCGCCAAAGCGGGTTCACAAGCGGCCAGCTCGGCGGCCTCGCGGCGAATATGCTGCCAGATTTCTGAGGGGGAAAGCGGTGTGCTCAACCGAGCCTCCGTGCATAACAAAGGTTAGGGAGCGCACATGCTCTCACAATAGCGTCAGTAATTCATCCATGTGCCGAAACAGTTTAGCGCCTTCGGCCCGCATCAAATCATCGGTACCGGCGCGAGGCAACAACGGCTCTGCCGGGCAATACCCCAACAGCGACATACCGGCTAAGCGGGCGGCGCGAGCACCACTGGGCGAATCCTCGACGACAATACACTCGCTCGGTCTTGCCCCCATTTTGCTGGCCGCGTACAAAAATAAATCTGGCGCGGGCTTGCCTTGCGCCACATCGGTCGCGCTAAAACGGTTGGCGGGCGGAAAATAATCGGCTAACGCTGTGTGGGTTAAGGTCATTTGCATTTTTTCATGCCGGCCGTTAGAGGCGACACAAAAAGCTACGCCTTGCTCACGCAGCGATTGCAGCACATCGCGCACCCCGGCAATAGGTGCAACGCCGGATTCAAACGCCACCAGCGTCTCCTGCTGTACTTTGGCCCAAAACTCCTTGGCAAAAGCCTCGCGCTCAAGCACCGGCCAGCTCTGGTAGGGCTCACTATCGGCCAGTAGTGCCGCCACTTGCTCGGCGCATACCGCGATGGATTTACCGCGAAAAAGCGTCAAGACCTCGGCCACGCTTACAGCAATACCAAGCGGCTGCAGGCAATCGCGCAACACCTTGGCACTAACGGTTTCGGTGTCGACTAACACCCCGTCACAATCAAAAATCACCAGCATTTATAGGCCTTTACGGTCGCGTAAAATTTCTCTAGCACGCTTACCTATCAGCCTCTTGGCGCCGCTCTGCGGAGTGCAAAAAACGCATTTTTACTCGCGTCAAAAACAGCGGCTCACGCGCTAGTATCAGTATTATTATGCAGCAGTGCAGTAACATCGTGAGCATAAAAAAGTGTGGAATTGTAAAGTCCAGCACACCTAAAAAAACCACGGCAAAGATGGCGGCAGCCACCATAAAAAGCGCATTCAACACGTTGTTAGCCGCGATAATTTGCGCGCGATACTCGGGCTTGGCCTCGGCTTGCATTAACGCCTGCAGTGGTACTGTGTACAACCCCGCCGAGCCACCCAATAAAAACACCGCCAAAACCACCGCCCAAAAACCCAGCTCGGCGGTCAGCTCAAAGATGCTCAACAATGCCTCCGCTGTTTGCGAAGATTGAAAGCTGGCCCCGGCCAACGCCAACCCGACCCCCGCCAAACCAACCAGCAAGGCCCCCAAAGGTACCAGGGCTGGTTCAATTTTATGTTTACTTAGCTTCTCACACAGCAGCGAACCCGCCACCACCCCCACTAAAAACAGCACTAACAAAAAAGTAACCGCCGAGGCGCTTCCGCCCAGTACTTCGCGGGTAAAATTAGGTAACTGCGTGAGATAAACCGAGCCTAAAAACCAATACCAAGAAACGCCGATCAAACACCAAAACACGGTTTTATTTTGTCGTGCATACCCTATGGTTCGAGCCATTTGGCGCAGCGGGTTAGGCTGAATAGGCGGCGCATTGGGCAGCGCTGGCGCCGGCGGAATTTCGCGGCTAAAGCGCCAACCTGCCCACGCAATTAAAATACCGCCGGCGGCCACGACCCACTGGCCAGAGCTCCATTGCATTGCCAACGTACCGGCAATCAAACCCAAAAATACCGCCAGCGAGGTCCCGGTATGAAACAGCGCATTGGCTCCGGTTAGCTCATCGCCATTCACATGCTGCGGTAATATTGCATATTTAAGTGGACTAAAGCAGGCCGACTGAATACCTGTAGCAAAAATCACCGCCAGCAACATGGCCGAACTGCCCCTGACAATCGCGATCGCACCACACACCATGACGGCAATTTCAAGCAACTTGATACGCCGCGTTACCTGCGCCTTATCGAGCCTGTCGGCGTACTGCCCAGCACTGGGCGCGAACAAAAAAAACGGGATAATTAACGCCGCCGCCACCACGTTATTAAGCGTATCAATACTTAAACCCCAACGCTCAACACCGCCGTAGGTAAACAGCATTATCAGCGCGCTTTTGTAAAAATTATCGTTAAAAGCACCGCCAAACTGTGTCCAAAACAGCGGGTAAAAACGCCGTTGACGCAGCAGCTGAAATTGACTGTCGGTGGCAGAGCCAGTTGGTTTAAGCTCAGTTTCCTTGGGGCTCAATGATTCCATTAAGGTTCCTAAACGCACACGTAGCGTTGATAGATGGTTGGTATATTCTCAAGCACCACATTTTTAAGCTCAATATCGGCGGCAGCCAAAACCCGAGCCAACCGCTCTGGGCTCAGCTGCTTAGAAAACTCTAGCGCCGTGGGCGCGTAGCTCAAGTGCCAACGCTCCGGCGCCACCGCGCCGGCATCAACGCGATAGGGTCTAAAAAACAAGCTACCGGGCAAATAGTCATCGAGCCACTCATGCAATTTGGCAAAAACGCCACCACGGCAACACTCTGCTGGCGTTAGTTGCAGTTGATACTCAGCCGGCATGGCGGCACGATCAAACACATCCATGTCCGTGCCCCAGTGATGCCGCGATGTTCCGGGCAGCGCCGAAAAGCGCAAAATAGCCCAAAGCTTATCAAGGTCACTTAACGTATCCATTGCCACCGTGTCGCCAGCATCATTAAGTACCGCCCGCTCGCCCCGGGCCTTGGCGTTAAAAATTGCCAGCTGCCGCGCAAAACTGCGATAACCACTCGCGATACTCAACTCAAACCCTTGGGCTTGCGCGGCCTTAACCAACGCGCGATAGGGCTCAATCACATCGCCATGCAAATAAACGCCCTCGCCCAGCGGGGCTAACGCCGATTCATCTTGCCCCATAGCGGCGCGTTCAAGGGTGGATGCCGTTTTTGTCATAGTGTTTGCTCTTGTGGTTATCAACACTGATCCGAAACCGACACGGCTTCGTAACACTGAAAGTTGAAACTAAAAATACCAGCCGCACACGGGTTGGCGCAGAGGTCAGCGGATGCTTTATGCGCCTAACGTGCGAAAGCTCTCAAGTTTATTGGCTAAAGTTTGCACTTATTAGCCAACTATGTAATATAACCGTAGGCTATAAATATACATTTGTTACCAGCCACAAAATATAACGATAATGTGACAACGGAGCGAAGTAAACATGGCGACCCAGCACAGTGAGTTGCTCGAACTAAAAAATTTGGGGATGGCCACAGTCAACATTCTACGGGCTATTGGTGTTAACAGTTACGAAGACCTCAAGGGTATGGGCGCCGTCAACGCTTATTGCCGAATTAAGGATCGTAACATCAACGTCTCTAAAGTGATGTTGTACGCGCTGCATGGGGCCCTGCTCGATATTCACTGGAACGACCTACCGGCCGAGCTAAAAGCCCGCCTAGTCGACGAAGCCGAGGGCAATCAAGTCGCCAGCGCTTAATCCGGCCACACCGTAACAACCTTTATTCGCACGGTAACGCCAGCTTAAATTAAAGCTGGCGTATTAAACCGTTTTATATGCCTAGAGAGGCTTTGCGTCGTTCAGCGGCGTTCCGACATCACCCGGCAACATAGACTTGATTCGAGTTTCCATAGTATTCTCAAGGCATAAATTATCGGCCGGCTCGACGCTGGCTATTACTGTTGCCGAGTCGTAAAAACAACCATGCATTTACCCACGAATCACACCGAAACCCTCGCCGAACTCAGCCAGCGCATTCGTGATATTGCCAGCAATGTGTTCGAAACATTAACCCCGAGCTCCGCCGAAATTACGTTAGCGCCTAGCGACGACCTATTTGCTGAGCTTAAAAGCTCGCAAGTATTTCTGTTACGCGCAGGCCAGGTACAGTGCCAAATGGCCGCAAAAACCATCGTTTGCTGTGAGCCCGGCGACTTGCTCGGCCTACCGCGCACGCTCAGTTTACCCAGCGCGGTGTTTAGCGCCACCGAAGCGATTACCGTACAGCCCATCGATCGCGATGAGTTAATTAACCATGTGTGTTCTGACGAAAGCTTACAAAAGCTCTGGAGCTACTACCTAGTTGCTCGCCTTAGCTGGTATCAGCAGGCCCTAGCACTGGAGATACGCAAAGAGTTTCACCCCAATGCCGGCTTTTTATACTTTAAACAAGGGGACACCATAATTCACCAAGGCGATGAAGCCGATTTGGTGTACACCTTATTGGAAGGCCATGCCGAGGCGGTGTGCGAAGGCGTAACCGTCGGGCAAATCAATCGCGATGAGATTTTTGGCGCACTCGCGGTTTTTACCGGTCAAAAACGCATGGCCGATGTCGTTGCCACGAGCGATTGCACCGTATTAACGGTACGCAAAGAAGAATTTATAGAACTGGTCGAACACCAACCGCATATCTGTATCGGTTTAATTGAAGAGATGGCCGATAAAATCAAAGGTCTAAACAGTCAGTTACGCAACAACCGCTAAAACAACCGCCCAGCGGATGGCGCTGGGCGCGCACCACGGCCCGACCTTTTCCCCTCTTAGCGGCACAGCCACCTGCTCCCTCGCATTAATTACACCGCTAGCATTGACCCGTTAACTTTTTTAGCAAGTTATTATTGACAAAGATAATGATAACAATTATCGTTACGCTTATCGGGTGGCGAGTTGTCGCCCCCGCTGATCGGTCAATTCTCCTGCAAGTCAATTGCCTGATCTTCTCCTCAGACCCTTCGGGGTCTTTGGGTACTTAGGTACCCATGGCTAATCACGGTTGCTTAGGCCGCCCTTTGGGCGGCCATTTTTCTCTCCCCCTATTGAATTCTTACCCGCCAACACGCATATAGTGATCTATCTGTTACGGTTTACTAGGAGATACCCGCCGTGATGCGCATTGGCTTATTTATTCTTACTAATTTAGGCGTTTTGGTTCTTGCCAGCGTTACCCTCAACTTACTGGGCGTCGGCCAAATTCTTAACGAATCTGGCACCGGGCTCGACTTAACCAACCTACTTATATTCTGCGCCGTATTTGGTTTTGCCGGATCGTTTATCTCGCTGTTTTTATCCAAGTTTATGGCCAAGCGTGGTACCGGCACTAAAATCATCACCACCCCCCGAACTCCCGATGAAAAATGGCTGGTAGCAACCGTTGCCGATCTGGCTGAGCGTGCCGGCATAGGCATGCCCGAGGTTGGAATCTTCCCGGCCAATCAGGCCAACGCCTTTGCCACCGGCTGGAACCGCAATAAATCATTAGTCGCGGTAAGCGCGGGGTTACTGCAACGATTTGATCGCGAAGAAGCCCGCGCCGTACTTGCCCACGAAATCGGCCACGTCGCCAACGGCGATATGATCACTCTTACCCTGATCCAAGGGGTGGTAAACACCTTTGTGATGTTCTTTGCGCGAATTATTGGCTACACCGTGGATAAAGTCGTGTTTAAAACGGAGCGAGGTGTGGGCATTGGCTATTACATCGTGACTTTCGTTGCCGAGATACTGTTGGCATTTATTGCCTCAATGATTGTTATGGCATTTTCACGCTACCGTGAATACCGCGCCGACCACGCTGGTGCAACACTGGCAAGCCGCAATGGAATGATCCGCGCGCTAGAGCGTCTAAAAGCCGAAACTCAGGCCGGGGCGCCCACCCCTATGCCCAAAAGCATGCAAGCCTTTGGTATTTCCTCAGGCTGGCACAAAACCGCCGGCAAACTATTTGCCAGCCACCCACCGTTAGATGAGCGTATCGCCGCCTTAAAAAATCATGTCTAAAACGCTAGTACACATAACCGCCCTGCTAATGGGTTTAATCGGCGCCGCCTCGTGCAGCGCCGACGAGCCGCCCGCCACACCAACGCCGCCATCGGCACCAACCTTTGCCACCGACGACGAGCGCAATACCATTGAGGTGTTTGAGTTTGCCAGCCCCAGTGTGGTGTATGTTAACCGCTACCAAGTGGTGCGCGACCGGCGTTCACTCGATCTACTCTCAATTCCGCAAGGGGCCGGGACGGGCTTCGTCTGGAGCGAAGCGGGTTACATCGTCACCAACTATCATGTGGTTGAAGGCGCCCAGCAGTTATCCATTACCCTGCCCGACCAAAGCCGCTGGCCTGCAAGCGTTGCAGGCTTAGCGCCAGACAAAGACTTGGCGCTGCTCAAGGTCGAAGCCCCAAAAGAGAAGTTGCAAGCCTTGCCCATGGGCGATTCGGGAGATTTATCGGTGGGGCGTAAGGTGCTGGCCATCGGCAACCCCTTTGGTCTGGATGCCACCCTCACCACCGGTGTGGTAAGCGCATTGGGGCGCGAAATTGAGGCGCCTAACCAGCGCAAGATTCACAACGTGATTCAGACCGACGCTGCCATTAACCCCGGCAACTCGGGCGGCCCGTTGCTTAACTCGGCTGGCGAGCTAATTGGCGTAAACACCATGATTTATAGTCCCAGCGGCGCCAGCGCCGGCATCGGCTTTGCCATTCCGGTCAATATCGTCAAGCAAATTGTGCCGCAACTGATTGAATACGGCCGTTTGGTGCGCCCCGAGTTTGGTATCGAGTTTGCGCCCAGTCGTTGGGCACGCCGCGCTGGCGTCGAAGGGGTGGCTATTTTACACGCCGCACCCGGCAAGCCCGCCGCTAAAGCCGGCCTGCGTGGCGCCAAACGCGGCGCTTGGGGCACCGTCGAACTAGGTGATATTGTGATTGCCTTAAACGACACCCCCACCCGTAACCCGGATGAATTTCTCGCCCTGATAGAGTCTCACAAGCCCGGGGACACTTTGGAAGTGCACTATGTGCGAGATGGTACACTGCGCCAAACCCAAGTCACCCTCGCGCCACCGGAGCTTTAATCGCTGTGAGTACGAACAACCACTACCTGTGCCAATTGGCTGAGCTACCCGACAACAGCAGCCTCGGCTTTGACTTACCCGATGCTGGCATAGGCGTGTTTGCCGTGCGCCGCGGCGATCGCGTGTTTGTTTACCGCAACCTGTGCCCCCATGTGCATATTCCGCTAGAGTGGGTCGAACACGAATTTTTAACCGCTGATATGAGCCTGATTCAGTGCGCCAACCACGGCGCACTGTTTGCCATCGAAACAGGCCAGTGCATTGCAGGCCCTTGCAACGGCCAATCATTACAGGCCATTGAGCACCAAATAACCGATGGTGCCCTTTACGCTATTACGACTGAGTGAGCGGCGGACTAAGCGACACGGCGATCCCACGGGTTAAAGTGATATCGCTATTCTCGGGCGCAATCTCGGCGCGGTAGGCGAGCACCTCGACGCCGCGCTTAACGGCGTCGTAAAACGCGGCGGTATAAGCCGGATCAATATGTGCCGCGGGTGCCACCTGCTCAATCCCGCTGTGCTGGACACAAAAAATCAACACCGCTCGCGCGCCGGACTCAGCCATAGCGGCAAGCTCGCGCAAGTGCTTGCTGCCACGGGCGCTGACCGCATCGGGAAAATAGCCCTGCCCCTCGCCCTCTTTCAAGGTAACGTTTTTTACCTCCACGTAGCAGTCGGCATCACGGCCTGTTAGTAAAAAGTCGATACGAGAGTTTTCATCGCCGTATTTAACCTCGGCTTTAATCGTGTCGTAACCGCTCAGCTCGCCAATAATGCCTGTCTCTATGGCCTCGCGCACCAAGGCATTAGCGCGCCCGGTGTTAATACCGGCAAGGTCACCAGCGGGCGTCGTGGCTACCTCCCAAGTATTGGGATACTTGCGCGTTTTGCTGTCTGAGTGAGAAAACCAGCAGGGTGAATCTAATGCCAAGCATTCGCGCATCGAGCCGGTATTGGGACAGTGAATAGTCAATTCAGAACCGTCTTCCAGTAACACGTCTGCCAGAAAACGTTTGTAGCGGCGCAGCAACCGCCCTTGCTGCCAATTTTTGTTATCCTGCATAATCAGCCTCGCATCCCCCCCCAAAAAGGCGACATTATAACGAGCAAGGGCCTAAGTTGCGGCCAAAAGCTCAATAACTGAGCAATTTTACAAAAAAAACTGGCACAGCTTTTTGGAATCTGGTAGCTTCGCTTTCCTTCCGCCACAGTGAGGCAAATTGCCATTGTGAACGAAGAGGAGACCCGCGGAGTCGGCTGAGCCGGCCCCCGTAACCTTGACACTGATCCACCGCGCACAGCGCTGCGGAATCAGCCCCAGGAGATACAGAGGCGTTGCACTATGCCCAATAATTCAGCCAAAGTCGAAAGCTACACGCTGCGCACTTTTTCGCCTTACAAAGAAAAGAAAGGCGAAGAGTATATGAACCCCCAGCAGCTGGAGCATTTTCAGAATCTGCTACTGTCGTGGCGCCGGGAGCTTATGGAAGAAGTTGACCGCACCATGAGCCACATGAAAGATGAGGCCGCCAACTTCCCCGATCCAGCCGACCGCGCCAGTCAGGAAGAAGAGTTTAGCCTTGAGCTGCGCACCCGCGATCGCGAGCGCAAACTCATTAAAAAAATTGACAGTACGCTTGAGCTGATCGAAAACGAAGACTACGGTTTTTGTGATGCGTGCGGCGTCGAGATTGGTATTCGTCGTCTTGAAGCTCGCCCCACCGCGACCTTGTGTGTTGACTGCAAAACACTCGACGAAATCAAAGAGAAACAAATCGGCGGTTAACCGCCTGAGCTGGCCCCGCCCCGGTGGGGCCAGCTTGCACTTCACTTAATGCGCTTGCACTAAAAGTCGGTACACTAAGCCGACATGCCGTCACCTCATGACTTATATTGGCCGTTTTGCCCCCTCGCCCTCAGGGCCACTCCATTTTGGCTCGCTCGTGAGCGCCCTGGCCAGCTACTTAGACGCTCGCCACCACCGCGGCCGCTGGCTACTGCGTATGGACGACATCGACCCGCCCCGCGAGCTTCCGGGTGCCGCCGACGACATTTTACGCACGCTTGAACAGCACGGCTTAGAGTGGGACGGCGACGTATTATGGCAAAGCACTCGGGCAGATGCCTACCGCGGCGCATTAGCCGAGCTACATCAAGCCGGCCTGGTTTACCCCTGCAATTGCACCCGCCGCGACATTAGCGCCAGCGGCGGCATATACAACGGCCACTGTCGCACTCACCCGCCAGACACAACCGGCCCGCAGGCGCTACGCCTCAAGCTATATCAGTTGCCCGCCCCCTTTACTCAACTTGCGGATACGGTTCAATTTGACGACTTACTGCAGGGCCCACAGAGCCAAAACCTCGCCCAAGATGTGGGCGATGCGGTGGTCATGCGTAAAGACGGCTTGTTTGCCTATCAGCTAGCGGTAGTGATAGACGATATCGCTCAGGGCATTACCCATGTGATACGCGGCGCAGACCTACTGCCGGTCACCGCTCGTCAGCACCGCTTTTTTACGCTGCGCAATGCGACCGCGCCGGTCTACGGCCATGTGCCAGTGGCGCTGGGGGCAAATGGCCGCAAATTGAGCAAACAAAACCACGCGACCGCACTGGATAACCATCAAATTCGTGAAAACCTCTGGCAGGCACTGGCCTTTCTAAGGCAAAATCCACCCGAGGCACTCGGCCGCGAATCACCCGCAACGATACTTGCTTGGGCTTGTAGCCACTGGCAACGATCGGCACTGGCAGGCATCGCCGCCCAACACACGCCCTGAATTTACGGAAACTTTATGAATAACCAGCGCCTGGTGATATTGCTGTTGCTGATTGCCTATATATTTTCGCCCACCTTGTTCACCTGGATCGTGAACCCGGAAGGCGCTTGGTATCGCCCGTACATTATGTGGGTTTTGGTGATCGCCGTCGCTTACGCTATTCAGGCCCGCAAGAAACCCTCATGACATTTGAACTCACTCACGTCGCCCTGATCGGGCTCGCCTACCTGTTATTAATTTTTGGTATTGCCACCATTACCGAGCGCGGCTGGCTGCCTCGGGCTATTACCGAGCACCCGATTACCTACATTTTGTCGCTGGGCATCTTTGCCAGCGCCTGGGCATTTTATGGCGTCATCGACCTCGCCTTTCAGTTCGGCTATGGCGCGCTGGCCTATTACCTTGGCACCGGCGCACTATTTTTGTTTGCCCCCGTCGCGCTGGGGCCCATTACCGAGCTGGCCCGCCGCCATCAGGTACACTCGCTGGCCGACTTGCTGGTGTTTCGCTACCACAGCCACGGTATTGGAGCGCTAACCACGCTGTGTATGCTGCTGGGTATTTTGCCGTTAATGGCGCTGCAGATTCAGGCCATTGCCGACACCATGCACATCATGACAGTGAGCCGCGACCCGGCGCTGCCCATTGTTGGCACAGGCCTAACGTTTAAAGACCTTATGGCACTCGCTTACTGCGGTATGTTGGCGCTGTTTACCATATTATTTGGCTCCAACCGCGAGCGCCATCGCGGCCTGATTACCGCTATGGCGTTCGAATCACTGCTCAAAGTATTTGCCCTTTGCGCCATTGGTCTACTCGCCGTCTACGGTGTATTTGACGGCTTTGACGGACTCGATGAATGGCTCGAGCGCAACCCCGAAAACCTTGCACTGCTGCATTCGCCTATTCGCGACGGTGCTGCTCACACACTGCTGCTGGTGTTTGTCGCCACCGCCGTTACCATGCCGCATATCTTTCATATGGGCGTGGCCGAGAACCCTATTTTACGTAACACCCGTACCGTTACCTGGGCGTTTCCGCTGTTTTTACTGTTTTTGGCGCTGCCGATCTTTCCTATTTTGTGGGCCGGCTTTGAACTGTCCGTGCCTTTGCCGGCGCAGTACTTCACGCTCGGCGTGCCCATTTTATCCGGCTCGCACTCGCTGACGATTCTGGCGTTTGTCGGCGGGCTATCGGCCTCGACTGGCGCCATGGTGGTCATCACTCTGGCGCTATCGACCATGGTCATGAACCACTGGATTCTGCCCTTTTTGCGCCTGCGCCGAAAACAAGACATTTACAGCCAACTGGTGTGGCTGCGGCGAATTGTGGTCGCCACGCTCTTTTTAGGGGCCTATCTGTTTTACTGGATGCTGGACAACCGCCAGAGCTTGTTTCATCTGGCGTTGGTAGCATTTATCGAGACACTGCAATTTTTGCCGGGCATTTTTGCCATTGTATTTTGGACCCGAGGCAACCGCCGGGGCTTAATCATCGGCCTTACTGCTGGCACCGTCGTCTGGGCTACCGGCTTGCTCGTCCCGCTTATTACCGGCATCAGCACCATCGCAGTGCCTTTTGGCGATGGTGAGCTGGGCGTGGGCATGGATCACTGGAGCCAGATTACCCTCTACTCGCTGGGCCTTAACACCTTACTGTTTGTCGGCGTTTCACTGCTCACCCGACAAACCGAAGAAGAAGCCTACAGCGCCGAGCTGTGCGCCGCCGACGAGTTGTCGCACCCGGTGCGCCAAGCGCTGGATGTGCACTCGGCCGACGAGTTTAAAACCCGCTTAGCAAAACCGCTGGGCAAAGTGACCGCCAGCCGCGAAGTGGACATTGCCCTAAAACAGCTCAACCTTAATGTCGCCGAGCGTCGCCCCTACGCCTTGCGGCGCTTGCGCGATCAACTAGAGGCAAACTTATCGGGCTTGATGGGGATTCACGTCGCCGGCGAGATTATGGACAACCACCTGCCCTACAAGCTGGCCGAGGCGCGCGATACCGTCGACATTAACCTAATTGAAAACCGCCTATCGCAATACCGCAGCCACCTTACCGGGATGGCGGCCGAGCTTAACAATTTGCGCCTGTATCACCGTAAAACCTTACAGGAGCTGCCCATGGCCGTGTGCTCACTGGGACGCGACAAAGAGATATTAATGTGGAACCGGGCCATGGCAAATCTGACCCAGATTCCCTCTGAGGTGGTGATAGGCTCGCACCTGGACGATCTAGCTCAGCCTTGGTGCGAGCTGCTGCTAAACTTTAGCGAGGGCGAAGACGCCCACCTGTATCGCCACGAGATCGCCCTCAACAGTCGCCCCCACTGGATCAGCCTGCACAAGGCCGCCATTGAGGGGCCGGTAACCGGGCGGCGCGCTCAAGCGGCAGCGTTTCGCAAAAGCGAATACGACCAAGTGATTTTGCTTGAGGATGTCACCGAAACCCAGCTGCTAGAGCAGGAGCTGATTCACTCCGAGCGCCTCGCCTCCGTCGGCCGGCTGGCGGCAGGTGTCGCCCACGAGATCGGCAACCCCATCACCGGCATCGCCTGTTTAAGCCAAAATTTACGCTATGAATCGGACAACCCCGAGATCCTAGAAACCGCCGAGCAGATTTTGAGCCAAACTGACCGCGTCAGTAAGATTGTGCAGTCGCTGGTGAGCTACTCCCACAGCGGGCAAAACAAAAAAAGCGCCTTCGAGGCCGTGGCCCTGCGCGAATGCGCTGCAGAGGCCATCTCACTGCTGTCGTTACAAAAAGAAAAAACTCAGGTGCATTTCGACAACTTGGTGGCAGCCAATGCCATCGTCGCCGGCGACACTCAGCAGATGATTCAGGTATTCATTAATTTGCTGTCCAATGCGCGGGATGCCAGCGAGCCCGAAGGACGTGTTATCCTAGACAGCGATGAAGATGACGACAACATCACAGTCACCGTCACGGATCAGGGTGAAGGTATCTCCCCTGAACACATCGATCAGATACTTGAACCGTTTTTCACCACCAAAGACCCCGGCGAAGGCACGGGCCTTGGGCTGGCGATGGTTTACAGTATTATCGATGACCATGGCGGTACTTTGGACGTGATCAGCCCGGTCGATACCGCGAACCACCGCGGAGCTCAACTGGTTATTAAATTGCCGCGTCACTTAGAGTCTATGTTGCCTATTGACGACATGATTCGTGGTGACGCGACCGACAAGGCCGATTGAAGTAACTATGACTAAGATTCTGGTTGTTGAAGACGAAGCAATTATCCGCACAGCGCTACGCAAACTGCTTGAGCGCAATAAGTACGAGGTGAGTGAAGCCCCCTCGGTACGTGAAGCCACCGGCAAATTTCAGCTTAGCGACTTTGAGCTGATCATCTCCGACTTGCGCCTACCCGGCGCCCCCGGCACCGATTTAATCAAGCTCGCCGGCGAGATCCCGGTGCTTATCATGACCAGCTACGCCAGCTTGCGCTCTGCCGTGGATTCTATGCGCATGGGGGCGGTTGATTACATTGCCAAACCGTTTGATCACGATGAAATGGTTACCGCCGTTAAGCGCGTTATCGGTAAATCCTCCGCCGCCAAGCGGGAGCAAACCCCAAATACCGACGGCAGCAAAGTGACCGGTATGATCGGCTCCAGCGACGTTATGAAGAAGCTGTACAGCCGTATCGCCAAGGTTGCCCCCACTGATGCCACCGTGCTTATTCACGGCGAAACCGGGACCGGTAAAGAGCTGGTCGCCCGCTCCCTACACGAGCAAAGCCGGCGCCACAAAGAATTAATGATTTCGGTCAATTGTGCGGCCATCCCCGAGACCCTGATCGAGTCCGAGCTATTTGGCCACGAAAAAGGCGCCTTTACCGGTGCCGCCAGCACTCGCGAGGGCCTAGTCGCTGCCGCCGATGGTGGCACCTTGTTTTTGGATGAAATTGGCGAGCTGCCCCTGGAAGCTCAAGCGCGCCTGCTACGGGTGCTGCAAGAGGGCGAGGTGCGTCCGCTGGGTTCAGTTGAATCGCGCAAAGTCGATGTGCGGCTCGTCGCCGCCACCCACCGCGATTTACGTCAACTGGCGCAAGAGGGTAAGTTTCGCGAAGATTTGTACTTTCGCATCCATGTGATACAACTTGAAATTCCCCCATTGCGCGAGCGCGGCCGGGATATTCTGCTACTCGCCGAAGCCTTGCTAACCCGCTATAGCCACCAATTTAACAAGCCTATTCTCAAGCTCTCCCCCGAGGCCATCCAGGCGATCACCACCTATACATGGCCCGGCAATGTGCGCGAGCTAGAAAACGCGATGCAACGGGCGGTGATCTTGTGTGAGGATGAGCGCGAGATCAGCCATGAGCTGCTGGCTATCGACCTGGACCTTGTGCGCTTGGATGAAGAAGACGAC